>OMYT01000064.1 GCA_900315315.1 uncultured Eubacteriales bacterium | reverse complement strand
GCCTGGATGCCATCCATGACACCGTGCATGAAATGGCAAGGGACGAGGCCAGGCACGGAAAAGCCTTCAAGGGCCTGCTGGAGAGGTACTTCAAATAAGTCGTCTTACACTTGTTTAACTGTCAAAGGGATCCTTCCGTCCGGATGGATCCCTTTTTGTTTGACTTGCAAAAACTTCATTGATATAATAACAAAACCGGCTCTTTTTGCCGTATTTTGAGAGTAAGGACGGTTTTTCCGCGATATGAAGAGACTGATTTCGCTTCTGGCTGCCCTGATGCTGGTCCTTGCCGCCGCTTCCGCCTGCGCCGGCACTGCCGACATCCACATCACGGAAGAATCCGGCGGTGTTTTCAAGCCCCTGCCGCTCAACCTGGACGGCGGATATAAGCTCCCGGCCTATAAATACAGTAAAGACATTGAGGTCTACGAAGATCCCACTATCAGGGTGGAACGCCATACGGTTGACCTGCACGAGGAATGGCTCGTTACCTGTTATTATGCCATCATCGAGATCAAGGATCCTTCCCAGATCCGGACCGCTTCGGCGGACGAAGCCAATCCGTTCCGCTCCCAGGCGGTCAAGCCTGCCAAAGCGATCGCCGCGCTGAAGAATGCGGTCTTCGCGGTTAACGGCGATTATTGCGCTGCCTTTGCTGGCAACAAATCCACGAACTATATCATGCGGCAGGGCACGGTGTATTCCGAATCCGTGGAACCTTCGCTGGATATGCTGCTCATTGATGAGGACGGCGATTTCCACATCCTTTCGGCGGACCAGGACCTGGCTGCCGTCGACAAAACAATGGTGGACGGGAAAAAGGTGGTCAACGCTTTCCAGTTCGGACCTGCCCTTGTGATCGACGGGAAGCCCGTGCCGGATGAGATCATCATGAATCCGGACCGTTCCCCTACCTATGCGAAACCCGGCGCCGGCGAGATTCGCCTCTGCATCGCACAGATCGACAAGCTGAAATACATGGTGGTAACTTGCGCCCACTGGGGACAGGAACTGAACCGGTTCCGTGATATGGTTATGTCCCTCGCGCCGGTCCAATGTGCCTACACACTGGACGGCGGTCTGTCTGCCTCTCTGGTTTTCCTGAACAGGAAATTCAACAACGTCCAGTCCGGCAGCGAACGGCCCATCACGGATATCATCTATTTTGCCAGTGCCTGGGATATGTCCGGAGCAAATTAACCCGATAGTTAATTCTTTCCGCTTACCGAAACGAAAAAGGAGCATGAGGGACAAGCGCCGTCGATGCCTGTGATGGACGAAAAAACCCTCGCATATGGTTACAATATGGAAATTAATCTGACACCATATCTGATTTTCATGGGATGCAGCGTCGCCGCGTGCATCCTGTGGTTTTTTTTGAGCGCTCGGAAGGAGCTGCCCGCAGGCCGTGCAGCCGCCCTCAGCGGACTGACTCTGATTCTCGGTATTGTGCTGGGCATCGCCGGCGCGCGGCTCGTCTGGTTCCTCTGCCGGATCAACACACATCCGGCGCTGTTCTCCCTGAAATACGATGAACTGAGCTACTACGGCGGCGCAGCCGGAGTAACGCTGGCTGTCTGGCTGAGCGCGAAAGTTCTCGGCCTCAGCGGCCGGGGCACCCTGAACAGTTTCGCTCCCATGGGTGCCTTCCTGGCTGCCATGGTGCGCTTTGCCGAAGGTTTCCTCGCCATGGAAAAGGTTATGCTCGGCGTCGGTGCCTGGATGGAGGAAGGAATCTTCTTCCCCGTCACGGTTGAGTTTGTTTATGATGAAAGCTATTCCGAGTTTTATCTGGCCGTGTTCATGTTCGAAGGCCTGTTCTCCCTGATCGCGATGGTCCTGTCCCTGTATCACAAAAATGACCGGGATCGTTTTCTGCGCACGATGTACTATCTCTGCCTCCCGCAGATTTTCTGTGAGAGCCTGAGAGCCATGTCCATCAAATGGCTTTTTGTCCGTTCGGAGCAGCTGTTCTGCTTCCTCTTCTGCGAAGGCGTGCTGATCTGGCACGGAATCCGGAAAAAGGAAAAAATGCCGTCCCCGGTTCCCGGCATCGTTTTCCCCGGCATGATGAAAAAAGAGCGTTATACATTCCTGGAGCGCTTTAGCCCTGCACTGGTGGGCCTGCTGGTCTGCGGGGTGGTCATCGTTGCGGAATTTGCTCTGGATGGTAAAATCCTCTTTCACGGGGAGATGATCCCCAAATGGGTCACCTACGGATTTGTTCTCGCCGGCCTTGCCGCAATGGCGGCAGCTGAGCATAAAGCAAGACTTCCGGAACAATAAACTCCGTTTCGGAAAGCTGACTCTATAATTGTTTTTCGGATCAGTCCAGGAAAGAATAATGTCCGTCTGTTTGTTCAGGTTGATATGTTTCGGCTGTTACACGCAGATAGTCCTGCTTGCAGGCAAAATTCCCCAACTGATAGCCTTCCATATATTTTTTCGCTGCTTCGGAAAACATTTTGGGGCCTTTTAATTCATAGAAATATCCCAGCGCCTGCTTGCTTTTGTAAACTGAATATCTGTTCCCTTTGATCGGAGCATTTTCCCCCAGTTTGAACAATTCCAACGCTTTTTTATTGTTCCGCCTCACGCCAAGTCCTTCGGCATACATCTGCCCATGCAGGCAGAAACAGTAATAGTCTCCGGCTTTTTTCCCCTCCTCGAAAAATTCGATGGCTTTTTTATAATCCTGGGGTAAAGCAAGCCCGTCTCTGTAGAAAATCCCCATCCGCCGGTATGCCTTCATATATTTCTGTTGAACGGCAAGCTGCGCGTACATGACGGAAAGATCATAGTCCTGTTTAACCCCGATTCCGTGATAATAATACCAGGCCATCAGGTACTGTGCCCTGGCATTTCCCTTCCGGGCACAATCTTCATAGATCGCGGCGCTCTTTGCGGCGTATTCTGGACAGCCGTAACGGCCATAGTAATAAGCATTTCCGAGGAACAGTCCGGCAGGGACAGATCCTTCCTTATACATTTCTTCTGCCTTATGGATATATGCCCGATAGTTCTCTTCTGTCTGTTTCTCCTGTTCCAGCTGTTCCAGTTCGATCTGGAGCAGCTGGAACGCTGCGTCCTGGTTTCCGTTATAAGCGGAAATCTTGAAATAGAAAAGAGCCTTCTTGGGATCGATCTTTGTTTCGTCGCTGCCATAATAATACCAGCGTGCCAGCGTCAGCGCATGATCTGCTTCATAGCAGTATGCATACTCTTCAGCTGCCTCCTTATCCAGCGCCTCACGAATCTCCTGACTGTTCGTATCCCACCATTCCGTACTGAATTCTTCCTTGTTTTCCTGCCATTCATCCGAATGTTCCATGTCTTCACCGACAAAACACAGCAGGTCACTGGTAAAGGCTTTATCATCCTGGTATTTATACCAGAACAGTCCGTGATGCCGCAGAACAATCATCTCCAGTTCCGCTGGCATCACAACGGGCTCCAGCCAGACCGGGATAATCCGGCAATGGTTACTTTTGGCAAACTCTACTTCATCCATAATCCATTCGGACTTTACCGAAGCATTGGAGATCAGCAGAATAAACACTTCTGTTTCCTTCAGTCTTTCCGCAATCTCTTTCCGGTATACCTCTCCCGGCTTCAATCCCTTGTCGTACCAGATTATAAACTTATTTGTCACTTCAATCGCATTCGCAATACGGTCACACTGTTTCCGGTCAAAATGTGAATAGCTGATAAACATACTTCTCTTTTTATCCGTCATTTGCTTTGTTCCTCCCTCATGTATTTTTCGCTGCTTCATTCAGTTAGCACCCGTTATCCTGCTCAGCAGGCAGTCCCCGATCACATCCGCCATATACAATTTGTATGCCCGGCGCGAGGTTTGTGCAGGGACTGTACAGTGGAAAGCCTCTGTACCCTGAGCAGTGGCAATCGCAAAATAGACCTCTCCCGGAATACTGTCCGCATTGTTGGGGTCAGCATTTCCGAAGCTTCCGGTAATGCCGGTACCGATATCGGCGCCATATGCCGCGCGGCAGGCTTCAGCCATCGCTGCTGCCGTCTCGGCAGAATAGACACCGTATGTGTCGATGATTTCAGCCCGAACCCCCTGACGGATCTTGGCTTCATTTGAGTAGGTGATGAACGCTCCCTTGAGAATTGCGGAAGAGCCTTCCGTATCTGAAATCAGGGAGGCTATCTGTCCCGAAGTGCAGCTTTCCATCGTTGTAATGGAAATGCCCCGCTCAATCAGGCCGAGTGTCAGTTTTTCATATTTCCGGCTGACCGCTGTTTCGTTAACAGCGTTTCCCGCACCGAGAACCTCTTTAACCACAGCGAACACTTTCCTCCTCCATCAGCTTGGCGGCATCCTCCGGGGACATGGGCTTGCCCCACAGGAAACCCTGAATATAGTCACAGCCGATTTCCTTCAGGTCTTCCAACTGATCGGTTTCCTCAACACCTTCAGCCACAACCCGGAAGTTCATCACATGGCCGATCGCGATAATAGCGGCCACATATTGCTTTGATGCTTCTCCGGAATGCATTTTGATGATAAAGGACTGGTCTACCTTCAGCACATCTACCGGGAAGGTATTCAGATAACTGAGAGAAGAATAACCCGTTCCAAAGTCATCAATAGCAATATGCACACCCAGTTCCGTAAGCTGATGGATGCATTCGATCGCTTTTTCAACGGAATCAATCATGACGGATTCCGTGATCTCAATCTCCAGCTGTTCCGCAGGAAGGCCGCTGGAATTCAGTGCCTCCCGGATTTCATCCACAAAGCCGTTTCGCAGCAGATGGCGAACAGAAGCATTCACACTGAGAATGACGTCAGAGTGATACTTTTGAACCATTTCCCCGATAAACGCCGTAGCACCGATCAGCACCTCATGGTCGATCCTGTCCACCAGGCCCGCTTTTTCAGCCACAGGAATGAATTCACCCGGGCTGATAAACTGCCCGTTTTCATCCTTCATACGAGCCAGTGCCTCAAAGCCCCGGAGTTTATGATCCATATCGAACTGCGGCTGGAGATTGAAAAAGAACCGGCCGTTGTCAAGGGCACTTCTGATCTTGCTTTCCATTTCAATGGTATGGCTGCTGCCAAGCATTCCCGTCTCAAACCGGCAGATAAGGCCGGTATGATCCATCTTCTTGGCCTGAATCATCGCAGAATATGCACAATTAAGCAAGGTATCGCCGTCTTTTGCATCTCCCGGGAAAGTAGCATAACCGATACTGGCCGTTAGAACAAAATCGCTGTCGTCAATCACGATTTTTTCCTTCAGTGCGTCGGCATACCTTTCAACGCTGTTGCGCAGTTGTTCTTCAGAAGCATAATCTCGGATGATAACGGAAAATTCATTGCCGCTTTGGCTGGCAACAAAATCATTTGTGCCTGTTGTACCGTCGTCTGCCAGTTTCTGCCAGCGATTTCCGATTTGAATCAACGCTTTGTCGCCGGCTTGCTGACCCATGGCGTTATTGATATTTTTGAAATAATTGAGGTTGATCACAGCAAAGGCAAACGGTTCATTCTTCTGGATCAGACCATTCATCATTTCAGAAGCCGCATAACGGTTCGGCAAACCTGTCAGGCGGTCCGTTAGCGCCAGGTCCCTCATTTTTTCCTGATATCGGGCAGATCGGCTGGTCGTTCTGTAGATGATGATGATAATGATAATCATCACGCAATTCACGAAGATTCCCGGAATCACGGTATAATTATGATGAAGGATCCGCGTAATGAGCGCGGGAAAAGAGGTTGCAAGAGCAAAAAGAGAAACATAGAAACCGGGCTTTTTATACAGAACCACCAGCATCACCAGGCACAGGTTGGAGATAGAGGAGAAAGCTCCCGTAAGCGACCTGTGTGCAATCGGCTGGTCAAAAATCAGAATAACGCCATCGGATACGGAGGTCTTGTTCACCATGACAACACCGGTAATATAGAGCGCAACCAGAACGAAAAAGCCCCATACGGGAGCGGCTTTGGCTGAGCTGAACTCATCCAGCATTCTTTCACTTCTGGACCGTCGGCCAAGGAACCTGTTCCATTTGTCCAAGTTTCCATCCTCCATCATCAATGTCAGGTCGATCGGAAAATCTCCGGGAAAATTCATCCATTCTGTCATTCTGTGGAAATCAGACGATATCTGTCACAATTCTGTCTGTTCGGATTATTCGGTTTATGTATAAGATATTTTTTGAAGCTTTTTATTATAACATGTATTCAGCCTTATGTAAACCTTGCATTTGTCATATTCTTATTACTCCAGAAACGACATCTGCTCAAACTTGTCCGGCAGATGAATCATGTAGTCAAAGCATTCATCCGGTTTGTACAGGATCCCGTGATTCCGGCAGAAAGACCGGAACAAATCCATCAGCTGCCTGCTGTTCAGGCTGGACAGTTCGTATGCGTTCCCGTAAGTTCGGATATATTTTTCCTTCAATCCGGGAAATTCCCTGTCCAGCGCTGCATAATAATATTCCCGGTCACCTTCCCGCAGGGTCAGCCCCATATCAAAGCAGATGATCCCTTTAACTTTTACCTGCGCACAGGCTTCCAGGATTGCTTTGATGTTTTCCTCTGTGTCGTTGATAAACGGCAGAATCGGCGTCAGCCATACAATGGTCGGAATCCCGCGTTTCCGCATCTCATCCAGTACCTCAACCCGACGCTGTGTATTGCATACATTCGGTTCAAGAATCCCGCACAGTCGCTTGTCCCAGGTTGTCAGCGTGATCTGGACCACGCATTTGGCTCTCCGGTTGATCTCCTCCAGCAGATCGATATCCCGCAGGATCCGGTCGGATTTTGTCTGGATCGCCGCGCCGAATCCGTGTCTGCAGATGATTTCCAGGCACTTCCGGGTGAGTTCCAGTTCCTCTTCGCAGTGCATATACGGGTCAGACATGGAGCCTGTGCCGATCATCGCCTTCTGCCGTTTCGACTTCAGCGCCTGTTCCAGCAGCTCTGGCGCATTCTGTTTCACTTCAATGTCTTCAAAAGCATGGGTAAACTGATAGCACCGGCTGCGGCTGTCGCAGTAAATACAGCCATGGGAACACCCACGGTAAATATTCATCCCGAAACGGCCTTTTCCGCCGGTCAGAATCCCCTTTGCATCCACAAAATGCATTTTGATTCATCCATCCTTCTGTGCTGTCCGACAGTGTCTTTCTCCTCTGATCGCAGCTGCTGCCTCAATGTGGGCCTCCGGTGCCTGCATGATATCCCAGCACATAGCAGCTCTGTCAAGTCCGCATTCCCTGATTGCTGCCAATGATTCCCGGATATATTCCGCATCTGTTTTTACAAGATCTTTATCGTAATTAATCTCGATACCCGGATATTGCTCACAGGGAAGATCTTTAACTGCCTGAAGCTGGGAATAAAGAAAGTCCTTATCCATAACCGGTTTAAGTTCGCTCCGCGCCCCCGGTGCATACTTTTCAAAAAGCGCATATTCATATCCGATACCGGCCGGAGCTTCTGTCTTCCGGTACAGCATTGGCTTTATGAAATCAGCTGCTTTGGCAATCAGCAAATAGTTTTGGCCTACAAAACGGCTGATCACCGGAGCAAACAGATCCAGTCCGACAATAAGCCCTTTGCTCCTGAAATACCCTGCCAATCCGATAACCGCTTCGGCGATGATCTTCTCTTTAGCTTCAAAAAAGCGCTGCGCAGACAGTTTCTCAAGAACAAACTCACCGTTCATCGGCCATGATGCCATGTCAAAGAAGGCATCCCCCTGTTCCTCATACAGGTTTCTTACTTCATCGATATTCACGCCTTTTTCCGAAAAAGATTTCCTGCACCTTTTGCAGGCGCAGCTTAATACGCCGGATATACCGGTTTCAAAAGACTGGCTTCTGATCCTGTCGAGAAAAACACCGTCAAAGCCACAATCTGAAAAATGCTTCTCAAAAGTATCGGTCACGATCCGGGCGTTATGGCCGGATGACGGGCATACAAAATGAAACGATTGATCTTCCGTGGATTCAGGTCCGATGACCGGCTTTCCGAAAACATCCATCGCCTGATCCGGCCGAAAACCTTCAATGCCCTCTGAAAAAGCAGGAAGCCAGAGCAGCATCTGTATTCCCCGCTCATGAAGGAAAGTCGCAAGCTTCCTGTAAACAGATGCTTCCCTGCTCCAGCCGATAATAATCTTATCAACCCTGATACGTGAAGTAATCGTTCTGATCCGGTCGATCATCTCCTCCGCCCGATAACAGGAAGTATCACTGAACCCTGTATAAATCTGCAAAATATATTTCATAACAGATCATCCATCACACAGTATCCGATATTCCTCCGCGGTCAGCCGGAGCAGCCGAAGCCGAAATCATCCTTCTGTGGCTGCCTCCGTTTCCTTTAATGCTGATATTTTATCAAACCTGTCAGCCCATGTCCACCTGGCAATCTTTTTGCCACCAACCGTACTTTTTGATCCGCAGCCGAATCTAATTGCTTCATTACCCTGCCGATCCGTTACTGCCGGTACACTGAATTTTTTTATCTGTCAAAGTAGCCCGAATGCCATATCATACATTTCTCTTGAATCAATGGTGTTCCTGATATAAGTGGGATTGTCCGGTTCATACCTGACATATTTTTCAACTTCTTCAATAAGCGCAAGATAACAGACTGCAAGGGCATATCTGATCTCTGTTTCCTCAGTGATAAAGATTTTTTCCCAGGCCATATCGTTATAAAAATCCAGTTCCTTCTGTTTGGCCGAAAGAGGCGCTTTTTGCCCTGGACCGAGTGTTATAAAATCTGCAACTGGATCACCCCAGAAGCCGCGTTCCGGATCGATCCAGCAGATTTTTCCTGTCCTCGCGTTATAGAGAACATTGCTGTCCCACAGGTCAAAGTTCACCATTCTGCAAGGCACTGCCTCCAGCAATTTTTCATGTTTGTCAATCAGTCGTACAAACCGTTCTCCGTCAGGCGTGTCATGGCCAAGGCTTTTACAGTCGGCAACCAGCCTGATCGCCATATCTTTCAGGGCCTCATACCATGAAGCCATAAGTCCCGTCTGGATGTAGCCGTATCCGTCGTTTGTAATCCTGTGTATTTTAGTGAGCATACAGATTTTCTGCTTCTGAACCGCTTCATATTCCTCAGCGGAGAAGCCCATAGCCCACAACGGTTCCCCCGGCATCATCTCCATGATAAAGCAGTTGCTCTTTATGATTTCTTTGGAAAAATCGGAAACATAAACCTCAGGGCAGAGGATATCTGTCTTTTCATGCATCTGCGAATACCAGAAAACCTCTGCTTTCATCATGTTTCTTTCATAGTTCAGAACCTTTGAGCCTTCCGGCGGCGCGATCTTTAATGCGTAACTAACACCGTTATCGCATAAAACTTTGTATGCCGAATTGAATTCCCCGTTTCCAAGGGCAGCTGTGTCTATCACATTCCCCACTTTGTGAAAAGAAAACAATTCCCTGATCTCCGCTTCTGAAGCCTTATATTTTGTCTTGCTTATAACCATTTTCACAGAACCTCCTCGTAAGGGTTTCCTGAACCCTTTCCCGCCGCTATTCTATCAGACCTTGCATACCTGTGTCCATCCGGCAAAAACCCGACGCTGCTGTGCGTCTGTATGGCTGTTTGTGTTGTAATACCAAGGTGTTGGTGGTAAAATTTGCATAGAGATATTTTAAAGGCAGGCCAATTGATATCCGGAGGTTCCGGAGGTATCCCATGAATATTTACAGCATATGTCCGACATTTGAGAGTGAAAAGTTTACAGTCAGATTGCTTCGGGATGAAGACTGCGATGATTTGCTGAAAGTATACAGTGACAAAAATGCGCTACCGTTCTTTAACAGTGATAATTGCAATGGTGATATTTTTTTCTATGCAACAAAAGAAAAGATGTCAGAAACAATAGGTTTCTGGAAAACAGCTTATGATAACGGCTGGTTTGCGAGGCTTTCCATTGTCGATAGGTCAGGATCAGGTGTTATCGGTACAGTTGAATTATGCCTGAGGGTATCAGAAGATGCTTTTAATCATATGGGAATCCTGAGAGTAGATGTGAGAAGTGATTATGAAAGGGAAGATTTTTTATACGAGATTTTCTCACTTATCACACCGGAGCTTGAAGAAATCCTGGGATGTAAAGGCGTGCTAACAAATCGTTAATCGAGCTCCCTCATGCAGACGCATTCAGACTGAATCTGTCCCTTATTGCGCCATATAGGCATAAAGCGTTACCCACTTGTTCTCTTCATTGACATTCCCCGCGACATTCCCCGCTTTGAATGCAGGCACGCTTTTGGACCCTGTCAGAATATAACTTCCGTTTTCTGTTCGATGCTGATCCAGTACTTTATATCAGGCCTGCATCGTTTCATGTAGAAAATGTTTCGAAAGGAGATGCCTCTGCCGCAATCTCTCCGTCGTGATATATTACAAAACGCCGGAACCCTCCGTCTGGAACGTATACCATTTCCCGTTTTTCGCTACCTGCGTAAGAAAGCGATCTGCCTCTTCTGTCAATTCTTCTGTCAGATCCGTGTCGATATTGTGCCCGCAATTGGAATATATTATTAGCTTGCAATGTGGAAGACAGCGTGCTGTCCGTGTCATCAGTTCCGGGGTGCTGATCGGATCATCCATACCACCGAGGATCAACGTCGGCGTCCGGATAGAGGATAATGCTTCACGCAGTCTTTCTTCCGTCCCGCAGTGCATAAGCGGCCTTCTGTAATCCACCCGCTTTTCCAGCGGATCTGCTTCCGGCAGTCCTGCCAGCCACCCCTCCCGCTGTGCACGGCGTGCTTCCCGTCCCGGATCATGATCGATCGGCGGATCAAAAGCCGGTGGAGACTGGATCAATCCCTGCATCAGCATCTGGCGGTAGGACATCGCGCCTTCCGCCAGGCTGTGAGGTCCCGGAACTATTGCGACAAAAGCCTGTATACGTTTCGGATGGCAAAGCGTCAGGTGCCAGCCCACTCCCGCACCGTGAGAGGCGCCGATATAACCGAATCGTCCGATTCCTTTTGCATCCGCCAGGCAGATCACATCATCCGCAAATACGTCATACCAGGTGTCTCCGTAATCATCCGTCACGTAATCCGATGGAGCAAAGCCCCGGAGCGTCAGACACCACACATGGTATCCCTTTTCAGCCAGTGCATACTGAATTCCCGTTGGATAAAACCCAACCTGAGCAGAAATGATATGTTGTTCTCCCGATCCGTATTCATCATAGTGGAGACTAAATCCGTCCTTCGTCTGTATATAGGGTTTGCTCAACAAACCAAAAACATAACAAATTCAACGTGTAGGGCGTGGTTCATGGTATAATAAGTGCAAGGTTAGAAGATCTCAACGCCTTG
>OMYT01000148.1 GCA_900315315.1 uncultured Eubacteriales bacterium | reverse complement strand
GACAGCCGTGCAGAAGAACGGAACTGCCCGCTGGCTCTGCCGGGAATACAGCGTCTGCAGCAGGCTGCCGGAGGCAACCACTGCGGAAGCTGTGCCGATCACTGGCACAAAGAGCATCAGCGGCCGATCGAGGCCGGAGATGTATTCCTCCAATGCCAGGATCCGGGCATCCGTCTCCTCCTGCCCTACCGCAACACCATAAAAGGAAGCCGTAACATCCAGTACCGCCGTCAGGGCCTCCACCAGCGTTTCAGAAGAAGGATAGCAGGAAAGCAGCAGTCGGGAAGGAGCCGGCGAAGCCGCAAAGTACTTCATCGTAGCCATATAAGCCTCCGACGATGAATCAAATCCCCACGTCGTCAACTGATCCACCGCAGCCGCTGAATCATCCGCCGTCGCCAGGCGGCGGGAATCGGCATAGTTTGTGTCCTTGATCAGAAGCAGGCCGGTATCGAAGGATGCCGGGGAGGCGGAAGAGCGGACAGCGTTGACGACGACGCGGGCAATCGGGTTTACGGATAGCATAAGGGCTCCTTTTTCGGGGGCTTTCCGATCGCCCCCGAACCCCTTCGGCTACAATGTGGTTAGGGGTTGGTTTTGTAAAGAATGATAGCAGGGGCGGTGGTAATGGCTCCCCTGCCGGCGGTGTAGACCAGGGTATCTTTGATGCGCAGGGAGATTGTGAGATCTGCGCGCCTGCGCCAGAGGGAGCCTTCCGGCTCATAGAGGAGCTGTGGTGCAGACGGATCCGGAATCGGATAGATCCCGGCCTTTCTCAGGATCCCGCGTGGCAGATTAGCCCCGTCGATATACAGAAAGGCCCTGATCTTTCGAGCATTAGTTTCACAGCTGGGGCCATAGCAGACAATCAGCAGCTGATAAGCCAGAAACCGATGCACTGTCGGCTTATGACTTCCTGAGGCAGCAGCGGTTTCGTTGTAGGATGCTGGGTCATTCCCCTGTTCCGGTGAAAGCGACCAGTAAATCACGTCAGCGGTCCTTGCCGGCTGCGGCGAATTCTCCGGTTCCGTATACGCCTGCCGGATTAATGAAAGCGCCTGTTCCGAAGAGGGCGACAGCCCGAGGCAGGCGCAGAGCGCCTTGAAAATTGTTTCATTCAATGATCTTCACCGCCAAAGCCTGATAATATCCGAACATCGCCCAGTCGCGGACGCGGACAACGCGCCAGGTTTCGTTGTTCCAGTGAATGCGGTCCGGGCCGGTATAGGTTGATCCGTGATCCTTTCCCAGGGACAGCGCAAAATCGGTATAGATCGCAATGAACTCCTCATGCCGTTCCTCCTCCGGCAGCAGCTGGATCATCTCTGGGGTTCCGGGATGAACGCATCCCATCGCCTGGTGCGTCACGCTGCGGGAAGTCGTCCCTTCGGCAGTCCGGGTATAAGTAAGCCGCTCTACCGTAAAGGCAGAGCGGCCGAGTTCCTGGTCCATGATGGCAGAGGTAATATCCATTTACTCACCTGTATGATATAATTCTTTGTGGGATTCACAATCAATTTACCTACTCAATGATAATCAGCAAACTGGCATGAATGAATCGGAGAAACAAAATCAAGCTAAGGAGGCTATCCGTAATATGAAGATTATTGATATCTCGCAGGAAGTATTCGGATGCGCAGTTTATCCCGGGGATCCCCCCCCCTGAGAAAATTGATTTCATGAAAATCAACGATGGAGCTGTCTGCAATGTAACAGCGCTGAAAATGTGCGCCCATAACGGAACGCATGTGGATGCACCGTATCACTTTCTTAACGAAGGAAAAACCATCGATCAGATCGGTCTCCGGCATTTCATCGGATATGCGTATGTTGCTTCACATAAAGGTGATCTTTCTGCAGCAGATGCTGAGAATCTCATCAATAAGGCAAAGGCAACATCTGCGTACACCGATATTGCTGATTGCGACTGCTTCAATAGGATCCTGTTAAAGGGCAAGTGCACCGTGACAGAAGACGCTGCAAAAGTCTTCGCAGATCATAAGATTCTGCTCCTTGGGAATGAATCGCAGACTGTCGGGCCGGAAGATGCGCCAATGGCAGTCCATTTGATCATGTTGGGAAGCAATATCGTCTTGCTTGAGGGAATCAGGCTAAACGAAGCGGACGATGGCATTTATTTTTTGAATGCGGCTCCGATTAATCTGGGCGGTGCGGACGGAGCACCATGCCGGGCCTGGCTGATCCGAGTTTCAGATCAGGGCATTCTGCTTTGAAGTTATTTCCCGGTGATCTCCCAGTCAAAATCGTTGTACAGCTGTCCGGTATCGACCAGTGGGGTCGTGCCGGATTTTCCTTTTATGTGCACCGGTTTCTTTGAGACAGGGTTGCGCATCCAGCCGCCGGAAAGGGTAATCGGGCTGTTGGGCGGCGGAATCCCTTTGTCGATGTAGGCGTGGATGCCGTCCACGCCGGCTTTGCCGGCATCCTCCAGGGCGGAAGTGACGGCGGACAGGTCGCCGTCGTTCGCGGCAGCGCAGGCGGAAAGCATCGCGGCGGACATTTCCGCCCGGGTGGATTCCTGCGCAAGCGCAGGCTTCACCACCGGCCGTGCGGGAATATGCATCGCAGGGGCGCCGTGCTCATGGATCGCCAGCAGTGTCCGCGAGCGCTCGCTGGCGGTACTGGTAAGCCCAACCTCCACGGTGTGTGTTGCCAGGTACTGCAGGAACTGCAGGCGGTCCTTCATTTTGTCAATATTTTCTTTGGAAGTAAGCTTGATCATGGTACATACCGGGTGAGGCTGTAGAGCTTCAGAAGTGAGAGCAGCTGCAGCCCGAATGAAGTCTCGGTCAGATCAGCAAAGTCTGTCTGAGTTGACATAGAAGAAGAGGAGGTCCCGGACGAATACGTCACGGAGACCTCCCC
>OMYT01000063.1 GCA_900315315.1 uncultured Eubacteriales bacterium | reverse complement strand
TGGTAGCCTCTCTCCCTGCATGCGCAGTATTTTGATTCCACTACCATTATATGCGATCAGTTCACACCGGAGGGCCCGTCATTTGGTGAAGCGCTTACGCTTGATCATTGAGTCCTCCGGGGGGGAGATCCCTCCACTCCGCTGCGCTCCGGTCGGGATGACACGGAGAGGGGCTGCGCTCCGGTCGGGATAATATATACGTATTGTCTGTGAACGAATGTGAACGCTGTGTAAACAAGGGCCTGTTTTGCTGCCGCCTTTTTCTGTCCGTCCGTATCTATGGGTGCAAGACGCAATACAGCGAATGCAAACAGGAAAGAAAACAAGCCCGCAGGGCAGAAAGAAAAAAGAGGGATATATCAGACTCGCATCCTTTGTTTATGTCTGTATGTTCCCCGAATCGTCAACGACCCGTCAACGAAAATTTTTGATCGTTATAGCCACTGAAAAGGCCACCTGCGAAAACACTGGAACGCAGGTGGCGCTTGACTTTGATGGTCTGAATTCCGGATTGCCCGTTTTCGGGACGTGCCGCGGCATCGTCCGGATGCGGAGCTGTGATCATGCTTCCGCGCATCCTCCGGCGACTGCGTTGCTTCAGTCCTTCTTCACCCGCAGCACCCATTCGCCGTATTCCGCTGTCGTGTATATGTCAAAGCTCTCGTCGTAGCTGTATCCCTCCGGCACGTCAACAATCTGCACATGATATTCGCGGGGTTCGCCTTCAAAGGCAATCATTCCGGCCTCGTCGGTTTCCTCCGGCGTGCAGGCTGTGTCCGTACAGAAGTTCACTGTCACTTCCTCAACCGGATTGCCGTCCTGATCCACCACATGGATGACGTAGGCCTTCTGCCCGTCCGCCGGCAGTCCGGCTGTTTCCTCCGCATATTCCCAGCGGGCATGCTGGTCGCCGGCTTTGTTCAGATACTGTACGTATCCATCGATGTCCTTCTCGTCCCGAACCAGGATGCAGTAGGCGTATTCGGCGGGGCTGACGTTCTTCGTATCGTCGTGCAGCCGTGCCAGCAGCCATTGTTCCGGCATCTCCGCAGTGGGCATATTCTGGCTGTAGACGTACGCGCCGCTCTCCGGATCCAGCAGGCTCTCCACGGTCGGTGCGGCCTGGTGCACATCATCGAGGTACTGGATCGTGGCCGGGTTGTCTTTCGCTGAGATTTCGATCCGCAGGCGGACCGGGTCATCCGTCACGATGTAGCCAGGCCAGGGATTTGGCAGGATATCCGCGTAGACCAGGAATTTTTTATATTTGCTGCTTTCCTCCGGATAGATAGCCTGGGCTTTGCTTACCGGGAACAACTGCGTCGAGGTGTCCTGCGGTATGGCGTCCAGCACCTTCGACTCCGTATATCCGTCTCCCGTGAAGGCGTTCAATACTGCCCGGATATCCGAAACGCTGCGGAAAGTCTGGTCGTGGTAGTAAACGGCATTGCCGAAGCGGTCCACGATCACCGTCCTGGGAACCCCGCCGGAGGTGTCAACGCAGTTCAGCAGCTTCTGGTCCTCGTCCCGCCCCATGGGGAAAGTGAGGCCGCGCTCCCGGCGGAAGGCCTCAATCTTCTCCGCCGTGTCCTTCGGCTCCTTGCTCAGCGCGATAAAGGCGACCTTGTCCTTCACTTCCTCATAAACCTTGTTCAGCATCGGGAACTCATTTTTGCAGGGGTCGCACCATGTCGCCCAGAAGTTGATCAGTACTGCTTCATGGTCCTTCAGCGCCTCACTCAGGGTAAAGGTTTTCCCTTCGCTGTCCGTCACCGTAAAATCCGGGAACGGTTTCCCCAGAAAATCCTTTGACGTTTCCGCTGCAGAGATGCTGACGCAAAGCACCAGCATCATCATCAACAATAACGCAATCGCTTTTTTCATTTATTCATTCCTCCTCTGTCAGAATCAATATCATATTTTATACTTTGAAGCCCGCTCAAAGTCAAGAAGAAATCTGTTCCCGCCATCCATGCCTGTCAGTTCCGGTTTTCTTATCCAGGGATGAATCTCAGAACCGTAAAAACTTTTGCACATCCTTATCACTGCCCAGAATGACAACATGGTCATTGGATCTGAATTGATAGGAAGGACTTGGCATCGGATCCACTTCTCCGTTTCTGCGAACAGCCAGAATGTTCAGGCGATACCGCTGGCGAACACCGAGATCGATCATGGTATGCCCGACCCAGGTTTCAGGGATCTCCGTTTCATAAATGGCGTGATCGGGAGACAAGCGGGTATAGTCATATACATGGTCGTCGCTGTATCGCACAGCAGCCCAATCCGCCATTTGCTTTTCCGGATAGATAATTTCATCAGCCCCGCAGGAAAGCAGAAACTGAGCATGTGTATCCCGGGATACGCGTACCAGGACAAACGGCGCACCCTTCTTTTTCAGCAAGGCTGTAATTTCCAGGGAAGCCTGCAGATCGTGACTCATCGTCACAACACACAAATCAAAGTCCTTCACTCCCAATGCATCAATCAGCGCCGGGTCGGTTGCGTCTCCGATCTCTGCGTTTGTCACATAAGACATGGCTTCCTGAACCTTGTGTTCGTCTTTATCGATGACCAGCACCTGATGGTGAAGGTCAGACAACGTCTGGGCCATATGACGCCCAAAGCGCCCAAGACCGATTAACAGAACGTTTTTCATAGCGGTCTCCTCCTGTAATGTGAACATAATGGAGCATTTTTACTGTATCATGTTTTTTGTCAACATGATGTTAAGCATTTCCCTGTCGCATTAAAGGTCTGTTAATGAATCACCGTTTTCTTTATGCATTTTTAATGTCATTGCTTAACCTTTGTTTTTCTCTTTATACGGGATGCGCTATAATACATACTGTCGGATTTTGCAGTAAGGAGGAGTGGAAACATGCCGGGAAAAAGTCTGGACAGGGAAAGGATCCTGGTATGTGTTTCTGCGTCTCCGACCAGTTCTGACGTCATTCGCCGGGCGGCAAAACTGTCCGGATCAACCGGCGCGGAACTGATCGCACTGTATGTGGAGGATTCAGAATCGCAGAACGACGCGCAGGAGAAAACAGTTCATGAGCATCTGGACATGGCTGAACGCTTAGGCGCTGTCATTACAACCGTCTATGGAAACGATCCTGCAACAGCTATTGCGCAATATGCGCGGGTCAGCGGAATCACCAGGATCATATTGGGGAAAAGCCCCGGCAGGCGCAGCTTTTTTACCCGAAAAGAAACTTTGATGTCCCGTCTGAACGAGCTCGCTCCGGATGTGGAGATTATCATCGTACCTAATCATCTGCAGGAAGATGCCCAGCATTTCAGCTTAAGAAGAAAGCTGCAGAAAGAACAGTTCACAATAGGAGATCTGGTAAAGACTGTTCTGATTCTTGTGCTGTGTACCGGCGTTGGTTTTCTGTTTTCCGCGATCGGCCTTGCCATCACTAATGTGGTATTGATCTATATCCTGGGCGTGATGGCTGTTGCGCTGTTCACAACCGGTTATATCTACAGTCTTTTGTCTTCCCTGCTTTCTGTATTCATCTTTAATTTCTTTTTCACAGAGCCGTATTATTCACTCCGGTCCAGTCCCGACTATTTCGCAACATTTGCTGTAATGTTTGCTGCAGCGATTCTTTCCAGCTCTTTGACCAGCCGGATCAAAACCCAGTCAGTACAAACAGCAAACAAAGCCTATCAGACAGAGGTCCTGCTTTCCACCAGTCAGCTGCTTCAGAAAGCTGAAGATAAGGCAGCCATTCTGAATGTTATGCTGCAGCAGCTGTGTCGTCTGCTGGAACACAGTGTTCTTTATTATGACCGGACAGACGGTGTTCTCTCCGGGCAGCCGGTTCTTCATGAAATCGAAAATGATCATGGTTTCAGCCAGGTCGATTTCCATGCAGAGCGGGAAGCAGTGGAATGGGTGGGTCGGAACGGTAAGCATGCAGGCTGTTCCACGCGTAAATGGCCTCAGGACAAGTGCCTTTACATGGCAATTCGTGGAGAAAACAAGGTCTGGGCAGTCGTCGGTATTCGTGCGGATAACTCGCCGTCCATTGATGAATATCGAAAAAACCTGATGATCTCGATCCTTGATGAATGCGCATTGGCACTTGAAAAGGATCATATGACACGGGAAAAGCAGCGAATTGAGGAAAGTGCCCGGCAGGAAGCACTGCGGGCGAATCTGCTGCGTGCAATTTCCCATGATCTTCGAACTCCCCTGACGAGCATTTCCGGGAATGCCGCAATCCTGCTGGAAGACCTTGGAGATCTGGATGATTCACGCAAGAAGGCCCTGTATGCCTCTATCTATGATGATGCCATCTGGCTTAACGGACTTGTGGAAAACCTGCTGACGATTACCCGAACGGAAAATGGAACCGTTAAATTAAACCTTCAGTCCGAAATGGTTTCAGATGCGATCGAAGAAGCATTGCGTCATCTGGACAGAAATGCCGCCAGGCGAAAGATTGTCGTGGCCCTTCAGGATGATCTGCTGATGGCTGAAATGGATTCAGCGCTGATTGTTCAGGTATTGATCAATCTGATCAATAATGCTGTTAAGTATACTCCGGAAAATGCAGGTATTACGATCGGCGCAAAACCCGAAGGCAATATGGCTGTTCTGTGGGTAGAAGACGAAGGGCAAGGCATTCCCGAAGGCGATGAGGACAAAGTGTTCGAGTTGTTCTATACAGGCGTCAAACGTTCTCCGGACAGCCGGAGAGGAATCGGTCTGGGACTGGCACTCTGTCGGTCAATCGTCCAGGCTCATGGCGGGGAAATCAAAGTCAGCAACATCCAGCCACACGGTGCAAAATTCCTCTTTACTTTGCCGATTGCGGAGGTGGAAGAATATGAGTAATAAACCATTGATTCTGGTAGTGGAAGATGACGCAGCAGTCCGAAACCTGATGGCTGTGACGCTGGAAACCCGGGGATACCGTTATCACCTGGCGCAGAACGGCACGGAGGCGCTGATCCAGGCAACGGCTCATCAGCCGGATGTGATGCTGCTGGATCTGGGTTTACCTGATATGGAAGGTATTGAGATCATCCGCAAGGTACGAAGCTGGTCCAATATGCCCATCATCGTCATCTCCGCCCGCGCGGAGGATACTGATAAAGTAGAAGCATTGGACGCCGGGGCGGATGACTACTTAACCAAGCCTTTTTCTGTAGATGAACTGCTTGCCCGCCTTCGTGTAGCATTGCGCAGAATTAACACAGACCAGCCGTCCGCTGTTCAGGAAAACGCCGTATATGATAACGGCAGTCTGCATATCGACTATGCTGCAGGCTGTGCTTATATCGGAGAGAGTGAGATACATCTCACACCCATTGAATATAAGCTTCTGTGCCTGCTGGCAAAAAATACCGGCAAAGTGCTGACTCACAATTATATTCTGAAAGAGGTTTGGGGCAGTTATTCCGCTTCGGAAGTTGGTTCACTGCGGGTATTCATGGCAATGCTCCGCAAAAAACTGCAATCCGGAGAAGACGCCCAGCCATATATTCAGACGCATATCGGTATTGGTTATCGTATGCTCAGGCAGGATAAAAATCCGGAGGAAACGCCATGATTCTCCCGGCAAAGCAGAAAGGGAAAGCCAGTTTCCAACATGCTGAAAGCATCCTCACACTCGGTTTCCTGGCATTGATTCTTTTAGGCACTGTTTTGCTGGCCTTGCCGATCGCCGCCAAGAGCGGGCAGAGTATCGGATTGTTTGACAGTCTGTTTACATCCACATCTGCGGTTTGTGTGACCGGGCTTGTTATCGTGGATACGGGAACAACTTTTTCCCTGTTCGGGCAGATTGTCCTGATCGTGCTGATCCAGGTTGGCGGATTAGGCTTTATGGTGTTTGCCACGATGCTGATGGTTATGCTCGGTCGCAGGATTTCCATCAGGGGGCGGATGCTGATCCGTGAATCCATGAACACATCGTCGCTGTCAGACCTGGGGAGTCTGACCATGCTGTATCTGCTGCTTTCCCTGACCATCGAACTGGTTGGTGCAGTCACGTTGTGTTTCCGTTTTGTTCCATTATACGGATGGAAGCACGGAACGTGGATGGCTTTGTTCCATTCAGTCAGTGCTTTCTGCAATGCCGGATTTGATCTGTTTGGCAACTATGCCAGTCTGACCGCCTTTTCAGGAGATCCACTGGTTCTTCTGACTGTCGCATCGCTGATCATCCTTGGCGGTTTGGGCTTCTCTGTAATCCTTGAAACCGCCCGGAACCGTCAGGGCTTCCGCAATCTGTCCCTGCATACCCGGATCGTACTGATGACCACGCTGGTATTGTTGCTTGCAGGCACTGTTTTTTACTGGATCGTTGAACGAACCAACGCAGAAACGCTTGCAGGCTGCAGTGAAGGAGAAAAAATACTGAACGCATTCTTTCAGTCCGTAACCATGCGGACGGCTGGTTTTAATTCGTTTGATCTGTCCGGATTTCGTGACGGCTCCAAACTGTTCAGCAGTCTTTTAATGATTATCGGTGCTTCTCCGGCGTCCACAGGCGGCGGCATCAAGACCACAACCATTGCCACGCTGACATTGCTGATGCTGAGCGTTGTCCGGGGTGAAAGTGAAGTCAATGTCGCCCGGCGCAGATTATCAGACGATATATCACGGCGGGCGCTGACTGTTTCGGTGCTGTTTCTTACTACGCTGCTGACAGGTACGCTGATTATTTCACTTATTGAAAACGGTCGCTTTCCGCTGGATGATATCCTTTTTGAAGCTTCAAGCGCCATGGGTACCGTTGGCGTATCCGCTATAGGAACCCCCAATCTCTCTTCCGCAAGCAGAGCAGTTCTGCTGCCGATGATGTTTTTGGGCCGTGTAGGCCCGCTGACTCTGGCTGTTGCTGTGGCAAAGAGGCAAGGCGGAATAAGAACCGCATCAAAATACCCGGAGGAAAAGATTATGATAGGATAATGGTCAAATTGTTCTTCGAATGCCGGGATCCCCGGCTTATCTTCAAGTGAGAGAGCCGTCAGCTCATTGCCCGATGGTTCGAGATACTGAAGATCCTTCCGTCCCTGCTTCCGGCTCCCCTTTTTCAGACTCTTCTGCGCGCGAGCCAGATATTATATCCGAGCACGGAACAGACGACAATGACGGCTCCGGCAATGGAAAGCGCGGTGATCCGTTCCCCGTAGAACGCCGCTACCAGCAGCGGATTCAGGATCGGCTCCAGACCCGAAATCAGGCACGCTGTCACGGGTGGTACGTTCCGGATCCCAAGCGAAAGCAGGACATAAGCTCCGCCGACCTGGACCATTCCCAGAGCAATTACTGCCGCCATCGTCCGGGCCGAGAAATCCGTCTCCCTGAAGCACAGCGGCGTCAGGATGAGCCCGGCTGCCAGCTGACCCAGAAAGCAGGAAGAAATCGGATCCGCATTTTCTCCCGTGTTCATCATAAACACACCGGCATAACAAACGCCTGACAGTATTGCCAACACGTTGCCCGGCAGATTCCCGCTGCGGATCCCGTCAACAAAGAAAAGCATCACACCCAGCAGCACCAGAAAACAGACGAGCAGATCAACCTTCCCCGGCCTCTGGCGGTAGATCACCGTCATGAACAAAATCACAAACACAGGCGCCGTATACTGAAGAACGATCGTGTTCGCCGCGGTGGTCAGCTTGTTCGCCACAGCAAACAGCGTTGTAACCCCGATCATGGATATGGCGCCGACAAACACCCGCGGGCTGAACACAAGCCGGTGCTTTGTCGCCAGCAAGTAAATTCCGATCACGGCCGAACCAATCAGGTTTCGCGCCCCATTGATTGCCAATGCCGACCAGGGAATCAGCTTAATAAACAGGCCGCCGGTGCTGAAGCACACAGACGCCAGAAAAACAAACAATACGGACTTTCGGTCTCCGGACAGCTCCATAGATCCCGCGTCTTGTCTTTCATTGTTTCCAGTCACTTATGAATCCACCCGACCGCGGCGCGCAGGCTGATAACATACCAGTCGCCCTCTTCCTTCAAAACGGGAAGCCGGGTATTTTTGTCAAGAAGGGCAACCTTGCAGGCGGCGGTATCATTCCAGGCATATACCGCCGTTTCCTTTTCGGTCACATACCAGGCAGGATTTACGATGATGTAATCAGCATTGATCCAGCCGCATGGCGAGTCTTCGGAATCTCCAAGCGTACAATAAACAAATCCATTCTCCTTCTGCGGCCCTGTTGACGTATCTGCCCCTACCACAATCGGCTGATCCCCGTAATTCAGGGTTTGAACCGCTTCGGAAGATGAATCCGGCTGTTCACGCATGGTTAGTTTTTCACACAGCACCACAGCCGGATAACCGATCTGCTGTCCCGGTTCATAGGGCGGTATGATTTCCGCGTAAACAGTTCCGATATATCCAGGTATAAGCATCAATGCTGTCAGAATCGATACCCAGGCAAACTTTTTCATGCTCATTTCCTCCTTCATCTGTTCGATAATAAAACGATGATCCCGGCTGTCCTGTTCCTTCTGATAATCCCGGTTTTCTGCTGCAATTTCAATTTATGTTCATGATTTCAGCACCGAAAAATGAAAGCAATTCGGAACACCGGCCTCATCCAGATCTGAATATTCGCCGGAAACAAAAAAAGCCCTGCTTCCGAAGAAGCAAAGCCGCTTTTTGCCGGCCTCTTTTCCGCCGGCTTCTTCGTGCGGATTTCCCGGTTCAGGCAGGAAGAATTCTCCTGTTGCATTGATAAAATACCCGGTATACAATAGTTGTCAGAGACGAAACTATGCTGATCATAAGGAGGAACTATGTCATGAATATTCCCGAAAACATTCTCAGTAAACTCACTGACGAGCAGAAAAAAAAGGTAGAAGCCGCTCAGTCTCCGGAAGAACTTCTTGCTCTGGCAAAAGAAGCAGGCTATGAATTACCTCCTGACGCGCTGGATGCAGTAGACGGCGGATGGTGTCTTAATTGCAAAGATTATCATTGCAACCCGATAGAATACGGTATCTGACCCCGGTGCACACGATGGTGAACCCGGCGACGGCGTCGTAAATCGTCAGCGTCCCCAGGGCAATCCGGTTCGGGCTGGCAGTGCTGCGCGCCCATGTGGCCCACCGGCGCAGGAAATCGTCCCCGATGCTGTTCTGCAGCACCTCCAGGGTGACCGTCCCGTTGGTGGTCTTCAGCTTGTTCACGACGATATAGCCGTCCGCAGCGGTCGTGTGTGAAGTCAGATCCCCGGCCGCGGAGACCACGATCTTCCCCATCCCGCACTGGTGCAGGTTCGCGGTCCCGACATCCGGATGATAAAGAACATGCTTGCAGTCCGGAAGAGAATAAACGTTGTAGGCCATGTGTTACAGCTCCTTTTCCCATTACGGGTTATAATCTGTTCCGTAGTAATGCATGCGTTATTCTCCTCAAAAGAAAAGCATCAAAAAAGCCCGGTGCGGCTTTTTCGGTCGTCCGAGCTTACTTCGTCAGTGTAATTATCTCACATGAAGAGACGGGACACAGTGCAGGATGGTGACGAAAAAGGAAATCACATTACGAACGCGGTTCGGATCAGCATATCCCTGCCGGTGAATAAGAAGAATGGCTGAAGCCATCCGGATTGTTTTATTTCTGCTGATATCCGTCCCCCAGCACGTCCTTCAGGTGTGCCTGCGCTTCCTCGTCCGGCTCATATCCGGCTTCGAGGGCTTTTCGGTACCATTCCGCCGCTTTGCCGGGATCCTTCTCCAGACCTTTTCCCTCGTAGCAGCATTCCCCCAGGCCGAACATCGCGTCCGGCACTCCCTGATCCGCCGCCAGAGTGTAATATTCCACAGCTTTGGCGTAATCCTGTTCGACTCCTTTGCCGCCGCGGTAAAGGTCCCCAAGACCGGCATACGCATATGAGTCGCCCAGATCCACGGCCTTCAGATAATACTTCTGCGCCAGATCATAGTCCTGTTCCACACCCTCGCCATGCTCATACATGTAGGCCAGATTGACCGTTGCCGACGCATCGCCCAGGTCCGCAGCCTTCTGAAAGGATTCCGCAGCCTTGCCATAGTCCTGTTCCACACCATTTCCAAAGTAATACAGGAGCCCGATAGAAAACAGCCCGCTCGCTTCACCCTGATCGGCTGCCCGCTGATAATACTCCAGTGCCTTGCCGTAATCCCGGTCCACCCCCGTGCCGTACGCATACATCGACCCGATGTATCTCAGTCCTTTTGCATTACCCAGGTCCGCCGCCAGCTGAAAATATTCCATTGCCTTCCCGTAGTCTTCCGCGGCGACAGCATCCACGCCGGCCTGATACAGTTCTTCCGCATTCATCTCCGCCGCAGGTTTTTCCGCCTCCGCGGCTTCCGTCACGGAAAGCACTTCCTTCAGGCGTGCCTGTTCTTCCTCATCCGGCTCATATCCGGCGTCGAGGGCTTTCCGGTACCATTCCGCCGCTTTGCCGGGATCCTTCTCCAGACCTTTTCCCTCGTAGCAGCATTCCCCCAGGCCGAACATCGCATCCGGCACACCCTGTTCCGCCCCCTGTGTGTAATATTCAACAGCTTTGGCGTAATCCTGTTCGACCCCATGCCCTTTGAAATAGCAGTTCCCTATGTTGGCATACGCATATTCCTCGCCCAGATCCAGGGCCTGCCGGTATAACTTCAGCGCCTGATCAAAATCCTGTTTCACACCCTCGCCATGCTCATACAGGTAACCCAGGTTGTTCATCGCCGACGCCTCACCGAGATCTGCAGCTTTCTGAAAATATTCAGCAGCCTTGCCGCTGTCCTTCTCCACACCTTCGCTGAAGTAATACATCACCCCAAGGTTAAACAGCGCATGTGCATCACCCAGATCTGCCGCCCGCTGAAAGTATTCCATCGCCTTCTCAAAGGACTGTTCCACACTCAGGCCAAGATAATACAGACTTCCAATGCCTCTCCATCCTTCGGCATTACCCAGATCCGCCGCCAGCTGATTATATTCCATCGCCTTCCCGTAGTCTTCCGCATCGAAAGCTTCTGCGGCGGCCTGTAAAAGTTCCTCCGGGGTCATCTCCGCCTTCGGTGCTTCTTCCGCCGGGGCTTCCGTCGCGGCAGTTTCCGCAAACGCCGCGCCGAAAGCAGCAAAGCACAGGCAAAGGGCCAGGACAAGCAGCATGATCTTCTTCATTGGGGGGCTCCTCCTTACAAATGAATATGATTCGCAAACCGGATCCGAACCGGAATATGGATATTACTCCGGCCACTAAATCTCAACATAGAATTCAGCACTCGCACTGCTGAATGTACTTCAGGTTTTTATGGTCAAACAACTTCCGTACTTTTTCAGGATGCTTCTGAAGCTTGCGCATGAAACTATGAGTTTTCGCTTTCAGGTCCTTCTTA
>OMYT01000175.1 GCA_900315315.1 uncultured Eubacteriales bacterium | reverse complement strand
AAGAAGCCGGCTAACGAATTCGGAGGATGGTGCATAGCATGGAAGAGGAATACCTGAAAGTTTCTCCGGCCCGTGTGGCGCAGGCTCTCGCAGCGGACTATTTCTGCATTTATTATGTAAATACAAAAAACAATAAGTTTATTGAATACAGTGCGTCGGAAGAATATAGAGCGCTGGGCCTGCCGCGGAGCGGGGAGGACTTTATCAGTTTTTCGCGGGAACGTTTTGAGTCAATCATATATCCGGAAGATCAGGAACGGTTCCTGGATGGATTCGTAAAAGAAAAAATCATTTCGGAGCTTGACGCGCACGGCATTTACAAGCTTGCCTTCCGCCTGATGTTTAATGGAGTACCCACATACGTTCAGTTGAAGGTCACGCGCATGATTGAAAAGGAAGGAACCCATATCGTAATCGGCATCAGCAGCGTGGATGAACAGATGAAAGCTATGGAAGCCTTTGAAATGGCGCACCATGCCAGCATCACCTTTGGGCGTGTGGCCACGGCGCTGGCCGGGGATTATTTCAGTATCTACGTGGTAGATTTGGATACGGATCATTTTGTCGAATACTCTGCCACAAAAGAATTCGACACGCTGGGAGTAGAAAAAAACGGCGAAGATTTTTTCAATCTGAGCCGGCGGAATATGTCGCGGCTGATATACGAAGACGACCGGGAACGCTTCATGGGAACGTTTTACAGGGAAAAAATCATGTCCATCCTGGAGCGTGACAAAATTTTTACCATGAAATACCGGCTGGTGTTTGGAGATACCCCGGTCTGGGTCAGCATGAAAGCCACGCTGCTGGAGGATAACGACGGGCGGCATCTGATCATCGGGACCAACAATATTGAAGCGCAGATGGAACGCGAAGCGGAGTACCAGCGGCGCGTCAGGGAAGCGCGCACTAGCGCCAGAAATGATTTTCTTGCCAATATGTCCCATGACATCCGTACGCCGATGAATGCCATCGTGGGATATACGAACATTGCCAAATCCAATAAGCACAAACCGGAAACGGTTGCGGACGCGCTGGATAAGATCGGCTCGTCCAGTCACTATCTGTTGTCCCTGATCAACGATATTCTGGATATTTCCAAGATTGAGAGCGGTAAAATGCAGATCAGCTGCGGTCCCTGCGATCTGGCCGAGCTGTTCCGGCGTATTGAAGATATTACCGCATTGCAGGCTAAGAAGAAATCCCTTGTCATCAACTACTGCTATGACAACATCTGTCACTATCAGGTTATCACTGACGAGCTTCGCATTGAGCAGATAATCATTAACATTGTCAGTAATGCGATTAAGTATACGCCGCCGGGCAAGACGGTGGACCTGATCGCGGAAGAGGTTCCCTCGCCGGGCGGGAAGAACAAATACCGTTTTATCATCAGAGATACGGGTATCGGGATCAAAGAGGATTATATGCCGCACATCTTTGAGAGTTTTACCCGCGAGGAAAGAACGACGGTAAACCGTATTCAGGGGACCGGCCTCGGACTGGCGATTACTGCAAAGATTGTGGAAATGATGGGGGGAACGATCTCCGTTAAGAGCAAACTGGGAGAAGGCTCTGAATTCACTGTAGAATTAGAACTGGAACCTTTGGAAACGGATAGCCAGGCAAATGCTGACAATAGCGAAAACATAGACCTGGCAGGCCACAGGATCCTTCTTGTGGAAGATAATGCCATCAATGCGGAAATTGCCAGGATGATTCTTGAGCAGTACGGGGCCGAGGTGCAGCAGGCTGAAAATGGTAAAATCGGCCTGGAAGCCTTACAGGAAAAGGGACCCGGTTATTATGATGCGGTTCTGATGGATATCCAGATGCCGGTCATGAACGGATTTGAAGCAACAAAAGCGATCCGCGCGCTGGGCGGGGCATACGCAACCGCGTTGCCAATCATTGCCATGAGCGCAAATGCCTATGATGAAGATGTCCGGGACTGTCTTGCTGCAGGGATGAACGGGCATATTGCAAAACCATTTAACCCGGATGAACTGATGCGGATTTTGCGTAGATATATCAGCGGGTTTGCTTATGTCTTTGTCTGCTTGTATAATCCTGAACCGAAAAATCCCGGTTTTGCTTTGCAAAGATGAGCATGATATAATTAAAAAAATTCCGGCAGCGTCAATTTTGGGAAACCTGTTTTGTATATATAATAAAGGGCATTTAAATATCATTTTCTTAGGAGGATTCTACTATGCCGATTAACAAAAATGAAATCACAAAAGAAATGCTGAAACAAGCTCTGGAGTGCAAAACTGCGGAAGATTTGATTGCATTCGCTAAAACCGAAGGCGTTGACCTTACGAAAGAGGAAGCCGAGGCGTACTTTGATGAGTTATCAGAATGTGAACTGAAAGACGGTGAACTCAAACATATTGCGGGAGGAAAGGCGCCGGGTG
Source organism: uncultured Eubacteriales bacterium (assembly GCA_900315315.1). GTDB lineage: Bacteria > Bacillota > Clostridia > Christensenellales > Aristaeellaceae > Aristaeella. Next base: position 246 of record OMYT01000175.1, on the reverse strand, counting down.
GCGGTGATAAAAGTATCCCTCCAGAATCCCGCTATTGAGGATTCTATGGCAAATTGCATTTTTGTACAGTAAGTTATTCAACAGCCGTGAAAAAATCCACGGCTGTTTTATTTTAGTATGGCAAATCATAATTATTTATTAAAACCATAGATTTTTCTGCGGTTGTTTTGTTATAATAAATTAAAGATTTAACTATTGAATGGGGGGCAGGGTACTATGTTAAAAAAGATGATTGCAGGTATGGCG
>OMYT01000062.1 GCA_900315315.1 uncultured Eubacteriales bacterium | reverse complement strand
GGAATGCTTTCCATGCCCTGTTCCGAAAATACGGAATTCCAGATCCGAAAACAGGGAATAATTTTTCCGATTTTGCGGAAAACCTATTGACGAAACACACGCGCGATGCGAAGCACCCTTGAGAGCTCATCCCGGCTGTGGTATCCTCCGGCAAACTGGATGGTGAAGATCAGGCTGCTTTTGGATCCGTTCTCCGGATATCCTTCAGCACCTTTGTTGGATCATAGGGTGTACCGTTCTTCACCATTCCGAAGCACACCCGAATCAGTTTGGCTGCCACCGCCATCAAAGACTGTTTCTTCTTCAGCGGGTTCTTCTCTCTGGTCGTGTAGTAATCATGGATCGTTTTGAATTCCTTGTTACTTCTGACCAGGACAAGTGCAGCCTGGAACAGGATCTTCCTCAGCCGTTTGCGTCCTCTGCGGCTGATTTCGGACTGCCCTTTGTGTTTGCCGGATTCATTCACAACAATGGCTAATCCGGCCAGTTTTTGAATCTGCCTGGGATCATCGAACCGGCGAATGTCTCCAATCTCGGAGATCATTCCGGCTGCCGTAATCAATCCGATTCCAGGGATCTTCATTAACTCGTTTACTTCCGGGATCTCAGCAGTCACAATCCCAATCATGTTGTCAGCCTCATGAAGTTGCTTCTTGATATACTCGTATTCTTCGAGTAACTGCCAAAGCTCCATCCTGACAGCTCGTCCCGCATCCGGCGGACAAATGCTCCTTTGGGCTGCTTCAAACAGGGCCTTTGCCCTCTTAAGCCCAGCTGCCCTCAGCTTATTTGCCCGCCAGATCTGCAGTATGCCGTCCACTCCGAGACTGACAATGTCCTGGGGCAGCGGCGCTTGTTTCAGGATTACCATCCCCGTTATTGCCGCCACGCTGCCGTAGACTGTCCGATACTCCGGGAAGTAAAGGTCAAACCAACGCCGGATTCTGTTTTTCGCTCTGGTTTCCGCTTCCACAATCTCGCATCTGCGATTGTAGGCGACCCTGAGCTCCGCATATACGCCTTTCGGCCTATACGGAATGCAGTACCGGCCTTCAATAACCAGCTTCGCGATGACTCGGGGATCCTTCCGGTCGTCCTTCCGCTGGGTATTGTCATCCATTTCCTTACTGTGTTTCACATGCTGCGGCGCAACCGTTACCATGGTCATCTGTTCCCCCTGGCAGTAGTCCGCAAAGTTAAACCAGTAATGTCCTGTGGGCTCCACGCCAACGACGATCTTTTTCTCTGCCAGTGGCACTGTCAGCTAAGTCACCATTTCCTCGAAGGATTTGAATCCCTCCAGGGTGTTCGGAAAGCAGAACGCTTTCCTGGTGATCTCGATCCCGTTGCCTTTGAAAGCCCGTGCGTAGTTCTTTTCGCTTCCGATGTCAACTCCTACTACGATTGTCCCTTCGGTTGCTTGCCTGATCTTGTCGTTCTGAGTATAATGCATCTTGTACCCCTCCTGTAGTTTAGTTTCAGCCTGTGCTTCTTAATTAGGCGTTCTATTCTACTGTGGGGTACTTTCCTTTGGCAATCTGGCCTGCTTCTCAGCGGTCACTTTGAATCATACAGGAAGCTCCAATCAGAATAAGTATACTACAATATAGAATAATATCAAGAAAAATCAATACTGCAATATAGATATTGTGGGTTCCGCAAAGCCAGAGGCAGTGCAGGGTCGTATTCATGGAGAACAGCGGGCTTACAGCGAGAGCATGGATTATTGGCAGCCGGGAGCGGAAACGCATATGAGTCTATCAGACCTGATCGATCAGTATCAGGTGTGAATCCTGGATTCGCTCCAAATCTTCCGTGAATCCGTTTTTGCTGGCAAGGAGACAGAAGACCTCACGGCCTTTGGAAGGAATGAACTGAGCCTTGAGTTTCAGGCTGTCCAGTTCCTGAATCCCGGCTGCTTTGTTCCGGTACTTGCATTCCCCGACGATCAGATGATGATCATCGTAGGCGATCACATCGATTTCACTTTCCTGCCATTCGCCGTTTCTGCAGATCTGGCCCCACCATTTTCCCGTGGAACGCGGCATAAAGGGAAGCTTATGATCCAGGGCATACTGAAAAATACCTGAACGAATGATGTCTTCGTAGACAAAGCCAAGGAATTCGTGATACTGATCATTCAGGATAATGCTTCTTGACCTTTCACGAAGGGTTGATATCAGAGAAACATTCGGTTCCAGAAAAGTGTAGTAGAAGCGGAAAAAGGAATCTGAAATACGGTAGCGATGTTCCTTTTTTACAGACAGCGGGTTATTAATCAACGCAACAATTTCCAGGTCGATCAGTTTGTTCAGATAGGGATAGATGTTCCGCTGTTCCATTCCGCATTGCTTTGCAATCTTACCGGAATCTTTTTCGGAAGCACCGATGACCCGCAGAATGGAGACATAAGTGGTAATATCCCGGACTTCCTGCATCAGAAGATTGGGAGCCTCGAGGAAAAGACGTCCTGTACGGTTAAAAAGAAGCGCTTCCGAAGCCTCCTGAACCGTCGGATAATCCCTGAAGTACATGACATATTGTGCCACGCCCCCCGTCTGCGCGAAGACCTCCACAGCATCTTCAAAATCCGGAAATAATTCATGGATCTCTGAAAAGGAAAACGGTAATACCTCCATGATCACATCAAAACGGCCGTACAGGGGTGACTCTTCATTCTGAATCTGCCTGCGCATAAAGGAAAGGTTTGATCCAAGAAGGATCAGTTTGAAACCTTTCAGCGCGTGATCAATAATCCATTGGAATTCAATGGCGACGTTTTCGTTTTTCTTTGCCAGGAAAGGGAACTCATCGATGATGATCAGCGCGGGATGTTCCAATTGCGTCGATGAAAGAAAAGAAAACACTTCGCGAAAGGTAGAATACGGACGGAGCAAGGGCTCCAGCTGACTGTTGGAGGAAGAAAGAACAGAAATAAAATCATTTAAGCAGGAAGCATAATCAAAGGTTGTAATCTGAAAATAGGTTATGGAGACATCCTGGTTTTCATCCAGATAATCAAGGATTAATGCGGTTTTTCCAGTACGGCGGCGTCCATAGATGGCCATCGCCTTATATCGGGACTGTCTGATAAAACCATCAAGCTGCTTTTTTTCCCGGTCCCTGAAATAGAGCATGAATCAAAACACCTCCCTGTTCAAAGGATAGCTGGGGATCAGAATCAGTATACAGGAAGCAGGAGGCGCTGTCAAACAAAATTCGACGAATATAAATTCGTCGAATTACGATTCGGCATCATGCCGACAAAAGCCACAGAAGAACTGACCCTGCCTAATATAAAGACATAATCAGACAGCAAATCGATTTAACAAGAAATCATAATTCAATGGTAAATCATAATGACAAGCCGGTCGGCTTCACAGACATGAAGCTTTTGGCGGAACCCTTGAGCAGAACCATCTGTAGCGGTATAAATATGTCGAATAAAAAAACAAGGCTAAAATGCAAACAGGTCGTATAAATTGTTTAAATACTCAGATAATTTATTGCCGGCGTGAGACAAAACGGCTGAATATCGACCGAGAGAATGCAGCAAATATGCAATATTCGTTTTGCAATTAAAATTTATATGACATATTTACACCAACATCAATTTATTATTCAACGAATTGCACGAAACAAGGAAATTATACAACACTATTGAATGAAACGGGTAATTATCCATATATTTAGATGATTGAGTATTTTTCTATACAAGATATTTGAATCTTAACAATAACCACAATAATCTGCACACAGATATGCAAAATTATTATAAGGAACTAGAGTAAGCATGTTAGAACTGAAAGAGCCAGAAATCAGTTTGCGTTTTGATGTTGACGATATTCGCAAGATCAGAGACCATAATTCTCAGCGTCATTCCAATATGACACATGAAGAAATCGTTGAAGATATTCAAGAAGGCGCAGAAAAAATAATCAAAGAGTATAATCTTGATGTGACTTATGCCCGGAAACTCGGCTGAAATACAACACCTCAGAAATAAGTTTTGAAAGGATAATCAAGGAAATGATCGCTGCAATCGGCTCGGTGCTGAGTCCCCTGATGGAAGTGCTGTATCGGTTTTGCGGCAATTTCGGGCTGTCGATTATCCTGTTTACCTTGCTGACAAAGATCATCCTGTTGCCACTGAGCATTTGGGTGCATTGCAACGGGCTGAAGGTGGTCCGGATGCAGCCTGCGCTGAACCGGCTGAAAGCGGAGCATTACGGGGATGCTGACGCCATCGCGGACGGACAGGCGGCTTTGTATAAAAAGGAGAGGTATAATCCTCTGGCCAGCCTGATCCCACTGGCAGTTCAGTTAATCATCCTGATGGGAGTCGTGGAAGTCATCCGACACCCGGGCTTTCCGATCAGCGATATGCGCTTTCTTGGGGTGGACCTGAGCCGGGTAGCGAACGGAAGCGGACCGCTGTTCCTGCTGGTTCCGCTGGCAACCGGGGGAAGCGCGCTTTTCCTTTCCCTGATGCAGAATCGTTTAAATCCGCTGCAGAAAGAACAAAAGCAGGGAATGCAGTGGGGAACGCTGATCTTCAGCGTGGGACTGAGCCTGTATCTCGGGTACTTTGTTCCGGCAGGCGTGGCCCTTTACTGGATCGTGAGCAATCTGCTGGCGGTGCTGCAGCAGGTGCTGCTGAACAAGGCGATCAGTCCGGAGAAACATATCGACTACGACGAACTGGAAAAGAGCCGAGAACAGCTGAAAGCACTGGAAGCCCTGGATGCCCAGGAAGACAAGACCGAAGCAAAAGAGCTGGCCAGACGGGAAAAGCGGGATGAGAAGCGTTTCTTTTCACTGGGCAGGAAGCATCTGGTCTTTTATTCGGAGGGCCAGGGATTCTATAAATACTTTGGACCGGTTATCGACGAGATCCTGAAGAATTCCGACCTGACGATCCACTACATCACATCGGATCCAAAGGACCGGATTTTCGAAACATCCGTGGAAAATCCGCGGATCCAGGCATATTACATCGGTCCGAAGGCGCTGATCACCGTATTCATGAAAATGGAAGCCGACGTCGTGATCATGACGATGAGTGACCTGGACAACTATTACTACAAGCGGTCCTATGTCCGGAAGGATATCCGGTATATCTACATGTTCCATTATCCGCTGAGTACCCATATGGTGCTGCATACCGGGGCGCTGGACCACTACGACGAAATCCTGTGCGTGGGAGCGTTCCAGATTCCGGAGATCCGCAGGGCGGAGGAACTGGGCGGCCTGCCACCCAAACAGTTGGAGGTATGCGGATACTGCCAGCTGGACGAACTCTATAAAGCCTATTGCGACATGGAGCCCCGGGCAGATGGGAAAAAGAGGATCCTGGTTGCACCATCCTGGCAGGAGGACAACCTCCTGGACAGCTGTATTGATGAACTGCTCCGGAGCCTTACGGGAAGCGGCTGGGAGATCACGGTACGGCCGCATCCGGAATACATGAAACGCTACCGGACAAGGATGGATGCGATCATTCAGCGGTGGAAAGATTCGAAAGAACTGCGATTTGAGACGGACTTCACCTCCAATGAATCCATTTATGCTTCGGATGTGGTTATCACCGACTGGAGCGGAACAGCGACGGAATTCTCCTTTGTGACGCTGAAGCCCTGCATCTTCGTGGATACTCCGGTAAAGATCCATAATCCGGAGTATACCAAACTGGAGATTGAACCGCAGGAGCTTCGCCTGCGGAACCTGATCGGTATCCGGGTGGCTCCGGAGCGGATCGCAGAGACCGGGGAAGCTGTCAGGAAGCTGCTCGGACAGACCGAACAGTGGAAGGCAAAGATCCGGGAGATCCGGACGGAACTGATCGCCAACTTCCCGGAGAGCGCCAGGGTATCCGCCCGGGAAATCCTGCGGGCTGTGATGGAACAGCAGTATCCGGTAAAGGATCATGAAGAGAATGCGAAAGAGGAGAAAACCGGCCATGACAGCAAAGCGTAAATGGAAAGTGGCCGGGTTAATCTATTTTTCTGTTTTATTCTTCCTGATCCCATCCCAGGCTTTCGCATATATCGATCCATCTGTAACCAGCTATGCCGTACAGGCGCTGGCCGGGATACTGGTAGCCGCCGGCGCATTCTTTGCGGCGTACGGAAGAAAGACCCGAAGGCTGATCCTGAAAGGACTGGGAATCGACGACCGTTCCGGAAGGCCGCAGGAACCGGAAGCACAGATCTATATGGAGGAGCTGCTGGAGGAAACGGCAGCACGAAAAGCAGCGTTTGAAGCCTCCCGAAAAGTGGTTCACGGGAACAAAAAAGCGGACAGAATCCGTTGCCTGGTTCTGTCGCTGATCTGCGGACTGGCGGCAGCCATGACCTTCATTCTTCGGCCGACGGTTTGCTTTTATCTGGATAATGAGAATGAATTCTGGTTTTCGCTGAGTTCGGTCATCGGAAACCTGCTGCTGATCTTCGGCCTGACGGCGGGAGTTATTGCACTGATCCATGCCCTTCTGCCCGACAGGAAGATCCAAAGCCCCCGGCTGCTGTCAGCAGCAATCATCGCAGCGGTGACCCTCTGTGCATATATCCAGAACCACTTTATGTCTTCCTACCTGCCATTGCTGACCGGTGATCCGATTGACTGGAGCCGATATGCCGGATGGGGCCTGGCGAGCATTGCCCTGTGGGGCGGGACCCTCGCGCTCGCGGTCGCAGGCTTTGTATTCCGGCCCAGAACAGCGAAGGTCCTATCTTATGGGATCCTGGCCCTGCTGCTGATCCTGGAGACCTTTGCCGGGGGATATACCCTGATCACAGCAAAGCATGAGGACCGCGAGATCAACACCTACTGCTCCACGGAGGGCATGTACCAGGTATCAAAAGCAGGAAATATCGTCATCCTGGTCAGCGACACCTTTGAAGGTACGTATATGAACGCTATCCTGGAGCGTTACCCGGAATACCACGATATCCTTGATGATATCACCTACTATGACAACGTGACCGGAATCTCTTCATTCACTTATTTCAGCTACGCCCAATTCCTGACGGGGGTTGATTTCCCCATCGGAGTGGCTGAAAAAGAGGGGTTAAACTACTGCTTTGAACATGAGACAACGGTTGACGCGGTCCATAAAAACGGATGGGATGTCGCGTATTATACGAAGTTTTCTCCCACGGAGAATCTCCGGGACAAACTGATCAACTATGTCAGCGACCGACTGATCCCGGATACGGCTACAGCATGGAATATCGCAACCATGATGGTCCGAAGCACACTCTTCCAGAGCCTGCCGCAGATCCTCAAGCCTTATTTCATGGTTTATACTGTTGATTATGAACAGCAGAAAAAGAACCTGGAGGATAAAACAGAAACTGCGGAACCATTTATCGAGGACGACGACCAGCGTTTTTTCAACCATGTCAAGGATCAGGGGCTTGAAGCTTATGACGGCAAACCCAAATACAGTATCGTCGAACTGTTTGGTGTCCATGCCCCGAGCGTTCGCAATGCAGAATTTGAAAGAATCGAATACAGCGAAGACGTCCCCATCCTGGATCGAAAAGTTGAAGCAGGAAGAGCACAGCTGAACCTGCTCTGCCGCTATCTGGACGATCTGAAAAAAGCAGGCGTTTATGAGGACACAACGGTCATCATGATGGCTGACCATGGGTTCGGAATGCGGTTCTATCCCGTGTTCCTTGTGAAGGAAGCGCACCGAAAAGCAGAAGGATTTCAGATTGATCACACGCCCCTGTCAGCCAAAGATGATCTGAAATCAATCCTGGTCGGGCTGACCTCCGGGAATACCTTTACGGAGACGGTGCACAAACTGCAGATCGGACAGGACAGAGTACGGCAGGCGCTGAACTACCACGGGGAATCCTACAAAGGAAAGACTGACACCAAAACGATTATAGCCATTGATGGCGAGGCAAAAGCCCCGGCTTCCTACCGGATTGAAAAAGATGATTTTGCGATCGACGACCAGTTCACGGGACGGTACAGAATCGGAAACCCATTCATTTCAGGAGGAACTCCTTCCGGTGATGTTGCCGTATACGGTATCGAAGGAGGACTGACATACAGCCGTACGGTTCTGTTTGATGTCCTGCCGGTCGAGCCATCTGACCGGGACCTGACGCTGAAACTGAACCTGGTCAATGTGCGCGGATCAAAACAACGAGTGGTTGCCATGATGGACGGCAACATGATCAGTGAACATGAACTGGATGCCGGAGAACAGAAAGAAATAGAGGTTTTCCTTCCGGTCCAGAAGAAAGAAAGGTTCCAGATTGAACTGCAATTTCCGGACACAGAGGTAGAGAGTCCGATCATAGAAACCATGGGATGGGTAAACTACCGGAGCGTCTGGATTGACACGGCAGTGATTGAGTAATCCGAACAGGAGCAACGGAACCTGTCATTGCGGATTATGAACACAGCAACCTGCATGGACATTGGACTGGCAAAGGATGATCAAATTCAGACAGATGACAGATATGAAACAAACGATCAACAGGAACAGACGGATAACGGTTTGTGTTATCATTTTATTTGTCGCGCTGTTTTCTGCCAATCATGCAACAGCAGCAAAGAAAACATCGACTGTCAGTATTGTTGCTCTTAACATTTCGTGGAATCAATACGGCTGTATCGAATCGCAAAACGGAGAGGTATATACAAACGAAAACTGGGAAAAGAAGTATTACTGCAAAGATTTTTATCCAATTCATAAGGGTGATGAAATCCTAATCTGTTTATATGCTCCCGGCAGTACTGACTGCATAGCAATATACGACAACAAGAAGCATTTTAAGGAAGCTTTGTTTTCTGACAGCAAGGCTATAACATATACAGCAGAGGCAGAAGGATTCATTCGCTTTTCCACAGATGTCACCAATACGTCGATCGAAAACATGGGGGTATACATTTTCCGAGGCAGCAAACCTTTTGTTGCACGGGAAGAATACAATTCGACCATAGAATACTTAAAGCATGTAGTTGAGAGTGTGAAAAAAAGGCAGGACGAATCAGACGAGAGAATCAAAAGCTACAGAAAACGGTATTACATCACAGACTACGAGAGTCCGATCGTAAACCAGGATGAATATTGGTTTGTTCCGCTTACAGAAAAAAAAGAATATCGGTATTCCGGCCAGGTATCTCCGCAAAAGAGATTTCTAACGATTGGAGTGGATGACTTCCGGGACAGTGATTTTGATATGGTTTTACCGCTGCTTGAAAAGTACGACGGCAAAGCGACGTTCAACCGGATTCACAGCGAAGACTACCTCCGGACCGAAAGCATCAACAGAATCCTTTTACTGCTCAACAACGGACACGAATTAGGCGATCATACATTTTTCCACAAACAATATCCATATTCAGACCCGAGAATCAACGGACAGGATCCAGACAGCGTTGAAGGAGATCAGATTCCGTTTCCATCCAATGATGAAATACTGAACGACAGGGGAGACGGAAAGAATGTTTTTGCGATGGATCTTTCACATAAAACAAAGGAGTATTTATCCTGGTTTGAGGATGACACGATCGTATCAGAATTAAGCAAGGAACAATGCCAGAGAATCAGAGAACACTATTCAATTATGAAGAATGGTGAAGCATTGATCGATGTGCTGGATTTATTATCCAACAAATATCTTGGAACCACAGGCCATTCAAACAACTCATGGGACAATGCATTAAAATGCTATACGGGCGGGATTTTTACAGGGAGTTCAACGTCGGAAAATCATGAAATCTGGGAAAGGATACTATGTATCGTACAACATCTGTATAAAGAGGCAGGGTTGAATATTGACATTAAAACATGGTCACTGCCGGGAGATGCAAGAGGAGGCAACGGCCTGAGCCCTTTTATCTATGAAGATCAGGGAAAATACTATTACGACAAGGAACATAAATCAGCGTATAATTACCTGGCAAGGTTTTATTCAACAATCGAAAAGAAAGACAGAAGCTGGACAGATGTTCTGAGAAGATATGGTTATACGTCAACGCATGACAGCCTGTATCCGGGTTTGCATGACGGATCAGAGCTCAAAGCAATGCATATCCCATTCTTTTTCAATGAGGATCTGTCAAGAAAAGATGCACTGGTTTATCCATCCATTGATCAAGCGTCTTTCAGTTCTACGGTCATTTCCACAGAATTTGATGACTTTGTTATTAACGAAAAGAAGGATTGGTTAAGCGAATTGTATGATAAAAGGGGATCCTTTTATCAGTTTGTTGAATCGATCAGAAACAACACAGCCAGCGGGATTATTCAATGCGAGGCACTGGATTCCCTCGATACCTATTCGGAACGTCTGTTTCTGGAGGCTGTGCTTCTGTTTTGTAAAAAGGCAGGAATCGAAATCATCACCAAACAGGAAGTATATGATATATGCTTTCATCACAGAATCAATACAGGAAACCTGCTTTATAATCCTGATTTCATTCATACTGCAGAAAAAGTCTTATGTGATTCAGACAGCAAGCCACAGAATCCGGACGGGTATATCGGTGATTGCCATACAGAGATGATCGATTCACAAAGAGCGCTTGTAATGGATCAGGACACTTATTGCATTCATTACGGAATACCTTATGGAAATATCACATATAAAGTATCAGCAAAAGGTCACGGAAAGATTGAAATATATACGATCAAGAATAACAGCGATGCTTCCCTTGACGATCTTCAGCTGCTTTCCGTGATCGATGTTGATTCAGACGATTTTAGTGATTATGAGAGCAATATGGCGATCAGTTATTCAGGGGAAGAGAAATGGGATGATAGCTGTGAATCAGACGGGGATAAGACGATGGGAATTAAGATCATTTATAGCAAAGATATCATGATTCGTTATCCATATCTGGGCAGGTAGAGACGAAGAATTCTTTTCTGCAAGCCTGGCTGACAAGCCAAAAAAGTTAGAGATAAAAAATCAGGTTTGATACTTAATAGAAACGAATAATTATCTCTAACATTGTATATTACAGTCTTGCAGGACAAAACTCCTCGACACTCCCAAACATAGCGCGACAGATTCGAAGCAGATTCCTCAAAACCCCAAAGAAGCATTGAAGGCGAAGATCATTTTCAAAATGATACAAGCAGTCTCCCAAATAACAAGCTTGCTTCTCTCCATCACGATGGAAGTTTGTGGGCGACGGAAGGCACAGGGTAATAACCGTGATAACGGAGGACGATTGGTTAACTATTGTGACGGCGTGGAAGAGTTCAAGGGCGGAGGCAGAAAAGCACTTATTGGAGAACACGTAAGATGAAGGAAGAGGATGTAAAGAAAAGGTGGTGTATCTTATGGTTCAATCTGAAATATTCTGTCGAGTAATAAGAATTCAATATGAGAACCATTGTGGTACATGCTTTACGATTGAAAGTCACGGAATGCAGTTTCTAGTCACAGCAATTCGGTAAATTAGGTACACAGAGCATCTGGCAGCACTCATCCCCCAACCCTATCGAACAGCCTTCAATCCTTTGAATTTCGACACTTTTTC
>OMYT01000061.1 GCA_900315315.1 uncultured Eubacteriales bacterium | reverse complement strand
CTTCAGCTTGATCTTCTTGGCATGAATTCTGGATTTGTGCTTGAAAATGACAACGTTGCCATCTTTATCTGTTTCTTCGTCAGAAACATATCCTTCTGAATTAAGCACCCATTCGCGGAATTCTTTATCCGCTCCAACAACGGATTGACCGTATTGCTTGATTTAATCGTTAGTCGGATCGCTTCTGGTACGATCAAAAGTTTAGATCTTGTTTCCGCTATGATCCGTAAGACAGGCGATGCACAAGGCATATCTGGAGGAAGAACATTGTTCGGTTTATGAATAGTCCATCTTTTCTTTCTTGGCATGTCAGGCATACTCTGTCTATCGTGCAGAAGGTTTATTCCCGTTCGATCGAAAGTCATTCCTTGTAGTTTCTATTTTTCAAACACCTTCTTCATCTTTTCCAGCAGCATTTCAGCCGCTTTAGAAAACACCTGATATTTTTTCCAAACCACCACAATACCTGCCTCCAGGGGCGGATCGAAGGGCCGGAAACAGAGATCGGAGGTCTCTGTGGTGTTGACAATCCGATCCAGACCCACAGCGCAGCCCAGACCGGATCTCACCATCAGCGCGCCGTTATACATCAGGTTATACCCCGCGACAACGTTCAATAACTCATAGCTGCCGCCAAACCAATCCAGGTAATCATTTCCGGCTTTTTGAGCGGCCATTTCCTGGCGGGACATAATCAGCGGCACATCACCCAGGTCTTCCCTGGTGATGTGCTCTTTTTGTGCCAGCGGATGATCTTTGCGCAAGATCAAGCCCCAGGTATCCATGACCGGTAAGCGGATGCTGTTATACTTTTTCCAGGCGTTCCGCCACCTCTTCCGCGTTGCCGCTGTAAATCTGAAAGTGAATGCCTGGATATTCTTCCCGAATCTGCGCCATCAGATCAGTGAGCTGCTTCAGTGCGAAGGTTTCACCGCTGCCGATCAGCACATCACCCGCAACAGTGCTGCCCATGGCGGAAAACTCTGATTTTGTACGTTCCGCCATCTCCAGAATTTCCTCCGCCCGCTTGCGGAGCAGCATCCCTTCTGGTGTCAGCACCATGGAGCGGGTGGTGCGAATAAACAGCTTCTGTCCAAGCTCTTCTTCCAACTCCTGAATCTGCCGGGACATGGTGGGCTGCGTCACATGCAGCACCTCGCTGGCTCCGGTCAGGCCGCCTTCCCGCGCTACCGTCAGAAAATAATTCAGTACCCGCAATTCCATCTGCATCCCTCCCAGAATATCATACCACATTTATTATTGCCTGAAAAGCAAAAATATCATTAGCTTTTAAGTATTTGCTATCTATTCATCTCTATAATAGAATGTACGCAGGAGGTGGGGTACATGCTGATGAAGCGCTTATGGAGCATTTTCCTGGCAGTGATGCTGCTGACTGGGTTATGCGCCGCGTGGGCGGAAGAAGAGAATGAGATGGAGAACTATACCCGGTATACGGACTACGCGCCGCAGACAGCGGAGCCGATCGGCCTGATCCCCGGCACGAATCACAAGGTACTGGTTGCATGGTTTTCACGGGTAGGAAACACGATGTTTGATCCTGATGTGGACGTGGTTTCCAGCGCTACATTGAACCGGGATGAAAATGGCGAACTGATCGGCAACGCGGGCCTCATTGCCAAATGGATCGCAGAGGAGACCGGCGCGGATGTCTTTCCGATTCAAACTGCCTATACTTATCCCTCGGATTACTATCAGACGGTAGCTGTCGGCGAAGGTCAGGACATCGATTTTGTGAATCTTCAGATGGCGACCCATCTGGACGATGTCAGCGGGTATGACACGGTTTACCTGGCAGCGCCCATCTGGCACTACACCGTCTGCACGCCGCTTCGGGCTTTTCTGGAAGAAACCGATCTCTCCGGCAAGACCATTTATGTGTTCACCGCTCATTGTGGCAGCAGGTTTGCCGATACGGTGGAGAAAATCCGGCAGCTGCAACCGAACGCAACCATCATACAGGGTGTGGCCGTATCCGGATATGATCCGTACAGCTTTGAGAGTGAAGTAAGAACCTTCGCGCAGAACACGATGAAATAAGAGGAGGAAACACACATGAAACGTATGCTTTTGATCCTGCTGGCCATCATGATGATGAGTTCCCTGACTTTTACTGCCTCCGCCGAGAATGGCAGACGTGTCGCTAAAGACGGCGCGCAGATGCAGACGGACGATCCCGCCATGCCCACCCGGCTGCCGCCGGAAAACGGCACGAAAATTCTGCTGCACTTTGGGGACACCGTCATTCCCGGTGTGCTGAACGATTCTGAAACTGCGCAGGCGCTGATCGCCAAGCTGCCCTACACCCAGCATATGAGCCGCTATTCTCATGATTTCTGCGGGGTGACGGAAGACCTGCCCTACAACGAGGAAGAAGAGCATTATGGGTGGCTGAACGGTGACATCGACTACGCCACCGACGCTCCCTACTTCACCATTCTCTTCGAAGATCAGGATGAATCTGAAATCTATGGCAGCCAGGTAAATATTGGTGTGATCACCTGCCCTCTGGCTGACATCGCAGCGCTGAGCGGCAGCTATGATGTGCTGATCGAACTAGACGAAAGTGAGGACGAAACCGCCATGCAGATGAAAATCAACGAAACGCCTGTTGCCGTGGTCTGGGAAGACAATGACTCCGTAACCGCGCTGAAGGAACTGGCACAAAACGGTCTGACTATCCAGATGACCATGTATGGCGGTTTTGAGCAGGTGGGCTCCATTGGTAAGCGGCTGCCCAGCCAGGACGCGCAGACCAGCACTTCCTCCGGCGACATTGTGCTGTATTCCGATAGCCAGTTAGTGGTGTTCTACGGCCATAATTCATGGGCCTATACCAGGCTAGGCCATATCACCGACAAGACGGCGGAAGAAATGAGAGAACTGCTGAGCAATGGCGATGTGACCATCACTATTTCGGTGCCATAAGAATGGATTGCCGGAGAAACAGGCGGCGATGTTTTCCCCATTCAGACAGCATACACCTAACGACGCCTGTTTATCCTAAAACCTGATGAGATGTATACAACGGGTAGAACGAGATACACACTGCAAACGGAGGATTTGTCATGGTTTTCTATTTTACAGCCACCGGCAACAGCCTGTATGTGGCAAAACATTTGGACAATGAGCAAATCAGCATCCCGCAGGAAATGCGCAAAGAGCATCGAATCTATCAGGCAAGCCGGATTGGTATCGTCTGTCCGCTCTTTGAATTTGAGGTGCCGAAGCTGGTGAAGGATTTTATTCGGGAATCCATTTTTGAGACCGAGTATTTCTACCTCGTGATTACCTACGGCATGCATCATGGCGGAGTGGCTCAGCGAACCCAGGCCTGGCTGAATGCCATTGGCAAAAAGGCGGATTACATCAGCACCATCATCATGCACGATAACGCGATCATCGTGTTTGATATGGATGAGCAGCGTCGCCTGGAGCCTGAGAAGCAGGTGGATGCGCACATTGCGGATATCAAGGCCGACATTGAAGCCGGGAAAAAACAGGTGCAGGAAGCGGAACAAGGCGAAATTGACTTCTATGAGCATTTTGTCGAGTGGATCAGACAAACTGGCCCAATGTACAGCTTCCCGCTCTACTCGGTGACGGAGGCGTGCGTCGGCTGCGGCACCTGTTCCCGCGTATGCCCCCGGGGATGTATCCATTTGGAGGATGGTACGCCGGCATATGATTATACCCGGTGCGCCAACTGTATGGCCTGTATTCAGGCTTGTCCCACCAAGGCCATTCAGTTCGCAACCGTCAAAGAACCCAACCCAAAGGCGCGTTACAGGAATCCCCACATCTCTCTGCGGGAGATTGTAGATGCAAACAACCAGGCATGAGCTGTATGCTCCGCATCGCCTGATAGGACAGATTCAGCGAGACGGGGAAATGTACTGAAGCAACAAAGACGAGGCGTGTCGGACGCATGCTCTGCATGGCATTTTGAAAGGCATTTCCAGAAATATCGGAGATGCCTTTTTGCATGGAAAGAATAACAGCCAAAGGAGGAAAGAACATGGCGGATAAAACAGCGATATGGATGCCGTAAAGCCCGTATATGTGGATGAAGCTGCAAAGCTCGCTGCGGAGATAGACCGATTTTCCAATGACTTTGATCCTTATGAGTACAAGGATACGGTCGATAACTGGGAAGTGCAGGTGCAGAATATCGCTGATGATATCCGTAGCGGCAATTCAGCGGATTATAAGAAATACCTCGGAGATGTGGTATCACAGAGTGATAACATCGAGGATGTTCGCAAGGCGGCGGAGCTTCTGGTGAAGCTGGCAGAGTATAAGCCGCTTGCCAAGGTTGAGGAGCTGGAAGAGGTAAATCTTAACCAGATCGACAATGTACTCAGCAACACGGTTCCGAAATCAGAGGAAAAGAGGGAAGCCCGTCAGGCAGAACAGGAACGCCTGGAAGAACTTCAGCGCATCGAGGAAGAGGAGCGAAAACGCAGGGCAAGAGGGGAACGCCCGTCACTCCGGGCAAGACTTGCAGCCAAGAAAGCAATAGTAGCTGCAAATGGTGCATCGCACCAAAGAGAAACACAGCGACAGGCGCAGAATGAAGCGGTGGTTTCGCAAAGAGATATAGGATTTTCAATAGATTAAACTTGACATTCTGGAACACCCCCATGAGATATGATGAAAAAAATAGTATAATCAAAGTAAAACATTGAGTTTTCAAAACGGAGGATACGTTTTATGAATGGTTTATTTGCGGAAAACCTGCGGAAGCTGAGAGAGGAAAGAGGGCTGTCGCAGAAGCAGCTGGGCATTCAGATGTTTGTCAACCACTCTACCATTGCCCGCTGGGAGAATGGAACCCGTCTGCCGGATGCCGCAATGATCCTGCGACTTGCCAGATGCCTCGGGGTGGATGTGAACACGCTTCTTATGATGGTGGCTCAGAGCGATGAAGCACCCAATGTCATTATGGTGGATGACAGCAGTGTCATTTTGTCCGACGGTGTGTCTGTACTGGAGGAGGTCATGCCGGATGCCACAATCATGGGTTTTATCTGGCCACAGGAAGCGATTGAGTACGCCAGGATAAAACGGGTGGAACTTGCAGTACTTGATATCGAGATGGGAAACAGCAGCGGACTTGAACTTTGCAGGAAGCTTCAGGAAATAAATCCCACCACAAACGTGGTATTTCTGACTGCATATGCAGACTATTCTCTCGATGCATGGAAGACAGAGGCCAGTGGGTTTATATTAAAACCGCTTACACCGGATGGTATAAAAGAACAGCTTAAAAAGCTTCGCTACCCGTTTTTATGGGGGAGACTGTCCGAAAACCCATGAGATCTTCTGAAGGATAATCTCCCGAGTTAATGTCCGTCCATGTGAGACGAAATAGTCTCTCATCTCAATATACGGAATCGCACCTTGACAACTGAATAAAATACGCTACGAACGTTGAAAGCAAAGACTTTTCGAGCGATATGTGGTATAATAGAAGCAGCTCAGAACAAGATATTGTGAGGTGCTCAGGATGCCATATCAGCCGAAACGTCTCGACCGGTATCAGGTCATGATGAACAATCTTGACGGAATCAGTGACATACGATATGCGGGCAGTTTCAATACTGAGATAAAATAATTTGATTATCGGCGGGAAATGAGGAGGGCTGCGGATGTACGCTATCATTTATGACTTCGGGACAAGCAGCGTAAAAACCTGCCTGTTTAATATAGATTCGGAAATAACCCTTGTGACAAGCTCTACAGCAGCCTATGGCATTTATACTTCAAAAAACGGCGGTGCCGAACAGGACACTGAGGAGTGGTGGGAAGCGATATGCTCAACTACTAAAGCTTTATTTGGCAAGTCGGATGTAACACCTGATAAGATCGAGGGAATGGCGTTTTGCTCACAGATGCAGGGAACTGTCCTTGTGGATGAGAAGGGGAATGCGCTCAGGCCTCCAATGAACTATCTTGATCAAAAGGGTGTTAATGAATATAAGGAATGCATGGGCAGCGGCATCATCAAGGTTTCCGGCTGCAGCCTGTACAAGCTTGTACGGAATCTGATCGTGAATTATGCTGGTTCAGTCAGCGCCAAGGATCCGGTCTGGAAGTACAAGTGGGTGGAGAACAATGAGCCTGATATTTTCAGGAAAACGTATAAATGGCTGGATGTAGGTGACTATCTTGTGGCGCGCTGTACAGGCAGGATCATAAGAACAGCTGATACCGCATTCGCTACATTCCTTTATGATACCCGCAAAGGAAAGGAAGGCTGGAATAAGGGACTACTGAAAATGTACGGGGTACACCCTGAGCATATGCCGGATAT
Organism: uncultured Eubacteriales bacterium; assembly: GCA_900315315.1. Taxonomy (GTDB): domain Bacteria; phylum Bacillota; class Clostridia; order Christensenellales; family Aristaeellaceae; genus Aristaeella. Next base: position 6,725 of record OMYT01000061.1, on the reverse strand, counting down.
TATAGAATGTACGGATCCGGTCGGTGGGTTGACAGAGAAAGCAGCGAATGATCTTGGGCTTGTGAGGGGGATTCCGGTATTCGGAGGCGGCGGAGATACGACCTTTGTGAATATCGGTGCCGGATGTACAAGGCCGGGGGATACACACATATATGTCGGAACATCAGGATGGGTATCCACATTTATGGATCATCAGACGGTAGATATAGATGCAATGATAACCGGTGTCCTGTCAGCAATACATGGGTACTTTAATTATTACGCGGAACTGGAAACAGCCGGGAAGTGCTTTGAATGGGTCATGGAACATCTTGCACTGGATGAGATAGGCGTATATCTGGGAAAAACCAAAATTACGGATGTCGAGAGCAAATACCTAAGCCTTTATGATTATCTTTCAGAAGAGGTCAGCAAAGTCCCTCCCGGTGCAAATGGTGTGATCTTTACGCCTTGGCTGCATGGCAACCGCTGCCCATTTGAGGATTCCGGGGCGGGAGGGATGTTCTTTAACATAAGGATCGAAAACGGCAAGAAGGATATGATACGTGCTGTACTTGAAGGCATCTGCTACCACCTGCGCTGGCTCCTGGAATGCTCAGCAAAAAAAGTAAAAACCTCTGATAAGATCCGGTTCGTTGGTGGCGGAGCCTTATCGAGCATTACCTGTCAAATGCTTGCAGACATTACCGGCAGGACGATAGAAACCGTAGATAATTCACAACAGGTCGGAGCTGTAGGAACGGCCCTGGTTGTTGCGGCTGGCATTAGAGGAACTGATGTGCTAGAGCTTTCACGTCAGCTTGTAAAAGCTAATCACACCTATACTCCTGATCCTCTGAACAGAGAAGTATATGAACGCAATTACAAAGTATTCAAAAGACTCTACAAATCTAATGCCTCAAACTTTAGGGAAATAAACAACGGATGATAATTTATGCAGTCCTTCATGGAGTCTGCCAAAATAATAGAACCCCGACAGGTCAACGGCTAATCCTGTCGGGGTATTTTTTGTACTCAAAAAAACTTGACATTCTGGAAACCCCTATTGAGGCTTAATAGAAATAAAGATACCATTGATATCACAAGCTGCAGGAAGTGGGAAATGTATTTCGTGAAGGAGGTATTATCAATATGGAACAGAAGAATGAAAACCGTCTGATCACGGACGGTAATTATGACAAGTCGCTCTCGGTAAAGTGCAACAACGGTACCTTTGTCGGAAAGAAGACAGACGAGCTGATCATCTGGAAGGGCATCCCATACGCAACCCAGCCGGTGGGAAAGCTTCGTTGGAAGAAGGCGCTTCCTGCCGCAGACGATGACGGTGTGTATGACGCAACAAAGCCCGGCCACATTCCAATCGGGCCTGCGAACGATTCGATGGGAACTGCGGAGTTCGGCGAGGACTGCCTCGTGTTGAACATATATTGCAATACCGGCTGCACTGACAGCAGGAAGCCGGTCATGGTGTGGATTCACGGCGGCGGGTTCTGCGCCGAATCCCAGGCGTCGCCCCTATACGACCTTACCAATATCTCCAAACAGTGCCCCGACATCGTATTCGTGTCCATCGACTACCGGCTCGGATTCCTGGGATTCATGAACTTTGAGCGGGTTCCGGGCGGAGAGAACTTCAAGGAGGCAGGAAACTTGGGCCTCCTTGATCAGCTTGAGTCCTTAAGGTGGGTACAGAGAAACATCGCAGGCTTCGGCGGCAATCCGGACAATGTGACGATCTTCGGCGAGTCGGCGGGCTCAGCCAGCGTCACGTACCTCCCGCTCATTGACGGAAGCGAGGGGCTCTTCAAGAGAATCATCGCTCAGAGCGCAAATATCGCCTACTGCGACACGATGGAGCACGGTATCCACGTCACGCAGAACTTCCTGACCGCAACGGGCTGCCAGACCATGGACGAATTGATGGAGCTTACCACCGAACAGCTTATAGACGCCTATCTGAAAGCAGGTGTCATTGACAAGAACTGCCTTCTCGGATTTGCCAACTTCCCGCTCCTCGACGGCGTCACGCTGCCCGAGGACAGAATGGACATGTACGGGATGTGGGGAGACGAGAAGAGGTCGAAGTTCGATCTGATGATCGGATCCAATCAGAACGAGGTCAGATACTTCGTTCCGTCCGAAGGCGGCGAAGAAGGGTTCCTTGACACGCTGAGGTGGATCGCTAAGAGGGACCGCGCACTGCTTAATGAGCAGGAGAAGGCTATGTACGATGAGTTCATGGCCACCCTCGCTAACGAAAGCGAGGGGAGCAGACTGGAGCAATACTGCAACGACATCAATTTCCGCGCCGGTAACACCAATATGGCTATCAGGCACTCTGCCGCCGGCGGCAACACCTATATGTACTTCATGAAGAAGCCGGTGACAACTGAGGAGCTTGGCGTGATACACGCAGCTGAGATACCGTATTTATTCGATACTCCCATGGAGGATCCGATGGGGAGCGGAAAGATTGTCAGCAATGAGGAGTGCGAGTTCCGCCACGTTGCAAAGGAGATGTGGACCAACTTCGCCCGGACGGGCAACCCCTCCACCGACAAATACGAGTGGAAGAAGTTCTCGGGGGACGACCGCCAGACGATGGTCTTCGACGATACCATCGGCATGCAGAAGGATCTGTTCGGAAGGCGCGAGGACCTGATGATGTCCTGGGCAGAGCGCCTTGGGAACGGGTCGTCCAAGAGAGTCTGCTAAAGCGGAAAGTAATGCTTTGGGGCAGTCTGGCGAGTTCCGGGCTGCCCTTTACGTTTCTTTCCTGATACTGTCCGGGATCGTCACCGTCACCACGGTTCCGCCTGCACCGCCTGATGTGATCATCAGGCTTCCGTTACACATCATTTCAAGCCGTTGACGGATGTTGACAAGCGCAATGCCCGGATCGCTGCTATCGCTTAAGTCAAAGCTCGGGCCATTGTCTGTAACGACGATCTCGCTGCCGGAATCTGTTTTCCGCGTCCGGACGGAAATGTGCAGCGGGCTGGCATTAGGATGATTCAGCCCAGCGGGTTACTTTCCTGCAATCAGGAAAGCGACTGGCTGGGCTTTTCTGATTTTCTATTGCTCCCATTTGCACCCCATGGCCCATCCACTGATAAATTGTATCAAATCCTGAATATTGGAAAAACAGTACAAAGGCGATGACCTCCTGCAGAATGATTCCTGCGAGGACTTACTGACCAAGAAGATATAGACCATCAGGGTGAAGTCGTGAAGTCGACTCTTCAGAATAGAATAGCAAATGGGCAGAAAACACCCTGAATTCCTGAGGCAGAAATCCGGGCAGTAGAAAAAACCTGTTTTACTATAACGAAGTTCGGCAAAAACAACATTGCATTGTTGATTTTGCCGAATAACCATTGTATAATACAGTTGCATTGAGCAAGAGGAGGATTCTCCATGTATTATCACAGGCAACTGGAACCGACCCTCCGAAAGGCAGCGGAAGAATTCGCCTGCATAACGCTTTTCGGCGCCAGGCAGACAGGAAAGTCCACCATGGTCAGAACGCTGTTTGAAGGAATTGAATATGTGACACTGGACCATAGCAGGGAACGTCTGCTTGCCTCGGAAGATCCTGAGCTGTTTCTTCAGTCACACGCTGTGCCTCTTGTGATAGATGAAATACAGAAAGTGCCGGAGTTGATGGAAGCTGTTAAAATCCGGATTGATGAGGCAAAGCTGAACAGCGTCAGGACAGGAACAAGAACCGGATTAATGTATATTCTGACAGGCTCCAATACACATGAAATAAGGGAAAAGGCTTCAGAAACACTTGCGGGCAGAACGGCAATCATTGAAGTGACATCTCTGTCGGAAAGCGAAAAAAGACAGGTTGAAGGAAATGATTTCTTCCCGGATATCAATGTCCTCATGAACAAAAAAGGGAAACTTGCCGCAAAAAACAGATTTGAAGTATTCACAGAAATCTATAAAGGCGGCATGCCTGAATACTGGATCAATGAATCGGACAGAAACACGTTCTTCGAAAGCTATATTTCCACTTATCTTGAGAAGGACGTCAGCCGGCTGATTAACGTCGGAAGACTGAATGATTTCCGGAAGTTTATGATGATTGCCGCGCTTCGGACCGCACAGCAACTCGACTATACTGAAATTGGAAATGCGGTGGGAATCGATTCACGAACAGCAAAAAGCTGGATTTCTGTTCTTGAATCATCCGGGATTATTATGCTTCTGCACCCTTACGCCACTAACCTGTCCAAACGGATTATCAAATCACCGAAACTGTATTTCCTGGATACCGGGTTATGCACTTATCTTTGCGGCTGGTCAGATCCAAGGATACTGGAAGCGTCACCGATGGCCGGAGCTTTTTTTGAAACCTATGTGGTCAGTGAGATCGTAAAGAGTATCTGGAACAGCGGGAAACGCATTGAATATACACTGTATTATTACAGGGACAGGGATCAGAAAGAAGTGGATATACTGTATATCAGGGATCAGACGATTTACCCGATTGAAGTGAAGAAGGGAATCGGCCGGGATAAAGCGGATAAGAATTTCAGAATTCTTGAGCAATACAAGATGCCGGTTTCTACCGGCCTGATCATTGATACGGGAGACAGTCTATTCCCACTGAACAGGGATGCATATTACTGTCCGGTCGGCATGATCGGATTGTGATGAATGCAGTTTGCTGAGATGGATGGAATGCAATCTGTGAACGTTATGCAGAACGATTTGAGAAGATCGGGAGTGACTGGGAAAAACTTAACGAACTGGCACACGAGGCATTTGCGAAAGCTGACAAATGTCTGAAGGAGAAACAGTATAAAACCTTTGCGATCCGGCTTCGGCCTTCGCCCTGTGCTACAAGACGATCAACGGCGTCCAGCCGTCGGCGCTGACCGAGACCGAGGCGGATGCCATCAAGGCCCTGTACGGGAATGTCTACCTGACGAGGGGATATACCCATCTGCTTCTGGAAAAGGGCACCGTTTCTTCCGGCGCCCGGTATGATGAGATCCTGTACCTGGACAAGATCGCGGACGACCTGCAGAACGCGGCGGTGACGCTCCTGGCGGGGAGTATTGAAAGTATTGTGATCACCGTCAATGTGATGATGTGATGAGGAGCCATCCGCGCTTCAGCGCGGCGAATGGCTCTCGTGCTACCTTGATTCTGTATTCACTCCGTGTGATTTGCACCAGGTTTCAGCAAAACTGCCCGCCGGTACGCTGACGACAAAGTCCTGTGTCTGACCTTCCAGCGAGCTGTCGCCGATCTCTTCGAGGGAAGCGGGGAGCTGGACCTTGGAAACGCTGTAACAGACATAGACAACATAGCCGCCGATGCTCTTTACGCCTTCGGGGATATACAGATTGCACAGATCCTTGACCCAGTAGAAGGATCCGGTCATCAGCTTCTCCGTTCCTTCCGGGACGTAATAGGTGTCGCCCGGCCTGTGGCAGGGATAGTAAACCAGCGTTTTGCCGTCCGCGGTGAACAGTACGCCGTCGATCAGCTGATATGCCGGGTTGTTCTTCGCCAGCGTGATCTTCTTGATCTCGCAGCCCATGAAAGCCATCTCACCGATATCGGTCAGGCTTTCCGGAATGGACAGAGTGGAAAAATGATCGCACAGGGCAAACGCGCTTTTGCCGACGGATTGAAGCTGTGCCGGAAGCTTCAGGGCTCCCTTGAGGAAGAAGCAGCTGTGGAACGCATCATGACCGATTGTAAGCAGTGACTTGGGCAGAGTGATGGATCTGAGGTTTTCATTGCCGGTGCAAAATGCGTCTCCTCCGATATGCAGCGTTCCGTTCGGAACGGAATAACTCCCGTTCTTTTTGGTCTTCGGATAGCAGATCAGGGTCTTCTCCGGTTTGTTGAACAGGACTCCGCTTTTGACTTCGTAGACCGGATGACCTTTCGGAACGCTGATCGTTGTCAGGCTGGAGCACATGTCAAACGGATTGTCCTCCATCGTTACGAGACTGTACGGTATGCTCACCTCTGTCAGATTTCCGCACCAGTAGAAAGCATGCGATCCGATCGCGGTCACGCCTTCGGGGATCGTCAGCTTTTCCAGCTCCTGGTTCCTGTCGAAAGACCGCTCGCCGATCACCGTCACGGGGTGACCGTCCAGCTGATCCGGGATGGTCAGATCGCCGCCCAGCAGGCATCTGGTGATGCAGGCTGAGCCGTCTTCCAGGACGGTATATGTGTATCCGTTGCTGTTGCCGGTTTGAGCTGTTTCCGCCAGTCCGGCGTTCAGGCCGGAGAGGATCAAAAAGAAGGACAGGAGAAACGTGATTGTTTTTTTCATGGCGGAATGTCTCCTTTTTTGTTGTATCACCATTTTAATCCCAGACTGGAGGTTTTTCAAGCATGGCCTGACAAAGCCGGACGCTTTCTCCGGAGTGGAGAGTTTTTTAGAGTGAAGAGTGAAGAGTGGAGAGTGGAGATATATGCGGATTATTACGCCGGACGCTTTTTCCGGGGTGGAAGTTTTGAGGTTGGTGATGAGGCTGCAGGATCAGTGGGAAAAAGCAGGGCGGAACGTCGGGGACGACCACTCTAGTTCCGGCCGAACACGGAACGAGAGTAAGGGCAGCCGAAGCCGCCCGGTCATGAAGTTCTATCTTCCGAGTTTTCGTTTCATTTGCAATCCTGAACAGATTCGTTTTACATGACGCGAATCAGGACCATATAGCATACAGTTCCGGCAATAATTGACAGAT
>OMYT01000092.1 GCA_900315315.1 uncultured Eubacteriales bacterium | reverse complement strand
CCGCTGATAAAAGGCCGTGCGTCGCAGTCCGCGAAGTTCGCGAACCAGCCGTTGCCGATCTCCACCCGCAGGGGGAAGCACAGGATGTTCCGGATCCTGTCCTCCTGCCAAAAGGCCATCCGGCCGCCGGTGACCTTTTCCAGGATCTCCAGGCAGTCCAGCAGGGCGCCGCCGGCCATGTTCCAGTAGCCTGCGCCTTCATCGCAGCCGCCGTCTGACGGCATCACGTCCAGGTACCGGTCCAGCATGCCGCAGGCCCGGGTCAGCAGCGCCGCCAGTTTTTCCGGGGTCATCGGGGCCTGCACGGCGCACACCATCACATTGGACAGGATCCAGGGCGTCCAGTTGTTCAGGTCCTTCCGCCTGAATCCCATCCACCAGAAATCGTCCGTCCGCATGAACGGATCCAGGATCCGCCTGCGGATCTCCTCCCGGATCCGTTTCCGGATCAGCGGCGATACCCGGTCCAGCCGCTTTCCGAGCAGGGACGCTGTCAGCGACAGAATCATCCCCGTCTGGGCACAGAACAGGTCGATATACGGTTTTCCGATGTCCGGCAGCGGATAATCCACGGCTTTCGGCGCACCGGGAATCGGGTTTACGTTGTGGGCGCTGATCACCCAGGTACTCTCTTCGCAGATTGTCCAGATTCCGTCCGTGATATCGTCCGTCTCTGCGTCCGGATCCAGGCAGGCATTCAGCACCGCTGCGCAGAGCTTTCTCCGGCGGGTAAAATAGGGTTTCTCATCCGCCTGCCTGTCGCCTGTGCGGATAAATGCCAGAAAGCCTGTTGCGGTACGCGGAGGATAAGGTATTTTTGTATACGCTTCCGCCATTCGGGTGATCTCTACCCGATACTTCTTCGGGATTTCTTCCCAGACTTTCCGCTCCGTCGCCGGCGGATACAGCGTCCGCGTACCGGCCTTCAGCAGGTCCACCATCGGATGGTGTTTCAGAAATTGTGTAAGCATACCGTTTCCCTGCTCAGCCCTTCAGGCCTGATCCCTCGATGAAATACCGCTGCAGGCACAGGAACACCACTGATACCGGCACCAGCGAGCACAGAGATGCCGCCATAATCAGGTGATAGTCGCTGGAATACTGCTGGATAAACCGTCGCAGACCTACCTGAACCGTCTTGTTCATGTCCCGGGTCAGGTAGATCATCGGGCCCATGTAGTCGTTCCAGGTGTTCACAAACGTGAAGATCACCAGCGTTGCGATGGCCGCTTTGGACAGCGGCAGCATGATCCGCGCCCAGATGCCGTATTCGCTCAGCCCGTCCAGCCGTGCCGCTTCACACAGTTCCGTGGGAATCGAGCGGTAGAACTGCCGCATCAGGAATACGCCGAAAGCCGAGAAAGACTGCAGCACAATCATCGCCCACAGGGTATCATACAGACCCATGGACCGCATCATGATGAACTGGGGCAGCATGTAAGCCTGCCACGGTACTGCGATGGTTCCAATGTAGCACAGGAACAGCGTATCCCGGCCCCGGAAGTTCAGCTTTGCGAACGCATAGGCCGCGAAGGAGGACGTCAGTGTCTGCATGAAAGTTACGACAATTGCGATAAATGCCGTATTCTTGAAATAGGTCAGCAGCGGCACCTTCTGCCAGATCTGGACATAATTGTCCCAGTGGAAGGTCTCCGGAATCCAGCGCATCGGGAAGGCAAAGACCTCCCGATCCAGTTTCAGTGAGGAAGAAATCATCCAGAAGAAGGGAATCAAGGTAAACGCGGCCAGTGCGATCAGGAGGATCCAGACGATGACCCTCAGGATCCTGCGCAGCGTCGGATTGTCCTTGCGAATCTCCCGGCTGTGAAGAGTCGTTTCCATATCCTTTTCCCCTTTTCCTCAGTCGTTCGAGAATTTCTTCTCGGAGCTGAACTGAATGATTGTCACCGTCAGCACGATGACCAGCAATACCATCGAGATGGCGCTCGCCGAGCCGTACCGGATCTTGACGAAGGCTTCGTCGTAGATGTATGTCACCAGCATCTTGGTTGCCCGCCCGGGACCGCCTTCTGTCATGATCGCAACTACGTCATAGATCTTGAAGCAGGAGATCACCATCATCACCGAGACAAAGAACGTTGTTGGCTTCAGCTGCGGCAGTGTCACATGCAGGAATTGCTGCCATTTGTTGGCGCCGTCGACAGTGGCGGCTTCCATCAGTTCCCGGGGAATCCCCTGCAGCGCCGCCAGGTACAGGACCATGTAATAACCCATGTTTCGCCAGACGCTCACCAGGATGATCGCCCACATCGCCATGGTACTGTCCGCGGTCCAGCCTTTGTTGAAGTCGATTCCCAGTGCCATGATCATCTGATTCACCGGGCCGTTTCTCATCAGCATGAATGACCAGCACACGCAGATCGCCACCATGGAAGAAACATAGGGAAAGAAGAAAACGGTCCGGAAGAACAGTGCGCCCTTAATCTTGTTCAGCAGGATCGCCAGCGCCAGCGCGCAGACGATCGTCAGGGGTACCGTAACCACCGTATAGTAGGCCGTGTTTTTCAGCGTGATACCCAGATCCGCCCGGTTGAAGAAATACCCGATACCCTTCTCCGCCACCTTTTGAACAGCGAAGATGTTCGCATAGTTTTCAAGGCCGACAAACTTCAGCTTGGAAGGATCGCCGCCGTTCCATTCGAACAGTGACAGCAGAATTGCGCAGACGACCGGAACCAGCGTGAAAATAGCGAAACCAAGGAAATTCGGAGCCAGGAAAGAATAGGCTACCAGCGTATTCTTCCTTTCCAGTTTTCCCATCTTATGCCGGACTTTTCTCACTTCAGCCTGCCCCATGTGTCATCGTTTCCTTTCCCCGGTTCTGAAAAAGGCAGGGAAGGCAAGCCGCCTTCCCTGCCCGGGTTTCATAAAGAATTATACAGAATTACTTAAGCAGTTCAGCTACCCGTTCGTTCATTTCCGCAACACCCTCTTCGGGGGTAATCTCACGGGCCATGATCAGGCTGTGCTCTTCGTTTACAATCGTCTTGATGTCCGGAACCTTCTCACCGACCGGCCACTCCATGGCCACAGAGGTGGGCAGAAGCGCAGCCTTGCTGTTTTCATCAGCCGGGAAGCCTTCCACGGAAGCCATCGCTTCCGCAATCTCCTCGGAAACCCAGGCGGGACGGGCACCGACGGAAGCGGTTGCCTTGGCGCCTTCCGGACCGCACAGCCAGGACATGTACTCCCAGGCAAGGTCCTTCTTTTCGGACTTTGCGTTCATCATGACTCCTGTCATGTTGCCGAAGGAGGAACCCGCAGCCACGCCTTCTGCGTGGGGAACAGCAACAATGCCCCAGTTCAGGCTGGCGGTGCCGGCCTTAATGTCATTGATGAACGTGGAAACCTGCCAGTAGCCCATGGGCATCATGGCGATATTGCCGTTTTCAAAGGCAGCGCCGTACTTCAGACCGGAAGCTTTCAGATCCGCGAAGCTCATGCAGGCGCCGTAGTCTTCCAGGTCCTGATACAGCTTGTAGAAGTAAAGCAGGTTGTCATAGTTACCGTCAGCCAATGTGTAATCAGTGCCACACACAGCCCAGTTCGCAACGGTAGACAGCCAGGTATGATAGTGCGTGCCGTAGATGTCCTTTTCCTTGTCTGTCATTTTTTTGGCCAGTTCGGCGTACTGATCCCAGGTCATGTCGTTGGTGGGATACTCCACACCGGCTGCGTCAAACAGGTCTTTGTTGTAGAACAGCACCCAGAAATCGCTGCGGAACGGAATGCCATACTGTACGCCGTCGATGGCATAGTTCTTTTCAATGCCTACAAAACCGGACATATCGTAGCTTCCGATGTAGTCCGTCAGCGGAGCTGCAAAACCGGAAGCCTGCCACTGAACCACCTGGTCATTTTCCTTGAGCATGATCACGTCGCTGGTATCTCCGCCGGCCAGCATGGTGCTGACCTTCACACCGTACTCATTGCCGGATTCGCAGTCAACATACTCAATGGTCACACCGGGATGGGAAGCTTCAAACGCTTCCTTCTGGGCTGTAAGGTAGGCGGTGGTGGTGGCGTCCCAGGTCACCACGGTCAGCACCTGGTCTTCGGCCAGGGCGGGCACGGCCAGCAGCGAAAGAAGCATCATCGCGGCCAGCAGCACAGACAGCATTTTCTTCATGAGAGTATCCTCCTCCATCAATGTTCGGGAAATGTTATCGGTTTCAAGCTGCGGAGCGTCGAACGCGGGCCTCTCCGTGCCGTTTTTCCTCGACTTTCCCTGTATTTGTCTAAATACTATTGCTTTTTACCCTTATTGTCAAGCATTTTTCTTGAAATTGTTCCGTGTTTTTCAAACAAATATCATGTTATCGGTAACATTTTTCTTGCTTTCTCTCCGGATCCATGGTATTCTCTCCCCCGGAGGATAAAAAGATGAACAGGAAAGCTACCATTTATGATATCGCCCGGGAAGCCGGCGTCTCCACTGCCACGGTGACGCGGGTGGTCCGCAAAGATCCGCACGTAAAGGAAGCTACCAGGCTGAAGGTTCAGCAGATTATCGACGCTCACGCCTATACCCCAAGTCTGTCCGCCCAGAGCCTCGAGAGCGGCCGCAGCCGGGCCCTGGCCGTAGTGCTCCCGGTTATCTCCAACCTGTATTTCAACCGGATTCTGGACGCCGCCTACTGGGAAGCGGAAAAGAACAGCTGCAGCATCCGGCTTTTTCAGACCATGGAGAACCAGGCCATCTCCCCGGACCTGGTCAGCGAGCTGATCCGCTGCAGAATGGACGGCGTTCTGTTCGCCGGTAGCATCTGGTCTGCCGACCGGGACGACCTGAACACAGCCCTAGCCAAGCTCGGTCGGTACATGCCTGTTGCCACGATCTGTCCGCCGGACGTCGCTCTGGAATGCATCTGCATCCAGAGCGACCTGGTCAACTGTTCCCGCCTGCCCGTCCGGCACCTGCATACCCTGGGTCACCGGCGCATCGCCTTTCTGGGCGGCTCCATGCACAGCAAGGATACCTCTCGCCGGGGCGTTGGCTTCCTGGAGCAGCTTCGTCTGATGGATCTGCCGGATGATCCGGCTTATCACGTGGATGCCGGCTATGATATGGAAAGCGGGGAAAGAGCCGTCCTGCGGATGCTGTCCGGGCTGGATTCATCCCGCTGGCCTACCGCCATCGTCACCTTCAACGATCTGGTTGCCCTCGGCGTAATGAAGCAGCTGAAAAAAATGGGGCTTTCTCTGCCGCAGGATATGGCCATTATCGGGTGCGATAACCAGTTCTTCTGCGCTTATACCGATCCTTCCCTCACTTCTGTGGATCTGCATCCGGAGGAAATGGCCCAGAGCGCTGTCCGCGAGCTGCTGCTGGCGCGGGAGTCTTCCTCCCGTTCCTTCGCCATGGTACGGGACGCCACCCTTGTCATCCGTGAAAGTTGCGGAGCGCAGCTCGGTTTCCGCAAACTGTAAACAGGAGAATTTGATTTATGATTTCCATCACAGTTCAGTCATCCGAAGGAACGGTTCTTGCATATGCAGAGCATCCCGAAGAAGCGTGGCTCTCCGTGGACCGGGCATATCTGCCCGGGGACGTGATCCGGATCACCGGCTCCTCCCGCCTTCGGGTTCGGATGGACCAGGCCCTCCCCGCCGGCGAGGTTTTCCTGCCGTCAGGCGTCATGACCTGGCCGGTTCCTGCCGGTGAGCACCGCCTGGCCTATGCCCCCGGCACCTTCGAAGCACCTCGCCACATCATCTTTGCCGCGGCCGTTCCGGACAGCGGGCTTCATCGCATCCGGAATCTGGCGCTGAATCCCGCCGACCTGCGGGGGGACACGGATTTTTATCCCCATTGCACCGCCAATGTGGAAACCAGGAATGAAGCCTGTTTTTGTGCCCGGAACGTCATCGACGGCCTGCGCCTGAACAGTTTTCACGGAGAATGGCCCTTCCAGAGCTGGGGGATCGGCGCAAGGGAAGACGCCTGGTGCGAATTGGATTTCGGCCGTCCGGTCATTGCTGAGAAAATGGCTCTGACCCTCCGGGCGGATTTCCCCCACGACGCTTACTGGACGGCAGGCCATGTCGTCCTGTCCGACGGAACGGATCTTTCCTTTTCCCTGCGGAAGACCGCCGACCGTCAGTGGATCGATCTGGGAGGCAGGACCGTCAGCCGGCTCCGGCTGGAGCGGCTGGTCAAGAGCGACGATCCCTCCGCCTTCCCCGCCCTCCGCCAGTGGGAAGTGTTCGGCCGGGAACAGGCCTGAGCCTTCCGGGTTATTCAGGCCGTTTCCCCTTCTCCAGGAAGCACGCCGCCACCATCGAGTTCGAGTGAAAAAATAGGCTCAGCGCCTTAAGAAATAAGGCTTCCCTGGCCTTTGACTGGAAAAAAAATTGGGAAAGAAAATCCTGTTTTTGTTCTGATATTCCGGAAAAAGCCGGATTTGAATACAAATTCAAATCCGTTTTTTCCGGAATTTTTATGCCTCTTTTATCTTCATCTGAGGCGTTTTTTGATATAAATGAGTACTTTTCAGGTCACAAACCATTCGTGCAGATGTCGTTTTTCCGGAAAAAGCTGAAAATGAAATCTGTATCAAACACACTTTTTCCGGAATTATTTACCTTTTCGCTGACGCAATACTTATCCCATTTAGTTGTTTTTTTCTAATTGTGATATTGAAATAAGGGAAACGCTGTTAGCGTCGGGAATAGAGGGTCAATCAGAGTCGAGTTTGAAGGGCCAATATGCGTCGGGAGTAAAGGGCCAATGATACGCAGATAAACAACACATTCGATGTATCGAATTCAAGCATCTCTCCGTATGGATGTTTCCTGCCGCCGGAAAGTGGCACCCGGGACAGTGTACCTTCCAACATTTTCAGTATTCCCTGCTGAACTCCTTCTCCGCTGACATCCCGTGTTATGGATAAGTTTTCCTCTTTACGGGCTATTTTATCAATTTCATCAATATATACGATACCTTGCTCTGCCCGTGTCAGATCATCTCCGGCCGCATGATATAATCTCAGCAGCATGTTCTCAACATCGTCTCCAACATACCCCGTCTCTGTCAGACTGGTCGCATCTGCAATTGCGAAAGGTAAATCAAGCATTCCCGCAATACATTGAACCAAATAAGTCTTCCCGCATCCAGTGGGACCAAGCAGCAGAATATTGCTCTTTTGTATTTTCCCCCCTTTGTTCCGCATACGTTTATAGTGGTTATACACCGCTACACACAAAGTCCGCTTTACGTGGTCCTGTCCAATAACATACTGGTCAAGCATCTTCTTCAACAAGACGCGGATGAACTCCTGGTATGCGCTTGAGATCGGCGTTCCGTCCGAGCAGATCAAAGATGTTGAGGAAATGCTGCTGAAAGGGTTTCCGGACATTGGAGCGACGATTCCGGAGATTGTCAGCGGGCCATATTACAAGGGCATTGAGTCTTTCACATCC
>OMYT01000055.1 GCA_900315315.1 uncultured Eubacteriales bacterium | reverse complement strand
GCTGAAGTCCCGCACCCTGGTTGAAGGTTCCTTCTGCCTGACCGTCATCTTCAAGCTGATCATCAATATCTTCAATATCCAGAACGGTTCCACCATCTATACCATCCTTGCGGTCGTTGCGATGCTGCTGGAGCTTGTTTCCTACATCCTGTACCTGCGGGCTCTGTCCAAGGGCAAGAAGATGCTGGCCAAGTAAGGCTCAGCCGGAACCAACCGTATATCCCTGCGTCCTTTCTTTGGAAGGGACGCTTTTTCTTATATGCTTTTCCCGGGGGTTCCTCTGACGCTGACCGTTTAAAATACCTCTGACGCTGACTGTTTAAAAAAAATAGATTCGAGACGCTATGTGTGATATAGTATAACAGATGATCTGCGATGAAGAGAATCTTCCGCGGGGTCACTTCAGATCAACTGCAGATATGATGAAAACTGTGAGGTATCGGATCATGAAAAACGGATTCAGGAAAAGACTTCTTGCAGGTGTGCTGGCCGCAACGGTATGCAGGATGCTTTTCGGCTGCATGGTAATCGGGAACGGTACGATGGCTGCTGCGGAGACAGTATCCGCCCGGGAAAAGGCTGCCTATGATTATATGGTGCTGGTGAACAAGGCCCACAAGCTGCCGGACAACTGGGAGAACAATGTGGTTCTGAAGGAAGCCGTCAACAAGTGGGGTGAAACGCATCTGGTCGAAGAGAAGGCGCTGGAACAGTTCCTGAAGCTTCAAAAGGAATGTGCGGATGAAGGCATCATCATCGAGCTGGACAGCACCACCAGAAGCGTGGCCAGGCAGCAGGAACTGTGGGATGAATGGACGATTGAGAAGGGCGAGGACTATGTGAAAAAGTATGTTGCGGTTCCCGGTTATTCGGAGCATCACACAGGACTGGCCATCGATGTGTGCCTTGAGAAGGACGGCAGGAGAATCGATGACAATGATGAAATGATCGCCGAGAAGGAGATCTTTGCGAAGGTTCATGAGAAGCTTGCAAAGTATGGTTTTATCCTTCGTTATCCGGAAGGAAAGGATGCGGAAACAGGATACAGCTATGAGCCGTGGCATTTCCGTTATATCGACAATCCGGAGATCGCAAAGGAGATTATGGATAAGGGTATCACCCTGGAGGAATATCTCGGAGAGACAGATTGATTTGTTACATCACCATATATTCACCCGGTCTTCCGGAGCCAGATACATCTTGTCTCCTTCTTTGATCCCATAGAGATCCAAAAACTGATCAAACTGCTGCAGCGGACAGTTTACACGCAGATACGGCAGCGGATGCTCATCGTCACAATAGATATATACCATTGTCAGCGTTTCTTTTTCCATCCAGAAATCCGCAAAGGAGCGGAAGAACTGATCATAATCGAATCCGTCCTTCTTTGCAGCCATCCGGAGCATACACTTCATGCCGCCCATGTCAGCGCAGGCTTCACCGGTTTTGTTTTCGGCAAGATCCTGCCCCTCCCATGGATGGATCTTCTTGAAGTATTCGTTCAGCTTTTCATTGCGTTCCCGGAAAGCGGCCCAATCCTCATCGGTCCACCATTGCTTCATGTTGCCGTCCAGATCAAATTGTGCCCCGGTTGAATCAAACGCGTGAGAAATCTCGTGCCCGATCACCATCCCGAGCCTTGCATACAGATCCTCGTCATTCATTTCCGCATTGTAAATATCCCCGCGGGCAAATGCGCCGAAGATCCAGATCGAATTGCTCTGCGGATTGTATCCGCAGTTGAACGTGTTCGGAACGAGGTCCCACCAGTCTTTATCAACCGGTTCGGAAAACTGCCTGATGGACTGATCTGTGTCGTACCGGGCAATGGCTTTGACCGCTTCCCACAGTGTTCCTCCGTCCGCGGCGGATGCGATTTCAAGATCCCTGCTGTCATATTTTGACCAGTCATCCGGCCAGAGTACCTGCTTGTCGATGGCCTCCAGCTTCTTAATAGCCGCAGCTTTCGTTTCATCGGTCAGAAAGTCCGCTTCCTCAATGATCCCGTGATACTCGGAAATGACCTCGTCGATCAGCCCGGATATCCGGTCTTTGTCGTTCTGACTGAGATACCTCTCACAATAAAGCCTTGCCACCGGCCATTTCAGTTTATCGGTGATGATTGTTGAGATCACAAGCTCATCGGAACGATCCCCGACAATTCCTTTGACCTCATTGTCATATGCTTTCTTCCATTCATGGCACTCGCGGTCCAGGGAATCGGCATTGTCTATCACACCGTGTACAATGAGATAATCCCTGATCAGGTCAAGATTCTCTTCGGTATAAAGACTGTTCAGCTTCGACAGCCAGTCCGGTTCTTCCAGCATATTCGAATCCGTTTCCGGATATCCTGACGCCTTTTCCAGGAAGTCGACCAGGGGGACATTGCCCTGCGCTTCCGTCAGCTGCTGCCGGGTATAGTGATTGTTGACCTTCTCAAAATAATCCGGCTTTCTCTGATCGGCTTCTGAGATCATGACAGGGGCCAGCTGTGTCTCAAAGGAAAGGCAATTCCCGATTTTTGCCGCGGCCTCTTCTTCCGAATATCCGAGTTTTCCCAGGATTCGGGAAACAAGGGTCTCGGCGGCGTCTTTTCTGCCCTTTCCAAGGGAAGTGAGATTCTGATACTCTGCCGAATCTTTCAGCGTCAGGTCGGATGATTTAATATCCAGAATTTTGGCGGAAGAATCGTCCAGGTCCACGGAAGTTTCGACTGTAAAAAGGCTGAAGAGCTGATCTTCCACAGGGGTATTCCCCAGATATTCCGTCAGGGCTTCCAGGGAATCGATCCTCTCCACCTCATCCGTCAGCTTTTTCAGCGGTGTTACTCCGACCGCGTTGCGGCTGTCCCAGTCCGTATAAAGCGAATACAGATTGAGCGCCAGCTGTGCATCATGGCTTCCCGCTTCAGGTTCTGAGGTAAAAAGCTCCATGATATCTTCGTCAAGCTGTACTGCGGACTGATCCTGGGTGCCGTATGTGTAGTAGCCTTCCGGGATCTGCAGGTTCCGAAGCGCCTCTATATTACAGGCAAGATAGAAATCCTCGGAAAGATCCGGCGTCTTCGTATCAGCCGTAACATTCCCGTCCAGACAGCTGCACAGCCAGGGCGTACCGGACGTATAGTCGATCTCCGCGGAAGCATCATCCGCGAAAGCCGGCAGAAATAATCCCAATACAAGAAAAACGGAAAGGAATACAGACAGGATTTTTTTCATGATGTTTACCTCCTCAGATCACAAGGGAGTACACGCTGTAAAGATCTTTCTTCTTCATTTTATCATTTCTGTCCGGAGAAGGAAAGAAGAGAAATCCTCTGATTCAGTTCGGGCAGGGGAAGGAGGGCACTGAGGGGATCGTAGGCGCTGACGGAAACGGCGCCTTCCGCGGCGGCGAGCTTTGTGCAGACGGCCGGGGATTCCCCGTCCATGAGGGCGGTCAGATACGCCGCGATGCTCACATCGCCGGCGCCGGTGGCGCTGCGGACGATTTCCGCCCGGAAGCAGGGCTGGGCGCCGGAGGTATCCGCCCACTGATCTGCGTTCAGTTTCAGCCGCCGGCCGACCTGCAGGAGACGCTCCCGGCTGCCGGCACGCCAGATCATGCCGGACAAACCGCACTTCACCAGGGTGACGCCGCAACCCATTTCCAGGCAGCGGCGGGCCAGGCTGTCCGCCATTTCCGGGATGCCTTCCTGGACGGTCATGTCGCCGCCCCGGGCGGAAAGGGTATCGTAGAGGGGACGGTCCAGCATATAGCAGAGCTCCTCAAAACTGGGAACGAAGAAATCCACATGCGGCAGCAGATTGGACAGGATCACCTGCCACTCCGCTTTTCCGGCATCGCTGTTCGGGTCCACGGCTGTCAGGTCGAGACTGGTGGCGATGCCTTTGGCTTTGACCCGGCGCAGGAGGTTTGCCGTTTCCGCGCCGCCGTTTTCGTACATGCGTTTCATCAGCGTGGGATAACCGAAGTGGAAGAGCTCGGCGTCCGCAAGGGCTTCCTCCGGGATGTCGGCTGCGGAAAAGGTGTCGTTGGCGCCGGGATTGTGGAGAAAGATCCGGTCGATGCCGGGGACGGCCAGAACGACGGTGTAGGAAGTGGAGGTGCTGCCGTCCACGATGAGGCCGCCCGCGCCGTACCCGGCGACGATGCTTTGGACCATGCGGCCGAAGGCGTCGTCGCCGACCTTGCCCAGGAGGGTCACGTCATTCCCGAGAATCTTCAGCGCCAGGCCGGTGTTGGCCACGCTGCCGCCGGTATGGACGCCGGCGGCCTCCGTGCGGAGCAGCTTGCCCGGCACCAGCAGGTCGGCGATTTGGTCATAGCGGCGGCCGGAGGGGAAAACCGGGGTGATATCCAGGCAGATGTGCCCGGCGGATATGATTTTGCCCATGACTGACACCTCTTGTGTTTTTGGTTCCGGGAAAAGAGTAAACCAAAGCAGGGGTTCAGTCAAGGGGGACGGCGGGAAAAGGAAAAAAGGGTTTTATAACGACAAGTTGTGTGGTATAATTATTAAGTTAGCGGGAAACACCCAGGACAAATCTATAATTTTACTCATACAAGGAGCCGAGAAGAGGATATGAAAACCTGTTCAACGACCCCCAAAACATACAGAATTCCGCGGGTAAAAAGGCTTGGGTGCCTTTTGCTGTGCCTTTTGATGGCGGCGCTGCTGCCTCTGACGGCGATGGCAGCGGATGAGGCGGACGCGGGGCCGAAGGTCGTGCGGGTCGGCTGGTTTGACTCGTCCTTCAATTACTGGGACAAGTTCGGGCGGCGCTGCGGCATCGGATACGAATACCAGGAGAAGATCTCCGCCTACACCGGCTGGACCTACGAATACGTCGAGGACAGCTGGCCGAACCTGCTGCAGAAGCTGATGAACGGCGAGATCGACCTGCTGAGCGACGTGAGCTACAAGGAAGAGCGGACGGAGTATCTCCTGTACCCGGACCTGCCTATGGGCACGGAGACGTATTATATTTATATCAGCGGAAAGAACGCGGAAATCACCGCGGACGACCCGAAATCCATCAACGGGAAACGCATCGGCGTCAACCAGGGCAGCGTGCAGGAAGGATTCCTGAGGGACTGGACGGAGAAGAACGGGCTGGACATCGAAATCGTCCCGCTGACGACGGAAGAGAACGAATCCTACGACATGGTGATGAAGGGGACGCTGGACGGGTTTGCATCCATCTATTCCTTCGGCTCCGAACAACAGGTCATTCCCGTATTCCGGATCGGCGGTTCGGATTACTACTACGCGGTGAGCAAAAACAGCCCGGATCTGCTGGCCGAGCTGAATACGGCGCTGGCCGCCATCCATGACGAAGACCCGTATTTCAACGAACGCATCTCCCAGGGACTGCTGAATAACAGCAAAATGAATACGTTCCTGACACCGGACCAGGAGGCCTGGCTCAAAGAGCACGGGCCCATCCGGGTGGGATACGTGGAAAACTACCGGCCGTTCTGCGAAACCGACCGGGAGACCGGCACCCTGACCGGCGCGCTGAAGGATTTCCTCTCCCACGCCCGGAACAGCCTGCGGAACGACGATCTTCAGTTTGAACCAGTTGCCTACCTGAGCGTGAACGAAGCGGTGGAGGCGATGAAAGCCGGAGTCATCGACTGCGTGTTCCCGGTGAACCTGAGCGATTACGACGCCGACCAGACAGGCGTGCGGATGACGAACCCGACGATGAAGACCGGGGTGAACGTCGTGATGCGCCAGGATGACGAGCGAACCCTTTCCCGGGAAAGCGAAATGTCCATTGCCATCAGTGAGGGAGGCCCGAACATCGACACCTTCATCAAGGAGCAGTATCCCGACTGCCGGGTGCTGGTCTTCCCGAATGAAGGCGCCTGCTACGACGCGGTGGCGGACGGGATGGCGGATTGCATGCTGATCAGCAACTACCGGATTCCCGACGAGGAGGCTGCCATCGCGCAGCACAAGCTGTACCATGTGCCGACGGGGGAACACATCCCCTTCTCCCTGGCGACAAGGCGAGGGGACAAGCAGCTCTATTTCCTGCTGAACAAGGCGGTGCTCACGACGGACAGCGAAGACATGGACAGCGCGCTGGCCTCCTACATGCATGTCAGCCGGAAGGTGTCCTTCACGGACTTCATGAAGGATAACTGGCTGATCGTACTGATCGCCCTGACGGTGGTCTTCGCCGCCATCCTTACGCTGGTGGTGCTGCACATGAAGGCACAGCGGAAGGCCCGCGAGCAGGAGCATATGCTGGCGGAAGCCGCCGAGATCGCAGAACTGAAGCAGACCATTACCTCCCTGCTGGACAATATTCCCGGGCGAAGCTTTACCAAGGACGCGAGGACGGGCGTGTACCTGGCCTGCAACCAGGCCTTCGCGGAGTTTGCCCGGAAAAAGAGCCCGGAGGAGGTCGTCGGGCTGACGGACGCGGAGCTCTTTGACGCGGAGACGGCGAAGCACTATGTGGAGGACGACAAGATGGCCCTCTCGATGGACGAGCCGTATATCTTCTTCGAGGATATGCCGGATGCCTCCGGAGAGACGCGGCAGATGAAGATCACCAAGCGGAAATACACCGATGCCACCGGGCGGGAATGCGTGCTGGGGGTTTCCCAGGACGTGACGGACACCTACCGCATCCGCCGTATGCAGACCGTGACCAAAAAAGAATACGAAAAAGCACGGGGCGCGGGCGCGATCTACACCCATCTGGCCCAGGCGCTGGCCAGGGGCTACGCGCAACTGTACTACGTCGACCTGAACACGGAGGAATATATCGAATACCGCCCGGACGCGGGAACCGGCGGCCTGACGGAGGTGCGCCGCGGGTGGCATTTCTTTGAGGAATGTCTGGACGAAGCGGACGAGCTTGTTTATCCCGAAGACCGGGAGATGGTGAAAAAGGCGCTGGACCGGAAGACGCTGATCAGGGAACTGGATGAGGACGGAACTTTCTTCCTGTCTCACCGCGTCAACGGGGAGGACGGTCCGAAATATGTGAGCATGAAGGTCACGCGGATGCAGGATGACGACCGCTATATTGTCATGGGAATCACCGACATCGACGAGCAGGTGAAGCAGCGCAACGCGACCCTGCGGGCCCAGGAGGAAGAAATCGCCTACAAACGCCTGAAGGCGCTGGCCGGTGAATTCATCTGTATCTACGTCGTCGATCCGGAAACCGGACGGTACCGGGAGTTTACCTCGACGGCTGAGTACCAGTCCGCTTTCGCGCAGGCTGAATCGGGAACGGACTTCTTCACTACCACGCGGGAGGCTACGAAGGAGTTTACCTATCCGGAAGACCTGAACCGCTTCCTGTCGGTATTCACGAAAGAGAACGTGCTGGCGGACATCGAACGCAGCGGTATCTTTGCGGTCAGTTACCGCCTGATGATCGACGGCGAGCCCCGTTATATGCGGCTGAAGGCGGGCATGGTGGAGGAGAAAAACGGACGCCGGCTGATCGTCGGCATCAACGATATCGATTCGCAGGTACGGCAGGAGGAAGACTATATGGACCGCCTGGCCAAGGCACGGATCAAGACCAGCGTCGACGCGCTGACGGGCAGATGTATGAAAACAAGAGAAAACTGAAGGCCGCAGCGGGTGGTCAGTGATTCAAAGAAATATAAGTAGGGCAAAAGATGATGTATTATTCCGCGATCGGTATTCTGGCGGTCCTGATCCTGTTTATCGTGAACCACGATATCCTGTTCGGCCGCAGGGCGTCCTTCGACAAACCCGCCTGGAAGATGTACAGGAAGTTCCTGTTCGTCGTTCTCCTTTATTACATCACGGATATTCTGTGGGGCCTTTTTGAAAGCCGGAAGCTGGCGGCGCCGCTGTTTGCCGATACCACCCTGTACTATATTGCCATGGCAGGCGGCGTCCTGTACTGGGCGGCGTTCACCATCGGGTATTCGGAGAAGAAAAATCCCTTCGGGCAGTTCCTCCGGATCGCCGGTAACATACTGGCCATAGTGATCACCATTCTGACCATTGTCAACATTTTCACGCCGATTCTCTTTACCGTGAACGCCGACTGCGTCTATACGGCCCTGCCGCTCCGATACGTGTGCCTCGGCGCCCAGATCCTGCTGCTGCTCCTGATCTCGGTGTACGCGTTTGTATACATGCGCCGGCAGGAGGCGGGAAGCGCAAAGCGTCAGCGGTTCCTGATCCTGGCGTCCTTCGGGCTGATCATGACCGTATTTCTCACGATGCAGCTGTGGTTCCCGTATCTGCCGCTGTACACGGCGGCCTATATGCTGGCGACGAGCATGCTTCATTCCTTCGTGGTGAACGACGAAAAGGAGGAATACCGGCAGGTACTGGCCGAGGCGGAACAGGTGACCGAACTGAAGGAGACCATAACCTCCCTGCTGGACAACATGCCGGCGCTGGCCTTCACGAAGGATGCGGAGACCGGGGTATACCTGGCGTGCAACCAGGCCTTTGCCGAGTATGCCCACAAGGAAACGCCGGATGGCGTGGTCGGGCTGACGGACGCGGAGATTTTCGACGCGGAGACGGCCAGGCACTTCGTGGCGGATGACAAAATCGCCCTGTCCATCAGCAAACCCTACGTTTTCTTCGAGGATGTGCCGGACGCCGCCGGAAACCAGCGGCAGTTCCAGACCACCAAGCTGAAATACACCGATGATTCCGGACGGCTGTGCCTGCTGGGTATGTGCGAGGACATGACGGACATGGTGCGCATCCAGCACGAGAACGCCATGACGAAAGAAGCCTACGAGACTGCCGTTTCCTCGGGCCTGATGTATAACCGGATCGCCCAGACGCTGGCGCGGGACTATACCGACATGTTCCAGGTCAACACGGACACAGAGGAGTTTATCGAGTACCGCCGGGCCGGGGAGGGCAGCGCGCTGTCCGAGACACGGCGGGGATGGCATTTCTTCAGCGACTGCGTAGCGGAAATGGCGGAGGGCATCTATGCCGACGACCGGGAAACCTTCCGGCAGGCCATGACCCGCAAGACCCTGATGAAAGCCCTGGGCCTGAAGAATACCTTCATTATGACCTACCGGCAGATGGAGAACGGCAGCCCGGTCTATGTGAGCATGAAGGTTTCCCGGATGGAGGACGACGAAACGTTCATTATCGTGGGCATCACGAACGTGGACGCGGAGATGCGCGACGCGGTGGCCAAGAGCGAAGTGCTGGCGGAGGCGCTGGCTTCGGCGGAGGAGGCCAACAAGGCCAGGTCTTCGTTCCTGTCATCCATGAGTCACGAGATCCGCACGCCCATGAACGCGATCATCGGGCTGGATACGCTGGCACTGAAAAAGGACAACCTCGATGGTACAACCCGGGAGTATCTGGAGAAGATCGGGGTCAGCGCGCGGCACCTGCTGAGCGTGATCAACGACATCCTGGACATGAGCCGAATCGAGAGCGGTCACATTGCGCTGCGGAAGGAGGAATTCTCCCTGAGCGCGCTGGTGGAGGCGGTCGGCGCCCGGGCTGTTTCCATGTGCAGCGACAGGGGCCTGACCTATGAGGGCAAAGTCCTGAACGAGACGGCGGAATACTTTATCGGCGATGATACGAAGATCAGGGAAGTACTGAACAACATCCTGTCCAACGCAGTCAAGTTTACCGACGCGCCCGGCCGCGTGACGCTGACGGCGGAGCAGACGGCGGTGTTCGAGGATCAGGCCACGCTGCGCTTTATTATCCGGGATACGGGCATCGGCATGGATGAAGACTACATTCCGCGGATTTTTGATGCGTTCTCCCAGGAGGACGACACCAACAAGAACAAATACGGTGGGACCGGCCTGGGTATGGCGATTACGAAGCGGATTGTCGAGATCCTGAACGGGACGATCAGCGTTGAATCGCAAAAGGGCGTCGGCACGGCCGTGACGGTGACGGTGACGCTGAAGATCAGCGATCATCAGGAGGAAACGGAGGCGCCGATCGATCTCGGGGCCCTGTATGTGCTGGTGGTGGACGACGAACCAATCGAGGCGGAGCATGCGAAGACCCTGCTGGAGGAGGCCGGCATCCGGGCCGACGCCTGCACCAGCGGGCAGGAAGCCCTGCGCCTGATGGAAGAACAGCATGAGAAACACAAGCCCTACAACCTGGTGCTGATGGACTGGAACATGCCGGGGATGAACGGGCTGGAAGCGTCCGCCGAGATCCGGAAGCAGTTTCAAAATGAGAGCACGGTCGTCGTGCTGACGGCCTACAACTGGGACGATATCCGGGAAAAGGCGGAGCGCGTGGGCGTGAACAGCTGCCTGGCGAAGCCCCTGTCCGTATCCGGCCTGACGGAGGAGATCACGTGGATCGCCCGGCGGGGCGGTGCGCCCCAGCTCAGGGAGACGAAGCGGGCAAACCTGGAGGGACGGCGGATCCTGCTGGCGGAGGACCTGGAGAGCAACGCCGAGATCATGACGGATATCCTCGAGATGGAAAACATCCGGACCGATCACGCCGCCAACGGCCGGATTGCCGTGGAGATGTTCGCAGGCAGCGAACCCGGGACCTACGCGGCGATCCTGATGGACGTGCGGATGCCGGAAATGGACGGGCTGGAGGCCACGGCGGCGATCCGGGCCCTGAAACGGGCGGACGCGAAGCGCATCCCGATCATCGCCCTGACCGCAAACGCCTTCGACGAGGACGTCCAGCGCTCCCTGCAGGCAGGTATGAACGCCCACCTGTCCAAGCCGGTCGAGTCGGACCACATGATCCGGGTGCTGGGCGAACTGGTGTACAAGGCGGAAGAAGCATAGACAATATTCAAACTGTGTTCACATATCATTCATAAAAAGAGAATATAATCGGCCCAGGAAGGGAAAGGGGGAAGTGCCATGCTGTCCAAGGACAAGAGACTGACGGCCCTGGCCTGGGCTGCCGCGCAGGCGGACCAGAGCTACGGACGGTTTACCGTGAACATGACCCACCAGGACAAAGTGAAAATTTACAAACAGTATCAGATGTATCTGGAAAAACGGGAGGCGGAGCGGGCGGCCGAGCAGGGAATCACGGGCCTGCCCAAAGACCCTCCCCGCAAAAGAGGACGGAAACCGAAAGCGATTTCCGTACAGGCGTGAGATTTAAAAAGAACCGGCTGCGGATTATTCCTGCGGCCGGTTTTTTGCGGGCAATTACTGAAGAAACGATTGAAAAAAAATCCTTTTTCCGGACAATCCGTTACGCTGCCGTGACTTTTTTTCCAGTATATGCTATAATCATTTGTCAGTATCCGGCAATATAATGCCCTTTCCGGACAATACAGTATACGAGAAAAGAAGCAGGATTTTATGTCATCAAGCAAAAGGAACAAGGACGGATTATCTCTGCGGACAATCTATATCTGGATGATCATTGCAGCCCTGATCATCTCCGGGCTGATGTTTTATGCGACCTTCAGCCTGACATCCACTTTTCAGCGCCTGACGGACGCGACCGAAAACCAGATCGCACTGGATAAAGCCGCGCATGAACTGATGGACGCGTCGGATTATCTGACGGAGCGCGTTCAGCGCTTCACCGTCAACGGCGATCCGCGCTTCATGAATGAATACTTCACGGAGGCCTTTGAAACCAACCGGCGTGAGCACGCCATTGAAAAAATGTCCGGGGATTCGCGCGCTTCCGCGGTGCTGGAACAGCTTCAGGAAGCGATGGAAGGATCCAGGAAACTGATGCACCGTGAATATTACGCGATGCGCCTGGTGATTGAGGCAAAAGGATATACGGATTATCCCGCAGAGCTGCAGGACGTCAGTCTTTCGGAACAGGATGCCGTGCTCTCCCCGGAAGGCAAGATGCGGCGTGCGACGGAAATGGTCCTGGATGATGAATACTATGACAGGAAGGAACGTATCCGGACGGATCTGCAGGAAAGCCTTGATGCATTGGAAGCCCTGACGCGCAATGCCGAGTCCGCTGCTTTTGACGATGTCAGAGGCATCATGAATTATGTCCGGGTGATCATTGTGATCCAGATCCTGGGGATGGTGCTGCTGGTCTGGCTGACAGTCAGGCTGGGAATCAATCCCATCCTGAAGGCTGTGGATCGGATCAAAAACGATCGGCCGATCGAGGAAGAGGGCGCCAATGAATTCCGTTATCTGGCCCGGGCCTATAACGGACTGACCGATCAGCTGAGCAGGGAAAACGAGCTCCTGAAGGAAGCCTCCCGCACCGATGCCCTGACGGGGATCCGAAACCGCCTGGCGCTGCGGGAAGATTATGATTCCTATCAGGGGCATGAAGTGACGGTCATGCTGCTGGACCTGGACAATTTTAAAACGATCAACGATACCCGCGGGCATGAAGAGGGCGACCGGATCCTCAGCGAAACCGGCAGACTGCTGGCGGATGCCTTCGGCAGGGAGCATTGTTTCCGCTACGGCGGGGACGAGTTTCTTGTGATTTACCCGGACTGCTCCGAGGCCGAATTCCGGAAGAAACTGGATACGATCATGGAGAACAGACCGGTCTTCCGGGATGCGCGAGAGGTTCTACGGGCCGGATATTCCGTGGGGTATGTCCATGCTTATGTGAATGAACAGCGGGACCTTCGGGACCTTTTTACCGAAGCAGACCAGAAAATGTACCAGATTAAGCGGGATAAGCTGCGGGCGGAAACCCTCGCGGGCGGGCGCAGCAGATCCCGGCATGAGGAAGCGGGAATCAAGGCCGCGGAATATACGGCGGAAGAGATGCGCGTGATGCTGGATAACGTATCCGGTATGTACGATCTTGCCCGGGTGGTGGATCCGATCGAGTGCCGCATCCTGGAGTTCGGCAGCGACGGGCAGATCAGCCGGAAAGAACGCTGCTACGGCATCTGGAATGCAGATCAGAAGTGTGTCAACTGTACCAGCGCCCTAGCCTGCCGGACCGGATGCCACCAGGAAAAGGCGGAATCCTTCAACGACCGGCTCTATCATATCCAGTCCAATCCGGTCCGGCTGAAACTGCCGGACGGCGGCGCCTATGACGCGGTGGTGGAGCTGGTCAGCATTGAGCAGGAAAGCCGGGACGCCCATGCCGCCAACGACAGGGCAGCCGAGAACAAAAACCAGAGGGCTGTGCAGTATCACGCGCAGCACGACAGCCTGACCAAGGTCCTCAATCCCAATGCGTTTTCAGAGCTCTCCCGGGAGGCTGTTGTCCGGAATCCGGATCTGCCCCGGGTGATGATCACCAGCAATATCATGGATTTCCGGCTGGTCAATACGCTGTTCGGACCGCAGAAGGGCAATGAAGTCATCGTCCGGAACGCTGCTGCCCTGCAGCAGATCGCCATTCTCTCCAACGGCCTGTGCGGAAGGCTGGGCGGGGATCAGTTCGCGCTGTTCATGCCCAGGGAGATGTATAAAGAGGAACTGCTGCTTCAGACGGCCCGGTTGCTCCGGGATGAGTTCAGCAGCGGGCTGTATACGTTCTGCATCCACTTCGGCGTATATGAAGTGGAAGATTCTTCCATCCCGGTCTCCGTGATGTGCGACCGGGCCAATATGGCCCTGAGCACGATCCGGGACAGTCACCGGGATACGATTGCCTGTTTCAGCCATGACATGATGAAGAAGAGCCTGCTTGAACAGGAGGTCATCAGCGGATTTGAAAAGGCGCTGCAGGAAGGCCGGTTCATGATGTATCTGCAGCCGCTGGCCGCGGAAGACGGGCAGATCGTCGGGGCGGAGGCGCTGGCCAGATGGCAGCGTCCGGACGGAACGGTGGCCGGGCCGGATGATTTCATCGAGACGCTTGAGCGCGCCGGTCTGATCCACAGGCTGGACATGTATATCTGGGAATGCGCCGTCAGACAGCTCAGTGCCTGGAAGGAAACGGACCGCCGGAATCTGACAATCTCCGTGAATATGTCGGCAAAGGATTTCTACAGTATCGACGTAGATCAGGTGCTGACGGAACTGGTCAGCCGGTATCAGGTGCCGAGCAGCAGCCTTCGGGTGGAGATTACGGAAACTGCCCTTCTGGAAAACCCGGACAATGTCAATCAGGTGATTCTCCGGCTGCGGCAGAAGGGGTTCCTGGTTGAGATTGATGATTTCGGGAAAGGCTGGTCTTCTCTCGGACTGCTGAAAGACATCCATGCGGATCTGCTGAAGATCGATATGAGCCTGATTCGTGAGATCGAGAACAAGCCGCGAAGCCGGACCATTCTTGAGTCGATCATCGGCATGGCGGTCTCCCTCGGGATGGATGTCATTTCAGAGGGCGTGGAAACAGATACGCAGCTGAACCTGGTCAGGGATATGGGCTGTCGGTATTTCCAGGGCTATTATTTCTCCCGGCCGATCCCTGTGACAGAGTTTGAGACAAAGTATCCGTGAATCTGTTCCGGCAACGCTCACCGTTTCCTGTGAAAAACAATCACCCGGTCGTAGATGACTTCATAGTAGGATGCTCCCGTTCCTGTTTCATCCAGATAGGAGCGGAAAGCAACAAGAACAGGATTTCCGTTGTCTACGCCGTAATACTTTCCCTGTTCGTTCCCCGTTGAATACGGAATGACTGCCGTATAATCATCCGCTGCTTTCCTTGCAAGCTTGTACACATAATAGGCATCCGCGCCGTCAGCCGCTTCCCCGAGCCAGGCACCCGCGCTCCCTTCCAGCAAAGAATCGTAGACGCTGGTAACTCCGTTCAGCATGGGCTTGGCATACAAAACAGCGTTCGCGTATAATCCTTTGCCTGTTTTGGTGTGGTTCACACCGTAGATCACGACGAAGTCCTCGTCGCTGTCCAGCGTGAATTCCGGAGTCATCAGATACATGGCATCCCGGTTATCGCCCTTGGCGTTGAAATCCGTAAAATAGGCTGTCAGCCCTTCCGGAACAGCAATCTCGCTCATCGGCTCTTCATAATCATATTCGTCCCCGTATTCTGCAATCAGCGCTTCCCGGATGGTTTCCAGCTTTTTCTCCGCGTTTTCCACAACCGCCGCTTCATGCACGCCGGTTCCCCGGGGAATGACGGTTGCGTTGGCATAAGGATTCGGGTCTTTTTCAGTAATCGGGGTCACCCTGTACAGCGCAGCACGTTCGGAAATATGATCCAGGTAATCCCGGTAAGCTTCCCCGTCTGTCGCCTGTGAAACCCGCTGCAGGAAGGAAAAGGTGTCCGCTCCCTTCTGCAGTCCCATCTTATAGGTAGCGGCCGGCGTCGTCATGATATTGATCATGCCGTCATCGTACCCTGCTTCATTCAGTTTCGCCACCACCGTATCCACGGAATCCCGGTTCGCGCCGATTACAATCACTGCCGTTGTATCAAAGGCTGAATCGCCGCTGTGGCGGATGTTCGTCATGTTCACCGAATCACCGATGGAGCCGAAGATCGGATGATACAGTCCGGTCTCCTCATTCCCGACCGTGAACATCCCGGCAACACCCTCGTAATTGCGTCCGGGTTTATGCTCCGTAAACATGACGTAATTAATGAACGAATAGTATTTGCATTCACCCGGCAGGGGCGTAATCAGAACGATCACCTCGTCCTGGCGCAGTTTGTATTCCCATCCGCCGGGAGCGAAATAAGGATTTGCCGGCGCGTTCTCCACCTCCGGATGATCGTATTCGGTGGCGATCTCATCCGGCCACCCCAGCTGTTCCGAACCCAGGGAAGTGTCCTGATCCGGCGCCGCAGGCAGGCTGAAGACGACATAAGCCGAGCCGGCGTTATTCCCGAAGCAGCTCAGCAGTCTGCCTGCAGAGGCTTCCTTCACGGTGTCCAGTTCCCGGTATACTCCCTGCTGAACATAGAATTCTTCCGACAGCAGGCTCTTCAGGGTCTCGGGGTTCGGCACTTCATCGGCCTGGGAAATCCCGGCAGGGCAAACCATCAAAAGCAATACAAGAATCATGGGAATCAGTTTCTTCATAGCCAAATCCTCCTGTTCAATCTCACAAAATGCGGTCTCAGCTCATATCCCCCGCAGCTTTCCTCCCGGTTTTTTCTGTGAAAGCCACCTGTTTATTCAAAAGAATACCAAAGCAACGACGGAATTGCAACGGGAGAATGATCAGGATGCCGGATGGGATGAGAAAATCTGTCTGTCGGAACATCTCTGCCGGAGGAAAGGAGGTAACCGGCGGAGATGGGGGTCGTCTTGACGGGCTGAGGAACGGGGGGACGACCCTCAATGGCATTTAGCCAATTAACTTAACGTGAAAGCCGGAAATGCAGGAAAATCAACGTTTCCGGCTATTATAATGTTTAGAAAAAT
>OMYT01000047.1 GCA_900315315.1 uncultured Eubacteriales bacterium | reverse complement strand
TCCCCCTTGCGGCTAACGCCGATGGGGAATGGTGTAACGGCAGCACCTACGACTCTGACTCGTATTGTCTAGGTTCGAATCCTAGTTCCCCAGCTTTTTTTGGCTCCGTTGTCTAGAGGCCTAGGACGCGGCCCTCTCAAGGCTGAAACACGGGTTCGAATCCCGTCGGAGCTGCTTTTTTTTTTGCCTTTTACGCCGAATTGTTCACGGTATGTTCACATTGATTTCGTTGAACAGCCCCTGTCTTTTGTGTATAATGGACGCATCGGGTCTGGCCCGATAGTAAGAAACCGGAGGTTATCAATAATGTTCAAACGTTTTCTTTGCATTTTGCTTTCGCTGATGCTGCTGGCCGGCATGACCGCCGCGCTGGCCGAGGAACCTGCCGCTGCCGATGCGACACAGACCACCGAAACGGAAGCCCCTGCTGAGACGGAAGCCCCCGCCGAAGTCGAGGAACCAGTCCTGCTTGTTACCATCAATGGTGATGAGATCATGTCCAACGATAACTATATAGAGCGCTTTGTCAATTACTATCTCTATCAGTATTCCGCCAGCGGTTACGATATATCCGATCCCGAGCTTCGGCAGTCTCTTAACCAATTTGCACTGTTATACGCCATGCAATATGCTCTAATCCGCCAGAAGGCTGCCGAGCTGGGTCTTGATACTTTTACCGATGAGGAAAAAGCCGAATGGGAAAAGGCTGCCAGGGAGAACTGTGAGCAAATTATCGAAAGCTATATGGAGGGCATCACGGAAACGTCAACCGATGATGAGAAGGCGGCTGCCCGTGCCGATGCGATCGCTGCGCTGAAGCTCGAAGGCTATGATGAAGACAGTCTCATCCAGGAATATATTGACAGCGAGATCAGCAATGAACTAAGCATTCGCCTGATGGACCATGTCTCCAAGGGAATCACCGTGGAGGACGACGAGGTTCAGACCTATTTCAACGAACTGGTTGAAGAAGACAAGGCCAATTACGGGGAAGACATCAGCACTTATGAATTCTATACCAAGTACTACGGCCAGCCTTCCTACTACACTCCCGAGGGTTATCGCGGGATTACCCATATCCTCCTGAAGGTTGATGACGACCTGCTGAACACCTGGAAGGATCTCACCGCCCGCTATGAAGAGCAGAAAGAGGCGGAAGCATCCCCCGTGGAAACGCCCGAACCCGTCGAAGGCGAAACCGCTGAAACGGAAACCGCTGACAGCACCCCCGCGCCCACGGCCGAGCCGGTAACTGAAGAGATGGTCGAGGCCGCCAAAAAGGCGATTCTCGACAGCGTACAGTCCACCGTCGATGAGATCATGGCCAAGCTGAAGGACGGAACTTCCTTTGATGAGCTGATCGTTGAGTACGGTACCGATCCCGGAATGCAGGATGAAGCGAACCGTGCCTCCGGCTATTCCGTTCACAAAGATTCTATCATCTATGATCCCGCCTTCACCGAGGGCGCTGCCGCCCTGGAAAAAGTCGGCGATGTCAGCGAGCCGATCGTCGGAATGAACGGCGTCCATATCCTGTACTACCTGCGCGACGTCCCCGCCGGTGCCGTTGAACTGACGGAAGAGATGAAAAACGAGTTCCATGACGATCTGCTGGATCAGAAGCGGAATGCGGCCCTGAACGAAGCCATCGACAAGTGGATGGAAGAAGCCGCCATCGCATACACCGAAGCGGGCGAAGCCTGGAAGATTTCGGAAGTGACAGAAGAAAGCGCCGCTCCCGAAGCGGAAGAAACCGCTGAAGAAGCAACGCCTGCACCGTAAATGATTCAAAACTTTTCACCCGAAAAGGTTAAGGGGGCTGTAATACAGTCCCCCTTTTTCATTTCCTGGTCATAAACCTCCGCGCCACATCGATTCCGATCTTATACGGCAGCGGCCTGAGTGCCCTGTCCGCTTCCTTCAGTTTTTCCCGGATCGGAATGGACTGCGGGCAATGGCTTTCGCACTTGCCGCATCCGACGCACTGCGTCGCGAAAGCGGGTTTCCGGGTCAACCCGACTGTCTGGGCGAAATGGAACCGCGCATCCTTCTTCCCATCCGTGTACATCGCGTTATAACAGCGAAAGATCCCGGGGATATCCACGCCTTTCGGGCACGGCATACAATACCGGCACCCCGTACATCCGACTTTTTCTCCTTTACGGATCTGTTCTCTGACCTTTTCAATCAGGGCCAGATCCTGTTCCTGCAGATCCCCCGGCCGAGCCGTGTCAGCCGTTTCCAGGTTCTCGGCTACCATCTCCAGTGAATTCATGCCGGACAGGACGACTGTTACTTCCGGCTGGTTGTACAGCCAGCGGAAAGCCTAGGCCGCCGGGGACCATCCCCGTTCGTTTTCCTGCATCAGCTTCTTTGCTTCCGGAGGAAGCAGATTGACCAGCTTGCCTCCCCGCAGCGGTTCCATGATGATTACCGGGATCCCCTTCGCCGCTGCCGCTTTCAGCCCTGTAACGCCTGCCTGGGTGTTCTCGTCCAGATAGTTGTATTGGATCTGGCAGAAGTCCCAGTCATAGTCTTCCAGAATCTTCAGAAAGTTCTCGGAGTTGCCGTGATAGGAAAAACCGATATACCGGATCGCTCCGGACTTTTTCTTCTCCGCGATCCACTCCAGGATTCCCATGTCCTTCAGGCGGTTCCACTGGGCGAGATCTGTCAGCATATGCATCAGGTAATAATCGATATAATTCGTCTGCAGCCGTTCCAGCTCTTCCGCGAACGTTTTTTCAACGCCGTGCAGGCTGTTCACCATGTACTGGGGCAGCTTGGTGGCAATATTGACCTTTTCCCGGATCCCGTTGCGCTTCAGGATGGTTCCCAGCAGCACTTCGCTTCCGGGATAGATGTATGCGGTATCATAGTAATTCACGCCGGCCTTATAGGCTGCCATGATCTCCGTTTCCGCCTTTTCCAGGTCGATCGCATTCCCTTTCTTCGTGAAGCGCATGCATCCGAATCCCAGAACAGACAGGTCATTTCCTGCTTTATCCTTCCGATACTGCATTATCTTCGTCCCCCTTCATGCTTTCCTGCGCCTGATCGTCCGGTTCATTCGGTCAGTAATATACATTCCCGGTCGGGAAGGCCGTATGCATCAAAATAGCAATCCTCCAAAGGAATCCAGCGGTCATAAAACATCTGCAGATACTGCGGTGATTCCCTCCTGATCAGCCGTTCCTTTCTGATTTCCCATGGCGTATTCACAAACGCCCGGACATCAGCATGTTCACGGATCATCGGCAGATTGGAATAACTCCCTTCAATAATCAGCATACGGCAGTCCGGCAGTTTTTCCTCCGGCAGCAGCCGGTCATTCCTGCAGTCATATCTCCGGATGAAAACTTTGTCCCCGCGTTTCCAGGGAATAACCACTTCTTTGCTCAGCCGCTCCACGTCGCAGTTACCGCCCGGAATTGCCAGTCTCTCCGGTGTTTTTTGCCCGTGCGGAATCACATATTCATCTGTATGCACAACCGTTGCGCCAAATACCTCGGCCAGCTTTTTTGCCAGTGTTGTTTTGCCGGATGCGCACGGGCCGTCGATGGTAACCAGCAGCCGTTCCGCAGCAGGATATCGGTGTTCCTCCAGACGGCGTTGGATTTCCCGTTCAAGCTCATCCAAGGTCATGATCCCGCTCCTTTCCGGGCCGGCGGCTTGTTCAGGCTCAGACCCGCTTTATCCATCAGGGTGACCAGGAGGGGAATCAGGACAAGATGCATGATGATTCCCGGTATGGCATTGGTAACGGCCCCGGCGATAAACATTGCCCAGGTGAAACTGTTCCCGGACAGGCCCGCCAGAATCAGGCTCACAATACCCCAGACAATCCGCCCGCCGATCATGGATATAACCAGTACAACGTAGACAGTCCATCTCCTCCGCGGCAGCAGGTGATACAGCAGCCCGGCCAAAGTTCCGTAGACAGCCAGCTCAAAAGCCATTGCCACAGCGGTCGGAAACAGCACGGGCATGCCGAAAACGACCGATCGCAAAAGCGGCGCGATAAATCCGACCACCGCTCCCCATGGCCACCCGCACATAAAACCGCACAGCAACGCCGGAATATGCATCGGGCATAACATGGCGCCGATCTCCGGAATCTGCCCGGTCACAAAAGGAAGCACCAAAGCGATCGCCAGATAAAGCGCAGCGTATGTCAGCTTCCGTACCTGAAGTGAGCTCATTTGTCCTTTTCTCCATCCGTGATCTGCCGGAGATGCTGCATCGCGTCCTCCAGAATGGCCGCGGAACCTGACGTCACACCGGCCACATACGTATCGCACAGATTCATGGGAATCAGAATACGGTAGGCAGCGCTGGAAGCAACGGCGTTGGCCATGGCCGGAGAGATTTCACCCATCATGGCATCGGCAGTGGCGATCCCCAACGGACCGACGATGACCTGAGCTGTCCGGCAGGCGACAACGACGGCGTTCTCCCCTGTCGCCAGATGATCCGCACAGTTGCTGTTCAGCATATTTTCCGTCGCGATGCTGTTGGTCCCTACAGCGGTAATCTCTCCGTCCGGACAGGTTTTTCGGATATTCTCAAGCAGTTTCCGGCCCAGTCGTCCTCCCTGTCCGTCGATGACAAGTATTTTCATCAAAACCCTCCCTGTCCGTTATAGTAGAATATCCCGGCCGGAACGCTCCCGGCCGCCTCTTCCGCCAGCATTTCCAGCGCGTGATCGATGCTGACATCCGTGAACAGATCCGGACTGGCCGTTTTCGCGATCATCAGCATAGCCGCCAGCCGAAGATGCGGCGCCTCCAGCAGTTCCTCCGAAAGCAGCAGCACCCGCCTGTTCCGCACAGCATCCAGGGTATCCCATCCGTCCCGGGTAAACAAGCCCGCATAAATCGTCTTCGCGGGTTCGTCAGAAGCAGCCCCCGTACCCAGAACGCTCCTGTCCGTCACTTTCACAATCACACCTGGATTCTTCCGTCCGATCCATCCGTCATCCACACGCAGATTGGCTTCCAGCAGCCGGGCGGATACGTCGTAAGCTCCGGCCCCCAGGATCAGCTCGTGTTCGACAGAATCCCTGAATACCGTCACATGGTCCTGCTTTGTCTCCCAGTATACATTCTGACGCTGGCATTCAAAGAGCGAGCCCATCCGGTCCTGCAGAAGCACCTCATAATATTTCATAGCGGAATCCGCCGCCGCAGCGTCTTCGGATACGCCCGCCTGTTCCGCTTCTTCGGCCGCCACGGTCTGCGTCGCGGTCCTTTCGGCTTCTTCGCTCAGCTTCGCGGCTGTCCGGCCCGTCTCTTTCCCGGATGCGGAAAGGCCGTTCCCTTCGCCTTCCCCGTGAACGGTTCGGTCTGTGCCGGGCAGAATCTCCGCCGGTCTTGTCTCATCATATTCTTTTCGGGAAGCTTCCGGGTTTTCCTTTGTCCGTTCTCCGGAATCATCGTTCTTTTCCTGTTCATCCGTCTCGCTGTCCGTTTCCGCATCCGGCAGGGAACCGGATCCGGGCACAGAAAAACTCTCTGCCCGGTCGTTCAGATCGTCCGGGCCTGTCTGCCCGCTGATCCCGGTCCTTGTCCGGCAGCCGGAAACCGTCAGGCACAGCATCAGCAGCAGGGCGATATAAACTGTCTTTTTTCTCTTCATTCGGCCAAACACATCCAATACTTCAGGTAAAAGCGCTGTCTCCGGCTTGATCTCTTCCAGAGGGCGGTTTCCGTTTCCTTCAACAGTTCCATGGCACTCCGGCGTTTTTGCTCCGGCATCGGATGATTGCTGTACAGCGCCTCTTCACAGTCGGCTGCGCACCGGGCAAACCGGTCGGCATAGCCTTCCGGCAGATCCTCCGGCAGTATGGCCGCCCAGTTTCGGAAAAGCAGGTTCCCTGCCCCGGCATTGACTGCTTCAAACCAAAGTATGACCTGCCGGAAAATCGCCTGTATGGCCATGCCGGTGTTTTCGGATTCAAATGCTTTCCGGTTCTCCGCGGCTTTCCTTTTCCGTTTGTTCAGCAGCAGGAACGGTACGAAAGGCAAAATCACCAGCAGCGCAGACAGGATCAGCAGCAGCACCGCTTTCAGCCAGTTGACCCAGTGGGGCATGGAGATCTGTTCTTCCTCTTCCGTCACCAGGCGGAACTCCTGCCCGGTTTCCGCTTCTCCGTCCCCGTTCTCCAGGGACCGGGTATGGAGATGCCGGGTTTCGGTCTCGCCCGCGGGAACCTCCGCCACAGTGCCCGTAATCTGTTCAGTGAATTGCGACAGACGATCCCTGACCTGCTCGGACGCCGTTTCCGTAGCCGCGTCCACGCCGGGCAGAAAGACTGCAACCGAAAGTGTAACCAGCAGGATGAAAACGCCGCAGACCGTCAGGTCTTTCCGCCTGACAGGACGCCGCAGCATCCATACGGCAAACAGGCTGTACAGCGGAATGTTGATCCACGGGGGAAAAGCCAGGCCGAAATAAGCCTGAAAGAGCGTGCAGCCTGCTATGATAATGAATGCCGTCACGCGGCTCCGGAGCGCCAGAGCCATTCCCGTCAGAAGCGCCAAAGCGCACATCAGGAGAATCGCCGCCGGAAGAATGCCCTGGCCTTCCGGCACGGCAAACCGGGAATACGTATAGCGGTTCACCGCTTCGCTGGCGGTAAAAAGCCTGTTGCATAATTCCTGCGCTCCGCGCCGGGCCTCCGGGATCAGCAGGAGCAGTATCACGCACAGGAGGATTCCCGCCGCAAAAAACGCCGCCGCCCGTTTGCCGGGCTTCCTTTGCCGGCTGTCTCGGGGAACGCTCGTCTGTTTTTCCGCTTTTTCTGTACCGGCCGCCGTCTCCCTGATCAGCAGTTCATCCTTTTTGGCAGAAAGCTTCCAATGAATGCGTCTGACCGGATCGCCCGGAATATACGGACGGATATCTCCGGTTTCCTCCGTTTCCGCACGGTCAAATGTCCCGACCGTCAGGGAAACCGCTGCTTCCTCCTTCACCGGTCTGTCCGGTGAAAAGAAGGCGGCGCGCAGCGGAGGGATAAACGGTAACAGCAATGAGCAAAGCAGAATAACCCTTGTCCCCGTGTTGTTCTCAAAGAAATACAGTCCGGCGGCCAGCAGCAGCCAGGCCGCGTAACCGATCCAACGCTTTTTCATGGCTTCCTGATCCCGGCAAAAAGTCCGCGGCGGTCGGGATTCTCTGTCTTTTGCAGCAGTTCATCCAGCACCCGGCCGACGGGGATTCCCGTTTCCTTCAGCAGCACGCGATGGGCACACACATCCCCGAAAACGGCCTGCACGTCGGATCCGGTCACATAATCCCTTTCTTCCAGGAAAGCCTTCGCTTTCGCCATCCGGTCAATAAAGAGCGTGCCCCGGGGGCTGATGCCCACCTCCACCGCTTCATGCTCCCTGGAAGCCATGGTCAGCCGGGTAATATAGTCCAGAATCACATCCTTCGCGGTAACGTCCCGAACCTCCCGCTGCATGCCGATGAGTTCCTCCTTCGTTATCACGCATCGGACTTCATCGATGGGATTGGCTCCCTGCCTGTCCCGCAGCATCGTCATCTGCGCTTCATAGTCAGGATAGCCCAGGGTCAGCCGGACCAGGAACCGGTCCATCTGCGCGTATGGCAGAAACTGTGTCCCTGCCGTACCCACGCTGTTTTCAGTGGCAATCACCAGAAACGGCTCCTCCATGCGGTACGTCTTTCCGTCCACCGTCACCTGCCGCTCTTCCATCGCTTCCAGCAGGGCCGACTGCGTTTTGCTGGAGGCCCTGTTGATCTCGTCTCCCAGAAGCAGATTTGTTCCGTTCAGGACGCCGGGCTGGTAGACAAACGTCTCACCGGCTTTCTGATACATGGAAAAACCCGTCAGGTCAGAAGGCAGAACGTCCGGCGTAAACTGAACCCGGCGGAAAGAAAGGCCGACAGCGCGGCTCAGCGCCACCGCCAGCGTGGTCTTGCCCACACCCGGCACATCGTCCAGCAGAATATGCCCGTCCGCCAGCAACGCCATCAGAATCTTTTCAGTCACTTCCCGCTTGCCGGCAATGACCTTCCCCACTTCCCGCAGCACGTTTTCGAGCTGTTCACGCATTGTACGAACCTCCCCTGAAAACACGGAACAGCAAGCCCTTCAAAGACTTGCTGTCATCCGTTGTTTATCCTCGCAGCCAGCTGCCACTGACCCGCCGGATAAAAGATATGCCGGTTGCAGCACATCCTGATTGTTTTTACTTGACGGTGATCCGGCCCTGTGCCTCGGCATAGGCGTCCCCGATCACATTATTCAGTTCTCCCGCGATATACAGCCAGATCACATCGCGCACCACCGCTGTTGTGATCGTGCTTTTCCCGTTTGCTTCTGCGGCTTCCTTGAAGATATAGGAAGAATCCATGCCGTTGAAGTTTGCATTGCTTGTTATCACGGCATAAACTGCTTCCGGATCAAAGGGCTGTCCGTTCACTTCTTCAATCGTAACCCGTCCGCCCGGGGCTGCGGCTCTGAACCAGTTGTCACCGTATGCTTCGCCTTTTTCGTATTCCTTTGCCGTGTCCACCGTGTATTTCATTCCGGAAACCTGCATAAAGGAAGCGCAGGCGGCTGCGGTTTCTTCCGTATAGGGCAGTCCCTGGGAGGCCGCCTCCAGGGCTTCCAGCAGTTGCGCCCCGGTCATGTAAACCACCGCGACCTTGTTCGGATAGGGCAGCACCTCCGCCAGCTGCTCCGCGCCGAACTTTCCTTCCGCCACGTCAGCCCGCAGATTCCCGCCGTTCCACAGGGCAACAACATGATCCGCTTCCGCATCAATTGCGGTGTTGCCGGCGGTCACGTCATCCTCTTCGAAGAACTCGTTGATCTTCCCGGAAACTGCGAACCACCGCAGCGCATCCGCCCACAGGTCGCCCAGGTTGGTCTCTCCCTTGCGGGCAGCGTCATCCGCGCCGTACAGCACATGTTCAGTATAGGCTTCCAGAGAGTCATCCAGCTCGATCACATTGCCGTGGGCATCCGTAAAGGTGGAAGCGGAAGCGCCGGCCGCCAGCCCGCAGATCAGGCACAGCACCAGTGCCAGGCATAATACTTTTTCCATCGCTTTCATCGGGATATCCTCCTCTTTGATTCATCGTTTCCCTTTCCGCATACAATAAAAGGCGCGACAATCCTCTTGTAAGGACCATCGGCACCTTCATGATACCGGAATCTGAAAACCCGAATGTGTGGATAGCCCGCTTGTGCGAGCCTGCGTCAGCTTGTGCTGACAGGTTGAATTGTACCATGCGGCAAAACACCTGTCAATTACTGCTCCTTCATTCCATTATGCTTCTTCTCCTCTGCTGCGGGCCTTGGCCCGGAGGGAGTGATCCAGCTGCCGCTTTCTCATCCGCAGATGCTGGGGGGTAATCTCCAGCAGCTCATCATCGTCGATAAACTCCAGGCATTCCTCCAGCGTCAGCGGATGTACGGAAATCAGCCGCATCGCGTCTTCCGAAGCGGAGGCGTTGCGCATGTTCGTCACATGCTTCTGTTTGCACACGTTGACCACCAGGTCTCCCGGCCGGGCATTCTGCCCGCAGATCTGTCCCATGTATACATCCTCGCCCGCGCCGATAAACAGCGTGCCGCGTTCCTGGGAATAGAACAGGCCATAGCTGGTTGTCACACCGGTCTCGAAGCAGATCAGTGCGCCGGCGTTCCGGTGCGGGATATCGCCCTTCACAGGCTCGTAACGTTCGAACACGCTGGACATGATGCCCTCGCCCCGGGTGTCGGTCATGAACTCGCTCCGGTAGCCGAACAGACCGCGGGAGGGTACCAGGAACTCCAGGCGCACCCGGTCCATGCCGCTCATATGCTCCAGCGTGCCGCGGCGCCGGCCGATCTTCTCGATCACCGCGCCGGCGGAAGCCTGGGGCGTGTCCACGATCAGCCGCTCGACCGGTTCGCACTTGACTCCGTCAATCTCCTTATAAATGACCCGCGGCTTGCTCACCGCGAACTCATAGCCCTGGCGGCGCATGTTCTCGATCAGGATGGACAGGTGCAGTTCACCCCGGCCGCAGACCTCGAAGGAGTCTGTCGTCTCGGTGTCGTTCACCCGCAGAGAAACGTCGGTCTGCAGTTCGCGCATCAGGCGGGCCCGCAGATGCCGGCTGGTCACATACTGCCCTTCCCGTCCGGCAAACGGGCTGTCGTTGACCGAGAAAGTCATCGTGACGGTCGGCTCTGAAATCTTGACGAAAGGCAGGCCTTCCACGCAGCCCGGATCACAGACCGTATCGCCGATGGAAATGTCCTCCGCGCCGTACAGGGCAACGATGTCGCCCATCCCGACCTCCGTGGCGTTGACCCGTTTCAGCCCGTCATACTGGAACAGGCCGCCCAGCCGCCATACCGGGCTGGTCACGCCGGTTTCCAGGTTGGTATGAACCACGTTCATCCCCTCGGTAAACTTCCCGCGGACAATGCGTCCCACGCCGATACGGCCCACATATTCGCTGTAGTCAATCGTGGAGATCAGCACCTGCGCCGGGCCTTCCGCGTCGCCTTCCGGCGCGGGAATGTACTTCAGGATCGCGTCAAACAAAGGCCGCAGATCCGTCCCAGGCTGTTCCAGATCCAGGGTCGCCGTGCCCTTCCGGGCGGAAACATACAGAATCGGGTTCTCGATCGTGCTTTCATCCGCTTCCAGATCGATCAGCAGATCAAGAATCTCGTTGACCACTTCCTCGCAGCGGGCATCCGGCCGGTCCACCTTGTTGATGACGATCAGCACCTTCAGCTTCAGCTCCAGCGCCTTCTTCAGCACAAAGCGGGTCTGGGGCATCGGCCCTTCAAAACTGTCGATCAGCAGCAGCACGCCGTCCACCATCTTCAGCACGCGCTCCACTTCGCCTCCGAAATCGGCGTGCCCGGGCGTATCCACGATGTTGATCTTGTGGTTCAGGTAGTGAACCGCCGTGTTCTTGCTCAGGATGGTGATTCCACGCTCACGCTCCAGGTCGTTCGAGTCCATCACGCGGTCCACGGTCTGCTGATTCTCCCGGTAAACGCCGCCCTGCTTGAGCATCTGGTCCACCAAAGTCGTCTTGCCATGATCGACATGGGCAATAATCGCAATATTTCGAATATCTTCTCTTATCATAAAATCTCCATTAACAAATCTATTAAAAAATTTCACGCCGAAGGGGTTTAAGGGGGCGATCGGAAAGCCCCCTTCCCTCACCTTTCTGCTGTTTCTGTCAGCTCCAGCCCTTCATTATTCTCACATGCCAGCCGGATGCTCCAGTCGTTTTCAAACAACAGCACATCCCGTCCCCGGCTGTCCTGCGCCCTTCCCGATGTGGACGTCAGTTTCAGATCCTCGATGGGCTTGGGTGTTTTCGCGACCCACCGCACATGCCGGAAGGGCATACCTTCCATCACGATCTCCGTCTGGTATTCCGTTCGCAGCCGGTGTTCCAGCACTTCGAACTGCAGCACGCCGACCACGCCGACCATAAATTCTTCCCGTCCGGTCTCCGTACGGATGAAAGTCTGAATCGCGCCTTCCTCCGCCAGTTGGCTGATACCCTTCTGGAACTGTTTGCGCTTCATGCTGTCCAGCGGCCGGACCCGGTTGAAGAATTCCGGCGCGAACACAGGGATATTCGCATAGTGGATCTTCGGTCCGTCGCTCAGCGTATCTCCCAGGCGGTATATCCCGGGATCGAACAGGCCGATAATGTCGCCTGCCCAGGCCTCCTCCACCGCTTCCCGTTCGTCCGCCATAAACTGCTGGGGCTGTTTCAGGGCAATCGTCTTGTTCGTTCCTGAATGCCATACCTCAAGACCTTTTTCATATGCGCCGGACACGATCCGCATAAAGGCGAGCCGGTCCCGGTGAGCCGGGTTCATGTTAGCCTGGATCTTGAAGATAAACCCGGAGAAGTACGGTTCCTCCGGCTTGATCATTCCTTCGTCGCTCTCCCGTGAAAGGGGCGGCGGTGTGAAGGAAAGGAACCGGTCCAGGAAAGGTTCCACGCCGAAATTGGTGACCGCGGATCCGAAGAACATCGGCGTCAGTTCGCCTGCCCGGACCTTGTCCAGGTCAAAAGCGTCCCCCGCCTCGTCCAGCAGCTCAATTTCCTCTTTCAACCGATCACGGTAATGTTTTTCCAGTGCCTGATCCAGAGCCGGATCATCAATAGCAATATCGGTCTTCTCGACCATTTTCTTTCCATGGTCGCCTCCGGTGTAGAGCTCCACCGTTTTTGTATCCCGGTGATATACGCCCTGAAAATCGCCGTCCACCCCAATAGGCCAGTTAATCGGGCAGGAGCGGATCCCCAGTACCTGTTCAAGCTCCTCCATCAGGGAGAAAGGATCCTTTGCGGCCCGGTCCATCTTATTCACAAACGTGAAAATCGGAATATTCCGCATCCGGCAAACCTTAAACAGTTTGATCGTCTGCGCTTCAACGCCTTTGGCCGCATCCAGCAGCATCACAGCCGCGTCCGCCGCCACCAGCACCCGGTAAGTATCCTCGGAGAAGTCCTGGTGTCCGGGCGTGTCCAGAATGTTGATCCGGTACCCGTCGTAGATAAACTGCATCGCGGAGCTCGTCACGGAAATGCCGCGCTGCTTCTCGATCTCCATCCAGTCCGATGTGGCATGTTTGTCGGTCTTCCGGGCTTTGACGCTGCCCGCGCTGCGGATCGCGCCGCCGTACAGCAGCAGCTTCTCTGTCAGCGTGGTTTTACCCGCGTCGGGATGGGAAATAATGGCAAAAGTGCGCCGCTTCTCCACCTCTTCGTGCAGAAGTTCTCTGAATTCCCGTGTATCTCTCGCAGGCAGCATGTCTTTCCTCCCGTATTTCACCATAAAGCCTTCCCCTTGAGGGGAAGGTGGCGTGCAGCGCCGGATGAGGTATCACCCGGCACAAAACACTGTATTTTATAATAGAGATCCTTGCATTGTCAAGGTTTTATGCTATACTGAGAAATGAACTTAACCTTTTGAAAGGAGCATATTATGGCTGTTTATCATCGGATCCTGCTGAAACTCAGCGGTGAAGCCCTTAAAGCAGATCATGATCTGTTTGACTTTGACAAGGTCAACGAGATCGCCGGAATCATCAAAACCATGCATGATATGGGAACGGAGATCGGCATCGTCATCGGCGCCGGCAATATCTGGCGCGGGCGGCAGGGGCCTTCCGCCAACATGGACGCCGTCACGGCGGACCAGATGGGTATGCTGGGCACGGTCATCAACTGCCTGTGCATGGCGGATGCGCTGCGCAAGGCCGGTCTTGATGCCGTGGTGGAAAGCGCTGTAGATATGAACCGCTTCGCGGAACCCTTCAACGCCATGTCCGCCCGGCGCCATCTGAAAGAAGGCCGGGTTGTTCTCTTTGCCTGCGGTACAGGTAATCCTTTCTTTTCCACGGATTCCGGCGTCGCCCTGCGCGCGATTGAAATGGAAGTGGATGCGGTCCTGATGGCCAAAAATATCGACGGCGTTTATACCGCCGATCCCGCAAAGGATCCCTCCGCCACATTGATCAAAGATATTACCTATTCCGATGCACTGGCCCGCGGGCTGAAGGTCATGGATGCCTCTGCTTTTGCCCTGTGCGCGGAAAACAAAGTCCCCATGGTCCGGGTTTTCGGCCTGGACGATCCGAAGAACCTGATCCGCGTCCTGGAGGGCAGCGATATCGGCACCTTCGTTCACCCGTAAGCTTAACCGTAACGAAAGCGCCGGGGCACTTTTCGCCCCGGCGTTGTTGTTTGTTTAAGCCACTTTTCGCTGCATTTGCGGTGAACATTCCCGCGTGGTCACCGTCTCCGCGGCAATCGCGTGGTCCGTCTTGACCCAGTGCTGCTGATCCCTGAACTTGATCAGGCCTCCGACCTGCATAAAGGCGCCCACAATCGCGTTGGCCACAAAGCCGCCGATCATCAGCGGAATCGTCCTGATGCTGAAGGCAATATGATTATCCATCCAATCCGCCAGATAGAACAGGAAGAAATAGCTGTAAGCCAGCACGCCTGCGCCGACCAGCACACCGTCCACGGAGAAATCAATCAGCGGCTTCGAGGGAACGATAAGCGAAACGGCAACCGAGCAAATCGCCTGGATAATCGACAGCGGCAGCGCCGCCACGCTGTACATATACGTCAGCAGGCTCAGGAACTCACCGAAGCTGATGCTGCCTGAGAAGAAGCTCTTAAACACTTTGCCCGTGTTCCGGAAGGTCACATACCACTGGCCCTGGCCCCAGCGCATCCGCTGCCGGATGGCAGCCCGGAGCTTCGTGGGTTTCTCGTCGTACACCCGGGTGTTGTGGTTCCAGAGAATCCGGCGGCCCTCCAGGGTCGCTTCCACCTGGATTTCAAAATCTTCCGTCAGAGACATTGTCGTCCAGCCGCCGCGCTTGTACAGATAAGCGGTGGACATCGCAAAGCCGGTCCCGCCGAT
Organism: uncultured Eubacteriales bacterium; assembly: GCA_900315315.1. Lineage (GTDB taxonomy): Bacteria > Bacillota > Clostridia > Christensenellales > Aristaeellaceae > Aristaeella. Next base: position 9,524 of record OMYT01000047.1, on the reverse strand, counting down.
GGGGCAGTTCAGGCCGAGGCGATGTTTCGCCAGATCAAAGAAACGATTGGTCAGCGTATAGCCCGTATAATAGAACCAGGCAACTACGCCCTCCTTGTTCTTCGCGCCCAGGTAGCACTGGATGAAGTCCGGTTTCCCCTTGTCCAGATACTGGCTGTTCACTTCACGGAACATATTGGTATCCATCAGGTTATCGGCGTCAAAAACCATCATCAGGTCATACCGGTTCTGATAATCCCCCAGGGAAATCAAGGCTTTGCGCAGCGCGATCGGCTTGCCGGTCGGCGCGTCCGGGCCTTCCTTCCGGGTTTCGATCACGTTGGCCCCGGCTTCCCGGGCAACCTCTGCTGTCCGGTCCGTGCAGTTGTCGGCAATCACGTAATAATCATAAAGCTCCCGGGGATAATCCATGCTTTCCAGATTCCGGATAATGTCTCCGATCACCCGCTCTTCATTGTGCGCTGGGATCAGGACCAGAAACCGAGATTCAGGTTCATGGTCCGCGTAATCCTTTGTCTCTTTTTTAAAACCGAACAGACCGATTACGATCTGATAGAAGATGGAAAACATCAATAACAGTCCCGCTGCACCGCCAATGGTTTCCAGGACTATCCTGAGAATTTCCAAGCTGACTTACCTCCTCAACCAGGGCGCCCGCCCCGTCCCATTCCAAAACGTCAACGCGCCTATTAAACACCAGCCGCCCTTTTTTGTCAAGGCGGCAGGCGATTTTTTCATGTCTTTTTTCTCAGTTTTGCAAACGTTTGCCGTTCAGATCGGCATACAGCAGTTTTTCGCCGCTGTAAACCAGTTTCAGTTCAAAAAACGGGATCCTTTCCTTCAGCAGCCGGTGGAAGATCCGGTCCCCTTCCCACTGGGGCAGGGAATCCATCTCCGCGATCCTGACCCAGACCAGTTCCCCTTCGTTGCAGTCAGTCATCCTGCCCTCAAAAGCTTCCGAGGTAAACAGGTGCATCCGCTCCGTCTCGTACTGATCGTTGATAAAGGTTACGATACCCCGATATTGCGGATCGGTCATCGTCAGGCCGGTTTCTTCCCTTACTTCGCGCAGCGCGCATTCCTCCGGCGTTTCCCCCGCCTCAAACCGCCCGCCCACGGCGATCCACTTGTCATGGTTTATATCGTTCTTCTTCCGCGTGCGGTGCATCATCAGCACCTCATCCCCCCGGATGAGGTAGCACAGGCTTGAATCAATCACAGCAGTGCCCTCTGGATCTTGCCGCTCACAGTCTTGGGCAGCTCATCCCGGAAGACCACGATCCGCGGATACTTGTACGGCGCGGTATGCTGCTTCACGTAATTCTGGATTTCCTTCTTCAGTTCTTCCGTCGGCTCAGTGCCCTTCGTCAGCACGATGCTGGCCTTGACCACCTGCCCGCGCACCTCGTCCGGCGCCGCGCTGACGCCGCACTCCAGCACGTAGGGCAGTTCCATAATCACGCTCTCAATCTCAAACGGCCCGATCCGGTATCCGCTGGACTTAATCACGTCGTCCGCGCGGCCGACATACCAGTAGAATCCGTCCTCGTCCATCCAGGCCAGGTCGCCGGTATGGTACCAGCCGTCATGCATGGCTTCCTTTGTCTTTTCCTCATCCCGGTAATACTCCCGGAACAGGCCGATCGGAATCCCCTTCGAGATATCCACGCAGATTTCACCCGGCGTACCGGCCGGGACCGGCTTTCCTTCCGGATCCAGCAGTTCCACATTGTAGATCGGCGCAACCTTGCCCATGGAACCCAGCTTGTGATCCGCACCGGCCAGGTTGCCGATGATCATCGTGCTCTCTGTCTGCCCGAAGCCTTCCATAATCTGCAGGCCGGTCTGCTTTTCGATCTGCCGGAACACTTCCGGGTTCAGCGCTTCGCCGGCGCTGGTCGCGTGTGTTACCGAGCTCAGGTCGTATTTGCTCAGATCCTGCTTGATCAGCATCCGCCACATTGTAGGCGGTGCGCAGAATGTAGTGATATGGTACTTCGCGAACAGCGGCAGGATGTCTGCTGCATCAAAGCGGTCGAAGTCATAAATGAACAGCGCAGCCTCGCACAGCCACTGGCCGTAGATTTTGCCCCATCCGGCCTTAGCCCAGCCGGTATCGGAGATCGTCAGGTGCAGTCCGTTTGGATTCACGCAATGCCAGTATTTCGCCGTATGCAGATGCCCGAGGGGATGTTTGAAGCTGTGCGCCGCGATCTTGGGATAGCCGGTGGTGCCGGAAGTGAAGTACATCAGCATCAGGTCGTCGCCGCAGGCGCTGTCCTCGGTCCGGTGGTAGTGGGTGGAATACATCTGGTACTCCTCGTCGAAGTTGTGCCATCCTTCCCGCTCGCCGTTCACGATCAGCTTCAGTTCCAGGCTCGGCGCGTCCTTTGCGGCCAGATCCGCCTGGTGCGCGGTATCCCCGTCCGCGGTGCAGATAATCGCTTTGACGCCCGCGGCATTGAAACGGTACTCAAAGTCATGCTCCTGCAGCTGCGCCACCGCCGGAATCGCAATCGCGCCGATCTTCTCCAGGCCGAGAATCGCGAACCAGAACTGATAGTGCCTCTTCAGCACCAGCATGACCCGGTCGCCCTTCCTGATGCCCAGGGCCTTGAAATAGTTGGCGCAACGGTTGGAGGCCCGCCGGATGTCGTTGAAGGTGAAACGGCGTTCCACCTTGTTGCGATCCAGATGGAGCATCGCCAGCTTGTTCGGCACTTCCTCCGCGATGGCGTCCATCACGTCGAAAGCAAAGTTGAACTTCTCCGTGTTTTTGAAGGAAATCTTCACGGGCGTGCCGTTCTCATCCTTCTCCACGTCCGCAAACCGGTGCCACACGCGGGTGCGGCCGTTCTCCGCCGGGAATTCCTGCAGGGCCGTGCCGGGCATCGCCTTTTCCGGCGTCAGTTCGGGAATCGGCGCGCCGGTCGGGTTCAGGACGATCGCATAAAACAGGCAGTCCTTCCCGCCCACGGCGATCATGCCGTGAGGCGTACCGGAATCATAGTAGATTGAATCGCCGGGGTTCAGCACGCTGATATGCTCGCCCACCTGCACCTTCAGCTGGCCCTCGATGACGATATCGCACTCCTGGCCCTCATGGGTCGTCAGCTTGATATCTTCCTTTTCCGTCTCGGCGCTCCAGGCCGCCTGCACGTACAGCGGTTCCGCGATCCGGTTCCGGAAGGAAGACGCCATGTTGTAATACACCATGTCGTGGGCTTCCTCGATCCGCTGCCCTTCTCCCCGTCTGGTCAGGGTAAAGGAATTCAGGTTCGGGCTGGAACCTTCAATAATATCGCCGACATCAACGCCGAAAGCCAGCGCGCAGCGGTACAGGAACGCAAAGTTCAGATCCGATCTGCCCATTTCGCAGTCGATGTATTCCTGTTCGGTCACGCCGGTCTTGTTTGCCATCTCAGCAATCGTGAAGTTTTCAATCTCCCGCAGCTCCCGAATCCGGTGAGCCATCTCCTGAATCTTGTAATTCAGCCCTGTCATCTGTGCCATACTATCACATCTCCTCTGAAAGTCCTGGGGTTTCGCACGCCCGGAAAGTCCCCAAGAAAAAAGCTCATCTCAAAGCCTGCTTTGAGACGAGCATGATCTCATACCCGCGGTACCACTCAAATTGCGGTATATCAATACCGCCCCTCATGAACCCCATCAGGTTCTTCGCCCTCACGCGGCGTGATCGGGAAGGCTCTACTCGCGTGATCGGGAAGGCTCTACTCGCGTTTCCGCTTTCTTCCTTCCGGCTCGGGAGCGACAGCCAACAGGTTCTTCCCGCGGCTCGCACCACCCGCCGCGTCTCTTTCCGCCGAAACCTGCCGCCCTCTCCTTCAAGGCCTTTACGGGCAGTTTACGCTCTTTCCCTTCTCTTGTCAACGTTTTATTTCATCAGCTGCTTTTTCTTTTCTGCCGTATATTCTGCGATGTGCTTCCATAATGTAATCAGCTGTTTTTTATGCGTGCAAAGCTTTTCTGTACAGTTCTGGCAGCGAAGATAATCGTTTGTCTGTTCCGAAAACCGTTCCGGGTGCAGATAGAAAGTGACCTCCCAGCGGATCAGCAATGCGATCGAAAGCCCGAGCAGTCCCCAGGTATACGGTTTCATGACAAAGAAGAGCGGCGTGAACATCATCGCGTAATCCCAGTTATAGATCCTGCAGGTACTGCAGCATTTGTTTTTAAGCAGCCATGTCTGGAACGGGCAGAAAAACAAAATGCAGATCATGTCGCACACGGAATAGGCGCAGCTGATCAGCAGCATAATCCCGTCGTCGATCAGGCCCGCCATATAAACAGCGCCGATCAGGGCATTGAAACCGATCCAGATCAGCAGTACCAGCACGGTGCCGTTGTTGTCCTGGATCGCGATCTCAGTCTGGCCTGATTTGATGTAATTCCGGGCAAACTGCTTCTGGCAGCCCGGGCTCTCCAGCCGGGAAGGGAAAAAACGGAAGATCATCTCCCCCGCGAACAATATACAAACCACTGTAATAATCCAGGGTGTCCGTTCAAGCGAATCAAGAATGGCCGGGCCGTTATTGCATCTGTAAATAATATACAGCACCAGCAGAACAAGGAACATCACGGATCTGGAGACAAGGCGGTAATAGTGAAAAATACTCACCACCGTCAGCCTGCTTTTCCCTTTCACGCCTCATCGCTTCCTGTCTGCTACTCTTGATTTCCCTGTCATCATACCCCAAACTCGCCCCGCAGGCAACACAATCTGAAAACAATGTGAACAATGTGTACAGATTAAACGAATGTTTGATGATGTTCATTGTGAAAGATAAAAAAGCATGATACAATATGTTCAGGCTTTGATTAAAGCAATGAACAAGGAGGAATCGAGAATGAAAAAAATGTTTGCCCTGATGCTTGCCCTGATGCTTGCGCTGGCAGGTATGTCCGCATCCTTCGCTGAGGATGCCGCCGGTGCTCCTTCCATCCCCGTGACCCCGGCCGTTTCTTCCGGCGCCGGCACCATTGATCTTAAGGTCAACCTGAACGGGGATTTGATTTCCCAGCTCCTCGGCGCTTCCGGCAAGGAAGCCGCCGGAAAGGCCGCCGCGATTGTTGAGCTTCTGAACAACATGAGCATCACCATGACCAGCGACGGCGTGGACGCCGAAATGTTCATCAAGGTAAAAGATGAACCCGTGGCTGGCATGGCCGTACTCAAGGACACAGATAAGATGTTTATCCTCAGCGACCTGTTCCCGCACTACATCCTGAAGATTGATCAGAATGCCATGGGTGCTCAGACTGCAGACGGGCAGTCCGCCGCCGTCGGCATGCCGCAGCTTTCTATAGATCCGGAGCAGATGAACGCCATGATGGCGCCCGCGACCAAGCTTCTGAATGACATGATGGCAAAAGTCGGTCAGCCCGAAGCCGTGCAGGAAACCTTCTATGAAACCGAGTTCACCGCGAAGAGCCCGATCAACCTGACCACGAAGGAAGCGCTGCAGATGGTCCTGGGCGCCGCGAAGGATATCGTTTCCCAGGAAGGCTTTGCCGCCCTGCTCGAGCAGCTGAAGGCCAGCGGCATTACCGTCAATTTCAATGCTGAAGAGCTCGACAAAAAGCTCGAAGAAATCAACAACGCCAAGGACGAAGACCTGCCCGTGCTGGATGCCTCGGTCTACAGCAATCAGGCGCAGGACGGCCTGTTCGTCATCAACGTGACCAAGAATGAGGAAACAGTAGAAGTTAAAACCGGTTCCATCAAAGGCGGCTTTGTGAATGAAGTCACTGTCCCCGGGAAAGCCCATGTCTTCGTTCAGGGTTCCCAGACCGACGGCTCTGTGACCATGAACATACAGTTTGTTCCTCAGAAAGGCCTGACGATCGATATCGACGGAAACTTCAAAGCCTCCGACGCAGGTTTCACCGGCATGTTTACCGTGAAGATGAACGGCGTCGTACTGGGCGTTGTGACCATCAGCGGCTCACCCGAACCCACCATGAGCGGCGCGTTCGGCATGGAAGACAAAACCGAAATCACCATTGCGGATCTGCAGGATCCCTCGGGTAAAACTGCGGAAGCCTTCAAGGCTGACCTCATGGCCGGACTGATGACGTGCCTGGCGAAAGTCGTCCTGGCCGTCCCGGATCTGTCTGAGATCATGCAGCAGCTGATGCCCATGAGCTCACTTCCCTTCGGGAAATAAGTGAAACACATTGGCAGAATGTCACAAGCAAGGCAGCTGTGAACCCACTTCACAGCTGCCTTTATTATCATCATTTTGTTTCTCTCCGGTTTATTTCATGCGTTATCTGCTTCAGCATGCAGGCCGCATAGTTCTTCGCCAGTTCCCGGTCATACCCGGCATCATCTCCGTTCTCATACTCCTGAAGTGCGGAACGGATCAGTGGATGGTACTGCTCCGGCAGGCATTTCAGTCCCCACACTCCGCCTTCCCGCTTGGACATGATCTTCTTCTCCTTCAGGTAGGCCAGGATTCTGGTCATGTTCAGGATCAGATACATGGGGTTTTCTGTGATCTCTTCTTCTGCGCCGGAAACATCGTTCCAGATGGAATCAAGATAATCCTGCTCCGGCACTTCGCCGAACATCTCCTGAACCGGCAGCCCGTACAGGCAGCGGCCCCTGCTCCTGATCACGGTAAAATGTGCAGCCAGATCCCTGTCTGTTCCGTTCATCTTCCGGATATAATCATCCGGATCTCTCCGGTACCATCCGGTATGCATCCGGGAATAATGCAGGATAAAAGGCGTCGGATAAACAAACGGATTGCAAACGTCTTTTGTGACTATACTCATCTCGATTCCTTTGCCCGGGCATTCATGATCCAATTCAACCAGGCTGTCCATAAAGCGGCGTTTCTCTGAATCTGACAGCGCAGCGTTCACCACAACCAGGAAGTCCAGATCACTTTTCTTCGGCTGATAGCATCCCATCACCGCAGATCCATGCAGATAAATCCCCTCAAGGCGCCCATTCAAGACTTCCTTTGATATCCCGACAAACCGGTTGATGAACAGTTCCTTCGGATCCTGCGGATCCAGCTTCAGTACCGCAACAGCTTCTTTTCCGTCCCATTCTCCGGTTTCTCTGAAGCCGAATGAAGCATACAGCTTTTTTGCCGCCACGTTCTCCGGTTCGTAAGACAGCCAGCAAAACTCCGCAGATCCGCAGGGCTCGCTTGCAATATAATCCATGATCTGTTTCATGGCGGCTTTGCCGTAGCCTTTTCCCTGATACCGTTCGTCAATCATAAAGCGCCACAGATTGTAATTGTTTTTTGCGATTGCCGGGGCATCCTCCCAGTCATCATCCGCTCCGAATCCAATCATGCAGAAACCTACCGGCGTCTCATTGTCATAGATTCCGAAGGGAAACGCCTGCCCGTGATGGGTGATTGCAATATATGCTTCAATAATGCTGACGTCATTCGGGGCAACAAAGCTTTTCTGTGCATCGCTGACACGAAGTTTCAGGATATCCCAGACGTTCTTCCCGTTGATTTCTTCCAGTCTGATCATTGTTCATGTTTCCTCGCTATTTGCAGAGTAAATCCAGTTCCTTCCTCAGTGCAGTTTTCAGTACTTCCAGCTTTTCTGCCGATGGAAGATACCGGTCATCATTCCGTTTCAAAAGTCCCTCTCATAGAATCAAGAATAGTTTCACAAGTCACCTGATTCCAGAAACTCCTTCAGCCGGATATGTCGAACCGTGCTTGTGGAATAATCCATATCATCATTTGTGATCAGAATCTTCTGCCGGGAATTGTCCAGCCCGTTGAAAGCGTTGAATTCCCGCTGGTATGCCTTCTCATCGACCACGCTGTGAGCCACCTGAATCAGGTACTCTTTCCCGGCTTTGTAAGCTATAAAATCGATTTCTTTCCCGGCGTTATCATATACCTTTATGCTGTATCCGCGGTAAAGCAGTTCAAGATACACAATATTTTCCAGATTGTGGTCGATATCATACCGATTATTCGGACAACGAATCGAATTCAGCGCCACATCTCCGTCATAACACTTTTTATGAAACTGCAGTTCCTGTTTTGATTTGACAGAGTATTGTTTCACCAGCTCTGCCGCATATGCTTTTTCCAGGTATTCCACATATTTGATAATGGTATGCTCTGAGCATTTTTCTTTTTGCTTCACTGCTCTATAGATTGAATTATAAGAAACAATTCTTCCGTTTGACCGAAGAACAAAATCCGCAACTGCACGAAACAGAGATTCTTTCCTGATTCCGAACCTGCGAATAATATCCTTATAAATGATTGTTTCGTCAATGTCTTCCAAGTAGCGGATCATTGCTTCCCCCTCAAATTCAAGCCTCTTGGGAAAGCCGCCCCAGATCAGGTAATCCGTTATGGAAACCGAACGATTTAACTCGGCTGCGTATTCCTGCAGTTCCTTCCAGACAAACGGATGCACCTGAAAAGAAACATACCTCCCGCTGAGCGCATCCGTGAATTCAGATGAAAGCAGTTTGGAATTGGAGCCGGATATAAAGACCGAGCAGTTTTCCAGCCTCAGCGTCTGACATATATCCGGCCAGTTTTCGATTTCCTGAACCTCATCAAGAAAAACATAACATTTTTCTTTAGTCCGGTGCTCATCCACATATCTGATCACCTGATCGGCGTCAGGCAGTAAAGTCCTTATTCGCTTATTCTCAAATTCCAGAAGAATAACATTGTCTGTTCTGTCCAGAATACTCTGAGCCAATTGTTTCAGAATAACGGATTTGCCGCAACGACGAATACCGGTGATCACTTTAATCAAATCGCTGTCGACAAACGGTTCAATCTGGGCCAGATAGTGTTCTCTCTTAATCATATCGTATTCCGCCCCCTACCGCATGATTGTACTGCAAACTTTTATCAGATTCAAGTAAAGTTTGCATTATAGTGCAAACTTTTTATTAAATTGAGAAAAGTTTGCAATAGAACATCCCCATCTCAGCCGGTTACCTCCTTTCCTCCGGCAGAGATGTACCGATAGACAGGTTTTTTCATCCCATTCCTCCCTTTTAAGGCGGCACCGGCCAGGGTGCCGTTCTTTTTCATGCAAATAAAAAGAACCCGCTCAAATTATAGCGAGTTGCAAAGAAAGCATTATATACATCCCCAGCTGTGCGTCATGAGTCTGTTGACGTATTTCACTTCCGGATAATACTTTTCAAGCCTTTCGATAAAACCCTCAATATCAGGCTCCTCAAAATATAGTTCGCTGGCATTGTTCTCAGGAATGATATCTCTCCCAAGGAACGCTTTCCAGTATTTTTCTTCCTGCAATACCAATCCTTCTGTCATGATCATATTTCCGTCATTGTCAAGGACCATCTCGAGGCCGAACAGATCCCGATAGAACTTTTTGGATCTCTCGATATCTTTAACAACGATCAGTACGTTTTTCAGTTTCATTCTCATCGCTCCTTTATCGGATGCCGGATGACGGTTTTCAGCTTTTCCGGGATGACTTTTCTTGCGTCACTCAGATATATTTCGTGATGTAAACGC
>OMYT01000053.1 GCA_900315315.1 uncultured Eubacteriales bacterium | reverse complement strand
TAATGAAATGCTTCAAATAAAATAATTCGGAATTTCAGTCAAATCCTTCATCAACCCTGTCGCTGAGCTGCTTCAGGCTGTCGATAATGCTCTCGGCATTGTCAGGGTTCTGCAGCCATGCTTTCATTTCTTCCGGGGATGGAGCGGAATGGAGGAAGTGCCGGACAAGATGATCGTCGCCTTTGGCTATTTCTATTCCAAAGATATGACTTCCGGCTGCACAAAGCAGGCGTGTGGCTTTGCGGAACTGTATCCGCAGTTCACGGAAAAGGATGCTGTGGTTATTGGTGTCAGCAAGGACACCGTTGCCAGCCATCAGAAATTCGGGGAGAAATACGCCTTGCCGTTTATTCTGCTCTCTGATCCGGAATTGACCGTGATTCGGGCCTATGATGTCTGGAAAGAGAAGATGAACTACGGCAAGCCGATCATGGGAGTAGTCCGCACGACGTATCTGATTGAAAACGGTGTGATTGTGAAAGCATTCGGCAAGGTAAAAGCCGCTGATAATCCGAAACAGATGCTGGAGGAGCTTGCATTTTCCTCGTGAATTGTGTAGAATGTGTTTGGTAAGAAATTCTTACAAGGAGGGTTTGCTGTGACGCAGTATCTGACAGATGTGACATCTGTATCAACCAAAGGGCAGGTGGTTCTGCCGAAGTCGATCCGCGACAGCCTGACGCTTCAGTCCGGGTCGAAGCTCCTGGTGATCAGTGACGGCCGGAGCATTGTGCTCAAGCCGATCGATATGCCTGACATTTCTGAATTCCAGGGCCTGATGGAAGCGGCGGCTACCTGGGCGGAAGACGTCGGCGTGACGGAAGACGATATCCCTTCCGCGATCAAGGCGGTTCGTGACAGGAAGAAGGCGAAGCGTTGAGAATCGTCATTGACACGAATGTGGTTGCATCCGCGATCTTCTTCGGAGGCAAACCCAGGGAGCTGCTTGAGCTGCTGATGCGCCGTCAGGTGGACGCCTATGCGTCGCCTGAGATCATCAGCGAGTATCAGGAAACCTGTGACGAACTGATTTCGCGTTATCCGGTCAAGCCGGTGCTGCTTCCCCTGAACCAGATCATCGCGGCCTGCAGATTGATCAAAACACGGTCAAAGATTTCGGTTTGCCGAGATCCGGAGGATGACAAGTTTATCGAATGCGCGGTGGACGCGAACTGTATCTATATTGTCAGCGGAGACAAAGACTTGCTTTCCGTGAAGGAATATGAAGGCATACAGATCGTCACGGTTGCTGATTTTCTAAAGAGTTTACCCTGAAGTGCTGAAACAGGCAATGGAGACATATCATATTGAATCCACAAAGATGATGCGCTATGCCCGGTGGCGCGGCAGAGAAGAGGCGCGGCAGAGAAGACGAGATGAAGAAGATACTGGAGGAAATCGAGGATGCTGAAGCGTGAGAATCAGCATTCTGCTGGATGTAGTGTTTGAGGACAATCATTATGAAAAGCTGATATGCTAATGTTACCTGATGAATGTCTGAATAATCTATGCTGATGGCAGAAAGGAGAAGAAAATGATGCAAAAAGAATATAAGCTGACAGTACCGGATATGAACCGGCTGATTGGTTGTTTCAGTCATGAAATACAGAATCCTGAACAACCCTCAGTGGCTCTGGCGGAAACGTTAGATTCGTTGTTCAAAGCTATGGAGAATCTTGCTCCTTCCAAGGAAAATGATGAAGCAAAGGGAATCTGGGTTACAGTACCCCGAGGAAAGATTTCAGACTGGAGAACCTATAAAGAAGCTCGAGAATATGAAGAAGTAGAGAGCAAAAAGGAGTATGAGGAATTCTGGCGGGACGAATATCCATTTGAAAAGGAATGGTATTTTGTTGGCATCAGTGAAAACAAGCCCGACTCCAGCTGGAAGTTCCGAGGACTTTCTGTCACTGGCAGAAGAGAACACGGACTGATTGTTAACGCTGATCTGAAAGATGGTTTGAGGGAAGAAACCTGGCATAAAGAGGAACCGGCAATAGAACTGTGCAAACTGTTGCTGCCAGCAGTCGAAAACAGTATGAGGATGCTGAGAGAGGGAACATACAATAAATACGTAGCAGATAATCTTCCTTATCCATACAGGACAGGGGTGATAAAAAGAACAGCCGTATATGCCGCGTTACCGGAATACAAGGAGCGGGCATTCGATGGGCTGAAACCTGAACAGATCCAGCGATACCGTGATTTGATTACTTCAGGGGCAAATGATGAACTGAAGATTGGTCGGCTGGATAAGATGACAGCGAATGATTTCTTCAAGGCCTGCAAACTCGGCTATAAAGCTATAGGCAAGAAGATTGATGGATTTACTCCAGTGCAGCTTTATCTAAAGTATTCTGATGGCCGGGATGAGGGACTTACGGGCAAGGGACACGGGCTGAACGAAGGCCCCGGTATTGACTTTGATGATCCCGAAGCATGGGATGAATGGTATTTCGGTTCGCATGGCGGCGGCCATCCATGGGAAGTTGTACCCGGAGGGAACAGCACACATATGGATCTTTTTATCCGCCATGATAAGCGTACTCTGGAGTGGAAAGTCCGGCTTGGCGATATGACACAGGAAGAAGCTGATCATCATCCTGTCGGTTTCTATTATCAGATTACCGGCAAACACCGTCCTATGGAAAGCGTGAATTTTTACCTGGCGTTGCATGACGCTGGACTGCCGGTGTTGATCTCAGATGCAGATGAGATCTTGGCGAGATTTGATGCTTCTGACTATATAGGTATCGTTCCACATGCTGTGATTCCCAAATATTGTGAAAACATGTTCCCGAAGGAATACGGGAGAGTAATTGATTTTATGCATGTGTATGAAGAAGATCTGGAAAAGTATAAGGATGATATTATCTGGTTGCCGGAAGAACCTGCAGAACTGTTATAATGTTGACGGCTTCAATTCAGTAATCTGCTGAAAAAAAGTAATGAGGAAATGTCAAAATTCAACGCATTTCCAACGCATATTTTTTGCGTTGAAAATGCGTTGGGCATCTTCGTGGCCATCAGATCTGTAATCTCTTCAACCTTAATTCTATAAATAATGGCGGAGAAGTATCAGACAGACTTTTATCAGAGCACTTCAATGACATTGAAGTTTTATTGAAGTTATTGAAGTGATATTGAAGTTGGCATTGGAGTGACGATGAAGTTAAATCTAATATGGTTAAGAAAAAAGCGAGTATAGATTATTGATGGTCGTGATGAAAAGAATTCAGAGAACGGAAGTTACAGAAATGCACTTCCACTTATTTTGGATTATCAATCTTCTTTTACTTGGCTGCTCATGAATTGTTCCAAAGTCTACTCAAAAGTAGACTTTGGAAGTAGACTTAGAGTGGTTTTTATGGTAGACTATGCTCGGATTGGAGGGCTGCACAGTGAATCTTGACAGAGAAAATGAACAACAGGAGTTCAAACTTGGACTAGCGCAACTTGATAAGGGATTAAAGTCTCTTTCTGCAATGCTGAACCGGCAACAAAAAGGGACTGTTTATTTCGGTGTAGATGATGACGGAACAGTAAAAGGGATAGAGATCGGTAAAAAAACGCTGCTTGATATAAGAAGTAGGGCGGCAGAACTGATTGAACCTCGGATCATTCTGAATATTGACGATCTGAAGGATGAAAACGGATTGACCTATATTCGTGTTTTTGCTGAAGGTTCAGATATTCCATACTCCTGTGATGGAAGATATTACATCAGAACAGCATCAGCAGATGAGCAGATCGGCAGTGATCTGCTGAGAAAAATGTTAATCTCCGGAAACACAGATATGCTGATGCAGATTACATCGGAAAACCAAGATCTATCATTTGATGGCCTGATTCATGTTTTGAAAAGCAAGGGTTTGCATGCATCCTCAACAAAAGCCTTTTTCACCAGCTTTGGATTATACAATAAGGATGGGCTCTTTAATCTTCTTGCATATCTGTTGTCTGATCAAAATGAGATAATTATCAAGGTGATGCGTTTTGCAGGGAATGATAAAACGGTTGTTGATGAACGTATGTCATTTCAAGACCAAAGCCTGATTCTTACTGTGCAAAATGTACTCGAATACTTTAAACAGATTGATCTTCCAAGGAAAGTGGACCTGGTAACCGGTGTTCGTTCTGAAACAGCACTTTTTGATTTCCAGTCATTCCGGGAAGCGTGGATCAATGCATGTGTTCATAATACATGGACAGAGAAGATTCCACCCGCAATATATCTTTACGACAACCGGATTGAGATCGTTTCTTATGGCGGATTGCCTTATGGACTAAGTGAAGAAGGGTTCTATGCCGGAACCAGCAAACCGGTAAACCTTCGTCTGTTCAACATTTTTATCACTTGTGATTTTTCAGAACAAAGCGGCCACGGAATTCCACAGATTGTGAAAGCATATGGAAAAGAGGCATTTTCATTTCGGGACGGCATGTTGATTGTGACAATTCCATTTGGATATGAACCTGACTATGTTAAAGCAAGACGGATGAAGAAATCCATACAGGAAACACTGACAACAAATCAGCGGGCAGTACTTGGTTATCTGACAGATCATCCGTATGCATCTCTCCAAGAAACAGCGAATGCTTGTGAACTGAGCCTTGGCGGCGTAAAAAAGATTGTGACAAAACTTCGTGAAATGACCATTATTGAAAGAAAAGGCGCAAAAAATAATTCTGTGTGGGTAATACACTAAACGGCCATGGAGGAAGTATAGAATCCCTTAAAGAAATGAAGCAATCCCGATCGTATGACCGGGATTGCTGTGAAGGGATTAATCTTTCGATGGCTTGTTGTTATTGGATTCGAGCCATGAATGCGAACTGGGAAACCTCTCCGTGCTTCCGGAATTCCGGCACAGAGGAATTGGCGGCAGACTGCTTCATCATGCGATAAAAACTGCCGGAGAGCAGGATTGCTCTGTGATAAATCTGAGCATTGTGGAGGAAAATAAAATCACCAAACCATGGATGATGCGGGGGGCAGGAGAAACCAATGATTTATTACAGAGATGATAAGCTTGTGATCCGTACAATGGAAGAAGCAGACGGCCCGGTTTTTGTAAAGGAATACACTGCTCAGGGATGGCATCCGGATATTGCTGGATATCAGATGAGAATGAAGGACCAGGCTGAAGGGAAATGTATTGCCCTGACAGCGGTATATCAGGGATGCCCCGCCGGTTATGTGTATTTGTACCTGACTGTACGGGAAGGACCGTTCAAGGGAAAAGGCTGGCCGATCATTGTTGACTTCAGCGTACTGCAGAAGTACCAGCGGAAAGGAATTGGCAATAAACTGATGGATACAGCCGAACAAATTGCTGCAGATTATGCGGACACTGTATGTCTGGGTGTTGGAGTATGTAAAGAATATGGCGCAGCACAGCGCATGTATGTCAGGCGTGGGTATGTTCCGGATGGTTCAGGCGTCTGGTATCAGGATAAGCAATGTGTCCAGTATGAGACTGTCTGTACAGTTGATGATGATCTGATTCTGTATTTCTCAAAGGTATTGCCCGGGAAGGGTGACAAATAATGTCCAGGATCATTTTTGTTTCCGGAGCATGCGGATGCGAAAAAAATACTTTCGCCAATGCTTATGCAAAGCATATGGTCCGGCAGACGCACAAAACGGTGTAGTGAAGGGGATTTCTCCATGAAAGTATTTATCTGCGGCGGAGGATCAGGAGAACAGACCATCAGGGCTGTACGAAGACTGAATGAAGTTATTCAGCATGATCTGCCGTGCCTGTATATCCCGTTGGCCATGGAAGAGGACCAGTATGACAGCTGCTATGAATGGATCAAAGGCGAACTGAGCAGTGTGGATATTCCCGGCATTGAGATGATCCGTTCTGCAGAAGAATTGGCCAGGAAGCATCTTGCGGATTACAGCTTTCTCTTTATCGGAGGCGGCAATACATTCAGATTGCTGTCGGAAATCAAACGGGTACACATGTTTGAACCTATACGGGAGTATCTCCTGAACGGCGGCGTGGCCTTCGGAGGCAGTGCCGGAGCTATCATTTTCGGGGAAGATCTGGAATCCTGTGCCCTGGATGATGACAATGAAGTGAGACTGACAGACACCAAGGGTTTTGATGTTCTGAGTGGCATATCGTTCTTCTGCCACTTTACGAATCGTATTCCTGAGCATGATCAGCGCAGTGAGGATTATTTGCTGAAGATTTCAGATCATAGAAAAACATATGCATTACCGGAAGAAGATACTCTGTTTCTGAATGGGACGCAGGTGGAAGAGTTTATCGACAGACCGTATTATATTTTTGATAACGGAAGGAAAACAGAAGTCTCTGTTACAGATATCTGCTGATGGGTATTCTGATATGCGGACTCAATGGAACGGGGAAAAGCACTCTGGGGAGAATGTTGGCTGATCGGATGGGCTACGAGTTCGTGGATAATGAAGATCTCTTTTTTCCGAAGACAGATCCTTCGTACGTGTTTTCCAGCCCGAGAAGCAAAGAGGAAGTGATCCGGCTTCTGGAGAAGAGAATCGGTGAGAATAGCCGGTTTATCTTTGCAGCTGTCAAGGGGAATTATGGCGAAAAACTGATAGCCTCACTGGATCATATCATCCTGATTGAGGTTCCGAAGCAGATCTGCAGCCAGCGAGTCAGGGATCGTTCTTATCGGAAATTCGGGGAGAGGATCCTCCCGGGCGGTGATCTGTATGATAAAGAGAGAAAGTGGTTTTCGCTGACGGACAGCAGGCCGGAGACTTATGTCACAGACTGGCTTGATACGGTTGATTGCCCTGTGATCCGGATTGACGGGACATTGCCGGTTGAGGAGAATGTGGATTATCTCGTGTCGGTATTGGCAGAGGAGGACAATTGAAATGAAACTGGTATTTATCATAGGAGATGCAGCGGTCGGTAAAATGACAGTCGGTCAGGAACTGATGAAAACAACAGATCTCAGGCTCTTCCATAACCATATGACAATCGAGCCTGTTATAGAGATCTTTGGCAGATATGATGGAAAGACGATTGCTGAAATGCGCGATCTGATCTTTAAGAACTTCGCCGCATCGGAGAATTACGGGATGATATTCACCCTGATGATGGATTTTGACATGTCTGAGGAATGGGAATACCTGGAGCATATCAAAAAGATCTTTGAACCATACGGGACGGAATTCTATTATGTTGAACTGATCGCGCCATAGGAGATCAGACTTCAGCGGAACACTACAGAGAATCGCCTGAAGAACAAACCTTCCAAAAGGGATATTGAAACATCAAACCAGCGGTTGCTGAGCGATGATGCCAATCACAGATGCGTAAGCCGTGAGGGTGAAATCACTTTTGACAATTATCTCAGAATCGAAAACTCTGACAAGGAACCGGAAACAGTCGCCAGAATGATCAGGGATGCCTTTGGACTGTGATTCTTCATTACTATTGCTAAGCTGAGGATTGATTTCATGAAAGTGAATTTTGAAACAGAGCGACTAATTATTCGCCCGCTTGTTCCGGATGACGCGGAAGCGGCCTTTCGCTGGTGCGGTGATCCGAATGTAAACACTTATATGATCTATCCGCTGTACCATCGAGCGGAGGATGTGCGCACCTGGCTGGAAAGCCGGGATGCGGATGATCCTGACAACTATGACGAAGGAATATGCCTGAAAAGCACCGGTGAGCTGATCGGCAGCGGCGGTATGCGGTATCATCCGGAACGAAACGCCTGGGAAATCGGATATAATCTTCGGGCAGATATGTGGGGACACGGATACACCGGCGAATACCTGACCGCACTGCTGGATGTGATCCAGAAAGCCCGCCCGGTGGAGGCCATTGACGGAATATTTGCGGCTGAAAACAGCAAAAGCCGCCGGGTGATGGAAAAGCTTGGGATGGTATATGTTCGGGATACCAGTTTTGACAAGCTGGACGGCAGCCAGACATTCCCGGCGAAATACTATCGACGGAATCTCCCACAACCCGCAGAACATTGCGGAGTCTGCGAACGGATCGAGATGACCCGGAACGGGTTAAACCCTTATTTCGTCAAAGAACTGGAGACGGGTTATGTGGTGATCGGAGATCATCAGCGGTTTGAGGGATATACGCTTCTACTGTGCAAGGAACACGCGACTGAGCTGAGCCAGCTGGCTCCGGATTTCCGGACGGCGTTTCTCCGGGATATGGCAATGACGGCGGAAGCGGTTGAACGCGCCTTCCATCCGGACAAGGTGAATTATGAACTGCTCGGCGCAGGAAAAGGCCGCCACATGCACTGGCATATCTTCCCGCGCAGAAACGGCGATACACCGAAACCCGGGCCTGTCTGGCAGGTACAGGACATGAACGACGACCGGTATCTTCCGTCAGGGGAAAAGCTGGAAGAACTGAAATCTTCGCTGAGGAAAGAACTGGATCTGCTTTGCAAATAACGAAGGAAATGGGAAAAATGATCAGGCTGGAGAGAACCAACGGAAAAAACGTCTGGGATATCATACTGAATCCGATGCATTTATTCCGACATATGACGGAATAAATGTCGGAATAAACCAGGAAGCAGTGAAAGATTTATGCCTTGCACAAAACATGAGGGAGTTTTGGACTGGCTTTCACAAATAATGAGGGAGAACGCATGGACCTTAAAAATTCTTTTCCGGCATGTGCATCTCATGTTGCTATTGGGTACTGGATACAGAATGTATCAGACACTGTCTGACTAATTCAAAATGAATAATGAAGGGCAAAACACTCCCGGCCAGATGACCGGGAGTGCCTGTAAAGGGCTTATTCTTTCGTAAGTTCACTATTTCGGGATTCAAGCCATTCATCAAAACTCTTTTTCGGAATCCTGTAAACGGCGCCGATCCGGATCCAACGGAATTCGTTCCGTTTCAGGAGACTGTAAGCGGATTTGCGGCCAACACCCAGTATATCCTGCAGATCCTGAACAGTGTAGCAACGGTTTCCAGAGGACGGTTTGGGCTGAATAGGGCTCATCATGATTTTGTTCTCCTTTCAGTGTCGGTTTATGAATGGGGGAGAACATTGAAACAGCATATCTCAGCAGCCGGATTCGTGGGTTGTGTCCCAACCGATGCCCCAACCAGAAAGAAAACAGGTTGGGATGATAAGCATCAGAACGGGGCGGGATGTACAAACTGGTTTCATATGGGAATAACTTTTTTACAAACAGGGACGATAAGACACGGTAATAGGATTTGCGAAACAATGAAAGATGATTAGATTAACCACTGGTTATAATTTTGAATTTTTTTGAATGACAACGGCCAACTCTAAAAGTTCAGATGAACAATAACATTATACAAAAGTTCATTTGGCATTGATTTTGTTCAAATGAACTGCTATAATGCTCGTAGAAATGTTTCGGGGGGTGCTCTTATGGCAGGGATGATTGCAATCCAAGAGGCAGCTGAAAAGTGGGATATCTCCACATCTATGCTGTCCAGACTATGCCGTGACGGACGTATCTGGGGTGCGGAGAAGATAAAAGGTTCCTGGATGATTCCGGCAGATGCCCAGTATCCTGAACGTATAAATCAGAAAAACTCCAAAGGCTCATCCATGAATAAGAGCCTTTTACCTTTGCCTGTTGGCATTTCGGACTATCGTAAGGCCTCATCAGAGTATTACTATATAGATAAAACGTTGATGATCCGGGATTTCCTGGATGAGGTTCCGATGGTCTCGCTTTTTACACGTCCTCGTCGCTTCGGAAAAACTCTGAACATGGATATGTTGCGGACATTTTTTGAAAAGTCTGATGAAGACAGCTCAAAGTATTTTGTAAAAAGAAAAATCTGGACTTGCGGTGAAAAATACCGCAATCAGCAAGGTAAGTACCCTGTGATTTTCCTTTCCTTCAAAGATGTCAAGTGCCAGACGTGGGAAGAAACATACAATATGATAGCGCTGCTGATTCGTATGGAATACAAACGTCATGCAGAGCTTAATTCGAACAATAATCCTGACTATGATTTTTATGAGAGAATCGTCCAGGGTACTGCAGATGGAAAAGACTATATGCTTTCCCTGATGATGCTCTCCAAAATGCTTCACGAATACCATGGTATAGAACCTATGGTAATTATTGATGAATATGACACTCCCATTGAGCAAGGGTATTTGTGTGGCTTTTATGAGACTGTAGTATTGTTTGTCAGAAATCTGTTTTCCGGTGTGTTTAAAGATAATAAGCATCTGAAATATGGTTTTCTGACCGGAATATTACGGGTGGCAAAGGAAAGTATTTTCAGCGGCCTGAACAATCTGAAGATCAATTCAATCCTTGATTCGCACTACAGCGAGTATTTCGGCTTCACACCGGAAGAAGTCCAGGATATGGCGGCATACTACGGTGCGGAAGACAAGTATGAAGATATCTGCGCATGGTACGATGGCTATCGCTTTGGCAGCACAGAAATCTTTAACCCATGGTCTGTAATCAACTATTTTAGCAATGGGTGCAAACCTGCTTGCTACTGGGTTTCCACAGGCAGTAATGATGTGATTGGTGAAATGTTGACGCACGCAGATGAAGAAACATATAAAAGACTGCAATCTCTTCTGCAGGGAGATTCATTCACGACCATTGTAGATACTAGCGTTATTTATCCACAGATTCAGAATAATCCATCCTCAGTCTACAGCTTTCTTCTTGTGGCTGGTTATCTGAATGCTGAAGAAGTCGGTATTACACCTTCCGGAGATTTGATTTGCAAAGTATCTTTGCCGAACAAGGAAATCGCTTATGTCTACAACAAGGAAATAATCTCCAAGCTGGAACGGTTCGTTCCTCCGACTTTGGTTACGTCTCTCCAGGAAGCCATCTTTGACAAAGACACACCACGGTTGAAAAAGCTTATCGAAAAGCTGATGCTCGACTCAGTCAGTTATTTTGACACAACAGAAGCCTTTTATCACGGACTTATGGTAGGTTTGCTTGCAATTTTCCGCGAAAGCTTTTATATCACGTCAAACCGTGAATCTGGCGATGGACGCTATGATATTCAAATGATGCCGATCAGCAAAGAACTGCCAGGCTTTATCTTTGAGCTGAAATCCGGGAACGATCCATCTGCTTCTGGTTTGAAAGAACTGGCTAAAGCCGCGTTACAACAAATCGCAGACAAGCGATATGACTCAGATATGTCATCAAAGGGAATTGAGCCTGTGATCTGCTATGGCTTGGCTTTCAGCGGCAAGCATGTGGAAATATCTTGCTCGGTTTCTGCATAATATTACTCCGGTCACTAAATCTCAACATAGAATTCAGCACTCACACTGCTGAATGTACTTCAGTTTTTTATGGTCAAACAACTTCCGTATCCAATAGCATCTCAATATCACGGCAGCAGTGTTCAATGCACTGTTCGCTTTCCGGGCGCGCATTGCGATCCATATATTCAATGATGCGGATGCAGCCGAGCAGGCGGGCAGTGTGGACTGCGTCCTGAATGGAAGGAGTTTTGTTTCCTTCCAGATACAGCTCAAACGTCCTGTCGCAGATCCGTTCCGCTGTCTTCACGTCTATCCCCAGAAAAGCGGCCGCAGCCGGATTGATCGACGGGAATTCCCGGTAGGAGTTATAAACCGTCGCAAGTTCAAAGATCGGATCGCCCGTACACAGGGTATCCATATCAATCAGCATCAGTTCATCCCCGCAGACCATGATGTTTTTCAGATGAAAGTCTGCATGCAAAAGTGTACGGCGGTCCGGAACCGACTCCAGGATCTGCCGAAGCTTTTCATAGTGAACGGATGACAATTTCGTCCTGATCCTCTCCAGCCAGACAAATGTCCGCTGCTTCATATCCGGAAGCTCTCCCGATTCCGCTTCGATTGCGTGCACCTGCTTCATCAGTTCGACAGACTTTTCGATGAACCAATCCAGACGTTCCGGGAACTCGGCAATATAGTCCGATGCCGATTTTGCATTCAGAAGCTCGAACATCGTTCCGTAGTGCCCGCCGACGCGCACAACGCCGAAGGGGATCGCCGTCGGGATCCCTTTTACAAACGCCCGGCGGCACAATGCCTGCTCCCGGTGAATATCATCGAGCGACACGCCTTCACGATAAACCTTCACCAGCATATCCGGAGCGGTCTGATAAACGACGCCATGTGCGCCTTCACCGATCTTCCTGCAGCCGTCAATGCTGATCTCACGAAGCTCCTTCTTCTTTTTTACTTCCAATGATTTCGCCTTTCTTATAATGATTCTTCTGTTCGTGAAAGCATTCATCGTGCCTCTATTATGCCGTTCATGAAGCAGGCTCAGGGCATGAATAACTCTTTCTCTGAATGATTTTACTGCATGCTTTATTGTTTACACTTCCGAAGTAATTGTTCCTCATAAATATGGATCCCCTTCCGGGGCGGACCCTTTCTCTTCATCTGTTTTCTTCTTCGGCGGGTTTCGTTTCAGGTATTCGCGGAACGGTTCCTCCGCGGCCTGCGTGAGCCGCTCCTCCCAGCCGTTTTCAAAGAAATAACACACTTCTTTATCAATGCCGAAATAATCGTTTCCCTGCATCAGCACGGAATTGCGGCATCCGCCGGTACAGCGGTCGATAAACCGGCATTCACGGCATTTCGGATTGTGGTTGCGCACATCCTCCACCGTTGTATAGCAGATTTTGACCAGTTCGGAGTCGCGCAGAATGTCCCGTAGCGGCGTTTTGAAAAGATTCGGGAAATGCTCCGCATAACCGCAGTCGCACATGCCCATGCAGGGCGCCACCATCCCGTCCGCGCCGATGTAGAAGTTATGCAGCAGCACGCCGCAGGAAGGCGCGATCTTCGCCTCTTCCTCCGTGATCTTTTTCACGTCGTAAATCTGCCAGGTATCATCTCCTGGCGTGTACATCAGCGTATCCCCCATCATGATGCTGAGCGGCGCATCGTCCTCGAAGTACTGGGGAATATAGTCTTCGAACATTTCCAGCTCTTCCTGCCGCGTCAGCTGAAGATCCCGCACTTCCTCCTCCGCCCATTCGCCCAGCTCCATCATGCGGCCGCATTTGATGCTTTTCACGCCGAGGTCAGCCAGCAGTTTCACCGATTCCCGAAGGGTATCCCGGTTTTTCCGGTGGATACACATGGATACCGATACGTTGTAATGACGGTCCCGGAGCAGTTTCAGCGCGTTGATGGTCTTCTCTTCCGCTCCGGGCTCGCCGCGCAGGAAATCATGCCAGCCGATCCCGTCAAAGCTCAGCTGGAAGGAAGGATGCATCTTCCGCTCCTCCAGTTTGTCCAGCAGTGCTTCGTCCAGGAGCCAGCCGTTGGTGTAGAGAATCGAGACTGAAATTTCCCGCTCGGCCAGCGCGTCCAGAATCTCGAAGAAGTCCTCCCGGATCAGAGGCTCGCCGCCGGTGATTCCAACGGTAAAGATGCCGCATTCCGCCAGCTGGTCCACAACCTGCAGCAGCTGTTCCTTCGTGGGCGATCCGTGTTTGGCGTGGGGTGCGGACATGAAGCAGTGCCGGCATTTCAGGTTGCAGGCTCCCGTGATCGACCAGTGCACATGCTTCCGGTAGCGCGCCGGATAGGTCTTGTATTCCTGCTCCGGCTGCAGATAGTCCAGGAACCCCGCTTCCCGGATCACATGGTCTTCCTTCAGCTTCTCCAGAAATTTTGCGTTGTCTTCCGACAGTGTGCTTTCGTCGATATCGTCCACGCCGTTGCAGTGAAGAAGCAGAAGATACTGCTCTTTCAAACAGAAACGGGCTTCTTTTCTGTGGGTGTCGTACAGTCCCGTGGGGGCTTTGTACCAGCCCCGCAGGCGGTATTGCGGGTTGATGACGTATTTCATGGGTAGTCCTCCTCTAAATTATTCTTTCTGAAAACAGGTGCAGCCTGCGAAACGGGCCGGTCAGCTGCCGCTGCCTTTATATTCCAGACAAAGCATGGTCAGATCGTCGAACTGCTCGGCATCGCCGGCAAAGCTGTCCACGGTTTTCTCCATGTGCTTCAGTATTTCTTCCGGGGTTCCGTTTTTGCTGTCGCCCAGTGTGCTGCACATCCGCTCCAAACCGAAAATACATTTGTCGCTGTTCATTGCCTCCGGCACGCCGTCGGTATACACAAAGACCTTGTCTCCCGGATTCAGCTGAATCTCATAATCCGTAAAATCGATTCCTTCGATTCCGCCTACAAAGATGCCATGATGCTCCTTATACAATTCAACGCCGTCGTGCTTCAGAATGACAGGATATTCATGGCCACCATCCGCGGCGGTCAGTTTCCCGGTGGAAATTTCAAGCACGCCGATCCAGATGGTTACAAACATATCGGACTGTCCTTTGGCACAGAGCGCTTTATTGGTATCATGCAGCACCTGAGCAGGGGATTTTCCTATCTTGGCATGATCTTCAATGATGATCTTTGAAGCCATCATGAACAGCGCTGCCGGGACACCCTTACCGCTTACGTCCGCGATCACAAGGCACAGATGATCATCGTTAATCATAAAGAAGTCGTAGAAATCGCCGCCGACTTCCTTGGCCGGTGTCATGCTGGCGGACAGCAAGAATTCTTTTGTCTCAGCAAAAATCCCTGAAACCTCCGGAAGCATATCCGTCTGAATTTTCGACGCAATGGACAGTTCCGTTCCGACGCGTTCCTTTTCCGCCGTCATGGTCAGGATGTTTTTCAGGTATTCCTGCATCTTGTCCGACAGCCTGCCGAAGGTGTTGGCCAATACTTCGATTTCGTCGCCGGTCTTGTAGGCATCATCCATCTCGAACACGAAAGCGTCGCCGGAAACATCCTTCAGCCGGCCGGTCATTTTGTTGATCGGGTTCATCACTTTCCCGGAAAAGATCATAGCGGCCAGGAAAGCGTTGGCGATCAGAATCAGGATTACGATCAGAATCAGAAGGTTGGCCTGCCTGGACGCGGAACGGAACTGTTTGTCCGTTTCTTCACCGATGGCGTCCATTTCTTCCAGCAGCCGGTTGGTGGGCGCATCCATTTCGCTTTCGGGTACAAAGATGATCTGGGACCAGCCGGAAGTGGACATCGCGGCATAGGCGGCGAAATAATGTTCTCCGTCAATATCTGCTTCTCCGACGCCCAGAAAGTTCGTCAGCGCTTCCGTGATCAGGGTTCGCAGACTGTCATTGCTTTTCGTCCGGAAGTCGATGGACATATCCTCCGGCATCATCAATTCGCCGGTTTCTCTGGGAGAGTATACCAGCTGTCCGTTATCGCTGATCATGATGGAAAAACCTTTGTCGCTGACGGACACTTCTGAAAGGATATCGTGTATCCGCGTCAGCATGGTGGAGCCCTGCAGAACTGCTTTCAGTTCGCCGTTCACATAGATCGGTACCCCATACTGCACCTGGGTGCTGCCCATATAGTAGCTGTGTACTGCCAGGGTGAAAGCAAATTCTCCTTTTTCAAGTGCTACCTGATACCACGGGCGGGTTGTGGGATCATAAAGGTTTGGGACGCCCTGGTCGTCAAGCTTTCGGTCGGAAAAAGCATCCATCTCCAACGTTGCCCCGTTGGGGAGAGAAATATAGCAGTCACGGGTATATCCCTCGTTGCCGAGGGTAATCTCCCGCATCATCGGCTCAAGATTCGCCAGCTTTCGGACGATAATCATTGTTTCTTCATCATCAGCCAGGGCCGGATCCGAGTAGACCATCTGCAGCACCGGTTTTCCGGCGTTTACGCTGCTGGGCGGAGAAACCTCCCGTTCCTCATATTTGTCCGGATGCTCAAAAACGTCCCGAACCTGGTCTGCCAGCATCAGGAAGTCATGCTTCATCTTCCAGAACCGGTAATCCGTGTTTTTTGCTGACTCATAAACCGTATTGATCATGTTTTCAAAGGTAATCTCGGTAAGCGTTTCCTCCGATATACCTTTGATGGCTTCGTTCTGTGCCTCGTTCGTATCTGAAGCCAGTTTCTGCATGCCGCGCAGCTGAACAATTCCGATCACGCCGAAAGCAACACAAGCAACCAGGATCATCGCGGCACAGAGGGTGAACATCTTTCGACGAAGTCCCCTCTTGATTTCATAATTGCTTTCTTCCTGAATCTCCCGGAGAGCGTTTTCTTTGCGTTTCATCAAAGATTCACCCCCTTGTATGCCACGCATAGCATGGTCAGGTCGTCGAACTGATGTGCCTCGGCCACAAACGTGTCGATGTCAGCTTTAACACCGGAGAGGATTTCCTTCGGACCTTCTGCGGCAACCCGGTTCAGCGCGGCCTCCAGGCGTTCCTCACCGTAGAATTCGCCTTCCGCGTTGTTCGCTTCCGGAACGCCGTCCGTGTATACGAATACTGCGTCGCCCGGATGCAATTGCAGCTCGTAGTCCTTATATTTGCTTCGCTTCATCGCGCCGACGACAAGGCCGTGCCGATCCTCGAAAAGGCGGAATTGCCCGTCTGTTCCCCGGATCATCGGGTATTCATGCCCCGCATTCGTGCAGGTCATTTTGCCGGTGCTCAGTTCCAGAATCCCGAGCCACACCGTAACAAACATCTTTGATTTGTTGTTCACACAGAGCCGGGCATTGGCGTCTGTCAAAATTTCGCCCGGTGTTCCGCCTTGTTTCGCCCGGCTGTTAATGATCATCATAGCGGACATCATGAACAGCGCCGCGGGAATGCCCTTGTCGCTCACGTCTGCGATCACAAGGCACAGGTGGTCGTCGTCAATCAGGAAGAAGTCGTAGAAATCGCCGCCGACTGCTTTGGCCGGGGTCATACTGGCAAACAGCTCAAATTCCTTTCGGTTTGCAAAGGCCTCAGTGGCATCCGGCAGCATATCGGCCTGAATCTTCGTGGCGATGGAAAGTTCCGTGCTGACGCGTTCCTTTTCCGCCGTCATCGCCAGAATGTTTCTCAGATACCCCTCCATCCGATCCGACAGTGTGCCGAAGGTGCTGGCAAGCACCTCAATTTCGTCTCCCGTCCGGTAAGCATCATCCATCGTAAAGACAAACTGATCCCCGCTCATGTCCTTCACCTGACCGGTCATTTTGTTGATCGGATTCAGGATTTTTCCAGACAGCGTCATGGCCGCCAGAAAAGCGTTCGCAATCAGAAGAACGACAACCACCAGAATGACGATGGTGGATTTTTGGGCATTGCCTTTGAACCGGACCGCCGCTTCCGATTCAACGGTGTCCATCTCTTTCAGCAGTTTGTCGGTGTGGCCTTCCAGTTCGATTTTCGGAATAAAGGTGATCTGCGTCCAGCCGACCGTGGGGATGGACGCATAAGCAGCATAATAGGATTCACCGTCTATGTCGGCCTCTCCGAATCCGCTCGGTTCACTCATGGCTTTATCCAGCAGTTCCTGCAGCTGCGCGTTGCCGGTGGTTCGAATATCAGAGGACATATCATGAATCATGGCCAGCTCGCCGGATTCTCTCGGTGAATAGACCAGCTGTCCGTTGTTGCTGATCATGATGGAGAATCCGTTTTCACCGACACCTACGTTGGTCATAAATTCCTGAATGACGGTCAGATTGGTCGCTCCCTGGAGTACAGCTTTCAGTTCTCCGTTCACGTAAACCGGAACGCTGTATTCAAACTCCGGAATCTCCAGATAATAACTGTGAACTGCCAGCGTAAAAGAAAACTCACCTTTTTCCACCGCTTCTGTATACCAGGGACGTACGGTGGGGTCGTATGGCAGAATCCCGCCGTTTTCATCGAATTTGTTTTGTGATTTTGCGTCCATCTCCAGGGTCGCCGCGTTTGGCAGCGCAATGAAACACTCCCCGGTGACGTCACTGCTTCCCTGAACGATCCCGCGCATTGTCGGCTCAAGGTTTGCCAGTTTCCGGAGCATGGTCATCGTTTCCGGGTCTTCCGCGACAGCGGGATTGCCAAAGACCACCTGCAGCGTATAGATTCCTTTGTTTGCCTGATCCGGGGGATACACCTCCCGTTCGCCGTACCGTTCCGGATGTTCAAATACATCCTGCACTTCACTGGCCAGCAGTAGAAAATCGTCCTTCATCGTCCGGAATTTATTGTCCGCGTTCTGGGCGGACAGCCGGATTGTATTGATCATGTTTTCCCGCGTCAGTTTGGTCACAGACTCACCGGAGATCCTTTTGATGGATTCATTCTGGGATTCGCTCATTTCCGAAGCCAGCCGAACCATATTCCGAAGCTGCAGAATACCGATCACTCCAAAGGCAATGGACGCAACAAGGACAAGCGAAATGCACAGACGGAACATTTTGGTCCGCAACCCTTTTTTCACAACGGTATCTTTCCTTGCCATTTTTCGGTTCCTTCCGTTTCTGCATTGTACGGACAGAAAAATCCGTCCGTCCGATCCCGGATTTTATTCCTCGATCTGCTTGCGGATCGTCAGCCTGTTGCTTCCGTCCCTGTATTCATAGGATATTTCATCCATGGTCTTTTTAATGATGAAGATTCCCAGGCCGCCGATTCTTCTTTCTTTAGCCTTCAGGGTAATATCCGGCGCTTTGCGGTCAAGAGGATTATAGGGCATTCCCCGGTCGATAAAGGTGATGCTGATCACGGGCGGATTCCCGGTTACGTCGGTCTGCAATGTCACGGGACCTTCTTCCGGATCATAGGCATATTTTGCGATATTTCCGAATATTTCATCAATCGCCACGTCGATCTGGATGCGGACATCTTCACAGCAGTTCGCCGCTTCCAGTTCCGCATTAATGAATTCCGTCACCGGGGCAATATTGTCAAGGTTTGCCTGTACGGTTAATTCCTTCATAATTAAGGGATCAGCCTCCTTATTGCCGTCGGAAACCGGCCGTGTTACTCAACGGTGATGATGTCGAGGAATCCTGTTATATCAAGGATTTTCATGATATGCTCATTGACGTGGATGACTTTCATCTGTCCGTCCCGGTCTTCCATTTCCTGTTCGGCAGCCAGCAGTACGCGCAGTCCGCCGGATGAAATGTACTCAACCCGTTCCATATCAATGATGATCTCGGTCATGCCTTCCATTTCCGGAGCCATTCTCTTTTCCAGCTCGGGCGATGTGGCGGTGTCAAGCCGTCCTTCGGGCTTTACGGTCAGGGTCGTTCCGTTTTTGATGAATTCGATGTTCATTTCGTTTCCCCTCCTTGAAAATATGGTGATTTATGTTTCTTCCGCCGGTGTGTCAAGACGCTGACGGGCGACCAGTTCGGCGAAGAGTCCGCTTCCGACACCTGCTTCTGGGTCTTGTTGTCCAGGGCGGAGGTGGCCTCGTCCAGCATCAGGATTTTCGGCTTCGGCGCCACGGCGCGGGCAATCATAAGCCTCTGCCGCTGGCCGCCGGAGATCCCGCCCTGACCCTCTGAAATCATGGTGTTCATGCCCATGGGCATGGCGCGGATATCATCCGCGATGCCGGCAATTTCCGCGGCTTCCCAGGCATCCTTCTGGGTCAGCTGCGGCGCGGAAATCACAATATTGGAATAAATATCTCCCTGAAAAAGGCTTCCGTCCTGCATCACGGTTCCGATCCTGCGGCGCAGGGAACGCAGATCCAGCTTGGACATATCCTGCCGGTCGTAATAGATGGCCCCCTTCTGCGGCGTTTCAAACCCCAGCAGCAGGCGCATCAGCGTGGATTTGCCGCAGCCGGTGGTTCCGACGATCGCGACATATTCCCCGGCACGGATTTTCAGGTTCATCCCGTTTACGACCCAGGGCATGGTTTCGGAATAGCGGAAATAAACGCCAGACAGCTCAATGGAGCCGGAAAGCTTTGTAACCATGGCCTTGTTTTCGGAAGATTCCGGAACGGTTTTCAGGATCGGCTCCGACATTTCCATGATGGGCCTGATTCTTGCCACGGTGAGAGCGATGCCGCTGAGGGCCGTGAAGGCGCCCATGACCATGCCGTAGGCCGAGTTGAAGGCAATATATTCGGAAGCGGAAACGTTTGACTTCACAGCAAGATAATACAGCAGCATCGTTCCGACCAGGGACACCGCCGTGGTCAGCACGCCGGAGATCTTCAGGAAAAGAGGCGGATTATAGTTCAGCTCGGCAACGCCGGAATAGGAATGGGCCCATTTGGCGAAGGCGCGCTTTTCCGCGCCGGACAGACGGATCTTCTGTACACCGGTGATCAGCTGATAGCTGAGACCGCTGTTTTTCGCGCCCAACTCCATGGCCTGGCGGGTGATCCTGATCTGGCGCAGGGAGGCGATGACGCTGATGCCCACGGTGGCCGTGATGATGAGCAGGCTGGGGCCGACCAGCGCCGGGGCATAGCGGAAAATCTGTGTGATGTACAGCAGGGAAGTAATGGACGTCAGCCCCGTGGAGAACACGCTGCCCAGCAGCAGGCTGCACAGCTGGTTGATGGAGTTCATCCGGCTGGAAAGTTCACCGGAGGTATATTCCCGGAAGAACCGCGGCGGAAGATTGATCAGCCTGGACAGCACCGCGGCTTCCACCGGCACCGACGTTTTGGTTTCCAGGCGCGTCATGGCCAGGGACCGCACCGCGGAAATCAGCAGGGAAGAAACCGTGGCGCAGACGATGAAGACGCTGATACCGAGCAGCATGGACAGATTTCCGTTTTGCAGCACAAAACCGGTCAGCAGCCGCGTGAGCCGGGGCATCACCATGCCGATCAGGGTGGCGAGCAGCGTCAGGGCGCCGATCATGACCAGATCCGACACGGTAAGGCAGTTCTTCAGATAGACGAAGAGATCGCGGATTCCGAGGGGCTTCTGGGGCAGGGGACGATAGAAGCATACCGCGTCCGGCTCAAAAAGATCCTCTGTTTTCCGGCTGACCGACATCCGCTTTCCCGTGGCGGGATCGCGGTACCGGTATCCCGCAAAGGGAGCGGGAAGCAGCGCGACCGCCCTGCCGTCCTCCTTGCGGAAGGCCAGAATCGGGCCCATGGCATCCCTGTACCAGCCCTTTTCGAGCTTGATCATCCGGCGCATAATCCCGTGGGGACGCAGGCAGAATTCCATCTGCTCGTCAAAATCCTTCACATTCGCAGGGATTTCCGCAGGTTTATGGTGGAAATACTTCAGGATTTCGTCAATCGCCGCCTTTGACACCAGGCGTTCGTCGTTGACGGCGTCCGCGCCGGTGCGTCCGAGCACGACGGAAGCCATATGGAAAATGGAGTCTTCAAAGACCTGCTGATCGTTCTGCTTTCTTTCCCGAATCTGCTTGTTAAACCATCCGAGTGCCATTTTATCTCACCTCCCCGCCGTTAATCGTTGGAAATCAATTCAGTGTAAACGCCGCCTTTGGCATACAGCTCATTGTGGGTGCCCCGCTCCACGACATGCCCCTTGTCCAGAACGATGATTTCATCACAGTCCCGGATCGTGGAAAGTCGGTGGGCAATGACGATGCAGGTAAGGCCGCGCTCCTTGACCGATTTCACCAGTTCATATTCCGTTTTCGCGTCCAGGGCGCTGGTGGCTTCATCCATAATGATAATGGAAGGATCCTGGGCCAGCACCCGGGCGATTTCCAGCCGCTGGCGCTGGCCGCCGGAAAGGTCCTTGCCGCCCTCGGTGAGCTTGCCGTAGAATCCCCCGTCGCGGGCGATGATGTCGTCGTAGATCTGGGCGTCGTGGGCGGCATAGATCATTTCAAAATCCTTGATGGTGTTGTCCCACATCTTGATATTGTCGGCGATGGTATCCTCAAAGAGCATGATATCCTGGTCCACCACGGCGACGGAGCCGGTGAAGACACTGCGGTCGATGGCGCTGATGGGCTTTCCGTCAAAGAGGATTTCCCCGCTCCAGGGCTGATACAGCCCGGAGATGAGCTTTGACAGGGTGGACTTGCCGCAGCCGGAAGGGCCTACAAACGCCACGCGGCTGCCCTGCTTCAGATGCATGGAGAAATGCTCGATCAGGGGCTTTTCCAGGCGGGAGTAGCCGAAGGACACATCCCGCAACTCCACCTCGCCGGTCAGCTTCTCGTAGGTTTCGCCGTCTGTCAGGGGGGCGTCGGTACAGTTCGGATCGGATGGGTACTGCATCACGTCCTCCACCCGCTCCATATCCGTGCGCATTTCCTGAATGCTCTGGGTGGCGGAGACCAGCGTCATCGCGGGGGCCATAAAGGAACTCAGGAAGCCCTGGAAGGAAATAATCATACCAAGGGTGAACTGACCCTGCATCCCCAGCCACACGCCCAGCACCAGCACCGCGGAGGAAGCCAGGGCGCTGAGCAGGGAAGGAATCAGGCCCAGAAACTCGTTCATTCTGGCGAATTTTATTTTGGAGCTGTTCACGGAAGCCTGGTACCCGGCCCATTTCTGGAAGAAGCCGTTTTCCGCGCCGCTGGACTTGATGGTTTCCACCATCTGGATGCCGGAGACCGTCGTGGCCGCCAGCTTTCCGTTGTCGCGCATCTGGACGCGCGTCAGGTTCACACGCTTTTTGGAAATGTACTGGGAAACCAGCAGATTCAGGATGATGGTCACGATGCCCACGAGGGTGAGGGTGACACTGTAGCGCAGCATGACCACCAGATAGAAGATCATCATGATCGTGTTCAGCAGCAGCGGGGCAAAGGTTTTCACCAACGTTCCGGCGATGGACGCGTTGGTGCCCTGGCGCTGCAGAATATCACCCGACATGCGCTGGGAGAAAAAGGCCATCGGCATCCGCAGCACCTTCCACATATAGGTGCTGCTGCCTTCCAGGTCCATTTTGCCGTTGATTTTCAGGCTGTTGATGGCTTCGACCCAGGCCGCCGCGATCTGGGCGACGGCCATCAGCGCCATCAGCCCCAGGAAGGGCATCAGAAGCTCCCGGTTTTCACCGGTGAGCAGATGGTCCATAAAGAACCGGGAGAACACCGGGTTGATGATGCCAAAGAGGTAGCCGATCACCGCGGAGAGCATGACAAAGACGACGGCCGGGCCGGCGCCGGTCAGGCGCTTGCGGGCAAAGGCGAACGTGCTCTTCTGCTTTCCGCTGGGTTCAAAGTTTTCACCCGGGGCCATCTGCAGGCAGATGCCGGTGAAGCAGTGATCAAACTCCTCCATGGGGACTTTGACCTCTCCCCGGGCGGGATCGTTGATCCAGGCAAACTTTGCGCTGAAGCCGTTCAGTACTACAAAGTGGTTGAAATTCCAGTGGATAATGCAGGGATAGGTCACCTTTGTCTTGAGGGCGCTGACTTCACAGCGAAAGGCATTTGCCGTAAAGCCGTGATTCCGGGCCGCCACCAGGATGTTTTTCGCCCGGGACCCATCGCGGGAGACGCCGCAGTCCAGGCGCACCTGTTCCAGCGGGACCCACTTTCCGTAATACGCCATGACCATTGCCAGGGACGCCGCGCCGCATTCCAGGGCTTCCATCTGCATGACAACCGGGACCTTCACATGCCCGGAGGTTACCGGCTGCCTGATTTTACGATTTCCCATCTTCATATCCCTTATTAATTAAACAGCAGCTGCATGATCTGCGTCTGCCGATAGCTGACCTTCACCGGATAGGAACCGTTGGCGAGCGTCGTATCCGCCAGGGCGAACAGCTGCCCGTCGTCGCCGCGGCCGACGCTGGTGACCGTGGCGTTCGCCTCGCCGATGGTCACGTTCATTCCGGGCTGGACATTCCGGGCCAGGTCGTCGTCTTCAAAGACAATGGTCATAACCCCGTTCTCCACGTGGGCGTTTCCGTCCACAAAACTGCCGATGTAGGTGAAGGAACCCCAGACCAGGGCCCCGACCAGCAGGACGATCACCGCGATCAGCACGATCCAGGCGGAGGGGTTGGTCACACGAAGGTAGCTGTTCAGCTGTTCAGGCGACTGGATACGGTCGAGACTCGACTGCCTGTAAACGGATTTGTTTTCCACGTTCATCCTCCCGTTTCTATATAAACATATTCAGACACAACATACCACGCATAGTATAACAGAAAAAAAAACGTTTGTCCCGGGAGGGCACATTTTGTACCATCGGTTGTT
Source organism: uncultured Eubacteriales bacterium (assembly GCA_900315315.1). Classification (GTDB taxonomy): domain Bacteria; phylum Bacillota; class Clostridia; order Christensenellales; family Aristaeellaceae; genus Aristaeella. The sequence goes on along the minus strand of OMYT01000053.1, from coordinate 98 downwards.
ACCATTCACGGTCGAAAAGGCATATAAATGCCCCAGATGGACCCATATTCCGGCCTGAACATGCTGTGATTCATGAACAACAGGAACAATAGGAACAG
>OMYT01000052.1 GCA_900315315.1 uncultured Eubacteriales bacterium | reverse complement strand
TTATTCTTCGGGCTCTTTGAACTTCATCTTGAACCAGACTGATTTTTAGAGCCCAAATTAAGCCGGTTCATATATACGTTAAAATTATCGGTTTAGTGTTGTCATAGCAATCAGGCAGATCACTGTCCAGAGATTCCTCAATCGCCGTTTTCACCTTAGACTTCGGCTGCTCATCTTTGTACCAGTCAACAACCAACAGATTTTCCCTGTTTGCGGTCAGTTTCTGATACAAGTTTTTCGCAGACAACTTCACTTTCTGTTCGTCTGCCTTTGTCAACTTTTTCCCTGCCATTAAAAGATCGTATATCTCCAGTTCTTCTTCTGTCAGGCCTTCAGCTGCAGCGCGATTGTCTTCCTGTTTCATTTCGTTTATCAGCTCAACCAGCTGCTCATAATAATCTTCGTTTTCTGTTCCGCCGGCGTTATACCGATCAATAATTCCCCGGTATCGTTCAGAAAATTTGATTCGGGTACAGTTGCGATTAATCATCTGATTCAAAGCTTTTTCGATAAACGCTCTGAGGTCATCAATTTCAATTGGTTTATACTGAGCAGCATGAATTTCCTGCCGAAGTCCTTCCACATCAATCTTTGAAAGATCTATTACCTTAGACTCATGAATGACCAGTCCGGGATCTGCCATAACCGCTTCACTGGTAACACTCGTATCAAGCACTTGCGCCATTCTTGCCCTTGCACGTTCAATCTTTTCATCATCAATCGTATGACAGAACAGTCCATAGATATAGGCCAGCGCTGAGAATTTTTCACTTGACCAGTTTTTCTCAAAGATTTCCGGTTTTGATGCTTCATACAGATTCATGAGGGTGTTCAATATGACCTTGAACCGGTTTTTGTTTTCATCATTTGCAATAATGGTGCTGTATATTTCTCTCAGCCGGTCCAGTTTGTCCAGCACAGATACATCTTCCAGCAAATGGACAATGTCAATATTCAGATCCAGCAGGAAAATGTCTGCTTCATCAATAGTCGCTTCAATATATTCAATCAGCTGATCGATGTTTTTCGCAGGATATTCCTGTCCGTCATCGCCTGTAGCATAATCGCTCAGAGCTTTTTTCATATATTTGAACACATTGACATAGTCAACAATAATACCGCAGGCTTTTCCGGGGAATACCCGATTCGCACGGGCAATTGCCTGCATCAGGGTATGTCCCTTCATGGGTTTGTCAAGATATACGGTAGAAAGGCTTGTAACATCAAAACCAGTCAGCCACATGGCACAGACAAAAACCAACTGCAACGGATCTGTTGGGTCTTTGAATCTATCTTCAATATCTCTGCCATCGGCTGTAATCTCATTCATCTTAGCCCGATGGATTGTGATGTCTAAACCCTGCTTGCTGAACTTCTCTATTTCATCGGCCTCTTCAGAGATAACGACCGCCATCTCGACATGATTCATATAATCGAGGATCTGGCTCAAACGTTTTCTCTCTTCCTGTGTTGCCGCCTGATTACGTTCCTGCATTACTGTTTGCTTTTCGATGTTCCAGTAATGCTGTACCTTGTTATACATCTTGACTGCGGTATATTTGTCTACAGATACAACAATTCCCTTGCCCAGAAAACCACGTCGCGGAAAATGATGTGCTATATCATGCGCAATCTTGTCCAGCCGATCATCCCGTTTGATTACTTCCAGAATGCGAGAAGAAGAATTCTCCAACAGTCTGGTTTCGTCTTCATTTAGGTTTTCTTCTTCAATGATGCTTACAACATCATCGTCCAGATAATCATTCTGTAAACCGACTTCCGGAACACGGCGGGAATAGAACAGCGGTACTGTCGATCCGTCTTCAACGGACTGCGCAAAATTGTATTCCGATACATAATTCCCAAACCACTGATTGGTCAGTCGCTTTGATCCAAGCAGCGGTGTGCCTGTGAATGCAACATAGTTTGCATTCGGAAGTCCGGTACGCATGCTTTCAGCGAGGTCTTTGTACTGTGTGCGGTGCGCTTCATCCACCAATACAATAATATCGTCCCGGGTAGAAAGAACAGGATATTTTTTCCCTTTATCATAGCGGAATTTATGGATCATAGTGAATATGATCGGTTTATTTGTCTTCAGATACTCTCTCAGCTGTTGTCCACTCTTTGGCTGACATTCATCTTTGTCTCCGATGACCTCAGTACGGACATAATTCTTATGGATCTGTGTGTCGAGATCCTCGCGGTCTGTCACAATCAGGAAAGTGAAATTGCCAGAGATCTTTCTCTGCACCTTCCGGACGAAAAACACCATGGAAAATGACTTTCCCGATCCCTGCGTATGCCAGAACACACCGAGCTTTCCTTTCAGTTCAGCTCGGTTTTTCATTGCTTCCATCAGATTATTAACGCCATGGAACTGATGGTTTTTCGCAATGATCTTGATTGATTTGTTCTGGAACATGATGAAGTTTTCAATATAATCAATCAACCGATTTTTATCCAGAAGGCCGTCCACAAACAAACGAACGGAGCTGTTCTGTGCGCTATCAGCAACCTCCAACTGTTTTCTGTTAACTCTTTCTTTTTCAGTATTTATCTTCAGCCACTGGAAAAAGAAATCATATGTTGCATTAAAAGCTCCCAATCGCGTTTCCAGGCCATTGCTCAGCACACAAATCTGATTGAAAGCAAACAGGTTCGGAATATCTTTTTTATAGTTCGTCAAATTATTGTTATATGCTTCCTCAACCTTGACAATACTGTTTTTCAGTTCAATGAATACCATGGGCATGCCATTGATGAAAACCAGAACATCCGGCCTACGATAATAGAAATGCCCCTGTATCCACATCTGAGAAACGGCTGTAAAAGTATTGTTTTCCGGATGATCAAAATCTACCAAGCGAACGAAAGCAAAATCTTCTTTACCGTTTTTTCGAACAGTAATCCGGATGCCGTTCCGGATTTTGTTATATAGCTCATAGTTGATTGCAACAGGATCCCTTCCAGTAAAATCCACAGACAGCTCTTTGACGATGCTCTTAATCTTCTCGGGATCAATTTCCGGATTTAACCGGCAGAGGGAATCAAGCATAATCTGCGGAAGAACACACTGCTTCTTTGATATGCGTCCGGTGCCATCGTTCAGATCCTCTTTATGGGCGGGGTCTGCATCACAGATGATAATGTCATAGCAAAATGGCTCAGCTTTCAGTTTGCTGAGTATTGCCTGTTCAATATCATCTTCGGATATGAAGTTCCGCATACTGGTTATCTCCTATAAGGCATATATATTATTATACTGTCAGTTTCCCACTCATTAAACGAGGAAGTAATCCGTCTCTTTGTCTTTGAAGAATATAATTATTCTTGGCCAATAAGAATAATTCAGATAAAAAAGGGCTTAGCAATTTATTAAATTCCCGAACCAAATCCTCATCAGGAATAATTATTTTTATCCGTTCAATATCTTGTTTGCTTAATCCTGGTTGAGCAGCATTTCTATTAAGGTTTTGCATTAGATAATAATACTCTGGTAAATGAAGCGTAAAGAAGAGATAATATTGATATACATGATTTATCGCATTAAGTAGGAATACATGTTCATTCACTGCAAATGTTTCAAATGGAAACCCTTGCATAAATATCGTGGTCTTTCCGATGTATGCACCGTCCTTGTATATCAATATATCATCACCAGTATTCTTGCCTCTTTTCATTTTGGCAAAATACTCATATGGTATCAATTTTACCGTTGAATAATCAAATTCGCCCAATTCATTAACTGCTTCTGCGCCTAATGATGGAATGCCCTCTTTTAGTGAATAATCAATTCCCCCCGCTGGGCGTGAACCCGAATCAAGTGTAATACCAAATTCACACAACCTTTGAACTTCCCATTTCCCCTGTGTAATGGGTTTTCTATCCTTTATATTGCCAGGATATCGTTTCCGTAAAAACCATTCTTTATACAGATTCTCTGCCATTTCTCCCAGGATATTTATACGTTTAGAGTTCGCAATTATAGATTCATCATATTCCATAAGGATCCTTGCAATCTTCATCTGATCCTTTCTGTCTTCTGGATATCGAATCTTTAGCCTTCCTATCATGTTATCATTTAAGCTAGCACGTGTTATAAGGGAAGCCATACTCATACATTGAGCACGAAAATATGGAGATCGAAAATAATATGCAGCATATTCTGGAACTATTTCATCCGTGATTGGTCTAAGCCTTTTGGCAAAGCCATTAAATGTCGCATTCTCAATCGTCCTTAACGCAACACAACTCATCCCCAATTCATCAGTTGTCTCACTAGTTCTTGTGAGAAAAACATCCCCTCGTTTTATTGAGCATGTTTCTCGATCTTTTTCAGTCGAATTAACTAATGTCTTCAATTCTGTCGGAACAAAATAATTATGGAATATATCACTGTAGGAGAGAAATGGAAAGCCAAAGCCAAACTGATCAGCAGGCTTGGACAATCCCGAAGAACTGGTGTATAACTCATGAGCACGTTTTTCTATATATTTCATTGCAATTCACCAAAAAGCGTTTTAATGTTAGCAATAATCTGTTCTTCCAGATCTCTCGCTATTTTGCTTTGCGTTTCATATTCTTTATTCAAGGTCAACATCGTTTCTTTGAATACTTCTTCTGTCATGCCATCATCTTCTATAACAACGCCAACATATCGTCCTGCATTCAGAGAATAATCCTGGTCCTTAATTCCATCCTCACCTTCCATCTGTGCGACTTTGCACAACCCAATCACATCACGATATACGCCTTCTGGAAAGCAATTTGTCAACCAATCAATCTGGTTTTGCCAATATGCTTTTGTTTTGATTTCTTTATCTTCTACTTCCTCTGGTGCTTCTGCTTTTGCTGTTTCATACTCATTGATCAATGCAGAAAAAGCCTCAGTATCACCGTTGTACAATCGAGTGATTATTCCCAGGTTTTTAATCTGTTCATCACTAAACTTGCGGTGTGCTCTGTCCACTTGAGTAAAAACATTACGTGCATCGACAAACAGTATTTCATTTTTCCTTTCTGTCTGTGGCTTGTGTTTGTCAAAAAACCAGAGAGTCGCCGGTAACGTTACAGAAGAAAACATGTTCGATGGCAGCGTCACCATCTGGCTTATGATTCCTTCTTCGATCATCTTTTTCCTAATCTCATATTCACTTTTTGATGAATCAGATGCAGAGTTTGCCATGACCAATGCTGCTTTGCCGTTTTCATTCAACGCTGTTGCAAAATATCCGATCCATAGGTAATTTGCATTTGGTACAGTTTCCCGTTTGTCAGATTCCTTTTTCGTTGATTTTGTCGCATTACGGGGAACGCCGTATGTGCTGAAGCGCAGATCATTGATTACTTTTTCAACGACTACTTCATCAACATTGAAAGGCGGATTATGAATTATCTGGAACACGTGGAACAGAAGGCTTATTTTACATAGAGTTGAGATGTCTTTTGGCTACTCTTTCTGTACAGTATGGACTTTATGCAGCTATGGCCTGTGATTCCTCGTTCTGTACATTCTGGATAGCCTGATACGAACTCCAGATAATTGCCATCACATAATCAAATTGTCCGAAAGCATTATATGGATCAGAATAGAAAGAATTAGCTTCAGTTATTTCACCCCGAACATTATTCAACAGAAGATTCATTTTGGCCAGTTTTACTGTGTCCGGTTCTTTCTCAACGCCATAGCAGCGGAATTTCATCTGTTCCTGTTCACTGGCATTATGGCTATGCATGTATCTTGCTGCTTGAACAAACATACCGCCTGATCCGCATGCCGGGTCCAGAAACTTCTTATCCCCGGGCTGTGGATTTAAAACTTCTACCATGTAGCGAACAACAGTTGCCGGTGTGTAGAATGTTCCGCCGTCCTTCCCTTCGCTTAAAGCGAAATTACCCAGGAAGTATTCATATATCTCACCAAAGATATCAACTGTACAGTTTTCTGGAATATCTTTGAAAATACGAATGATCTTTGACAGCAGTTCCGGTTCTTCATCCGGAACCAGCTGCGCATACACTTCTTTCGGTAGCACTCCGGCCATTTTCGGATTCTCATTCTCAATGGCCTCCATCGCCTGTTTCACCAATGTCGCTTTTTCTGCTGTGTCTGGCGCATTGTTAATTGAATCATAATAAGCACATTCTGGCAAGAAAAAACCACATTTTTCAATCGCTATCTCCCGCTTGGACTTCTCCATACGTCCACCTTTTAGTCTGTTGTATTCTACTTCTATTTCTGCTTTGTGCTGTTTGAAAAAAATGTCTGCATAACGGAGAAAGATCAGTCCAAGAATCGGCTGACCATATTTATTTGCAGCAAGATGAGCTCCGGCACGTAAAACATCCGCAGAATGCCAGAGATCATCTTTCAGTTTTTTCAGTTCTCTGTCTGTCATTGCTTCCTCCTGAAGGCCAGATTTTCTTCCCTGCTATTTTGCTTAGAGAGAGAATGAATAAATTAGATTTTTACACAAAATACCATTAAAAGTATACCACATAACGCTGTAATTGAAAATCTGAAAAACAAAGGAATACAAGAGATTGTTCATTTGACAGACGATAAAAAGCAATCGGAACAAAACCCATAAACAGGGCAAACATGCACATGTTTACAGCTTTGCTTGTTGGAAGCCTGTCTCCCCAATTCTTATTACTCATATAATCCGTAAGGGATTATTTAGGGATTTTCGCATGTCTTAAGGCAATAAAAAATCCGGAAGCTGTTTATTTGCAACAACTTCCGGTGTGTGCGGGAAACAGGACTTGAACCTGCAAGTACGTACGTACACATGAACCTGAATCATGCGCGTCTGCCAATTCCGCCATTCCCGCAGATTGGTGGGCAGGGGTGGATTCGAATGACCCAAAGGGTGGAGCTGGCGATGGGACTCGAACCCGCAACCTGCTGATTACAAATCAGCTGCTCTGCCAATTGAGCTACGCCAGCACGAAGCTCTTTCCAACATGGCCTGCGAATTCGTTCGTGGAAAGTGGCGACCCGGAAGGGGCTCGAACCCTCGACCTCCAGCGTGACAGGCTGGCGCTCTAACCAACTGAGCTACCGGGCCAAATGGCTGTGGGCCTTCAGGGACTTGAACCCCGGACCAACCGGTTATGAGCCGGCCGCTCTGACCAACTGAGCTAAAGGCCCATATTCGGAAAGGAAAGAGTGACCCCGTCGGGATTCGAACCCGAGTTACCGCCGTGAAAGGGCGATGTCTTAGGCCTCTTGACCACGGGGCCACATAGGCCGGAGTGAAAAGTCGGGGTGAAGGGATTCGAACCCCCGGCCCCATGCTCCCAAAGCACGTGCGCTAGCCAGACTGCGCTACACCCCGGTGCAACCTTCCCGCGGTCTGTCCCGCAGGCGACTCAATTAATATACACGATTTCGGAGTGCTTGTCAAATACTTTTTTTATTCTTTTGCCGGTTCCGGATCCGCACCGAGTTTCAGTGAAATCACAACGCCGACTACCAGCGCAATCACCGCGGCCACGCAGATGCCCCAATTGAAGCCCTCATAGATAGCAGGATCCATCAGAATTACCACGGGAGAAGCCACAACCATGCCCAGAATACCGCAGTAAGTCGGGACCTTCCACTTCTTCAGCAAAAACTCAATCAGCTTCGCAACACCGAAAATACCGACCACAATACCGACCGCAAAGGGCAGCAGCACACCCACATTATGCAGGACCAGGTTCCAGTTTCCGGATGGAATCGCGTCCTTGAAGGTTCCGCCGAGGGTCTGGGTCACAATGGGTTCATAGTAACCGAATATTTTCAGCATCATGGAACCGGAAATTCCGGGGATAACCATGGAAGCGGAGGCAAGCACGCCCAACAGGAAGTAAATGATGATATGACCGACATCAAGGGTCAGCGCCTGGCTGCCGCCGTTCACGTTATCGCCGACCAGCGTATTGTTGGCAATCACTTTCGGAACAATAACCAGCGCAGCGAAAACAAGAAAGATCAGAACATGAATCGCGTTGATTTTCGCGCCTTTGATCTGCTTCAGAATAATCGGCAGACTGCCGAGAATCAACCCGATAAACAGCGTGTTGGTCGGCAGGGGATACTTTTCAAAGGCCACCTTCAGCGCGACGGAGCCGAGAATAATCGCAATCGCCATACCCACCAGGTAAGGCAGCAGGATTTTGATGCATTCCTTAAATTTCTTAAACAGGTTGTTGATACTGTAAATCAGTTTATCATAAATGCCCATGGAAACCATCATGGTTCCGCCGGAAACGCCGGGAATCACGTTGGCCAGACCGATCACCATGCCGCGCAGCACATCCAGAAACCACTTCATTGCTTATATCCTCCGTCATCGAACCATTCTTCGTCTTCAACCGTTTCAAAGGAAGCTGCCAGATTCTCCGGATCAAACCGGGGATCGAAAGCGAGATCCCTGAGGCGATCCTTCGTAATCACGGTGTCTGTCCCCAGGCAGTCATTGCAGCGATAACCACAGTCCGGGCAGACACAGCCCAGATGATCGCTTTCCGCCTGAACCATATAGGTTCCGCATTCCTTGCAACTGCAGCGCATCAGGCAGGGCTCCTTTCCGAACACAACAGGAGCATTATAGCAGATTCGGGATCTGCGGGCAAGATGAGATATTTCGCGCCTGCAGGCGCAGGCCAGAATGTAAAAAAAGACTGTGCATAAAAAGTGGGGCCGCGCCGTGCGGCCCCGGGTTAGATTTTCGTCCGGATCTCAGGTTTTGCAGTGTCGGCTTTTTGCTGTAATCGCTAATCGCGTATGATGCGCATGGCTCCGGGAATTGGAATCCTCATGCTGTGTCAGCATTCCGGCCGTTGCCTGATTTGCCCTCCGAACGCTGAAGACTGTGTTATGCTTCGGGTTCCAGCAGACCCAGGTTTCCATCCTTTCTAAGATAGAGAACATTGGTCTGCTCCGTATCAATATTCACAAAGGCGAAGAAGTTGTGTCCCAGCAGTTCCATTTCGATGATGGCATCCTCGACGCTCATGGGACGGACGGGGAAGGTCTTCTGCCTGACGACCTTTCTCTCCTTATCCTCCTCTCCCTGATCTTCTTCAATGTATTCCGGTACATCCGGGATCTCTTCCCGCAGGTTCTTGCCCAGTTTTGTCCTGTGCTTGCGGATTTGCCGCTCCATCTTTGCCAGCGCCTTGTCAATAGCAAGGAACAGGTTATCGTCGGCAGAAGCTTCGCTGCGCAGGATCACATTCTTGCCCATGGGGACGGTGATCTCCACCACCCGGCGGTCGTTCTTCTCCTTCCTCATTCTGACCTGCATCTCAGTATCCGGCCAGAGATACTTGCCCATGGTTTCAGTCTTTTTCTCGATCCTTTGGGTAATCGCCGGTGTGACCGACATATTTCTTGCCTGGATGGATAGTTTCATAGATCCGATAGGCTCCTTTCAAATTGATGTGCCTGATATTCACGGAACGCCGGCATGATTACCGGTTGATCCGTGAGTGTTCGTGTGCCATTGGCACCACACCCCTTCTTTTGTCTCTGTACTTATATTTTTCGACGTTGTTTTCGGAATTCCTTCTGAAATTTGTGATTTTTTTGTGAAAAATAAACCAAAAATGATAAGGGACAAAAAGGGGGCACGCCGAACCCCTTAAACCCCTTCAGATTTTAGTAAGAAACAAATAAAAAAACGATAAGAGGTTTTTTCCATCACCTAAACAAAAAACCGGGAGATTACTCTCCCGGGAGAAAAAGCAAGGATTACCGATTATCCGAGGACGACTTCAGCCTTGTGTGTTTTGCCGTCACTAAAGACCGGCAGCACATTTCCGCTGATCTCTTTGCCGTCCACGACGATCTTCTTTACCCCGCGGCATACATGATCCGGGTTGCTGATTGAGATCTCGTAAACCGCTCCGCGGAACCGACGGCTGACCTGATAGCCGTCCCAGGTATGGGGAATACAGGGATCGATCTTCAGGCCGTCCCAGTCGGGCTTGATCCCCAGGATGTAATTGCTGATCACATAGAAGTTCCAGGCTGCGGTACCGGTCAGCCAGCTGTTTTTGGCCTGGCCGAAGTTCTTCGCATCCTTGCCCGCAATCATCTGGCTGTAAACGTAGGGCTCCATCTTGTGCAAATCGGAAATCTCCTCGCGCCAGGCGGGAGCGATCCGGCTGTAGAGATCAAAGGCCCGGTCACCGTGGCCGACCACAGTTTCCGCAGCAATGATCCAGGGATTATTGTGACAGAAGATACCGGCGTTCTCCTTGTATCCCGGCGGATAGGAACTGACTTCGCCCAGCTCAAGGTGATACTCGCTGTAAGCAGGCTGCAGCAGCACGATGCCGTGCTCCGTCTCCAGAATCTTATGCACGCTCTCCAGCGCCTTCTCGGCCTTGCCGTTTTCCACACCGACGCCGGCCATGACGCAGTATCCCTGGGACTCAATATAGATCTTTCCGTCCTCGCACTCCTTGCTGCCAACTTTGTTGCCCATGGCGTCATAGGCACGGACGAACCACTCGCCGTCCCAGCCGTCCTTCTCGATGGCAGCGGTCATGGCGTCGATATCCTTCTGATAGGCATCCGCTTTGGCGTTATTGCCCTTTCGGCGCTCGATGGCAACCAGTTCCGGCCCGATGGAGACGAACATACCGGCGATCAGCACGGATTCGGCAACCCGTTCATCCGGCGCGTTCGGATTCGAGAAGGTCTGGAAGCTCTCATCCGGCGTATCGGAATAGCAGTTCAGATTCAGGCAGTCGTTCCAGTCAGCCCGGCCGATCAGGGGCAGACCGTGCGGCCCGCGGTTGTTTACCACATGCATAAAGCTGGCTTCCAGGTGCTCCAGAAGCGTTCCGCAATCGTCCGGATTGCAGTCGTAGGGCGTCGCCGCGTCAAGGATCGCAAAGTCTCCGGTCTCCTTGATATAGGCCGCGGTGCCGGCAATAAGCCAGAGCGGGTCATCGTTGAATCCGCCGCCGATGTCGTTATTCCCTTTCTTGGTCAGGGGCTGATACTGATGATAGCAGCCGCCGTCCCGGAACTGGGTTGCGGCAATATCGAGAATCCGCTCGCGGGCACGCTCGGGAATCTGATGCACAAAGCCCAGCAGATCCTGACTGGAATCACGGAAGCCCATGCCGCGTCCGATACCGCTTTCAAACATGGAGGTGGACCGGCTCATATTGAAAGTTACCATGCACTGATAAGGATTCCAGATATTAACCATCCGGTTCAGCTTTTCCTCGGAGGAATCCAGCGTGTAGGCGCTGAGCAGATTGTCCCAGTGCGCTTTCAGCTGTGCAAAGGCTTTATCCACATTCTCATCGGAGGACAGTTTCGCGATCATTTCCTTCGCGGGCTTTTTGTTGATGACGCCTTTCTTTTCCCATTTTTCTTCAACGGGCAATTCCACATAACCGAGAACGAAGTTGAACTTCTTCTCCTCACCCTTTTCCAGATGCACCTTGATCTGATGAGCCGCCATCGGCTGCCAGCCGGAAGCGACGGAGTTGCCCATCTTGCCGGTCATAACGGCCTGCGGATTCTCAAAGCCGTTATACATGCCCAGGAAGGTTTCCATATCGGTATCGAATCCGTCCACAGGCGTATTGACGGCATAGAAGCTGTAATGGTTACGGCGCTCGCGGTACTCGGTCTTGTGGTAGATCACGCCGTCCTCAACTTCCACCTCGCCGGTGGAGAAGTTGCGCTGGAAATTCAGCATATCGTCCTGCGCATTCCAGAGGCAGAACTCCACAAAGCTGGTCAGGATCACATCCTTTGCAGCATCGGATTCATTGGTCAGGGTGATCTGATGAACCTCCGCGTCAAAGCCCATGGGGACAAAGCTCTTCTGGGAGGCTTTGAGGCCGTTCTTCTTGCCGGTGATCACGGTATAGCCCATACCGTGACGGCAGGAGTATTCGTCCAGTTCAGTCTTCACAGGTTTCCATCCGGGATTCCAGACGGTGCCGTTGTCATTGATATAGAAATAGCGGCCGCCATTGTCCACCGGCATATTGTTGTACCGGTAGCGGGTAATCCGGCGAAGGCGCGCATCCCGATAGAAGCAGTATCCTCCGGCGGTATTGCTGATAATACCGAAAAACTTTTCACAGCCGAGATAATTGATCCAGGGATAAGGAGTGCGCGGGGTTTCAATGACATATTCCCGTGCCTTGTCGTCGAAGTGGCCGAATTTCATGGAACAATCTCCTCCTGTATAATCTGTCCGCAAAAGAGCGGATTTTGTCCAGTATAGCACACATGAATTTACTGTGCAAACGTTTGCCGCAATTTCTCCAGGTATTCTTCATAGTTGCAGAGATAATCCGAAATCGTTCCGTCATCATGGATCTCGATGATCCGGTCCGCCACGGTCGAAATGAACTGATGGTCCTGACTGGTAAAGATCACATTGCCGGGGAAATTGATCAGCCCGTTGTTCACGGCGGTAATGGATTCCAGGTCCAGATGGTTTGTGGGCTGGTCCAGCATCAGGAAGTTCGCGCCGGAGAGCATCATCCGGCTCAGCATACAACGGACTTTCTCGCCGCCGGAGAGCACGCTGACGGGCTTATACACATCGTCCCCGCTGAAGAGCATCCGTCCCAGGAAACCGCGCATATAGGTTTCCAGCTGTTCCGGCGAATACTGGGCGAACCACTGCATCATGGTCAGGTCGCAGCCGTCAAAGAACTTGCTGTTATCCTTCGGAAAATAGCTGGTGGTAATCGTCACACCCCACTTTACGGTGCCGCTGTCCGGTTGGATTTCTTCCGCCAGGATCCGGAACAGGGCCGTCTGGGCCTGCTCGTTGCCGACGAGGGCAATCTTCTGCCCCTTGGTCACCAGAAAAGAAACATCCTTTAGCAGCTGCACGCCATCCTGGGTATAGTTCAGATCCGTAACCTGCAGGATATCTTTACCCGCTTCCCGGTCCGGCGTAAAACTGACCCAGGGATAGCGGCGGCTGGAGGCCGGCATCTGCTCGATGGTCAGCTGATCCAGCAGTTTCCGGCGGCTGGTCGCCTGCTTGGCCTTGGATTTGTTGGAAGAGAAGCGCTGGATGAAGGCCTGCAGTTCACGGATCTTATCCTCGCGGCGTTTCTTCTGGTCATTCATGAGAGCCTGCATCATCTTGCTGGATTCGTACCAGAAGTCGTAGTTGCCCACATACATTTTGACCTGGTTATAGTCAATATCCACAATGTGCGTACAGACGTTGTTCAGGAACCACCGGTCATGGCTGACCACGATGAGGGTGCCGGGGAAGTCCATGAGGAAATCTTCCAGCCAGGCCACAGAGCGGTTATCCAGGTTGTTGGTCGGCTCATCCAGGAGCAGAATATCGGGATTGCCGAACAGCGCCTGAGCCAGCAGAACCTTGAACTTATCACCGGCCTGCAGTTCGGACATAAGCATGGTATGCTCTTCCGCCGGGATTCCCAATCCGGTCAGAAGCGTGGCCGCATCGCTCTCCGCGTTCCAGCCGTCCATTTCCGCGAACTCCCCTTCCAGCTCCGCGGCTTTCTCGCCGTCCGCCTCGCTGAAATCCGGCTTGGCATAAAGGGCATCCTTTTCCTTCATGATATCATAGAGGCGCTGGTTGCCCATGATGACCGTATCCAGAACCGGATAGGCATCATACATGAACTGATCCTGCTTGAGCGTACTCATACGCTCATTCGGCGGAATCGTAACCGAACCGGTGGTCGGTTCCAGTTCCCCGCTGAGGATCTTCAGGAATGTGGATTTACCGGCGCCGTTGGCACCGATGATCCCGTAGCAGTTGCCGGGCAGAAACTTCAGGTCCGCACCGGAAAAGAGTTTCTGACCACCAAAGGTCAGGGAGACATTGCTTACTGTAATCATTTCTGTTACTCCTTATTCCCCGGCGAGCCGGATCAGCGCGTTCGCGTAAATTTTCGTCGCCAGCATCAGCCGGTCGATATCCTCATATTCGTCCGCCTGGTGCGCCAGGTCTTCATCATCCGGGAAAAGCGCCCCGAAGGCCACCCCCTGCTTCAGCACCTTGGCATAGGTTCCGCCGCCGGTGGACATGGGCTTTCCTTCCAAGCCGGTTTCCTCCTCATAGGCCGAGAGCAGGGCCGTAACCAGTTCGCCGTCCGCCGGCACATGGTGCGGAGGCTTCTGCATCTGCACGGTCACACTGATGCCCGGCAGATGCGCAACAGCTTCTTCCTTCAGCTTCTCCTGGTCCGCTGCCACCGGGCAACGCATATCCAGCGTGCCGAACCAAACGCCGTTTTCCAGCCGGAGGATTCCCATATTGCAGGTCAGGCCTTCGGAAACCTCGTCCCGGCAGGCACAGCCCAGGCTCTTTCCGTCGCTTTCCAGGCCGACAGCTTCCGCCAGGGTTGCCACTGAGCCTTCAGCCCCGAGTTCCCGCAGCAGCAGGAGCATCATGCCGATCGCGTTCCGCCTGCCCTCCGGAAAAGCACTGTGGCCCGGGATGCCCTCCGCTGCCAGGACAACACCCTTTTCGGTGATCTCCGCCGTATAGGGCAGGCCGGTTTTCCGGGCATATGCCTCCGTCCGGCGGACCAGTTCCTCCCCGCCTTCCACCAGCGCCCGGCACTCCCCGGGAATCACGTTGATCCGGTCGCCGGTCGCCATTTCCAGCACCTTCAGCCCCGTCCGCGCGGCAGGCGCCCGCAGCTCCAGCACGAGCATACCCTTTTCCGTATTGATCAGCGGGAAGTTGGCATCCGGACTGAAACCGACGTCCGGGATCCGTTCATGGGCGCCGTAGTATTCCATATCCTCCCAGCCGCTTTCCTCATCGCAGCCGAGGATCATCCGGACGCTCTTTTTCAGCGGGATTCCCGCGTCCCGGACTGCTTTCATGGCAAACAGCGCCGCCAGGGACGGACCCTTGTCGTCGTTCGTCCCGCGGCCGTACATCCGGCCGTTTTCGATCACGGCGTCAAAGGGCGGCTTTGTCCAGCCGTCCCCCACGGGCACCACGTCCAGATGCCCGAGAACGGCGATCTTCTCCTCCGCTTCCCCAAGGGTGATGTCGCAGGCATAGCCGTCAAAATCCCGCACGGCAAAGCCCAGGCTCTTTGCATCCGCCATGGCACGGTCCAGCATTTTCCGCACATCCCGGCCGAAGGGGGCGCCGGGTTCCGCCTCTCCCTTCACGGAAGGGGTGCGGATCCAGCCCTGCAGCATCGCCGTGAATTCATCCCGATAACTGTCGATCAGGTCATATACTTTCTTTTCCATAAGGCTGTCCTCCGTTCAGAATGCATTTCTCGGGTCGCGGCTTTTTTTCTTCGGCGCGTCGGGATCGATGTATTCGATCTCGAGGCGCTCAAAGGGGACTGCTTCAAAAAAAGCATCCGGCAGGAAGCGGGTCATTCCGAACTCCGCCCATTCCCGCTCGTTCTTTTCCAGCCAGAGCGGTTCCGGCAGATCCAGCTCATGGCAGGCTTCCTGAAGCGCCTGATGGGCGTCCGCCCGGCCGCAGGGCACCGTCGTCTGCACATCCGCCCGGTGATGGCGGATCGCTTTGACCCAAAGCGCTGTTGCCATTCGCATGCCCTCCCGCTCAATTCGCTAACAATTTATTATCTCATGAAAAGCCCGATGTTACAACCGTTATTTTGCCTGCTGCGCCCAGGCGAGCACCGCCTCCGCCGCGGCGCGGTTCATCCCTTTCACGCCGCAGAGCTCCTCCGCCGTGGCTTCCCGGATCGCCTTCAGGCTTCCGAAGGCCTTCAGCAGTTCCTTCCGACGCTGCGGGCCGATGCCGGGAATCTCCTCCAGGCGGGAGTGGATGGACGCCTTTCCGCGGAGCGCCCGATGATGGATAATTCCGAAGCGGTGCGCTTCATTCCGGACCCGCTGCACAAGCTGCAGTTCCGGCGTGCGGTGATCCAGGCAGATCGGTTCCTCTGCGTCCGGAAGCCAGATTTCCTCTTCCCTTTCCGCCAGGCCGAACATAGCCGGAGGCTCCATCTTCAGGTCCAGGATTGCCTGCCTGGCAAAACGCAGCTGCTGTGGTCCGCCGTCGATCAGGATCAGATCCGGCAAGTCCGTAAACTTTCCGTTCTTCCCGCCTTCCGCCGTTTCCCGGGCCGCGTGGGCATACCGCCTGGAAAGCGTCTCATAGATGGATTCGAAATCGTTGGCGCCCTCGACGGTCTTGATGCGGAAATGGCGGTATTCCTTCTTTGCAGGCTCGCCGTCTATAAAAACGACCATGGCCGCCACGCTTTGCTCACCCTGGGTGTTCGAGATATCATAGCCCTCGATCCGACGGGGATACCGGTCCATGCCCAGAATTTTCCCCAGATTCTTCGCCGCTTCCACCGTCCGCTCCTCATGGACCGTGCGGCGGGCATTCCTCTTCAGCAGGGCGTCCTGCGCATTTTTAACCGCCAGGAGAATCAGCTCGTGTTTTTCCCCCCTTTGCGGCGTCGCAACAGTCACTGCGCTGCCTTTCTTCTCCCGCAGCCATGCTTCCAGCTGCTCTGCCACCCCGTCCGGCAGCGTCTGACACAGAACGTTGCGCGGAATCAGTCCGTCCTGCTCATAATATTGGGTGAGAAAGGAGGAGATGACCTCTCCGGGATCCTCGCCGCCCTCCCGCGGCAGGGCAAAATGATCCCCGCCGACCATCCGGCCGCCCCGGACATAGAGAATCTGGATCATTGCGTCCAGCCCATCCTGTGCAAGGGCAATCAGGTCCTGTTCACTCCGGTCGGTCCGCAGGGCAATCTGCCGCTCCATCAAACCCTCCACGTCACGAATCCGGTCGCGGATCATCGCCGCTTTCTCATAACGCATAGCAGCTGCCGCTTCTTCCATATCCTTTTTCAGCTTCCGGATGACCACGTCATAATCGCCGCTCAGGAAGCTCAGCACGCCTTCCATCATCTCCCGGTAGACTTGCTCCGAACACTGACCCGCGCACGGCGCCAGACAGCGGCCGATGTCAAAATTCATGCAGGGTCGTTTCAGGGTCTTTGCCGGTAAAACCTGACGGCAGGAGCGGATCGGGAAAACGTTGCGGACTGCCTCAATAACCTGCCGGACAGCATTTGCGCCGATATACGGCCCGAAATACTTAGCGCCGTCCTTTTCCATCCGCCGGCACAGTTCCAGACGAGGAAAAGGCTGACGCAGGTCAACCTTCAGATAGGGGTAGTGTTTGTCATCCTTCAGCAGGATATTGTAATAAGGCTTGTGCAGTTTGATCAGGTTGCATTCCAGGATCAGCGCTTCCAGGTTTGTTTCGCACAGGAGTATATCAAAATCATCGATATGGGCGATCATCGCCGCTACCTTAGGCGTATGAGCCGAATCCCGGAAATAACTCCGTACCCGGTTTTTCAGATTGACAGCCTTGCCAACGTAAATGATCGTTCCGGAGCTGTCCTTCATCAGATAACAGCCGGGAGAATCCGGCAGCATCCGGATCTTCTCTTCCAGCTTTTCGCCCCAGTCGGTCACTGCGGCTTCCTCCTCCGCTCCTGCTTCCTCAGTTAAGGTTCCCTGCAATCTCCTGCAGTTCCGAAAGTGAAACCTGCAGTGCGGTCTGATACTCGCCGGTGTCCATACCGGTCGTCAGGTAGGTCAGATACCGGTCAACCATGTTCTGCAGGGTAGTCAGCCGTTCATCTTCCAGCAAGGGTTTCCCACCGGATGCGGAATTCACGGTATTCAACATCCGGACAGCATAGATATTGCTGCGGATTCTGGACAGGATAGCCGCCGAATCCGCTCCCGCATTCCGGCTGAGGGTGGCTGTCTGCCGCAGGGCTTCATCTACCTCGGCTTGAATTTTCTGAATATATAAGTTTCGTGTCTCGCTCTGATTCTGCATAACCGGAAGGGTGATGATCAGGGTCACTGCCAGGGCGATCACCAGAAGGAGAACAATCACGTTCCTGATCCGGTTCCGGTTCACCTGCGAGAGATTTGCATTTCCCTCGCCGGTCTGGGAATAACGTCTGTACACCGCGCTTTCCTCCTTTGCTGCAATGATTTTAGCATATTTGCAGCAAAGCGTAAAGTCAACAGAAAACCCGTGCGGATCAATACCGGCACGGGTTCTGGTAGCTCAGCCCTGTTTCTGCTTATGCTTGGGATTCTCGCAGATGACCATGACGCGGCCCTTGCGCTTGATGATCTTGCACTTTTCACAGATCGGCTTCACACTCGGACGAACTTTCATCGTTGTACCCTCCTCATTCAGGATCAATTCTTGCTGCGCCAGGTGATCCGGCCTCTGGTCAGATCATAGGGCGATAGTTCAATGGTTACCTTGTCACCGGGATAGATCCGGATGAAGTTCATCCGCATTTTTCCGGAGATATGCGCCAGAATCTGGTGGCCGTTTTGCAGTTCCACCTGGAACATGGCGTTGGGCAAAGCTTCAACCACCTTGCCTTCCATTTCGATCACATCGCTCTTGGACAAAAGCCTAACCCTCCTCACACAGCGAGCGTTCTTCAGCAAAACCGTTTGCTGCCAGCGCTCTTCTCAGGTCACTGTTCTGCAGCGCGCCGCCTTCGGGCCGCAAAGCCCGCAGGTCGAGCCGGACCGGTTTTGCGCGCAGATGTTTCGTCTTCTTTTTCTTCGGATGCTCCAGCCTGTGCCGGGATCCGTCGGCGATCATTACGATGCCCTCCCCCGCATTCTCCAGGATCAGGAAGAAGCCTCCCTTATCCCTTCCCTGAATGCTTTCCACGATCCTGCCGGGTTCAAAGGCGAACGGTTCCTTCATCCTTATTCCTCCCAGCTGAACCCGGGAAGGGTCAGGATTTCCGGAAGCCCGTTCTCCCGCACGGCAATAGTATGCTCATAGTGAGCGGTCAGGCTGTGGTCCACCGTCCGGGCGCACCAGCCGTCGTCGTCCACCGACAGATGCCAGTCTCCGGCGGCAATCATCGGCTCCACCGCCAGGGTCATGCCCCCGCGGAGCCTGAGTCCCCGGCCGATCTCGCCGTAGTTGAGCACGGAGGGATCCTCATGCATTTCCCGTCCGATGCCGTGGCCGGTGAATTCCCGGATCGGCGTGAATCCGTTTGCTTCGGCATGTTCCTGCACCGCGTGCCCGACGTCGCCCAGGCGTTTGCCCGTCACGCACTGTCTGGCAGCCTTCCAGAAGCATTCCTCCGTCACCCGGATCAGCTTTTCCGCCCCTTCGCTGATCGTTCCGACGCCGGCCGTAAAGGCGCTGTCCGCCTGCCAGCCGTCCAGCAGCAGCGTGCAGTCGACGGAAATGATGTCGCCCTCCCGCAGGACCCTGCGGTCGCTGGGAATGCCGTGCACCACTTCGTCGTTGATACTGGCGCAGATGCTGCAGGGATATCCTTCGTAGTGCAGGGAGGAAGGGATCGCCCGGTGTTTCCGGATCAGCCGCTCGGCCAGAATATCCAGCTCCGCGGTGGTGACCCCCGGACGGATCGCCTGCCGCACTTCCTGCTCCACTTCGTACAGAATTTTGCCCGCGTCCCGCATCTTCGAGATCTGGGCCGCGTTTTTCAGGCTGATCATGCCTCTGCTCCGAGCTCTTTCATGATCGCCCTGAAGGTGCCTTCGATCCCCTGGTCTCCGGCCACCTTGTGCAGCAGGCCCTTCTTCCCGTAGTATCCGATGAGAGGCGCTGTCTGATCATGGTAAACCTTCAGCCGGTTCAGTACGGTCTCCGGCTTGTCGTCGTCGCGCTGGATCAGGGTTTCGCCGCACTTGTCGCACGTCGTTTTCCCCTCCAGCATGCTCACATGGTAGGTCGCGCCGCACTTCAGGCATACGCGCCGGCCGCTCAGCCGGTCCACCAGCACCTGATCCGCCACGTCCAGCTCAATCACGCTGTCGATCACGGCGAAGCCGTCGAGGGCTTCCGCCTGCGGCACGGTCCGGGGGAACCCGTCCAGGATGTATCCGCCCCTGCAGTCATCCATGGCCAGCCGTTCCTTCACGATGTCGATGATCACGTCGTCCGGCACCAGTTTTCCGGCGTCGATGTAGCTCTTCGCCTTCAGTCCCGTCTCCGTTCCTTCCTTCATCGCCCGCCGCAGAATATCTCCTGTGGAAATCTGGGGAATCCGCAGGCTGTCGCAGATCATCTGCGCCTGGGTTCCCTTGCCGGCCCCGGGAGGCCCTAAGAAGATGATGTTCATGGCGATACTCCCTTCTTCATTTTAGAGTTGAGAGTTTCCGGCTTTATGTGATGCTGCGCATCACATAAAGCCGGTTGCGTTCATATCGATTCCGCGCACGCTCATCTCGCCCTGGATCGTCCGGATGGTCTCCAGCGACACGCTCACGGCGATCAGGATCGAGCTGGCGGCAAAGGGCACCTGCACGCCGGCCAGTCTCAGCAGCAGCGTCGGCACCGCGGCCAGCACGGCCAGGAACAGGGCCGCGAACAGATTCAGTCTGTTCATGATCGTCTGCAGATAGCGCTGGATGTTCTTGCCCCGCTGTCCGGGAATCACGGCGCCCTGCTGCTGCAGCTGTTCCGCCTGCTGCTTCGGGTCAAAGCTGATGGACGAATAGAAGAACGTGAAGGCGATGATCAGCAGCGCGGAGATAATCATGTACCAGACGCTGCCGGTATACATGTTTCTCGTCCACCACTGGGTGAACCAGCCCTCGGCCTTCGGGTCGATCAGCTGGGCGATCGTTCCGGGGAACGCCAGGAAGCTGTAAGCGAAGATCAGGGGCAGCACGCCGACAGAGACCACTTTCAGGCTCATGTGGGTGTTCTGCCCGCCGTAGACGCGGCGGCCCTTCACCTGCTTGGCGATCTGCAGGGGAATCCTGCGCTCGCCCAGTTCCACAAACGTCACGATCACCGTCATCAGGATACAGGTCACGACGATCACGATCAGGTTCACCCAGCCGCTTGTCGTGCCCGTGGTCGTGGCGGTGTTGAAGCCGGCCACGATTCCGTTGAACAGGTTCGAAATAATACCGACGAAGATCAGCAGCGATACGCCGTTGCCGACGCCCTTCTCGGTCACCCGCTCGCCGATCCACATGGCCAGGGCGGTACCGCCCGCCATGCTCACGCCGACCAGTACATAGTTCAGCCAGCCGTCCTTGATGTAGCCCATGCCGCGGACCAGGCCGATGGCCTGCAGCGCCGCCAGGCCGACCGTCACGTACCGGGTGATCCGGTTGATCTTTTCCCGGCCGTCGTCTTCCTTGCTCATCCGCTCCAGCGCGGGAATCGCGATGGTCAGCAGCTGCATAATAATGCTCGCGTTGATGTAGGGCGTAATACCCATGGCCATCAGGGTCATCTGGCTGAAGGCGTTACCGGTCATCATGTTGACCAGTTCCAGCAGCGGCAGGCTGGACGTGTTGTTCTGGCTCATCACCTTCGCCACATCCACGCCGGGGCACGGAATCACGCCCACCAGCCGGAAAAGCACCAGCATCAGGAACGTGTAGAGGATCTTCCTGCGGAGCTCCTCGATCTTCCACATTTTGCGAATGCTTTCGATCATGTCAAATCACCTCGGCCTTTCCGCCGGCTGCTTCGATCTTTTCCTTCGCGCTGCCGGAGAACTTCGCCGCCTTCACGGTCAGTTTCTTCGTCAGTTCGCCGCCGCCGAGGATTTTCACGCCGTCCAGTTCCCTGCGGATGATCTTCTTCTCCAGCAGCGCCGCCGCGTCGACGACAGCGCCGTTCTCAAAGGCTTCCAGCCGCTCCACGTTCACCGTCGCGTACTCGGTGCCGAAAATGTTCGTGAATCCGCGCTTGGGCACCCGGCGGTACAGAGGCATCTGGCCGCCTTCAAATCCGGGCCGCTTGCCGCCGCCGCTGCGGGCCTTGGCACCTTTGTGACCTTTTCCGGAGGTCTTGCCCAGACCGGATCCTGCGCCGCGGCCCAGCCGCTTCTGCGCGCTCGTGGACCCTTCGGCGGGATGCAATTCATGCAGTTTCATAGGGGTTCAACCTCCTCTTACTTTACTTCCTCGACTTTCAGCATATGCTTCACAGCGAAGATCTGCCCGCGGACCGCGGGATTATCCGGCTGCTCCACCGTCTGGCCGACCTTGCGCAGGCCCAGCGCGGCGACGGTCGCCTTATGCTTCGGGAGGCACGCGATGGGAGACTTCACCAGCGTAATCTTCAGTTTCATCTCTCTCGCCTCCTTATCCCAGGATCTCTTCCACGGTCTTGCCCCGCATCTTGGCGACCTGCTCGGCGCTGCGCACCTGCTTCAGGGCTTCGATGGTAGCCTTGACCATGTTGATGGGGTTGTTGGTTCCGAAACTCTTGGTCCGGATATCCTTGATGCCGGCCATTTCCAGCACGGCACGGGCGGCGCCGCCCGCGATCACGCCGGTTCCTTCCGGCGCCGGGATCAGCACGCTCTTGGCGGTGGAGTAATATCCGGTCATCTCATGGGGGATCGTCGTGCCTTCCAGCGGCACGTTCACCAGGTGCTTCTTCGCGTCTTCGTTGGCCTTGCGGATGGCTTCCGGAATTTCGGCAGCCTTGCCCATGCCTGCGCCTACGCGGCCGTTTTCGTCGCCGACGACCACCAGTGCGCTGAACCGCATGTTGCGGCCGCCCTTGACGGTCTTGCTGACGCGGTTGACGGACACCAGGCGCTCTTTGAATTCGCTCTGCTGCTCGAAACGATCGTTCCGATCGTTCCGGTCGTTCCGGCCGCGTCCGCCGCGGTCACCCCGGCCGCCGCGCTCGCCGCGTTCGCCGCGCGCGTTCGCCGCGCCGCTCTCATTCGCCGCGCTGCGTTCCATCTGCTCATTGCTTTGCATTTGCGTCGTCCTCCTTCTCAGAATTCAAGTCCGGCTTCCCGCGCGCCGTCGGCCACATTGGCCACGCGCCCGGTGTACATATACCCGCCGCGGTCAAAAACCACGGACTTGATGCCGGCTTCGACGGCGCGCTCCGCGATGAGCTTGCCCACCAGCTTGGCGGCACCCTTCTTGTCAACCTCGTCCAGCTGTCCCTTCAGGGCCGGATCCATCGTGCTCGCGCTCACCAGGGTCACGCCCCTGGTGTCGTCGATGATCTGGGCCTGAATGTGCCTGTTGGAGCGATATACGGAAAGACGCGGGGTCTCGGGGGTGCCGCTGATCTTTTTCCGTACCCGTGCGTGACGGATCACGCGAATCTCGTTCCGGTCACGTTTCTTATACATCTGCGTTCACTCCCTCTCTTACTTACCGGTCTTGCCTTCCTTGCGGCGGATATGCTCATTCTGATACTTGATGCCCTTGCCCAGATAGGGTTCAGGCTTCCGAATGGCACGGATGTCCGCGGCAAGGTTGCCGACCTGCTGTTTGTTGCTGCCCTTGACCACGATGGTCGTCTGGTTGGGCGTCTCGTAGGTGATGCCTTCGGGCGCTTCCAGAACCACCGGATGGCTGAAGCCGATGTTGATGGTCAGGGTCTTGCCCTCGGCGCTGGCACGGTAACCGGTACCGACCATTTCGAGGGTCTTGGTGAAGCCGTCGGTCACGCCGACGACCATGTTATGGACCAGCGCCCGGTACAGGCCGTGCATGGCC
The DNA here is from genome assembly GCA_900315315.1 of uncultured Eubacteriales bacterium. Taxonomy (GTDB): domain Bacteria; phylum Bacillota; class Clostridia; order Christensenellales; family Aristaeellaceae; genus Aristaeella. The sequence goes on along the minus strand of OMYT01000052.1, from coordinate 2,525 downwards.
TTGTGGGGCTTGGAGTCCGTGGGGCGCTCCAGGGTCAGGATGTTGCCTTCCTGCTTCAGGGTGATGTCCGGGTTCACCTGCTGGCTCAGGGTGCCCTTCGGGCCCTTCACCGTCACCAGGTTGTTCTCGTCCACTGTCACCGTCACGCCCGCGGGTACTGTGATCGGAAGTTTACCAATTCGAGACATTGATCTTTTCCTCCTTACCAGATGTACGCGAGCACTTCGCCGCCAATGGCCGCTTTCCGTGCTTCTCTGTCGGTCATCAGTCCCTTGCTGGTGCTGATGATGGCGATCCCCAGTCCCCCGAGGACCTTCGGCAGCTCTTCGCTGCGGGCATACACCCGCAGACCGGGCTTGCTGATTCTCTTCAGACCCGCGATCACGGGGGTCTGCTTGCCGTTCATATATTTCAGGGTGATCTTGATCTCTCCCTGAAGTCCGTCATCAATAAAGTCAACCGCCTTGATGCTTCGCGATCGCCTTCTTGGTATTGCTGGCGGGCATGGTCACGGCGTCGTGCCGGGCCACCTGTCCGTTGCGGATGCGGGTGAGCATATCGGCGATGGGGTCATTCACTACCATTCTAACTCCTCCTTTCGCTTACCAGCTGGCCTTGCGGACACCGGGAATCTCGCCCTTGTAAGCCAGTTCCCGGAAGCAGATGCGGCATACGCCGTACTTGCGCAGCACGCTGTGGGGTCTCCCGCAGATCTGGCAGCGGGTGTAGGCGCGGGTCGAGAATTTGGCCGGTCTCTGCTGCTTGAGTTTCATGCTCGTTTTTGCCATTTTTTCCTGTCCTCCTCCTCTTACGCCTCGAAGGGCATGCCCAGAAGCCTCAGCAGCTCCTTGCATTCCTCGTCCGTGTGCGCCGTCGTCACGAATACGATTTCCATTCCGCGGATCTTCTCCACCTTGTCGTACTCGATTTCGGGGAACAGCAGCTGTTCGCGGATGCCCAGGCTGTAGTTGCCGCGGCCGTCAAAGGCCTTGGCGCTCACGCCGCGGAAGTCGCGGACGCGGGGCAGCGCCACGCTCACCAGCTTGTCCATGAACTCTTCCATCCGGGTACCGCGCAGGGTCACTTTCGCGCCCACGTTCATCCCTTCCCGGACCTTGAAGTTCGCGATGGACTTCTTCGCCTTCGTGATCATCGGCTTCTGGCCGGCGATCGTCGTCAGCTCGTTCACAGCCATCTCCATGGCCTTCGCGTTGTCCTTGCAGTCGCCCAGACCCATGTTGATCACGATCTTGGCGAGCTTCGGAACCTGCATCGCGTTGGTGTAGCCGAACTTTTCCTCCAAAGCAGGAATCGCCTCGGCCAGATACTTCTCTTTGATTCTGGTTGCCATTTGGGCTTTTCCTCCTTATCAGTCGATTTCGGCGCCGCACTTCTTGCAGATGCGGATCAGCCTGCGGTGGGCCCTGCCGTTGTCATCGGTGACCTTCTCCGCCTTGTGGTTCACGCGCGTGGCCTTGCCGCACTTGGGGCAGACCAGCATCACGTTGCTCGCGTCAATGGGCATTTCCTTGTGGATGATGCCGCCGGGCGTCATGGCGTTGCGGGCCTTCTGGTGCTTGGTGACCACGTTCACGCCTTCCACCGTCACCCGGTTCAGCTTCGGGAAGCTCGCGGAAATCTTTCCTTTCTTCCCCTTGTCCTTGCCGCTGATGACGATGACTGTATCTTTCGTCTTTACATGCATATCCCGTCTGCCTCCTTACAGTACTTCGGGAGCCAGGGAGACGATCTTCATGAAATCCTTCTCACGCAGCTCGCGAGCCACGGGCCCGAAGATCCGGGTGCCGCGGGGCATATTCTGGTCGTTGATGATGACGGCGGCGTTGTCGTCAAACTTGATGTAGCTGCCGTCGGGGCGGCGCTTGTTCTTGCGCATCCGGACGATTACGGCCTTCACGACCTCGCCCTTTTTCACGGTGCCGCCGGCCGTCACGACGGAAAGAACCGCCCAGAACACGGATGCACATGATTTCCTTGGCGCCGGAATTGTCGGCTACCTTAAGCCGGGTTTGCGGCTGAATCATTGCTGTTTCCTCCTAAACATTAGTCCGAAGGGGTTTGGGGGCGACCGGAAAGCCCCCAAGAAAAGCCCCCTTGCATTCCTGATGATTGAAAAGCTTACTTGGCTTTTTCAATGATCTCCACCAGGCGCCAGCGCTTATCTTTGCTGATCGGCCGGGTCTCCATCACCCTGATGGTGTCCCCGATGCCGCATTCGTTATTCTCGTCGTGAACCTTCAGCTTGCTCGTCCGGTTCATGATTTTTCCATACAGCGGATGACGTACGCGGGTCTTGATCTGGATGACGCAGGTCTTGTCCATCTTGTCGCTGATCACGACGCCGATCCGGGTTTTACGCAGTCCTCTTTCTTCCATTGTTCCAGCTGCCTCCTTTCTCAGGCTTTATCCTTCTGCCGAAGGATCGTCTTGCACCGTGCGATATCGCGCTTCAGTTGGCTGATCTGCATGGTGTTCTGCAGCTGGCCCGTCGCGAGCTGGAAGCG
>OMYT01000105.1 GCA_900315315.1 uncultured Eubacteriales bacterium | reverse complement strand
GCAGGCTCCCCATTCCGGCAAAACCATCTGAAAAAACACAGCCGGGACTTTATCTCAGGATGAGGAGAAATAGATTCGTTTATGAACATTATCTGTAAAATATCCGGTCACAAGATTCAGTCTACCGGCCCTTGCGAGGAAATCTGCGTCAGATGCGGCTACAGAAATGTCTTTCATCGCTATAATGGATGCAAATGTGAAACATGCGGCAAATCGAGAGGAGACCATCATACCTTTCTCTTTGTTGCAAGGGAACCTGTATACGGGAAATGTTCGAGACTCGGGGCATCCGACATATATAACTGCTCTTACTGCAATGAAGACTGTGATCATGTAAAAACCGGCGAAACCATCAGTTTCAAATGCAAAACATGCGGGATGATTACTTCAATGGATTCGGCCGGTTACAACCGGCGTTTTCGCACAGAAAGCAATCGGAAAGCAAATAAAAAAGAGGATTTCTCCGGCGGGAATTCCTATGAGATTGTTTGGTAACGCATGCCGCTTTTCCTTTCGGAAAGGCGGTTTTTTTCGCGAAAAAGGAGCCGGGTGAAACGAAAAAGACCGTCCCGCGTTTCCACGGATTATATTCGCATTGCGTATTATTCCCCCAAGCAATATACCCGCCTGACACCGTGTCAAGCTTGTCGTCGGACAGCTTCATGTCGGCCTTTTTGATGGTTTTTTTCTCAAGATCCGCAGCATTGTCAGCCTGTTTTTTAAGATTGTCTGTAAGTTTCATAAATCAACCTTTCACGAAGTAATTTTATGTGTTCACTGATATCTTTGTCCTGATCATGGAAAACCAGTGTAACAAGGTATTTAGGGCAATGGCTTTCATATGCGCCGAAATCACCGGACTCATCCACAAAAATGCTTAGATCTCTCATATGTCCTCCAAATATAGAAAAAGCGGCGAGGACTTCCCCGCCGAGGGTGGACCAAGACCTTTCGGCCAGCCCAGCTACTATGGAAAAGATACCAAAAAAATCATTTATCGTCAAGTGCTTTCTATCTTCTCTTCATCTCTCCTAACATTTTTTTATAGGGTATCACAAATGGGGTGCTTTTGCAACATGTTCGGCAGGATAATGAGGATGCCCGGAAGCCCGGAGGAACAGAAGGGCCAAAAAAGAACGGAAGAAGGATGCCTCATGACGCAGAAGAACTGGTTTAACCTGACGGTCTCGCCGTCGCTGTACTGCCGCTATGCCTATATCGACCTGGGGGATCATCTGGCGGATTCCCTGTTCAGGCGGCAGAATATTTCCGTGAAGTTCGAGCAGGAGTTTTCCAACAAGGTGAGCCCCTACCGCCTCATCATCTGCAAGGTCCTGCCCTGGCACCGGGAAGGCTTCCTGAAGGCCGTTGAACAGCTGCCGAACAAGATGAATCTGCTGGGGTTCAATGATTACCAGGATTTCTGCCGGGAGTATCTGAATGATACCGAGAACTGGCTGACAGGAAGTCTGCGGACGGCCTGAAAGAAAGAGCGGACCGAAAGCGAAAAAGTGACCCGAATCTGTCGCCTGGGAGGCGACCTGGAGAGTTGGCTTTGACTGTATTATAGAATCAGGAGACGGGAGGAGGAGATGACCGTGAAGTATTCGGAAACCGGCCTTCGTGCTATATATGAGGCAGTTGAGAAAATGGTATCAAGGACAGAATGAATAAATCTTATATATTAGGAGGATCGCCGGAATGAAAACGGAACAGCAAATGGAAAAGGTCATTAAGAAACAAAACCGGGAACCGTTCTACAACTATTATCTGAGCCTCGGTTATGATCACAAAACCGCAGCCTGCCTTGCATTGTTTACCTACGGAGAATACAGGTTCAGAAAGTTCTCAATGGATGATCTGTATGATGCTCTCGCCCATGGGAAAGCATACCTGCCCCCCGAAGCGCTGAAGGAAACAAATGAAAGCAGGTTTCAGAGATTGTTCGGAGGGCCGTCATACGGATGCTCTTCCGGAACCGGTTCCAAAGTACTTTATGCTCCTTCCGGAGCGCCGGCAAAGCGATCGAGATCATACAAAGCAATGATGCCGAGGTGCCCTATCGACGAAGCAAGTGTTTATGATGAAGCGGACGCATATGCTCCTGAACTCATGGCTCCTCCTACAGGAGTAAACCCGTGTCCGCTCGATTTTGCCGGCGCCCTGGGATTTGCCACAGATGAGTATGAACATATAGAAGAAAAGAATGCCCGCAGTACGGCAGCGGACCCGACATCCACCTTCCGCATGACAACGAACACAGCTTCCGCGGGAATTGTTCTGAACCAGCTCCGGAACGGCCGGCGGATAGACCGCAGCATGGTCCGCATTGAAGAGATGCTCAATTATTTCCGTTATGAGAGCGAAATCCCTGCGGATGATATGTTTAACCTCTCCTATGAGATCATGGATTCGGAGAACAACAGGAAATACCTGTACATTAATGTACAGGGACGGGAAGAAGTCAAAGAACATCAGAATATCATTGTTCTGCTCGACGTTTCCGGAAGCATGGGCAGCAATACGGAACAGACGCAGGCCATCATTGCAACCATTGTCAGCAAGCTTGGAAACGGAGATAAGATCAGTCTCATTACATACAGTGACGATGACATCGTGGAGCTGGAAGCCTTTTCTGTCAACGGATATGAAGATCGTATCAGAGTCCTGGAAAAAATGCTTTCCATCGAAATCACCGGCTGTACAAACGGCTCCAAAGGGATTGAACAAGCTTACCGGATCGGAAAGAAGAACTATATCCCTGGCGGTAACAATCAGGTCATCCTGATTACCGACGGCGATCTGAATTTCGGCATCACAGATAAGGGCGGCCTGGAAGAACTGATCGAGAAAAAGAAAAAGGACAATCTGTTCCTCAGCGTCATCGGAACCGGACTGTACAACTACAAAGATGATAAACTTGAGGTTCTCAGCAAACACGGCAACGGCGTATACCGCACTGTAAACAGCCTGACGGACGTTCAAAAGAGCATCGATGAGGAATATGCCTCCCTGGTCAATATCATTGCGAAAGATGTAAAAGCACAGGTGGAATTCAATCCTGAAGTCGTGGAGAATTACTGCATGCTGGGTTTTGAAAACAGAACCCTCGCACGGGAAGATTTCACCAATGATAAAGTCATTTCCGAGCCCTTCGGTTCCGGCGGCTACGGTGTCGCCCTCTACGAACTGCAAATGAAGACCGGAACCGCACCAGCCGACAGCGGACTGAAATACAGCAAACTGGTCACCACCGGCTCTCCGGAGCCCGGCACTGTCAAAGTCCGGTACAAGGAACCGCTGGAAGACACATCCCATGAGCTGGAGAAAGTCATTGAAACAGCGGAAGCATCCTTCACAGACAATCTCCGTCTTGCCTTCATCGTATACGTATGTGCTGAGAAGCTCCGCGGGTCAGACAAGATCAGCGATAAGGAAATCACGCTCGCAAAAAAGCTTTACGCGGAACTCGGACCTTCCATCCGGGAAAAGGACGCTTCGGACCTGTACAAGCTCGCCGGCATCCTGGAAAAGAGCGAAAAAGAACTCGGTATCGGCATTCAGGAAGAACCCTTTCCCTGGTAAATATGATCAGGAAATCCGGGATCGGTCTGACCAGAAAACAGTGTTCCGGCGCTCAGAAAATAGGAAGGGGTAAAGCATGACGTCCGCACAAAGACTCTGGACCCTGTCCAGAAACCAGCTGGCGAAAGCCGTCTCTTGCCTGGGCTATCCGGAAGAATTCGCGGACCTGCTGGCAAAGCAGCTGGGAAGCCCGAAAGCCATTGACCGCCTGGCCTCATACATATGGCAGGCGCACCCCGATTCCGTGGAGATGATCGTCGACGAAATGGTCGCCATCCAGGAAGAGATTGCCGCCTGGCGGGAAAAGAAGGAGTACCGGGAAGCGCACGAAAGGTATAACACCTGGCTGAACAGCGAAGAGCGGATGAACTGGGATATGACAATTTAACAATCTGGCCTGTGATTCGGAAGCGGACTGGTTCTTGTTTCTGGAAGAAGAGCATCTGAAACTGATCAGGGATAAAAGCTGGGATTGAGGAGGGAAGCCAATGAAAACTACCCGGGATCTTCAGAAAAATGAAAAATCGACCGAAAACCGAAACGAACAGAGCCCGGCAAAAACAACCAACAATATGACCATCGAGGAAGCCAGGGAAGCCGAAAAGACTTTCAATGAAGAACTCGAAATCTTCAAAAAGGCTGCCGAAGTGAACCGGAAAAACAGAAACAAATGACCGCAATTACACTGCCCGATGTAAACAAACAAGGCCTGCGAAAACCCGCAGACCTTGAAATTCCTCGATTCTCTTCCCGGAAAGCCCATCGTTTCCATTCCGGAATGTAATTTGCTCAGCATTCAATAACAAACCAGGCTGCCGAGTTAATGAAAGAGACTTACTCAATGTTCAGTTCCTGATATAACTGCTTTCTGTAGCCGGCATCTGTACTTGCGCGGAGGGCATCGTCGTTTCTTCCGGAACGGATCAGTGAATTGATTAAGGAACCCAATCTGGATTCACCTTCAGCGCGCCCTTCAGCACGTCCCTCAGCGCGTCCTTCAGCACGCCCTTCAGCACGCCCCTCCTCACGTTCCATTTCCAGGACTTTTTTCTCATCGTATTCGGTAAGGAACATGTTTTTAACCTCCGCTCTGTTCTCCATAAGGAATGGTTTGATGACGAACTCATCCGGCATTTCGCTGATCGCCGCGTCCACAGCGGCATCCAGATCCATCTTCTCCTGCTGATGCCGCCTGACGGTATCCACAAGCCAGGCATACTCTTTCAGCGGCTCACAGGCGTCCATCAACCGCTGATTCTTTCCGCAGTTAATGTTCAGCATG
>OMYT01000051.1 GCA_900315315.1 uncultured Eubacteriales bacterium | reverse complement strand
TAATAAGCACATGGATACGATTAATCTTTTGAGGGTCTCACCAGAGACCAGGAGAACCATTAAGGAGCAGGCTATACGCCTGCATAATAAGGGCAAAAGCGAAAGCGAAATTGCCGATGCGCTGAACATCTCCTACCAGGCCGTTAGTCGCATTATTCGCGCATATAAGAAGGAGGGTATGCGCAGCGTCAAGGAGAAGACAAGAGGTCGGAAGCATGGAGAGAAACGGTCTCTTACACCGGAGCAGGAAAAGGAAATACAGCGCATCATCATTGACAAATGTCCCGATCAGCTAAAGATTGCAGCATGCTTGTGGACACGCACAGCTATCCAACAATTGATCAAGAGTAAGTATGACATTACTATTCCCGTAAGATCCATCTCCAATTATCTGGAACGTTGGGGAATGAGTTGTCAGCGTCCAACAAAGAAGGCATACAGCCAGGATGATGTAAAACTAAAGGAATTCATGAACGAGACATATCCGGGGATTGCCGCAAAAGCAAAGAAGGAAAACGCTGAAATATACTGGGGTGATGTAACTGATATCAACAATCAGGAATACCACGTTCGCGGGTTTGCACCGAAAGGACAGACACCCACGGCTCCTTCCTTTTCGAAGGTCGAGAAGATCAACATGATCTCAGCAATCAACAACAAAGGAACCTGTCGTTTCATGTGCTATGAGGACAGCATGACCCAACAGCCGGATGAGTATTTGAATCACAATCTGAAGCAAAGCGTTCATTCAGGAATATTGCCTCATAATAAGAAGGACCTGAAAGCGAAAACTCATAGTTTCATGTGCAAGCTTCAGAAGCATCCTGAAAAAGTACGGAAGTTGTTTGACCATAAAAACCTGAAGTACATTCAGCAGTGTGAGTGCTGAATTCTATGTTGAGAGATTTAGTGGCCGGAGTAATATCTCCCGGAAATACTTTACACTAACGCCATTCATTCAGCGCGCAGGCCGCGCCTGTGCGCTCCTTATTCCGGAGTTCTCCTTGAAAAATGATACATTCTATTGTATAATTAAAAAAATGGAACTTATCTTCCTCATCACAGCAGATTTGCTTCCGGCGGAACCGAAGAAAAAACAGTTTCAGGGACGCGGATCATGAGTGTTTTGACAATTCAGAAATGATCAATAATCCGGAGGCGGAAAAAGGAGTTCCCTGCCTGCTGGTGATGGAAATCCTGGTCATCCTGTCCAATATCTTCCGGCCGCTGACCTTCCGGATCGACGCGCAGGGATTCTACCAGGCTACGGACATTTCCGTCATAGAGGATATCTACCTTGTTGCGGTATCCCTCGTTACGGCGATCCTGATCCTCCGGTGCAAACGCCCGCTAAACCAGAAAATAGCCGGCCTGACGTTCATCTTTCTGCCGCTTGTCAACTATATCATGGGAGGGGCAACATTCGGCAACGCGTCCCAGTACGGAATGATCCTGGTATCCCTGATCATCATGTACTGCATCATTTCCAACGAAAAGAGCAGCAGACTGGCGGCCACGGAGACAGAGCTCAACATGGCTACCCGCATCCAGATCGGCGTCCTGCCGCCTGCGGCGCCGGAATTCCCGGATCATCAGGAGGTGAACCTGCGGGCCAGCATGCCCCCAACACAAAAAAGAAGGTCTGCTGACCCGTTGAGGATCAAGGCCTTGGAAATTCAAGAGTATATTCATATGAAAGAGGGAGGAATTGTTTATGAAGAAACTGGTTGTATGGTTGCTGGTGTCGGTCCTTTGTCTGGTCATGCTGGCTGACTGCTTTGCCGATGAGCATGAAATCGGCATCCTGACGCAGTTCAGCGTCACCGCAGAAGAGTTGAACGAAAAACAGGTGGCTTTTTTCAGCGCCGTCCCGTTTACAGGATTCAGGTTTTTTGACACGCTCAACAACCTGGTTATCGCCCTGGAGTCGGGGGCGATCGGCGCTATTGAGACGGATGAGAATGTCGCGGGTTTCCTGCTGGCCCAAAGGGATGGCCTCGCCAGGTACAACCCTGACAACATTCCCAAATATGAGGTGAGTTTCTGCATGCTGCTCAGGGAGGATGAAGACGAGCTTTGCGGCCTTCTGTCCAGGACGATTCAGGATCTGGAAGAAGACGGGACGCTGGGATGCCGGCACAATCAAGGTGGCTTTGACAGGCGACCGCCCGCCCATGGATTATTTCTCTGCTGAAGGGAAAGCGATCGGCTTCAATACCGCGCTCGTGGCAGAGATTGCAAAGCGGATCGGGATGAATGTTGAGTTCATTTCCGTGGACAGCGGCGCGCGTGCCGTCGCTCTTGCTTCCGGGGAAACGGATGTTATCTTCTGGTCGCAGATCGGGAATTTCAACGACTGGAAGAAAGCGGATACAGGGGATCAGCCGGAGAATACGATTGTGACGGAACCTTACATGAAGAGCACGCTGTGTTACATCGTCCGGGAGGATTCACCTCTGGCGGAAACCAGGGCCGGGGCGGCGGGGAACGAATAAAGGCTGACTTTGCCACTCCGCTTCTTTGCGCCTGAAAAAGCCTTCGGTGCGGGGAATCAGATGAGTATCTCCGGAAAAGGATATAAAAGAATTCAGGGAGAAACCACAATGACACTGACCACGGACAAAAACGGAACTCAGCTGACCGTTCACCTTTCCGGTGAACTCAACACAATAACCGCACCGGAACTGACCGCGCTCCTGGACAAGGAACTGGCCGGCATGAAGGCGCTGACCCTTGATTTTCGGAATGCGACTATGTTTCTTCCGCAGGACTGCGGGTCCTGCTGGCTACCTTCAAGGCAAATTCTCGAAGACAATATTCATATACCCGCCCGAAGACATCCTTATCCTCTCCCACCTGAAGGGACAGACCATTTATCAGGTCCAGCAGAGAAGACAAGCCGCTGGGATCCATATGCAACCGGGAGAAATAGTTGTCCGGCAATGCTCCTTCCAGTGACGGATTCGAACCCACGGCCTGCCGCTTAGGAGTTTTTGTTTGGCGTGCGCCTTGGCGCTCGTCTGAGATCGTCTAAGCCTTGTGGTGCAAGGATGGCGGGCGATTTACTGTTCGTCTGAGTTTGCATTTTCCCATCTGAAATCGCCTGAAAAAGGGGTGTCATGTTTGCAAGATGTTTGCAAATCCAACAAAGGCGGTAGGACTTTGAGACCCATCTACCGCTTTTTGTTTGCAAACGGCCCAGAATCTACTATGAATCATCGTTTACATCCCTTCGTACGTATCGCCATTATAAGTGTTGACTAACAGAATGATTTGTCCATCAAGGTATGCCTCCTTGTAGTAATCAGTGGCAGTTGCCACATTTCTCGCTACAAGGGCTTTTTTTGATCGCGCCCATCCGTAGGGTGGAATCATAACGCGATCAAAAAAAGCCGCATATTTTGCGGCGTATGTCAATATACAAATTGTTACGTTTTTCTAAACATTATAAAAGTCAGAAGCGTTGATTTTCCTATACTTCTGGCATGCCTGTTAAGTTAATTGTCTAAATGCCATTGAGGGTCGTCCCTCCGTTCCGTCCCTCTGTTCCCCTGGCAGCGATCCGCCGGCCACGCCCGAAGTGCCGCAGGCTGTAATATTTTTGTAAAATTATCAACAGGCAGCGGTTTTGAGAAAACATATCCCTGGAGATAATCGCAGCCGATTTCCGCCATTGCTTCGGCCATTTCCTGCGTTTCGATGCCCTCGGCTGTAATGCTGAAGCCCATCTGCCTGAATGCATGAACCAGCGAAGGAAGAAGGGCATCCCTGTCGTGAATATAATCCCATACAATTTTCATATCAAGCTTGATATTTGAAAACGCAATCTTTTTTACCTGATGGAGATTGGAAAAACCGGATCCGTAATCATCCAGCGCAAGCTGAAAACCAAACTGCCGGAGGCTTTCGATCTGCTTCTCCTGCTTCGAATAATTGATCATTGATTCTTCAGTGATCTCAAGATGAATCTGATTGGCAGAGACCCCGTATTCCGTGAGAATCGAAGAAAACAGGTCCGGCAGATTGCTGTGCATGCACTGGATCGGGGACAGGTTTACATTAATCCATCGAAGCCCCATCCCAAGGACGTCGTAATCCCTTATGAATGCACAAACTTTACGCATCACCTGTTCGCCCAGCAGGTTTATACTTCCGTGTTTTTCAGCCATCGGGATGAACAGGCCGGGCGGAATCAGCTCCCCACGATCATTTCTGAGCCGGGCCAGCGCCTCGGCGGCAACAATCTGCTGCGTATGACTGTCCACAATCGGCTGCAGGAATACTTCAACCGTATTGTGCTCAAGCGCCGTGTCCAGATACCGTTTGATTTCAATCTGCCTGTCAATCTGTCTTAATGTCTCCTCCGACATCAGCGTCTGTTCGATATCTGCGCTATCCCTGGCCTGATCCAGCGCATAGATCAATGTATTCACAATTCTGTCCGGGGAATCGGTCCGGTCAGCCAGCCTGATCTCCACGCAGGTTGCGCTAAGATTCAGATCAACACTCTCTGCCTGCCAGGGGGCCTGAAAACGTTCCAGAATCTTCTTGCGGACCTGTTCCCATTCCGTGTCTTCCGTGCCCGCGACACAAAAATTGCCGCCCCGCAGGTAGAACAAAAGGAGATCCGGAAACTGTTTTTTCAACCAGGCAATAATGAGCCCCAGCCCCTCATCCATCTGGATGCCGCCATACATGCTCCGTTCATCATTATAGTTCCGGATCGCGAACCCGAGAATCCGGCTGTCTTTCCGATGCTGAGGATCATCAAGCCAGTCGGTAAACGCTCTGGTGTTGAATGCAGGCCCCCGGTCGGTGATATACAGATCCGGGTTTTCAAAAGCAAGATAAATGACAAGAATCGCCAGCAGGCAGAATACGTTCATGACCAGATATTGCGGGAACAATATCCGCAAAACATTGCCGGCAATCAGGATCGCATGATATGCCATGGCGCTGATCAGCGCGCTTTTCCGGATGCTTTTCTGAAAACGGAATAACAGGCTGATCCCCAGAAGCAGAAAGGCAAATGAACTCAGGGCCAGGATCACATACAGCGGCCCCCGGTGATATCCCATTGCATCAACGGTATAGACGGCACCGGTCAGGGGACTGGTGACCACGATGGCTTCGCACACCAGCAAAATAAAATACGAAAGTGCTTTGGGCCATGTAAATCCAACCCTGTTCAGCTTAACCAGTACAGCTGTAAACCGGAGGAACAGAAAACTCCGGAGTATATACGCCAAAAAGAAGAGAAGGTTCAAAACTGAAACCAGCCATAACGGCAGGGAGTGATAGGCATTGTCCGCGCATGTTGCGAGAAAATCTGTAACGATTGTTGCGATATCCGAAACAAGCAGGAACAAGAATGCTCTGTTCAGCTGGTTCGGAAGCCGAGGCCGCGCAAAATAAAAGATCAGCAAAACAGCCAGCACCAACAGGCTGGGAATAACAAAATCCATGTTCCACATAGCGTTCACTCCTGAAGGAATTAGTGGGATTACCCGTTAACACTACAAGGACTCTCTCTGTATTCTACAAACTTTTCGCTTCCTTTGCAACAGAAAGAGAACTTCCCCCAAAGCCTTTATGACGCAGACTGAAGCAGGCTGAGTCCAGCCATAGATATCCGGACGGCACCCGGGCCTTTGCGGAACAAAAAGGGTCGTCCCCAATGGCATTTAGTTAGTATAAAGAAGGGAACATAATCGGACATAACAAGCATAAAGACAACGGACGGTTCTTCTGTCTGCACGATCCACGCGGTTTCCGGAATGCACCGCCATGAATAATATGAACGTAATGAAAGGATTCTTTCATACACACAATTTGTTGAACGATGGGGAGGGGGAACGACTCTTTTCGTTCCCTTTCCCGACCGGCACCCACTGTCATTCTGCCGGCCTTCTTCTCGCCTGGGTTATCCCGCCCGGAACATCCTCTTGCTTCCCTTGATTTCATCACTCTTGCCCGCCAACTTCTCCTGTTCTTTCCGTGCGTTTTCCATCTCCTTTATCCGGCCCATTTCCTCAACCGCGTCTTCCAGTCCCAGATGTGTATATGTGTTCATCGTCACGCTGATGTCGCTATGGCCCATCAGGTACTGCAGCGTTTCCGGATACATTTCCGCTCCCGCCTGAATACTGCAGTAGGTATGGGGCAGCTGCGGGCTCTGGGTTTCCAGGTTTATGCGGCGGACAGTGAAGAGATGATACTCGCGTTGGTAGTAATGCAGATTGCTTTATGAGACACGATGAGACAGGTTGCAATCCGGAACGGATAATACGATGATCCCCTGAATGAACTGGAAGCGGAAAGCCAATCCGTGAAAAATACAGATCAGATATGATGAGGCTTGTCCGCGTAGTAGTCCGTACGAGGCAACCAGGAGAGGAAGTTGGCTATTTCATAGTCCCAGTAGCGCCATTCGTGTTCATATCCATCCACGAAGTGCCAGGTAAAGTCGGCTCCGAGCGCTTCCGCATCCTTCCGGAACTGACATACCCGCTCATAGAGGAAATCATTTTTGCCGCAGCAGATATATCCCTTCGGCAGCATGACGCCTTCCCCAATCCGACCGGCCAGCTCTTCAATGGGCTCAATGGTCCGGCTGTATACGTCTCCGAAGGGACTGCGTTCCCTGCTGTACTGGCTGGCGCCGGCGGGACGCGCCGTAACTCCGGGCGACATGGCGCCGAAAGCACAGTACATCTCAGGCGCGGTAAAGGCATGCGCCAGCGTTCCGTAGCCTCCCATGGAAAGGCCGGCAATATAGGTGTCCTCACGGCGCCCGGAGATCGGAAACATGCCGGTAATGAAGCTTGGGAGCTCCTCATGGAGGAAATCGTAATAGTTGTCGCCGTCCGGCATGTTGTTATACGCTTTGTTGCCGCTGTTGAAGGTGACCAGGGCGATGCGCTGCTCCTCCGCCAGTCTCTCCACGGCGGTATACCGCGTCCAGCACTGGTAATCGTTTCCATGACCGTGAAGAAGGTAGAGAACAGGGAATTTCGCCGGCGGCTCATGTGTGGGACGGACACCGGGCTGATGATCGCAGGAGGAGAAGGAAGGGATAGTGACCTCAATGTCTACGCCGTGGGACAGAGAGTAGGAGTAAAAGTTAACTTCAAGCCTTGCCATAACAGGAACCCTCCATTCATATGATTTGATGCAGCGGTAAAGTACCGCGGGAATCTGTATCGAGATATCCGGCCGCCCGATGGATCAGTGCCGCAACATCGACATCCCGGCTGAACCGGGGCGGTTCCAGGCCAAGTGCCCGGTATTTTTCATCTGCGTGATCCAGCACAGGCAGTAGGTCAACGCGGACGACGCCCGCAAGGCCGGACAGGAAATCTGCGGTTTTCCGCAGATCTTCCGGGCTGTCGTTGATGCCGGCAGCCAGGGGCATACGGATCCACATAGGGATGCCCGTACGGCTGATCAGCCGCAGGTTATCCAGGATCATATGATTGCCGGCACCTGTGATCTGGCGGTGGACATCCGGATTGATCGATTTCAGATCCGCAAGGAACAGATCGGTATACGGTATGACAGCCTGTACAGCTTCCGCCGGGACATGCAGTGCCGTATCAACGCAGGTATGGACGCCCGCCTTTTTCAGTTCCCGGAGGCAGACGGCTGTAAAATCCGCCTGCAGCAGGGTTTCCCCTCCGGAGAAGGTCACGCCTCCGCCACAGGCAAAAAACCGCATGTCCCGAAGGAGCAGGGTCACCAGCTCCTCCGCCGAGCAGAGACGGCCGACCATAACCCGTGCGCCGTACAGGCAGGCTTCAGCTCCGCCCCGGGCACAGGCGCCGCAATGGACGCATTTTTTCTCATAATAAAGTGTCTGCGGCTCCGTTTTCCAGGATTCGGGGTTGTGGCACCAGGCACATCGCAGGGAGCATCCCTTCAGGAACGCGGTTGACCGGATGCCGGGGCCGTCGTTCAGCGAAAACCGCTGGACATGCATCACATATCCCTTTTCTTTCATAGGATTCTTCCGATGATGTGGTCCTGGAGATTCGCGTCCAGGTCCACAAAGCGGGCGTTAAACCCCCATACCCGGACAATCAGATCCCCATGCTTCTCCGGGTGGACGCGGGCGTCTTCCAGCAGTTCCCGGTTATAAACGGACAGGCTGACGATCGGCAGGCCCGCTTCCCCGCAGATATCGATCAGAGTACGGATATGCTGCAGATCCAGGGCACCCATCGCTCTTGGCAGGGAAAGATAGAGCGGTGAGGACGCGCAGCCCCGATGAAGCGCCGCCTTGGAGGCGGAAGCGATCACAGCGGTCGGTCCGCTGACAGCGCATCCAGGGGTGGGCGAAAAGTGGGCGCAAATGGGATCCCCGGCCTTCCGGCCGTCGGGAGACGCGCCGAGTACGCTGGCAAACATGTTGAAATCAATATTGTAGATTCCCGGCAGAATCATTACGCCGGAGGGATCCTCGTATTCCTCCACGCAGGTACAGAACTCATCCGCGAGCATCGCGGCCAGGAAGTCCGTCTCATCACAGTCGTTCCCGAATTTCGGCAGCTGTTTCAGCCAGGCCCGCAGGGGTTCGTCGTCTTCAAAGTTGCCTTGGAGCGCTTCCAGCAATTCGGCCATGGTGCAGCGCTGTTCATCGAAGACGGCACGGCGGATCCCGTACAGGCAGTCAGCGGTCGTTGGAAGAGAACCGGATAACAGCTGGTAATTCCGCACTTCCCATCCTCCCCGCATAGGGTCCGTCCCGGTATCAAGTGTTTTTTCCACCAGGCCGGCAGCAATTGGGGACGTCAGCGGACCGTCCGGTGCCTCGTTCCGGATGATTTCCCGGGAGATTTCTTCCAGCATACACCGGATCTGGTATCGGAACTGGCGCAGAAAGAGCTGCAGGAAGCTCTCGAAACTTTCACAGTCGCAGGGATCTCCGCTGTCAAAACCGAATCGCAGTTTGCTTTCGAACAGCCTGGCAGGCTGCCAGGCAGCCCATTTCCTGTATTCGCTGTGGGGCGCTGCCGGGTTTTCCGTCCCGCGGAACAGAGCCAGTTCCAGCGTTTTCATGCTTTCCATCTGCCAGAACCAGATCGCGGAATGCCGGTCAAATGTCAGTTCAGTGCAGCCGTCATTGGCATAGCTGCGGGCATATTCGACCGGTATACCGCGCCGGACCAGGTCGGGAATAATATTCCGGTCATAGTACAGCACACCCTGGCCCCGGCAGTCGGCTATCATGCGGGCGGCGGCGTCACGGAGGGATTCCGGGCTGTTCTCATGCAGGCGGATGTTGATATGCGGTTCGCTTCCCGGAGCGCGGATGGAAGCTTCGATGATCAGCAGGCTCAGGTCATTGGTACTGTCCCTTCCTTCTTCATCTGTACCGCCGACCATCAGGTTCATCAGCGTGTCGCCGCTGTGGACGGCGGTCAGAAGACCGAACAGTTCAATCAGCAGTCCGCAGGCTTCCTCCCTGGAAATCCTGTCCGGAACGTCCCTGGCATACAGAGGATACAGATGCCGGTCCATCCGGCCGATGCTGGAAGTGTAATAAGCACGCAGCCGCCAGATAAACCAGAACAGCTGCAGTCCTTCCTCAAAGCTCTCCGGAGGCCGCTCTGTCAGTGACCGGCAGTTGCGGCTGATGCGTTCCAGGCGGGCGGCATCCTCCGGACAGCTCGATGCCAGTTCTTCTGCGGCATCGGCATGCCGCCGGATATAACCGGAGATCAGCCGCCAGCAGTCGGCAACCAGCCGGCGGTATTCCGCTGCTTCGCGGCTGAGATTCTCCGCCGGCCGGGATGCGCGGCGAATAATGCCGGGAATGCCCTCCCGCATCAGCAGACCGTAGTCCAGGGGAAAATGCGCGTTGTCCCATCCGATGCCGTAGTTAACAAAACGGCTGGAAGCCATCGCATGCCTGATGGGACGGACCGGGCCTGCCAGAATGCCTTCCTCCGGGACGGAAACCTCCATCCCTGAAATCATACGGGTAAAGTTTTCCAGAATTTCGCCGGTATTCATATGCCATCCTCCTTTTCAGCTGTGCTGATGGAGACGTCGGAGAACACCGCTTCCCCGCCCTCCAGAAAAAGCCCGATCTGTCGGCCCTGCAGGTCACAGGCACGGGTGGATAACGCAACCTGGTCATCCACATAAATCACGACGACGGATCCGTCCCGGAAAACCGTGATCCGGTGCGGCTCCTCTTCGGCCAGGCGAATGGGACGCTCCTGCTCCACGGTAAAGGGGAAAATCCGGGCGTCTTTTCCGCAGCGCAGCGGTGTTTTATACTGCAGCCTGCGGAAACCGGGTTCCAGTGCCGCGTAATAGCCCTCGGAAAAAGTATCGTCCACGGACAGGGCGACGCCCAGCTGTGCAGGCGCTCCCTGGAACCGCACGGTGCAGCGAAAGCAGCAGGGATCCGGCAGGGAGCCCAGCAGCGCGGCGGCGTAGCCGTTTCCAGCATTCACGGAGAAGTTGCGGCCGTCCCGGGTCCATGTACCGCTCAGTGGCCGCAGGTCCAGAGCCCGGTCCGCAGTCAGGGCGCTGCTGATGCTTTCAGGCGGGCGTACGGAGAGTGTTCCGTCCTTCTCCTGGAGCAGTTCGTGAACCACCATATTTCCGCCCCAGTCCCAGGTATACTGGTCATGGCCGAAATCGGCCCGTGGGCCGAAATGATGCTCATCGATCTCCCGGGTGGGGTTCCAGCCGTAGATATAGCGTTTCTGTCCGTCCGAGGCCGTTTTCGCCGCGTAGAAAGAACGCGTGTCAAAGGTGTCCCGCTCCGGCGCGATCCAGGGGCCGGCCGGGGAGCGGCTCATGCGGTAGAGCGTCTGAAACCGGTCCGAGTAGGAGGAGAACACCAGATAATACCAGTCACCCCAGTGAAAGTAGTCGGGACATTCGTATGCACAGTTCGCATCTTCCGGGCTGTACAGGGGCCTGCACGGGCGCCAGTCGCGGAGATTTTCCGATTTATATAAACCGACGCAGGCCCGACGCAGCGTAGGCCCCTTTTCCCTGGCCGCAATCAGCATCCACCAGTTGTTTTCCTCCTCGCAGCGGAAGACAAAGGGATCCCGGAAATGCACCTCCTCATAAATGCTTCCGTCCGGCCAGAGAACGTCCTCCGTTACGGACCAGCGGTCCAGGTCCGGACTTGTCGCGTGGATAATGCAGTTACGCATGGGCCGGCTTTTGAATACCGTGGCAAACATGTGGTAGACATTCCCGTCATATACGACAGAGCCGGTGGCAGCGTCGATTCCGGTATCATGGGACGTGAAATGAAGCTGATCTGTTGTGGTCAGCATATCCCAGGAATCATGGTGTTCCGCATCCATATTATTCCGGTAGTTGCGCAGGTAGAAAATCCGGAAGGCTTTCCCGTCATGGAAGGGAATGATGTCGCCCAGCGCCGCGAGCGGAGGACGGTAAAAAAGCTGCATCCTGATGCTCCTTTCAGTGAAGCCGGTCAGACCGGCAGATCTTCGCGGGGAACGGACAGCCGGATCCGCTGCCATGCAGCGGTACCGTGGGAAACGGACAGCCCGGGGCGTCCAAAAGTCCGGTCCTCCACCCGGAAACTCATGCATGATCCGTTGATCCACAGGCGGGCTGCCGGACCGTTCCTCCGGAGAACCAGGCGGATTGCCCGGCCGGCTGAGGCCGGATAGTGCTGTTCCAGTTCAATTTCCTGCGGGAAAGCCCAGCTTCCGTCTTCCGTCATTCTGAAGGGTGACCGGAGCTGGACGCGGTTCCTGTCCGGTTCAATATACAGGCAGTACGCCTCCGCGAAGCCTTCATCGGCAAAGAGCATCAGACCGAGACGTCGGCAGCCGTCTTCCGGCAGCACTTCGAGCGCGAGTTCACAGCGTTCCGGAAGCAGCCGGTCGAACAGCAGATGCGCCGCGCCGCCGGGAGATACCGCGCGCAGCCCGTCTCCGGAGCACACCCAGTTTCCGTTCAGGGGCTGTCCGGAAAGGGGCACATCGACGGTATCCTCCTGCGGTACCGGCCGGCAGAGCAGGGCGCCGTCTTCCCCGGCAGACAGGAAATGCAGCAGAACAGAGCCGCCCAGATCCCACGTATTATAATCATGGCCCATATACCCGGCAGGACTGTAATGCCAGTGGTCACAGTCTCTGGAGGGAAGAATTCCGCAGCACAGGATCCCGTCCGGTTTTTCCGCGAACGACCGGCCATACAGAAACGCCCGGCTGTCCAGAAGGTCATTCGCGGGACGGTGCCAGCCGGTTTCACCGGTGCGGCGGAAAAAGTACCTTGTACCGACGCGGTCGGAAAGCGCGGTGTACAGGAGGTATTCCAAGCCGCAAATGGTAAAGAGTCCGGGCGCGCCGGGCGCGCAGGAAAGGCCACAGTTGTCCGCCAGCGGAGGAAGCTCCTGCCAGTTCTGCAGATCGGAAGAATAAAACCGGGCAATGCATCCCCTTCTTCCCTTGCCTTCTCCTTTTCGGACAGCACCGCAAAGCAGGAGCCATCCGCCGTCCGCCCTGGAAATCTGCGGATCGCGCCAGGCGGAAGTCCATTCTGAATCCGCCGCGCGCAGCATGGTCTCAGTGCGTGAAGCATCAAAGGGTATGGTTTCGGACACACACAGACGAAGGACGGAATCTTCCCCGGAATCAGGAAAGATCAGCCGGTATAATCCTTCGTCCCGGACCATCGTCCCTGACGGGGCCCGGATTCCCAGGGAAAGATTTTCCCCGCTTTCAGCCGAAACCAGATAAAGTATTCCATCCTCGGAAGGAACGTCTCCCGTCCTCAGAACGCAGACCAGCCATCCCTCCGCCCCCTGAACAGGGGACGGAACATCATACCGGCCGTTGCGGGGTTTCAGTATGGTTTGCACAACTTTTTCCTCCATGAGCAAATGCACCATCAAATATTACCATATAAAAGGTGCAATTGCAATATTCCGATGTGTATTTTTCGGTAGTCCGTAGCGCCTGCCTTCCTGCCCGGAGAATATTACAGGTGATTTATGGGAATTTTTTTTCTGTTTTTTACATCTTTTTTGGTTTTTTGGTATTGACATGCATCTTGTGCTGTGCTAATGTGTCATCTGAAAGGTGCAAATGCACCATTATGTTGCACAGCCCTTCGCTGAAAACCTGCGGAGGGGGATCCACGAGACAGAAAGGAGAATACACATGAAAAAGTTCCTGTCCCTGATGCTTACCCTGGCAATGCTGCTGGGCATGATGTCCATCAGCATGAACGCGCTGGCGGAAGAACCGATCGTCATCAAGCTGAGCATGGCCGCCTCCGACGCGGAAAAAGTAAGCTGCGAATCGGCAATTGCCCGTTTCGAGGAGAAGTATCCGAACTGCAAAGTTGACGCGGAATTCTACGCCGGCCTGAGCTGGGATGAAATCATCCAGAAGCAGCTCACCCAGTTCGCTTCCGGCACGTACGCGGACGTGGTGTACATCGCCATCGAAGGCACCCAGCTGATGGTGAACTACGGCCTCTTCCAGCCGATCGACGACCTGATCGAAGCGGATAAGGACTATTTCTCCCCCGTTCCGGAATCTGCCTTCAAAGCCTTCGAAGTGAACGGAAAGTACTATGAAGTACCCTTCAACTGCAATGACATGTGCATTGTGTACAACACCAAGATGTTCCAGGAAGCCGGCATCGAGACTCCCGGCCAGTGGACCGTGGAGGAATACCTGGATGCTCTCGGCAAGATTGACGCGTACTACAACAAGCCTGATACTCCCAACTCCGAAAAGGTCTGGGGCGTTGTAACCGGCGAGACTCCCTATATGTGGGCCGCAGCCTACGGCACCAGCGTTCTGAACGACGACTGGACTGCGTCCAACATCACCTCCGACGCCATGAAGGAAGTTCTACAGTTCCAGTATGACCTGGTTTACAAGTATGGTTATTCTCCGGTCCGCGAAAGCAACACGGATGAAGTCTCCATGTTCTGCTCCAACCGCCTGGCCACCTTCATCGCCGGTCCGTATATCCTGGGCAGCCTGAAGAACAACAACTTCACCGACTGGGATATCGCCATCGTTCCGCGCGGCAAGGAAAACGGCTCCGCGGCCTACGGCGTGGGCGGCCTAGGCATGATGACCGGCTGCCAGCATCGCCAGGAAGCTTTCAATCTGATGAAGGAATTCTGCTCCATCGA
The DNA here is from genome assembly GCA_900315315.1 of uncultured Eubacteriales bacterium. Taxonomy (GTDB): domain Bacteria; phylum Bacillota; class Clostridia; order Christensenellales; family Aristaeellaceae; genus Aristaeella. The sequence goes on along the minus strand of OMYT01000051.1, from coordinate 6,980 downwards.
ACTGTCCATGACGCAGGCAACGGAAGCGACTTCCCTGCCGCTGTTCGAGGAAGCTGCCAACAGCGAAGCCTGGCTGGCTCAGTCCCCGCACATCAACGTATTCTATGATGAGCTGCCCAACGCTTCCAAGCTGCCCAGCCCCATCTGCTACGCTGAGCTCAACGTGATCATGAAGAACATGATGACCAACATCGTTACCAAAGCCATGACCATCGACGAAGCGGTCGCTCTTGCGGATCAGGAAATTGCTGCCGCATATGAAGAGTTCGAATTCTGATCGTCTGTAACCGGCGGCGGGAAACGCATCCCCAGTGGAACGCGGTTTCCGCCGCCCCTTTATTTATTCTGACTTGGAAGGGATTGATTTTCAGATGTCACGTCAGTCCGGCCGCATGGCAGGGATGAATTCCAGGAGAAAGGACGAAATCGCAGGCTGGTTGTTTACCGCGCCGGCGCTGCTGATGTTCCTGATCTTCGTGCTGATTCCAACATTTGCCATGCTATATCTGAGTTTCACGAGCTACAAGATGCTTACGCCGCCGACGTTTACAGGCCTGAGCAATTTTATCCGCCTGTTCACGAAGGACAGCCGCATTCTGACGGTTTCCCTCAACACGCTGAAGATTTCCGTGATTTCCGTTGTGCTGAACGTTGTGATCGGCATTATCCTCGCGCTTCTGATCACAAACAGGAAAAACGGCATCTACAGCTATATAATCCGGCTGTTCTATTTCTTTCCGAATATCGTGGCACCGGCCTTCATCGCGATTGTCTGGGCAATCCTGCTGGCCCGTGATACAGGTGTCGTCAACTACTATCTCCATTCCATTTTCGGCCTTCAACCCATGGGCTTTCTGACGGAAGGCGGCCTGGCGCTGGGCTCGGTCATCGGAATAGACATCTGGCGGAATATGGGCTTTATCATGTTTATCCTTCTGGCTGGAATCCGGGCAATTGACCGGTCCTATTACGAAGCGGCCTCCCTGGACGGTGCCAACACCTTCCAGCTGGCAAGGCACATTACCATCCCCCTGCTTACGCCCAGCATCCTGCTGGTGATGGTGATCAACATCATCGGAGAACTGAAAACCTTCGATATTCCGAACATCATGACAGAGGGCGGCCCGAACAACGCGACCCGTACGGTCGCCATGTATATCTACGATACAGCGTTTTCGAAAATGTCCATGGGATACGCCTGCGCTATTTCCGTACTGTTCGTGGCGGTCATTATGGTAGTAACGATTCTGCAGTTCAGATTAAGCAACAGGTGGGTGAACTATGACTAAGAAATATTGGGGCAAAGCGGGCGGCCTCCTCATTTCCCTTCTGGTGCTCGCCTTGGGTTTCCTGGTGTTCACGCCGTTTCTTTTCATGTTCGCGCAGTCGATGCGGATGCCGGCCGAAGCTTATAAAATGCCGCCGGATTTCTTTCCGACCCGCTGGGATCTGACAAACTACGCCACACTGCTGAATTCAGACCTTCCCCTGGTGCGGATGGCAGTCAACTCACTGACGGTGACCCTGTGCACTATCGTGGTCCGTCTGACAGTTTCCATCATGGCGGCCTACGCTATTGCCAAGATCCGCTACCGGGGTTCCAATGCGGTGATGATCGGATTCCTGTCATCCATGATGCTGCCGATTCAGGCGACAATTATTCCAATTTATATCATGCTCAGCCGGCTGGGCCTGGTCAACTCGCTGCCTGGGCTGGTGATTGTAGGGGTTTTCGATTCATTTGCCATCTTCATGCTGCGCCAGTCCATGGCCTCGGTCCCGGATTCTGTCGTGGAATCCGCGAAGATTGACGGGGCCAGCCAGCTGAGGATTTGCTGGGGAATCGTTGCGCCGATGATCAAGCCGACCATTGCAACCATGATCGTACTGATCTTCAACGGCGTCTGGAACGATTATTTCCTTCCCTACATCCTGATTTCCTCCTGGGAAAAGATGACGCTTCCCCTGGGGATCAACGCCCTGAAAGGATACATGGGCAGTGGCAATCAGTCTGTCATCCTTGCAGCAGTATCCTTCGCCGTCCTTCCGATTCTGATCATCTTCCTGTTCGGGCAGCGCTATATTGTGGAAGGCATGACTTCCGCCGCTGTCAAGGGATAATCGCCTTCGGATGCCTTGGCTGGAATGTTGCAAATCCCTGTTTTTACTCATTTCATGTTGCAATTGCACAAATAAAAGGTATAATTCAGGGGAATTGATTCTGATGCCAGAGGAGAAGAAGCGGTGCCAAAAAAAGCTACAATCAATGATATTGCCCGAAACCTTGGTCTGTCGAGAAATACGGTTTCACGTGTGCTGAACGGGAATGAGGGAATTGCGAATGAAACCCGGATGAGGGTGCTGGATGAAGCTGCGCGCGTCAATTACAAGATGCTCGGAACCCGGATCGGAGCCCAGAACGGGCAGCGGGAGGCGCATGTCCTTCTGGTTACGAAGGATATGGAGCTTGTTTCCGGTTCCTATTTTAACTTTACCATGTTTGTTCTTCAGCCCATTGTCCGATCCCGGAATGCAAGTCTTGCCATTCATTTCATGTCTGACCAGGAAATCAGGAACGGAAAGCTGCCGGCGCAGATCAGCGAAGCCGACGCGGTGATTGTTTTTGAGATCCTTGATGAAAGATATATCCAGCTTCTGCTGGACACTGGCAAGCCCTGCGTGCTGTTTGACTGCACTGTGGATGTTTCCCTTTTCCATGGTTCGTTTGATATTGTTCTGGAGGATGAAAGTGCAGTCACGCAGGGGATCATGCGCCTGGCAGCGGAAGGCGTCCGCCGCTTTGGCTTCGTGGGAGATCCGGACCATTGCCTGGGTTTCAGAGGCCGGTACAATGCATTCCGCACAGGAACGGCGGACTGCGGGGCGGAACCGCACGGGGAGTATGACCTGACAGATCCGGAAACCACAGGGATGAATTTTCGGCGCGTGTTTGCAGGACTGCTGCGAAAAAGAAAACAGCCGGAAGTATATCTCTGTGCAAACAATTATCTAGCCCAGCGGCTTGTTGAAGCAGCGGAAGACCTGGGAAAGACCGTGCCGGACTGTTTCCGGGTGTTCGGCTTCGGGCTGAGGGACTATTATACCCACGGCAGAGACAAGAACAGCGAGGATTACCGGCACATTGAGGATCTGATGTCTGCGGTGGTGATGATCCTGTTCGACCGTCTTCAGAATCCGCGTTCCCTTTGCCGGATCGTACGGACCAGTGCGCGCATTTTCCCGGTCACGCGCGACGATTTCTGAACGGACGCTGCGAAACGCAGCGTCAGGAGGAATATATGTTTTACAGATTCCTGGATGAACTGACACAGTATCGTCCGGTTCAGTCCTGTGCCGTGAACCGGGAAAACCCGACAGGTGAAAAAGGAGGCGCGGCCAAAGCGTCGAGCAGCCTGGGACCGGGCAGGAAGGGGGCTCCATGTATCAGCCGGATCGAATCCGGAGAAACGGTTTCGCTGATGGATATACAGGGAGCGGGCACCATCCGCCATATCTGGTGTACTGTCGCGGATGAAACCCCCGCAGGCCGTTTTCTGATCAGGGACCTGGTTTTACGTATCTTCTGGGATGGTGAAAAGATGCCTTCGGTTGAAGTGCCGCTGGGTGATTTTTTCCTGAACGGATTCGGGGTCGGCTATCAGGTCAATTCCCTGGCGATGACGGTAAATCCGAACCGCGGCATGAACTGTTATCTCCCAATGCCTTTCCGGACCGGCGCCCGCATTACACTCGAAAACCAGCATCCCGGGCCGGTGGACGCGTTTTTTTATCAGATTGATCTGGAACGGTTCGGGCCGGAGAGGATTGCTCCTGAAACCGGATACCTGCACGCGCAGTGGCGCCGCCAGCCCCTGACGGAACGCGCCAGGGATTATGTTCTTCTCGACGAGGTACACGGCCGGGGGCAGTATATCGGTACCCACCTGATGGTCCAGTCTCTTTCCCGCTACTGGTACGGGGAAGGAGAATTCAAGTTTTATCTTGACGGCGACACGGAGTATCCGTCGCTGTGTTCGACAGGCCTGGAGGATTATTTCGGCGGGGCGTGGTCCTTCGGAGGGCAAGCGGATGAAAAGGGCCGGATGCAGGAAAAAACATTCTGCACTGCCTTCGCAGGCTATCCCTTCTATTCCCGGGACGATACGGTTCACAGCGAATACTTCAACCGGGATGTGCCGCCCATGCGGGCTTTCTACCGCTGGCACATTCCTGATCCTGTTTTCTTTGAGAAGGATCTGCGGGTCACGCTTCAGCAGATTGGCAGCGGGCCATCCGGATTGTTTGAACGCCAGGATGACATCACCAGCATTGCTTACTGGTATCAGACGCTGCCCCATGCGGATTTCCCTCCCCTGCCCCCGGCTCATGAGAGGCATCCGCGGTAAGCCCGGAATACAGAATAAAGAGGTGCCCTGATGCGGAAATATACCCTGGAACGCGCGCGCGCCTATGAAAAGAAGGCCGCTGCGGCTATATCTGCCCACCAGCGTCCTGCGTACCATCTCAGTCCCATAACAGGCTGGATGAACGATCCCAACGGCTTTTCATACTATAATGGAGAGTACCATCTGTTTTATCAGTATCATCCTTATAAAACAAGCTGGGCCGCGATGCACTGGGGACACGCGGTCAGCCATGACCTGCTGCACTGGCGCTATCTCCCGGCCGCCCTTGCGCCGGACCAGGATTATGACAGCCTCGGCTGTTTTTCAGGTACGGCAGCCACACTGCCTGACGGACGGCAGCTTCTGATTTATACTGGTGTGCACAGGGGAAGAGGCGGCCACGAAAGCCAGGCACAGTGCGTGGCAGTCGGAGACGGGCTGGATTACCGGAAAGCAGCGCAGAATCCCGTTATTTCCGAGGATAATCTGCCGCAAGAGCTGAGCCCCTATGATTTCCGGGATCCGCGCATCTGGAAGACGGAAGACGGCTTCCGCTGCATTGTCGGTGCATGCACCCGGAAGGAGCATCTCGGCATTATCCTGCAGTATGCGAGTAAAGACGGCCTGGACTGGCGCTTTATCGGCGAACTGGCGCGGAACGACGGCAGCCATGGCCGCATGTGGGAGTGCCCTGATTTTTTCCCGCTGGACGGCCGGTGGGTTCTCTCCGTCAGTCCTCAGGATATGCTGCCGGTACCCTTCAAGTATGTAAACGGAAACGGCACGGTCTGCATGATCGGGGATCTCGATGAAACAGGCACCCGTTTCCTCTGTACAGATGACCAGCCTGTCGACTACGGAATGGATTTTTATGCGCCGCAGACGATACAGACGCCTGACGGACGAACGGTGATGATTGCCTGGATGCAGAACTGGGATACCGTCGGCCATCCGGACGAGCCGGATATCCCCTGGCATAATCAGATGACCGTCCCCCGGGAGATCCATATTTGCAGTGGAAAACTGCTGCAATGGCCCGTCCGGGAGCTGGACACCCTGAGAAAGAATCCGCTCGTCCGGAAGAATCTGCCTGTTTCCGGAGATCTGGATCTGCCGGAGCTGCGGGGCCGTACAACCGATATCGTTCTTTCCGTGCGCGGTGCGTCGGAACATCTTTCCTGCCCCGGCTTTACTCTTTGTGTAGCCCGGGATGCGGATTTCCGTACAGAACTGCACTATAGCGCTGCAGAAGGAACTCTGACGCTGGACCGCACTTGGTCCGGAAGCCGGCGAAACTTTTCCCATATCCGTACCTGCCGGATCAGTGAGAAAAACGGAACAATCCGGCTTCGGGTACTCCTGGACCGGTTCAGCCTGGAGGTTTTCGCAAACGGCGGAGAAGAGGCGATGACTGCCGTGATCCGGACCGGCCTTTCTGCCGACAGGATTTCCTTTCATGCAGAAGGCGATGTGCTTCTGGATCTGGAAAAGTATGATCTGTAAAGTGTCAGAAAAACGTTTCTGCTGACAACTTCATCCTACTTGCATTTATCCATCAGCTGAGCATCTCGCCCCGGGTGTAAGTGCTGTCCCCCTGGACGTTGGCGTAAACAAGATTTTTGCTTTTATCAACGAGCACAACATTACGCCTTTTATAGGAGCCTCATTTAAGTTTTTAGAAACATAACAAGCCATCAAAGCACAGGAACAGGGTGCGGACGGAAAAATCGTCGTAGTGATGGACTGATTATTCTTTACCTCCTCTGCAACCATACAAGTACTGCGGTCTCGGTGAAACATGCTCGTTAAAGGCACCTGCCATAATCGCGGAAATATGGTATACTTTCCGAGGGCATCCAGCCCCCGGAAAGGTATATGAATAATGGCGAGACAAAGTGTTTTTGAAATGCCATTTGAAAAGGTTTATCAATGCCTTGTTCAGAAGGTGGAGAGAAAAGGCCGGACACAAGCAGAGGTGGATCAAGTCATCAAATGGCTGACCGGATATGTAAGCATTGATATTTTGACAGGACTGACATACGGCGAATTTCTGTCGTTAGCACCTGCCTGGAATTCCAGATCAGAGCTGATTACCGGCTCAATCTGTGGAATTAAGGTTGAAGAGATTGCAGATCCGACGACGAAGAGGATGCGTCAACTGGATAAACTAATCGACGAACTTGCCAAGGGAAAACCAATGGATGTAGTGCTCAGGTGATGATTTATCTCCCCACATTGTCAAGCGGAAATCGTTGATTCTCAAAGACTTTTTTGAAATAACCTTCTATGGCATGAAAGAGGATGACAAAATGCAGATTAGGAAATATCAGGAAACCGATCTTCCGGAAATGACATCAATCTGGAATGAAGTGGTGGAAGAAGGCATTACTTTTATCCGCATGCAGGGGCCAGCATATCGGTGAAAAACTGGTGCTGGACTGCCTGAAGACCGCAAAGGAGCTTGGCTTCCGTGTCCTCCAGTTCAACGCCGTTGTTGAGAGCAATATCCATGCCCGGCATCTGTACGAGCGGCTGGGGTTTATTCAGCTTGGAACAATCCCCGGAGGATTCAGG
>OMYT01000044.1 GCA_900315315.1 uncultured Eubacteriales bacterium | reverse complement strand
GTGTCGTCCAACGTGACCTTCTGCCGGTTTGTTCCTTCCATAAGATGTTCCAACATGGTTGTTTTCCCGACTTGTCTCGGTCCGATCAAAAGCAGACAGCTGTAATCTTCATTTATCTCCAAAATCTTCTGTTCCCTCTGTGTTAGGATAGTTGTCAGTGATAGCAAAAGACTTTTGTGGTAGGATATAGCTATCACAGAAAGGGAGCTATCACGATGAACTACAGTCCTGAACTCAAGGAAGCAATGTTGCGAAGAACGCTTCCCCCGAACAATGAGTCAATCACAAAGATATCAAAAGAAGAAGGAATCAGCGAGCAGACACTGAGGAACTGGCGCGACAGCGCACGTGCCAATGGCACACCGGCACCGGGGACGGATGCAGTTCCGGAAGATTGGAGCACGCAGGATAAATTTCTGGTTGTTGTCGAAACAGCCAAGCTGAATGAAACAGAGCTTGCTGATTATGCAAGAAAAAAGGGCCTCTATGTAGAACAAATCAAAGCCTGGCGTGACGCATGCATGAACGCCAATGGAGGGATTGCGAAGGAAGCGGCCAGACTGAACAGGGAACTAAAGGAAGCGGAGAAGAAGAACAAACAACTGGCAAGGGAATTGGACCGGAAGGAGAAAGTACTGGCTGAAGCTGCTGCTTTGTTGGTACTCCGAAAAAAAGCCGACGCGATCTGGGGGGAGCCAGAGGAAGAATGATCAGCGCCGCAGATCGCGAGAAAGCCGTTGAACTGATCGACGAGGTTGTAATCAACGGAGCCCGGAGATATAAAGCATGCAATGAGATCGGGATTGACGTACGGACCTATTATCGCTGGACAGGAAAGAAGAAAAGCGGAGATATCAGCGACAACCGTCCCGGATCTGTACACCCTGCACCTGCAAACAAGCTCAGCAAAGAAGAGCGGAAGCAGGTGATTGAAACAGTCAATGAGCCACGGTTTACCAGCAAGCCACCGTGTGAAATTGTCCCGACCCTGGCAGATGAAGGCACTTACATTGCATCTGAGTCGACGATCTATCGGATTCTCCGGGAAGAGAAGATGCAGAATCACAGGGGACGTTCCGCCGAACCAAGCGGAAAAAAGCCCACAACATTTGTTGCTACAGCTCCGAATCAGGTTTGGATGTGGGATATTACCTATCTTCATGGACCACACAAAGGTTTCTTCTACTACCTGTATCTGTTCATCGACCTGTTCAGCCGTGACGTAGTAGCCTGGGATGTATATGAAGAAGAAAACGCAGAACTGGCTGCAGAAGTTGTCCGCCGTGCATGCTTTGCACAGCATCATCTTTCAACCGAACCCCTTGTTCTCCATTCGGACAACGGAAGTCCTATGAAAGGCGCAACCATGCTGGAGACGCTCTATAGGCTCGGGATCACGCCCTCAAACAGCCGCCCGCGCGTCAGTAATGACAACCCTTATGCAGAATCAGTATTCAAGACGCTGAAATACCGCCCGAATTACCAGCCAAAGGGGGTTTCATCACTGGAAGAAGCCAGAAAATGGTGCGCCGATTTCGTGAAGTGGTACAGCTATGAGCATCACCACAGCGGAATCAAATTCCTGACACCGCATGAAGTGCATGAAGGCAAAGGCGAAGCCGTATTAGCCAGACGTCATAAGGTCTATGAAGCAGCAAAGGCAAAGCACCCCGAACGTTGGAATGGTCGTAAGACGAGAGATTGGTCGATGTTCACTGAGGTGTTCCTGAACCCGGAAAACGCAGCCTTTGATAAAGCGGAAACGCGGGAGATAACTCCAGGCAAGCAGCAGAAGAATACCGCATAAAGAAGCAAACCAAGCCGGAAGACCGATGCTGCTTCTTTTGAGGCCGGGGGTGCGGGGGCAGAGCCCCCGCGAAGCATGGATTACAGCAAGTATGGAAGTTTCCGGCATACACTGGGAGAGCCGACGGGGAAGCCCAGTGCAAATTCAACCTGCTGCTTCCCCGTCGGCACGGACAGTAAATGCCGGAAACCAAGGGTGTCAAGCGGATCGTGGAATACCGGAGGCGCCTCGCGCCGAGGATATGCCGCGAAAGCCGCTTGACGCCCGCAGTAGAAGCCAACTCGGGTTACCTTTTTTAAGCACTATTCTGATGGTTGGGTTTTCGAAGGCGCAGCATTTTGCTGATTCCTGACCATATTCAGATAGTAGAATCAATGGGAAAGGAGTAAATGCGATAGGATGTACAGTGAAATGGCGAGTATTAAGCTGCTGGATATCTGCGATGAAATCGATTCATACGAAGAACAACTTCAAGCCGTATATTCCTTCATCTGCTACTACAAACTTCAGAAGCAGTTCAAGGAATTCTGCGAGCATGAAGCCCTGATTGATGCAGAAATTCCCTTGGATAGAGAGCTGATCGTTAACGGTCGTTATTCGACCTAAAAAATTCCACTTTTCACTGACAACTATCTTGACATCTAGCGGTCAGTTGGATTGCTTACTATGGATCAATGATCCAATAAAACCCGTCATTCCCGGATCGGAGGGAAGACATTGAATACAATAGAGAAGCAGGAAAGAGAAAATACAGTAAAACAGAAGATGCTGTCGGTAAAGCTTACTCACTATCTGATTACAGTCATATGCTTTTACGCAGCTTTTCTCCTGTTCCGATATGAAGACATTCACCTGATGTCAGATTACGGATTCCGGTATAATTATATCGTGACAGCGGCATTCGGGGTGATTCTTGCATTCCTTAACAACACGTTTAATGCATATCTGTTCGGATATACAAGGATCAGAAGCCTGGCCTTTTCCCAGTTCCTGTCACAGTTTTTTTCCACATGGATTGTCTATGCCGGTGTGACCATCGGATGGAGCTCCTTTAAATCTCCGTTTGTTTTTTTTGGCTTGTTTGTTGTTTACTCCCTGCTTGACTGCGGAGTATCCTGCTTTGGTAACTGGTATTACTTTAAGCTAAACCCGACAAAGCGGACGTTGCTTCTTTACCGGAACAGCCGGGACCGCAGAAGAATCGGGAATCTGACCGGAAAACCGACAGAAAGACTGTACAAGATTGCCAAAGAAATGAAGTTTGACGGAACTTTTGAGGAAATAAAGGAAGAACTGGGAAACGGATACGATGCAATATTCGTAGCAGGCCTGAACAGCCACTGCCGCAACGGAATCCTGAAATACTGTGAGGAGAATGATATCAGAGGTTTCTTCCTGCCGCATATCGGAGATGTCATTATGCAGGGGGCAGAGCATATACAGACGTTTGACAGTCCGGTACTCCAGGCAAGACGCAAGTCGCTTACACCGGAATACAGCATCATCAAGCGGGTGTTTGATATTGTGATCAGTGCCGCCGGGCTGGTCCTATTAAGCCCGCTGATGGGAATAACAGCGCTGGTAATCAAGATCCATGACGGAGGGCCGGTTTTCTATAAACAGATCCGGTTAACCAGGAACGCAAAACAGTTTCAGATGATCAAGTTCAGATCGATGAAGGTGGACGCGGAAAAGGATGGAATTGCCAGACTGAGCACCGGCGAAAAAGACGACAGGATAACACCGGTCGGGAGAATTGTGAGAAAATGCCGGATTGATGAGCTGCCGCAGTTGTGGAATATTCTTATCGGCGATATGAGTATCGTAGGTCCCAGGCCGGAACGGCCTGAAATAGCGGAGCAGTATTACCGGCAGATGCCGGAATTCAGACTCAGGCTTCAGGTGAAGGCCGGTCTTACAGGGTATGCCCAGGTTTACGGGAAATACAATACAGATCCATATGAAAAGCTCGAATTTGACCTTCTGTATATCAACCATATGAGCATCATTACGGATCTTCAGCTTATGTTTTCAACATTCGGAATCCTGCTTTCGAAAGAAAGCACGATGGGCGTCCAGGGAATGACCGCGATGGACAACAAGGAAGAACAAGGAGTTTCTAATCCGACGCGAGGAAATACAATCAATGGCTGATTACAGGTTAAGTATTATCATTCCTGTTTTCAATGTGGAAAACTACCTCAGGGAATGCGTAGAGAGTGTTCTCAACCAGCCGCACAACGGATGTCAAATCATCTTGGTTGACGATGGCTCGACAGACGGATCAGGCGCACTGTGTGATGAATACAGGGGCAGGGACATCTGTGTGATTCATCAGGAAAACGGAGGACCCTCAGCTGCCCGAAACGCAGGACTGGAGGCTGCACAGGGACGATATATCGCATTTCTGGATGCTGATGACCGGATTGCGCAGGACTCCCTTTCATCCATACTCCAATGGATTGAGGGAACGGCCGCTGATATCTGCTTTATGGAAGCAACGTTTTTTTACCCGGATGGCAGGTCGAATTCACTGGGAGACTGTATTGAACAAAGGCATATTCGCAAAAAAACAAGAGAAGAAGTGTTTCAGTATTTATCCACGAGACCGAAATACCCCGGGAGCGCATGTACAAAGATATTCAGAAAGGGTTTTTTAACGGAACACAGCCTCCGCTTTTCCGAGGACAGGAGAAGCGGCGAAGATTTAGGGTTTGTATTTCATTGCCTGCTTGCAGCGAGAGAATACGATTGCCTGAATATTCCATACTATGAATACAGGAAAAACCGCGAAGGTTCCATCACAACACAAACGAACATGATGACTTTCAGCGGGCCGAAAAAGTTTATCGAAGACGTTGTCGAAACAGCCTGCGACCATCAAAAGCCAAAGAACACAATCGGGCAATATGCCCTTGGCTTTGCGGCGTACGAGTACTCAATTATCCTATGGGAGTATTCCAGACTGACAGGAGACGACAAGAGACAGGCCGGGGAGTTCCTCCGCGAATTCAGGTGGGTCATGCAATACGGGAAGAACCGGAAATGCCGGATGGTCCGAAGAATGGTACAGAGCCTCGGTATCAGCGGCGCATCCGGATGCCTGGACGTTTATATGACTATCCGGCAATCAAAACTGACATCAAAATGACTAAAGTAAATGTTTCGGGAGCGGAGAAGCAATGAACGATCTCCAGACTGTTGAAGCGGAAATGCTATCCGAGTTCATTGCTGTGTGCAATAAACTCGGACTGAGATATTTCCTGCTGTACGGAACAATGCTTGGCGCTGTCAGACATAAGGGATTTATCCCCTGGGACGACGACATTGACGCAGGCCTGTTTCGAACAGAATATGAAGTATTTATCCGGGAAGCGCAGGCATTATTACCGGACAGGTTCTTTCTGCAGACAAATGAAACGGACGAGGGATATTATCGGAACTTCGCAAAGATAAGGAACAACGAGACGACATTCATTGAGAAGGGGAATAAGAAAGGCAACTTCAATCAGGGAGTATATATTGATATTTTTCCGATCGATTATTATCCGGACAAATGGATGACCCGTCGGCTTCTCAGGATCAGGAAAGACCTATATATGGCAAAGATCAGCGAGATTTTCAATGACGAGGACCTGAAAGAAAGCCCGGGAAAACATGCTGCAAGAAGGATCGTTCAAAAACTCATGCCTTCTGTACGATATGCCGCGAATAAAAGAGAAAACCTGTTCAGGTCTGTTACAAAAGGACAGTATGTCATTATTCATGAAGGGGCATACGGAGAACGGGAAATTGTTCCCAAGGCATGGTTCGGAGATGGAGTCAGCGCGGAATTTGAGGGGCACAGCGTCAGAATCCCGAAGGAGTACGATCAATACCTTAAACATTTATACGGAGACTATATGGAATTGCCTCCTGAAGAAAAGCAAGTTTCAAATCATGATCCGAAAATCATTGACCTGACGAAATCTTACCGAGACTATCTATGAAGTACTGAAGAAGGGAGACAGGAAGGAAAAAAGATGGATGTTCTGTATTTATCGGCCCTATGCTCGGAGAAGGAATACGGCCGAATGTTTGATAAATACAAGACGACATCCAGCCATGCTTCCCAGAAGTTTCACCGCCTGATCTGCAACGGTCTGCGCGATAACGGATGCAATGTATATACCTGTTCAGTACGGGTTATCCAGGCGCCGGCCCCGGATGACCTTTCCAAAGAGGACGAAACAGAGAACGGCATCCATTACCACTATGTAAAACGGGTTACAAATTACGGGATCAACAGATTATATACCGTCATCCAAACGCTGCGCTATATTTTTCAGTGGAGCAGAAAGCACCCCCAGGGTATCGTGATTTGTGATATTATCGCAGGCGAAATGTCCATCGCAAGAAGAATTGCAAAATGGATAAAGCCAGGCATCTATACCGCAGGGCTTGTTACAGATGTTCCAAACATAAGAGCCGGCGACGGCCGGGGAGGAATACGCGGAATACCGAGAAGCGTAAAGAACAGACTGATTTCCTCATTTGATTCCTATATTTTTCTGACAGAGAAAATGAACAGCCTGCTTAATACCAGGAAAAGGCCATATGTGATTATCGAAGGAGTAATTGATTCGCAGGTTTTACAAACCAAAAACACGCTGGAAAACAAATATGAGGAAAAAGTCTGCATGATGGCAGGCCTGCTCGAAAATGAATTCGGGATTGATACACTCCTGAAGGGATTTATGAAAGTCAGGGATCCCGAAGCAAGACTGCATTTTTACGGGAAAGGTTCCGCAGTCGATGAAATTATCGGGGCAGGACGGGAAGATCCGCGAATAAAATACTTTGGAGAAGCAAAAAACCGGGATATTGTTGCCGAAGAAAAACGAGCAACATTATTAATCAATCCAAGACTTTCCGGGGAAGAATGGACGCAGTTTTCCTTTCCGTCGAAGAATATGGAATATATGGCGTCGGGAACCCCGCTTGTCGGCTGCAGACTGCCCTGTATCCCGGAGGAGTATCTTGAGTACTTCTATGTGATCAGCGATGAAAGCGACGAAGGTTTCGCCGCATGCCTGAAGACAATACTGAGCAGAGACCGGAAAGACATCCACGCGTTTGGCCTGAGAGCGCAGGAATGGATTGTTGAGAACAAAAACGCCGAAAAGCAAGCCAGAAAAATAACAGAGATGTTCAAAGCAAGATGAAAGCCGGTAAAGATTATGTTTGAAATTCCAGTAGCACTGATATTGTTCAGACGCAACGATACTTTACCGAAGATCATCGCGCGGATCAGAACTGTCAGGCCCCGAAGAATATATTTGCTTGCTGACGAAGGCAGAAACGAAGAGGAAAGGGAACAGGCGCATACCTGCCGTACCCTTGCGGAAGCCCTTATTGACTGGGAATGCGAAGTAATCAAGTATTACGCGGAAGAAAACAGAGGTGTATATGGAAATATCGGCAAAGGAGCGCAATGGGTTTTTAACAGGGAACGCTACGCGATTTTTATAGAGGATGATAATCTCCCGGAAGAAACCTTTTTTGAATATGCGAAAGAACTGTTATACAGATATGAAAGCAATCCAAAGGTCATGTGGATCTGCGGGACAAACTACTATACGGAAATGAACGACCGGCACAGCTATGAGTTTACCCAGCACCTGCTGCCCTGTGGCTGGGCATCATGGTCAGAAAAGTTCCTCACATACTATGACGGTGAACTGAAGCTGTTCGGAGACAGGAAGATGCGCAGATCATTTCTGAAAAGCTACAACGACAGATGGCTGGCCCGGTGGCAATTTCAGGCTGTACGCAATGAATACGAACGATATCAGAAAACAGGCAAATTCCTGTCCTGGGATTATCAGATGGTATGGTCTGTCAGAGCACAAAACCTGCTGGGAATTGTGCCCATGAGAAATCAGATTACCAATATCGGTATTGATGAGTTCTCCGTCCATGGTGGGTGTGACAGGAAGAACGTCATGACCTCCCGATTTTGCAAAGTGCCGTCAAAGCCCATGAGGTTTCCTTTGCTTCATCCTGCATCGATTTCAATCAACAGAGAAAGCGAGGGGGAATTATCGGAAGTGATTTGTCCCCCGCACTTTACGGTATTGAAATCATTGACAGGCACAAGACTGAAAAAAGCACTCGGAATTGACATATCGATACCGTGGAAGCAGATCCTTAGTCACAGCAATTCGTTAAATTAGGTACATTGCCTGCTGGATGCTTGTATGGTGAAGGCTCAAAAGCGACACGGAATCTGGAAACTCTGCAATTGTCTGAAAAAGCAGGTAACCTTGTTCAAGCAATTGAATACGGAGCTGAAAGTGATCTGAGTCGGCGACTACCTAAAAAACTTGAGTTGTTATGGTTAGATGGATTGGAGACAGAATTAGATGCCGAAGGTTCTTTATGTGGCGACTGTGGTAAGGACCCATATTATGGAATTCCACATCCCATATTTAAAAATGCTTAAAGAGATGGGGTGGGAAACTGCTGTTGCTGCAAGGAATGATTATGAAGATCCTGCGGATTGCGAAATTCCATATTGCGATACGTATTATGATATTCCTTTTGAACGGAATCCTTTCATACCGGGAAATCTCAAGGCTTATAACAGATTAAAGAAAGTAATCGACGAGGGCAAATATGACATCATCCATTGTCATACTCCCGTAGGAGCGATGCTTACACGTCTAGCTGCCCAGGATGCGCGGGAGAAAGGAAGCAAGGTCTTTTATACAGCACATGGATTTCATTTTTACAAGGGTGCACCTCTGATTAACTGGATTGCCTACTATCCGGTCGAGAAGTGGTTGGCTCGGAAGACAGATGTACTGATCACCATCAATAAGGAAGATTACAACAGGGCAAAGTCTTTTAAGGCTGGCAAGGTCGTATATGTTCCCGGTGTCGGCATTGACATTAATAAGTTTAGGAAAAGAGTCGGGAATCGAGATAAGAAACGTAAAGAATTTGGATTCAAGGACACAGACTTCTTGCTTCTCTCTGTCGGCGAACTAATTGCTCGGAAGAATCATGCTGTTGTATTGGATGCACTTGGAAAACTTAAAAAGAAAAATCAGCTTGAAGGAATCCAGTATGTGATTTGTGGTCTAGGCGCACTTGATGCAGAATTGAAAGAGAAGGCTGCTTCTCTTGGTATAACTGACCAAGTCTACTTTCTCGGCTACCGGAACGACGTGAGTGAGATCTGTAATGCAGCAGACATGTTTGTGTTCATGTCTCACCAGGAAGGACTTCCTGTTGCGTTAATGGAAGCAATGGCTTGTGGGCTCCCAGTTATCTGCTCTGACATCAGGGGTAATACAGATCTGGTTGAGAATGGTGAAAATGGGGAAATTGTAGAGATTACCCCTGATGCGGTTGCTAATGCAATCCTAAAACTCAAGGAAAATGAATCCTTGAGAAATCGATATGCCCAGGCTGCAATTTCTACAATTAAGCATTTTGAACTTTCCTCGGTAGCGACGGAAGTACGTGATATTTACACCAATGAACCCACCGTAATTTCGTCGGGGGAGGGTAAAACCTGAATACCTTCTCAATGTGATTCGTTGTCAGAAACTCAAGAAAGATTGCCTGCTGGATGCTTGTATGGTGAAGGCTCAAAAGCGACACAGAATCTGGAAACTCTGCAATTGTCTGAAAAAGCAGGTAACCTTGTTCAAGCAATTGAATACGGAGCTGAAAGTGATCTGAGTCGGTGACTACCTAAAAACTCGAGTTGTTGTGCTTAGCAAAAAGAGAAAGTAATACCATGGATATCCTGATTATACTGATTGCAATATACTGCAGCGGGTACTATTATGCGACCACCGCTGCCGGCAGTTCTTTTTCTACCATACTGCTCGGTCTGGGAATCGTTATTCTGTTCTGCCGAATGATCCGGATTAAAAAGAATGAATCAGAAGCGACTGTATTAGTCAGCAGGGGGAAATTGGCCCTGGCATGTTACCTGATTGCCGTCATTTTGATTACCGGCATATTCAGGACAGGATTTTCGGGTGTTGCAACAAAACAAATCCTGATAACCATCCTGGCTCTGCTGATTACAGGAGTATACAGCTGGGATGAATTCCGGCAAGCCTTTGTTAAGGCAATGGTTGTGATCTCTGTTCTGTCGCTGGCGGGACTGATTATTATTCAGACACCCTTGGCAAACAGGTTTCCGACCATCGTAAATTATAACAATCAAACTTTTTTAAGCGGTATATTCTTTTCCGGACTGAAATATACTTACACCGGACTGACGAATAGACTGCAGGGACTCTTCTGGGAGCCGGGCTTATTTGCCAGTTATCTCTCACTTGCAATGATTCTGCTGAAGACCGAAAACAAGCGGGAATACTGGCTGACGCAAATCCTTTTCATCGTATGCCTGGTTCTCTCCAGGTCAGGGGCCGGGATTGCGATGATTCCCATGATCTTCATCACAATAATCGCTGACAAGTCGGAAGAAAAGCTGTCCGGAAAAGCCAGAATCATCCTGACGGGGCTTGCAGTGCTGCTGTTTATTCTTGCACAATATGGATCCGGAATCATAGAGGTATGGATTAACAGCAACTTTACAATGAAAGTTCTGAATGTCACAAATATAAGCAATTATACCAGAATAAATGCAGTGCTGGTTGATCTGGAAATTGCGCAGGAAAATTTACCCTTCGGAATTGGCATAGGCGGCTATGCTGACGAGGTGGCCCGTTACAGCAGCGCCATGGCGTCATCAGGCACTTCGACATTTACGACTTATCTGGCAGAATACGGCATCCTGGGTGTTCCGATTATCTTTTTCTGGATACGAAGCATATTTCGGCTGTCAGGCAGAAAAGGTTTCCTGAGCATCATTGCGACCGCTGTCCTGATGCTTTCCATACTGACAAAAGAGCCACACGGAAATCTGCTGTTCATGAACTGCATCTTTATGTATAAAGCAATTGAAGACGACGCCCGGCGGGAACAGGAAGAAGATATCGATTCGGAAACAACCATACAGGAAACTGAACCGGGTATCTGATGCAGCTTTTCGAAACAACCGGGGTTGAAAACAGGCTGCGCGGGAAAAGGCCAGGATTTCTATTTCACCACAGGAAGGATTCTTTTCAGGAATGGCGGGCATCTTCAGGAAGATTGGGAAAAAAGCCAGGTCAATTCCGATGGGGGTACGATCCGCAGCGGTTTATACCGCGGCGACAGTGTTTTCACGCGGTCTGGCGATTATTACGGTTCCGATTTTTACACGGATTATGTCAACCGAGCAGATCGGAATTGTGAATCTCTATAACACATGGCACGGGCTGATCAGCGTAGTGGCAACCCTTTCCCTGACATCGGGCGGATTTGCCGTCGCAATGAAGGAATACGACGACCGGAGGGATGAGTATATATCATCCATACAAACGCTGACGTCCCTTATGGCCTTCATTATAGGATTTATTTACCTTATCTTGCCGTCGTTCTGGAATGGCATAACAGGGCTGCCGACATCCCTGATGGTTGTCATGCTTTTCAGTTTTCTGCTGGAACCGGCGCGGGACTTCTGGATGGCCAGGCAAAGGTATGAGTACAGGTATAAGCTTCCCGGCGCTGTCAGCATCATATCTGCTCTGGTTGCATCCCTCGTATCTATTTTTACAGTGATCAGGATGCAGGGAAACGGAGAGGAAAACCTCGCAGAAGGGCGGCTGATTTCCAACTGTGCCGTCCTTTTCAGTGTGGCTGTCGCAATATGGATATACCAGTTCATAAAAGGAAGAACTTTCATAAATAAGGATTT
Organism: uncultured Eubacteriales bacterium; assembly: GCA_900315315.1. Lineage (GTDB taxonomy): Bacteria > Bacillota > Clostridia > Christensenellales > Aristaeellaceae > Aristaeella. Next base: position 8,565 of record OMYT01000044.1, on the reverse strand, counting down.
CTGGAAGTTTTCTCTCAGACTGAGTCTGCCTCTGATCGGTTATCAGCTTGCCGCCCAGGTACTGAATGTATCTGACCGGATCATGATTGACAAGATGGTGGGTACAGGAGCAGTCGGTATCTACGGAACACTGTATTCTGTAAGTTCTGTTTCCCTGATGGTGTGGAATGCCATTAACGCTTCCTTTGTGCCTTATCTTTTTCAAAACATCGATCAGAAAGAAAACAGGATCAGGAGGATTTCCTTCGGAATGCTGGAAACATACGCGGCTGCTGCCGTTGTACTGACGCTTCTGGCGCCGGAAATAGTTAGAATCCTGGCAACGGAAGAATATTATGAAGCCATCTATATCATGCCGCCCATTTCAGCCGGCATTTTTTTTATATCGGTTGCCCATATGTATTCAAACATCCTGGTTTACTATCAAAAGACCAAGTATGTGATGTACGGAGCCATCATTGCAGCCGCGCATAATATCATCCTTAACGCTGTTTTTATTCCGCTTTACGGCTACATGGCGGCAGCATATACCACACTGTTCGGATACATGATTATGGCCCTGTTCGAAGCACTATGGGCCATAAAACTTCATCACAAAGCAGCAGGAACTGACGAGAGCGTATATGATGACCGGAAGATCCTGATATTATCGGTTACAACCACTGTTCTTGCGCTGACAGGGCTGATCTGGTACAGAAATGATACTGTCAGGATGATTGTTATCGCTGCAGGACTTGCGTTTTCTGCTTTTTTGGGGAGTAAAATGCTGAAGGACCGAAAACAACGGAAAAGGGAGTCAAATGAGTGAAAAAGGTATCGGTCATCATACCGGCGTATAATGCTGAACCATTTATTGAGCAATGCGCGAAGTCAGTGCTGCACCAGACGCTGACGGACATTGAGATACTGTTCATTGATGATGGCAGTACCGACGGAACAGGAGAGATCCTTGACAAACTGACAGCGGGATCTGACTATGCCAGGGTGATTCACCAGAAGAATACCGGATTGTACAAAACCCGCGAGACCGGTCTCTCATTAGCTACAGGCGAATATATCGGATGGGTTGACGCTGACGACTTTTTAGAACCCCGGATGTATGAAACCCTCTATAATGCCGCAACGGAAAACGACAGTGAACTGGCAATCTGCGATTACTCATGGTATCCGAAAAAGATCAGGACAAAAGAGAAATGGTTCCGGGAGTATAAGGGGACGGCAGATGCTGAATTTGTGGAACAGAACTCCCAGGTATGGAATAAGATTGTAAAGCGGGAACTGCTGGAAAGATTGCAGATCGGCTCGTATTTTACCACATGTTTCGACGAGATTTATATTTATGTGCTGATGGAAGCGAAAAATCCCGTGACGATAGCCCAGCCTTTGTATCATTACCGGGTCTGCGGCGGGACGATGAGCTCGACATATACAGACATCCTTCACTACAGAAGTTTTGTCGAGGCTTCAAAAGCATTATGCGAAGTTATGCGGCCGATTGCCGGCAGTCCGTACTGGAATGATTATTTTCGGTATCGGATTGTTTACTATCTTCTGATGACCATGCTGGTGGCGGCAAATTGCGGCGACAAAGTGAGCTATGTGCAAAATCGTTCTGAACTGCTCCATATGGTGCCAAAATACAAAGACAACCAGCATTTCCGGAAGATTCTCAGGAGGAATTACGGACGTATCAGGGCAATCGTTATCGGGGACGTTATTCCCTTGAATTATGGATTGGCGCGGGCAGCATGCAGGATTGGTTTCAGAAAGAAAGAATGCGGGTGAGAATGAAAAAACTGCTATATATCACGCATCTGTCCGGGAAAAGGGTCAACAGGTTCTGGATTTCAGCAATTAAAGCAGCCCAAGGGCTCGGATTCGAATTTCATCTTGCATGCAATATGGAAGAGGCAGAGCATCCGGGATGGGAAGAAGACTGCATAGCATGGCAAATAAAGCCCCATCACATTGATTTTGACAGGAACCCGTTGTCGATGGTCAACATCAGAGCAAAGAAACAACTGAAAGAGCTGATTGAGAAGGAACACTTTGATATCGTTCACTGCAACACACCTGTCGGCGGTTTACTGGGACGAATCTGCGCCTATAAAAGCGTTCCTAGCATCATTTATCAGGCGCACGGCTTCCATTTCTGGAAAGGCGCACCGATCAGGAACTGGCTGATCTACTACCCGGTGGAAAAATGGCTGGCAAAAAAGACCAACGTGCTGATTACGATCAATAAGGAAGACAGCGAGACTGCCAAAATCAGGATTAAGGCCAAAGAAACAGCGTATGTCCCCGGTGTAGGGGTGGATACAGAGCTGTTCCGGAAAAAGAACAGAGATCTAGAAGACAAGCGCAATGAGCTGGGACTGAACGAATCTGACTTCGTCATTCTGTCAGTCGGCGAGCTGATCCGACGAAAGAATCATGCCGTTGTTCTGGAAGCGCTAGGCGAAATGAAAAAGACAGGCCAACTTGAAAACACACAATTCATTATTTGCGGGCAGGGAATACTGGAAGAGGCATTAAAGAAAAGGACGGTAGAGCTTGGAATAGCGGAGCATGTCAGGTTCCTAGGATACAGGAAGGATATAAACGAGATTTATTCCGTTTCCGATTTGTTTGTATTTCCAAGCCTGCAGGAAGGGCTTCCGGTTGCGGTAATGGAGGCAATGGCTTCCGGTACACCGGTTATCTGCTCAAATATCAGAGGGAATAATGATCTTATAGAGAATAACAGGAACGGGGAATTTGCTGACAATGACCCAGAATCAGTCAAGCGGGCAATAATCCGGATGCGGGGGGACAGGTATCTTCGTGAAAAATACGCGGAGGCGGCAGCAGTAACCGTTAAACAATTTGATATATCCGTCGCAGAAGAAAGACTGAGAGAAATCTATTCCAGGGAATGCGCTGAGCAATAAACTATACAGAATCAGATGACATTCAAGCTTCAATCATGAAACAGGAAGAGTAAAATGATCTTGCGAATACAATGCTGAAACACTATAATTATTTCGGAAACAGAATCAGGACTCCGGTCAACTGCGAAGTATCAGCGACAGAATCCGGGCTGCTACGGAAGAACAGAGAGGGGTCACAACTGACGTTTACCGGTGAAGAAGGCGAGATTCCTTGATTGATTTTCATACGCATATCCTGCCCGGGATCGATGATGGAAGTCAGGATATCCGGACGACCGGGGAGATGCTTCGCGAGGAAAAAAGACAGGGCACAGAGTTGGTGATCGCGACGCCTCATTTTTACGCCAGCAGAATGGCGATGGAGACCTTTCTGAGAAGACGGACAGAGGCGATGACAATGACGGAACGCCTGAGGCGGGAGGCAGACGAGCTGTTGCCGGAGATCCTGCCCGGGGCAGAGGTGTATTACTTTCCAGGCATGGGGGAATCGGAAGGTATTGATCGGCTATGCATCGGAGAGACGAGGACGATCCTGGTGGAACTGCCATTTGAGCAGTGGGACGAGGGCGTCCTGAAAGATATGAAAGGGCTGATTCAGCGACAGAGGCTGAATGTGGTGCTGGCTCATATAGAAAGGTATCCCATGCTTCAGCGGGACCGGCGGATATGGGATCGGGTGACTGCGTTGCCACTGACGCCGCAGATCAACACGGGAAGCTTTGTCCGGCGGGGTGGACTGTTTCACACGGACCGGGTGAGGAAATTCTGTTTGCGTTTTCTGGCTGAGCATCATGAGACGATTATCGGATCCGATTGCCATAACATGCAGGGAAGGCCCCCGAACCTTGCGCAGGGCGAGACGGAGATCAAGGCTGCGCTGGGGGTGGAAGTAATCCGGAAGATTGAGGCGACGGCAGGAAGGTTGCTGACGAGGTGAACCGGTCAGACGGGAAGAGAAGCATGAGGAAGAGAGCAATACGCGGAATCTCCCTGGTTCGCATCAAGGATACATGAGGAGAGCGGAGAACCGGGACGACTGAATCCGAGAAGAAAGACGGAGATGGAGAGAACTGATGGAAACCAATCAACCGGAGAAGGCACGGAGACGCAACCAGCGGGCCAGGGAAGCCCCGGGGAATACGCAAAGCGGTGTGCAGACACGCAAGCCCGCAGCGGAGCGAAAGGCAGAACCGATTGACCTGGTGGATCTCTTTGGCTTCTATATGAGCAGACTGCCGTTGTTGATTGCAGCGATCGTAATCGGGGCGCTGGTGGCCGGACTGGTTACACATTTCCTGATTCCGGATAAATATACCGCAACTTCCCGAATGTACATGGTGTCTGCCTCAAGCGATTCTGTGGTCAGCCTCTCGGACCTGAACATCGGAACTTCATTGTCCAGCGACTATGTGGAACTGATGCAGACCAGGCCTATTGTGGAGGGAGTCATTGAGGAACTGGGACTGGATTATCGTTACGAAGAGCTTGTGAGCATGCTTGACCTGAATGTGGTAAACAATACGCGCATTGTGAAGATTTCAGCGACGAGCACGGATCCTCAAGAAGCAATGGCTGTTGCAAACCAGATGGCGCGGACGGCGCAGATTCAGTTGCCGAAAGTAATGGAAGCGCCTACACCGACCATTGCGGAATATGCTGTTCTACCAACGAAAAGAAGTTCGCCTTCCATGATCAGCAATGTGGCAACCGGTTCGCTGGGATTACTTGCGGTTGTATTGATCGTCCTCACCGTCATTTATACTATGGATGACACGATTAAGACATCGGAGGATCTGGAGAAAGCATTTGGTGTGCTGCCGCTGTCTGTGATTCCGGAAGGAAAAATCGAGGGCCTGAAGGAGCATATTGATGATTCTGACAGTCCCAGGAACCGGTGGCAGCGATGGAAGAAAAAGCTACGGGCCAAAAAAGGAGAGCGGATATGAACACGAGGGCTATCATCGGAGTGAATCCGCAATTACCGTATTCCATGGAGGAAGCCATCAATCGCCTGCGCATCAACGTCAGTTTTTTCGGCAGTGATATCCGGAAAATCATGATTGTCAGTTCCGAACCGAACGAAGGCAAGAGTCTTGTCGCCATGAACCTTTGGCGGCAGATGGCAGGAGCGCAGGAGCAGTCAATCCTGGTAGACGTGGATCTGCGAAAGTCCATGATGGTGAAAACCTACCAAATATCCCGTGAGGACGGACGTGAACTATGGGGACTGAGCCACTATCTTTCCGATAACAAGAAGATAGAAGACTGTGTGCTGACGACAGAAATGGAATATGGCGACATGATTCCAAACGTGAATAATGTAGTCAATCCATCTATGCTGCTGGAAAGCCGTCGATTCAGCGATCTGCTGGAAATGCTGGCGGCGAACTACCGTTATGTTTTTCTGGACGTGCCTCCGCTGGGCCTGGTTTCCGACGGGGAGCGCATCGGGCACCTGTGCGACGGGGCGATCCTGGTGGTCCGCGGGGGCGTGACGCCCAAGAGTGTGATCCGGAATTCCATCGCGCAGCTGGAGCGGGCCGGATGCCCGCTGCTGGGCATTGTGCTGAACCGGGTCGGCGCGGGGGGCGGCAAATACTATGGAAAATATTATGGAAAATACTACGGGAAGTACTATGGGAATATTACGGGAGACACTATGGGAAATATACGGAAAGCAAATACTACACAGAAGTGTCCCGTAACGATGAAAACCGGGAATAAGCCAGCGTCCTGAATCCGGTGTTTCAGAGGATTGCAGACAACTTGACGAGAATTTATCGGGAGGAGTAAAATCAACGAAGACGGCCGGGAATTTCCGCCGAGAAGAGAAGACGGGAGCGATGAGGAAAAAACGGACCTACGGGAAAATTTTTGCCGCGGCGGCAGCGCTGGTGCTGCTGATCGGGGCGATTTTGTTCGGAACGGCACTGGTGGAGCGGATACAGCAGGGTGAGCGGGAGAAAGAACTGCTGGTCCGGCAGGAGGAGCTGAGGCCGTCCCAGTGGACGGATGAGAACACGGTGACGCTGGAGGGGAAACTGTACGGATATGATCACCGGATCGAGACGTTTCTGTTTGTGGGGACGGACCTGGGCGGGAACAGCGACCCGGCGGATTACCGGGGCGCGATGGCGGATTTCCTGCTGCTGATGGTGCTGGACCATACGGACAACACGTACGGCTACCTGCAGATCGACCGGAACACGATCACGGACGTGAAGGAGCTCGACATGAACGGGCAGGAGATTACGTCCCGGGATCTGCAAATCTGCACGGCGCACTGGTACGGGCGGAATCCGGAGATGGCGGCGGAGAACACGGTTGACGCGGTGCGGGGATACCTGGGCGGGCTGGCGCAGATCGACGGATACTATGTGCTGAACGTGGAGGACGCGGGGAAACTGAACAGCGCCGTGGACGGCGTGGAGGTCACGATTGAGGACGACCTGAGTGCGCTGGATCCCGAAATGACGAAGGGGAAGACGCTGGTACTGAGCGACGAACAAGCTCGGCTTTTCCTGCAGGCTCGGCAGAACGTGGGAGATGGAACCAATGCCGAGCGCATGGCGCGGCAGCGGCAGTACATGGCGGCGTTTTTCAGGAAGGTGAAGGAAAAGACGCGGGAGAATCCGGAATTCGGGCTGGAGGTTTGGAACCGGCTGAAGGACGCGGGCAGAACGGACATGAAGGGGAACGACTTTTCCCGGATCGCGAAGAAGATCCTGAAAGGCGAGGACAAGGGGATCCGAACCGTCAAGGGCCAGATGGTGCTGGGTACCGTGCTGGAGGACGGGAAGCTGCATGAGGAGTTTTATGCGGATGGAGAATCCCTTATGAATACGATGAAAGATCTGTTTTCATTGAGGGAAATTGAAAAGAATCAGTGACGAATTGCGAAAAAAGTATTATGATTCAGGACGGCTGGGATTTGCCGGGCAACAAAACGAAAGACACTTGCCGGAAACGGCAAGCATCAATAAAGAAAGAAGGGTAAGACAATGAAAATCCTCAAGAAAATCGCGGTTTTCCTCCTCGCACTGGTGCTGGTATCGGGAGCGGTGGACACAGAACTGCTTTCGGGCAGCCTTTTGTCCACGGCAAGTGCGGCCGACAGTCCTGTTACAGCTCCCGTGACTGAAGGCGGCACCACAGGAAATAAGACAGTGACCATCACAAATGTTGTTTCGACCGATGGAAAAACATATGCAGTTGACGTAATCGGAACCGGAGTGATTACCAAGAAATATAAACTGGTAACGTTGGAATTAAACAACCAAACCAAAGTAGGTGCGAGTGTCGCGAAGACTAAAAAAGCAAAAAAGACCAAGAAAATTGTCATCAAAGCGGCAGACGGGCAGAAACTGACGGCGAGTCAGTTTGACAAAAAAGCATTCAAGGGTTTTAAAGGAAAAATCGTCGTCAAAAAGTCGGCAATGACGAAGAAGCAGTTTAAAAAGCTGGTTAAAAAGCTGAGAAAAGGCGGCTTTAAGGGAAAAATCACCAGGGAATAATCAATTGAAACGGGGGAAATGAAAATGAAGAAGCGGATCTGTATATTCCTGGCTGCACTGCTGCTGTGCGTTTTCTGCGCGGCGATGGCGGAAGAACCCGTGGATTCGGCAGATTCCTTTTCCGGCGACTGGGCAGCGGAAAACAATAAAGGGCTTGAGCTGTCGATCTGGAACGAAGAGGGAAAGTTTGATCTGGTTGCCCTGTGGTATGACAGCGAAGAAAACCTGTACGACGTGGAATTTGAAAGCTGCGTCTATGACGCGGAAAAAGATGCCCTCATCTGTGAAGGCGGCTTGCTGTACCTTGAGCCGGATGAAGGTGAAGAAGGGAAATTGATCGCCTCCGGGTTCGGCGCCGTGCTGACTGTTGACGAAAAAGGCCTGCTGCAATGGACCGGAAGCGGCGACGCCTTTGCGGATCAGGCATTCATCCCCTGGAAAGAGGAGAATGACGGCATGTTCACCGGCGAATGGGAAAACGGCGACGACGTCTGGGTCAGCGTGGAACTGCATAACGGCGTGTATGATATTTTTGTGGAAAAGGACGAAACCGATAAGACAGCAACTTATTGGGAATATCGTTGTACGCTGAATGAAAACGGCACGCTGGCGGGTAACGGGAAAAAGAGGGATATTGTGTTTGATGAGAACGGCGACGAGGTAAACGCAACGGAGAGATTTAACAACGGCGCCGTGACCTTTACCCTGGACGGGGAGCAGCTTCTTTGGAACGATGCTGTGGAAGACGCCGGGGCAGGACTACGCTTTGAACGCGTTCCGGAAGAAGACACGGACGAGGATGAGGAAGAGGGAGAAGACAGTTTGACGGTTAAGATCAACTGAAAACTGTCCAGCGGACAGTTTTCCGGGTGCTACGAACCCCAAGGGGAAGGCTTAGCACCTCATCCGGCCTTCGGCCACCTTCCCCTCAAGGTGAAGGCTATATATAGAAAGGAAAGGCATTTGGAATTATCGGAGGATTGAATGTATACGGATATTCACAGCCACGTGATCTGGGGAGTGGACTGCGCAGGAGTGTGATTCCTACGCTTCTTTGCGGTTTCGGCCAAAATACGATTAAATCTTATTATGGACGATAATCTAAATCATCCAGATTGGAA
>OMYT01000186.1 GCA_900315315.1 uncultured Eubacteriales bacterium | reverse complement strand
CCAGCCCGACGCGGACCGGGCGGCGCATAAGGCCGTGCCGGTCCAGGTCGGGCTGGTGCTGGCGGGGAGTATTGAGTCGATTGTGATTACCGTGAATGTGATGGTGTGATTACTTTTCGGCGATGTCTGCTATGGGGCTGCCATCTGCATCGACCTTCAGGGTAATGATCTTATCTCCCTTGGTCGTGATGGTGGTCATCATGGAATTGCCGCTCTCCAGGGCGAAGGAGAAGTCAAGGGCGGGAGCACCGTTATCCACTACGGTCTCGCCGGTAAAGGTGATTTCCTGGCCGTCGGCCAGCGTGCCGTTGTCCAACGCCTGCTTCTTGGAACCGATCCGCTCCTTCAGGGAAAGGTCCTTGACGGTTTCACCGGTCTTGTTGACGATGGTGATGCTTATTTGGGCGGTTTCTTCCTTGGCTGCTTCTTTCTTGACGCAGGAGGAGAATACAACCAGTGCCAGTACGAGGACAAGGATCAGGGCAATAATCTTTTTCATGGTTTTTATTTCCTTTCTCAAATCAAAACGATTCTTTCTTTTCTGCATTCGCTGCATTGCGGCATGCACATGGGTATACGCGCCATTTGAAAGTGCTGGCAGTAAAAAGAGAATATTTTTTTACACGGCGTTCATAAAGGAGAACGTCCGCCATTGTTTTCCGGGGCTGGCTGAGGCAATGTATATATTTTGAAAAATAACTGGGGGTTTGACAAATGGCCTACAACGTCTATTCTCTTCCTGACTGCAAATCCGTCTTGTATCACCCGGATGTCGGCACCGCCAACCTGCACCAGTGCGGAATGGGGAAGATTGTGGTCTCCGCGGCGGGGGATTTGACGTCCCATACGACCACGGCGGATGGGTATATCGTCGTGAACAAACTGAAGACCACCAACGGGACGATTACCCTGGAGGTGCCGCAGAACAGCATCGGGGACGACTTCCTGCGCCGCTGGGCGAGATGGGCCCGGTCGACCGCTTCGCCGAACCGGATCGCCCTGGGCACCCTGACGATCTACGACGCCGTCGCCGGGTTCACGGTCGTGTGCACCGGGGTCAGCCTGCAAAAAGTGCCTGACCGAACCTTCGACCGGACAGGCACCAATCTGACCTATACGCTGCTCTCGACGACGATTACGGAGCAGTGAGCGCTAATCAGTAAGAAGAATTTGCTTTTGCTTTTCAATGAATCAAAAAAAACGGACAATTCGGATCATAATCGTAGCATTTACATTCGAACCAACCGCCTGAAACAGCTTCCAGTTCATCCGGTGATAGTTCATATCCGGCTTCCTTTGCCAGGGCAAGGAGTTCTTCCGGAGACTGCGCGGCTACAACCTTTTTCTTCTGCTCTTCGGTGAGTGTGTTAAGGATGTTCTCAGGAATATTCATGATGGGATCCTCCTCATCTCAATATGTTTTCGCCTCTGACCGATATTGTATACTGAGTATTTTTTCGATGCAAGGAGAATTTTGATGCGCCAGATCACAAAGGATATTCAGATCACGATTGACGGCAGCCCGCTGTCCTTCCGGGACGCGTTCTCCGGGGTGGAGATTCTGAGGCTGCTGCTGCGGCTGCAGGATCAGCGGCCTGACGAGAACCCTTCGGTTCTCGACCTCATCACTTCTCTTTCTTCCGACGAGCTCCGCTCCGTCATGACCTCCTGCCTGAATCATGTGTCGGTGCTGCTGCCGGCAGGGCCGCATCCGGTGATGACCGGATCGGAATGGGGCTTTCCGGAACTGAAGCACGATACGGTTTCCTGCATGAAACTGGTCCTGGAGGAGATCACCTGGGCGCTGGAAGGTTTTTTCGGAGACGGCGGACGGAATGCTCCGCCCGCCGATGCGACTACGTCCCGGCCGAGTGCCCGAACATCGACGGGTTCCTCTTCCTCCCGGTAGCGGCGGGGATGTGGAAGCAGCATGAACTCTGGGACGGAACCTATACCCTGGATGACCTGCTGGATATCGCGGAGCTGGCGGAAGTCAGGAAAGAAAATGAATATAGAGCAATGGAAACGCGGCTTAATTGATCTGAGTGCAGAAAAAGGAGGCCGTCAGGCCTCCTCGGTCAGGTCAAGTAGTCGGACACCGAAGTATCCTGCAATGTCTTCAAGGAGTTCTTCTTCCGGTTCACTGAATCCGTTTTCCCAGTTGCTGCACGTCCCGCGTGTCAGACCAAACGCCTCATCGGCGGCAGCCATGGAAAGTCCACGGCTTTCTCTCAGTTCCCGGAATTTGGCACCGAATCCCATTGGTATCACTCGCTTTCTGTTTGGTTCGGTCCCTCTTGCTTTGTTCTTCTGTTTTTATTCTATCATGGAATGGTTACATACACAAGAAACATAAAAGAATATTTCTTACAAGGTTCATGGATCGAGGTGAGGTGTCTTGGCAGATCAGGAATTCCTGGCGTCCTTCGGCGTCGACATTGATGAATCCGGCGTGAGCCGCCTGCAGCAGATCCTGACGGAGAACAAGACGCTGGGGGACAACCTGGCGGCTTCCTTCAACGCTGCGGCGGAAGGTGTCAGCGGGCTGAACATGACGGAGCCGAAGAAGGAGATCGCGGGGTTTACGGCAGAGGCGAAGAAGGAGATTCCGCTGGCGGCGAATGCTTCCGGGATTGTGTCCGCGGCCCGGACGGCACTGGAGAACGTGCGGAGTTTGTTTTCAGAGACGTTCACGATCAATGTGCGGGCCAGCACCAACACGGATGACGGGGACGGGAAGAAAGATTCCCGGACTGACAGCCGGAACCGGGACGATACCGGGTCGGCTTTCCTGCGGATGTCCTCCGGCGGTCGGTTTTCGAGGCCGACTTCGGTGCAGGTGGCGGAAGACGGGGACGCGGAATATATTATCCCGGTAAAGAAGGAGAACCGGGCCCTGCCACTGCTTCGGCAGCTGCTGGGGGAGCTGAGCCCGGCGGCCAGGGCGAGTCTGACGGGGGGGAGTGCCATCCCGACCGGCTCCCATGTCATCCCGACTGCAGTCGAGGGATCTCCGGTCTACAATAACCAGAACGTCAGCGCACCGGTGACGATTAATGTGAACGCGATGGGGAGTAATGCGGAGCAGATCGGGGAGACGATTTATAACACGGCAGAACGTTATTTGCTGCGTACCATGAAGGGAGCTTTTTCCTGATGCCACAGTCCACCGCTTACATCATCGCTTCCGGCATCGATTATACCTACCGTTTCTGCGGCGTGACCGAGATCGAGTACAACTTTGCCCTGAACATCGACGCGGATACCTCTCAGGGCGGGGATATCATCAACGGAGCCCGGCGACTTCCGAACCAGATCCGGCTTTCCGTGGTGGAG
>OMYT01000084.1 GCA_900315315.1 uncultured Eubacteriales bacterium | reverse complement strand
GGCAGGTTACGGGGACGTAGTCGCATCGGCGGGCTGGGAATCCGGCCCGCCGTCTCCGAAAAAACCTTCCAGCGCCCAGGTGATCTCCTCCAGCACCAGTTTCATGCAGCTGACAGTATCGTGCTTCAGCTCCGGATAGCCCCACTCGGATCCGGTCATGACCGGATGTGGCCCTGTCGGCAGCAGGACCTCGGTGTGGTTCAGGCAGGAGGTCATGACGGAGCGGAGCTCGTCGGCAGAGAGAGAAGTGATGAGGTCGAGAACCGAAGGGTTCTCGTCAGGCCGCTGATCCTGCAGCCGCAGCGCTGATTACCGTCAATCATGAGCGTAATATCCTTCGTAATAATCCGCATATATCTCCACTCTCCACTCTTCACTCTTCACTCTAAAAAAAACTCTCCACCCCGGAAAACGCGTCCGGTTTTGTCAGGCGGAAGCCCTGAGGGCTGCCGTCGATGGTAATCTGAATATCCTTTGTAATCTGTCTCATTTCGCACCTCGGAATTTTATCACTTTCCGGTTCCATCCTGTATGGGCGATGTCCACAGGTTCGTTGAAAGATGCGTCTGCGATTCCGACACGATCTGCAGCCCGTGACCGTACAAGGCGTTTGAGATGTCGCTTATGATCTGGCTCCGTAGAATTCACTTCCCTTCTGTTCAGCAAAAATACGTCTGCTCCCTCAGGTCCGGAATCTGAATTCTGAATTCTGAATTAATATTCGTCTTCCGGGGCAGAAGAAAACTCCGGGGCTCTTTTACCGGGTCCCGGAGCTGCTTCTCATTTTCTCCTTCTAATTTTATAATATCATAGAGTTTTCTTTCCTGTCTCGTTCGTTTTTTCTGTTTTACTCCGGTCTTTTCTCGCCGCTGAGAAGCGAATATTGATTACGTTCCGTTTAGCTTCTTTTTTCTCTTTACTGCTTTCTCCTTGCGATGCGTGCCAGCATGCCCGGCAGAACAAGTCCCGCGATTCCCAGCACGGTTAGGATCAGCCACAGCGCCGGATTTCCGGCATCTCCGGTCTGAGGCACCTTTTTCTGCACGGTAAAGGATGCCCCGGCCATCCCGTCTTTATAAATGAACGTGACGGTATGGGAACCGACGGAAAGCTTTTCCATGGCGCTTGCGCTGATATCCGCAATCGTGCTGCCGGAGGAAATGTGCACCCCTTCGTTGAACGGCCGTCCGTCCACCCTGAGTTCCTCAAAATATTTCACGTTGCCGTCGGCAACAAAGCGCTGCGTCTTTCCGCTGCCCTTGGTCCAGACGGAACCGGCGCCTTCAATCACCTTATAATGGGCATGCCAGATCGCATAGAGCTTCGTATCCTGATCAAAGAGCACCGTATCACCGGCTTTCCACTGCGGCTCTGACGCCTTCGGATCGGCTGCCCAGCCCAGGAAGTCATGTTGCGCGTCCCAGGAAGGCTCCTGCCCGGGTAATTGCACCCATGTTTTCTGCGGTGCAGAAATCGTCTTTGGCACCGTATCCGGGAGGCCGCCATTCGCGTCGAAGGAAATGACAACCGGTCGTTGCGCCGGATCCAGCTCCCACAGAGCGTAAAGCACAACGTAATTCTTTCCGCTGTCATACTTCAGTGTATCTCCGGGCTGATACTCAGGCGCAGCTGCTTGCCGATCCGTTGCCCAGCCCTTGAAAGTCATGCTCGGACTTTCGGCCGCCACGCTGGTCAGTACGGCGTCTTTGCCCCTGGGGATAATCTGCGCGCCGGGCGCTTTGGTTCCGCCGTTGGCGTCATAGATCACATACCAGCTGTCACCGGCTTCCTCCCACTGCGCCCAGAGCGCGGTGTCCTTCCAGAGAGTAATCACCGAGCCTGGAGCATATTTTGTACCGTGCCCTTGACGCTCGGTATTCCAGCCTGTGAAAACCCGGCCGCTCTTCTCCGGAATCTGGCCCGGAATCTTTACGTAGCGCGACATAGAAGGCATGATGACGATCTGTTTCGGCATGTTTGAAGCGCTGCCCGGAAGCGAATCCAGGAACGACAGTGTCATTACGTCCTTATCATCCCAGATGGCGTAGAGCGTCGTATCCTTGTAGAAGTAATACGATTTTCCAGCCTTGAATTCCGGATCCGCGTTGCCCGGATCCTCGCTCCAGCCCTTGAAAGCATAAGCTTTGCCAACGGGAGCAACGGCGTACGGCATCTGATACCAGCTGTTCTGCTCCATCCAGACGTCCGGGGGCAGCTCTGCCCCCTCTGCGCCATTGGCCTCAAAGGAAATATGGATTGGCTGCGGGACAGGAGACAGGTCCCATACAGCGTAGAGAACCACGACGTTTTTGCTGCTGTCATAGGGCAGCGTATCCCCGGGCTGATAGAGGGGATCCATGGTATGCAGATCCGGCGTCCAGCCTTTAAAGATCATCTTCCCGGCTTCGGGGAGTTCCCTGGTCAGCGCAGCGTCCTGCCCGCGTCGGACAATCTCCGGCTTGGGCGCCTTCGTCCCGCCGTTGGCGTTGTAGATCACATACCAGTCGTCACCCGCTGTAACCCACTGGGCCCAGAGCGTCAGATCATCCTCCAGCGTAAGCGTCGTACCCGGCGCGTAGGTCGTCCCGCTTCCGTCCTCTTTGGTATTCCAGCCGGTAAACTGTCGCCCTGAAAGCATCGGGATCTTTTCCGGCAGGTTAACCCCCTTGGAGAGGAAGGGCGAGAAGCTGATATCATCCGGCCAGTCCGTCGCTTCCCCGGTCTGGGAATTTTTAAAGTATACGGTTTTTACCGGAATATCCAGGGCAATGTCGACAGTATCCGCGGTTTCCCCCTTGTGCATCATTCTTTCTTTTCTGATGACCTGTTCCGGATCCAGGGGGCTTTCCAGCTCCGCGATGACGTAGTAATCCTCCCCGGGCTTCATATACAGATCAACGATACCGTCCAAACCGGTGGTTCCCTTGTTATAGGGGGAACAGTCAAAGGAGTCGGGATGGAAGGATACGTTGACGTTCGACAGCGGACTGGAATTAGTCGAATCTGTTACATTCACCCGCGTATGATATGCCCGGTGGGGGCAGGTACCTTCACCGCTTTCATCGTATTCCTCGCTGTAATAGAAGTGATAGTATTCACCCAGATAAACAGGGCCCGTATCTATAAGGGTTTGGGGATCCGAACCCACCAGGTCGATGATGAGCTTCAGCGGCCCCATGATCCCCTGGAGCGATTCGTCGGCACAGTTTGTGCATAGATGATATGTTGTTTTTTCAACCGGCGGTTCTAAATCATGCCCGGAATATTCACCGACCAACAGGACGCCGAATACATCCACGTCCAGTTCCAGATCCTGGATCAGCAACCATTCAGCGGAAACTTTGGGTCCGAGGTTAAGAGCAAGCGTGATGTCTCCGTATGAGTTCGCCTTGCTGACTTTGTTGATCGTAAAACCGTTTTTAGGATGCGGAATGGCTTTCCAGTCCCAGAAGACCGGCCCATAACTTTTAAAAAGGACTTCCACTCCCATAAGGGCATCCGCGTCAAAAGCAAGCTCCCCCCAGTAATGCTGCAGTGTGAGTCTCAGACGGAGAGCGCTGACAAATCGCTCGATGCTGTAGATACCTACATCGTATTGTTCGGTGATTACATCTTCTGACTTTACCCCGATCTCGTCAAAATGGAGGCTGTTATAGTATTCAATGGTATGCTCTGTCGGTGACCACGGTCCCGGATCATGAGAATAGTGATCCAGAAAAATCTGGAGATAGCCTTCGCCGAAGAACGGGACGCCCGGGATATCCGCCTTGAATTTAGCTCGCCAATCAATCCATGCACCGACGGTATAGGGAGTTACATTCGGGGAATACTGGCAATTGTTTATGCTGACCATATCCTTCAGAACGATGGTATCCCCGTTTGCCTCTGTATCAATATGGCCGAAATAATACCTGTCTCCGGACTGAAGGCAGTACATATTCGCGTTGTTGCCATTCCCCGTCTGCACTGTCGTAAACGCGGAGCGGGTGAAACTGTTTCCGTTGACGGCATTTTCGCTGCTTGGTTTTTTCGTCAGATAGTTAATATCTTTTCTCAGGACAAAAAAGCCGCCTATGAGCTGTCCGTCAGTTTCGTCCGGCCCGGATGCATCCTCCAGATAAATGACGGTATATCCTTCGCTTGCCCATTCGTCTGCAGATTTGGACGGCTGCGGCGTATCTGCCTGTGCGGCAACTGCCTGGCAGAGCAGCAGCAAAAGGATCATTATTAAGCCAGCGCAGAAGATCAGATGCTTCTTCTTCATTGCCTTCACTCCCAAGCCTGTTCTTTCCCGTTTGTCTGATAGATTTTACCAAATATTTGTTATGCAGGGCAATAAATTCGTGTTAAATTTTGTTTTTTTTGTGTCAACTTTTTGTTTTTTTTCGTCCGTCCCATTCCGTTTTACGCAGCTTCGTCCATCGCAGACATTTTATACTCCGAATTTACCGGATGGGTCAGCGACATCATGGCCATATACGCCTGACTCGATGTACTCAGGCCGCTGGTATGGTACAGGCCGATGGACCGGCTGTCCGCCCGCCAGGATCATAAGCGTGCGCTCCATTTGCTCGACTTTATATGCATGGCAAAATGCGGAGCACCACATCCTTCTGACGAAAACTCAGACTCTGCTTTCTTTACAAAGAACAAAGCACGGGAATTGATCACATCTCCCTCTATCGTTGAAAGATACAAAGCATATCTGGAATATATATTAAAAAATTCTGCCACTCTGTCTGATCCTTCGTATTAATGTGTGACCGAAGCAGAAAGCTCCGGTGCAACAAAGAAAGCAACGCGAAAGCGCGAAGGGAGGAAACGAAAATGAAGAAGAGCTTTATCATCACCAATGAATCTGCTGCAAAGTTCAACGCTTATGTGGCAGAGAACAAAGAATCCGGAAAAACCATGACCCAGCTCTTTGAGGAATACGCAAAGGCCCAGGGCGCGGACATCAGCGCAGAAGCGGCTTTTGAGCAGCTGAAGACCCTCCCTGCCCGGGAAATCGCTCCGGAGATGCTGGAGCAGGTCGCGGGCGGCTACGGCGGTGGATATGATCCTGATCCTGGCTGCTGCTGGGGAGGCTGCATCACTCCCGATACTCTGATCACCCTGGCGGACGGATCGGAAAAACGGGTAGATGAACTGCAGGATACAGATCGCCTCATGATCTGGGACTTCGACCGGGGCTGCCTGTCCGAAGCCGGGATCACCTTCTTCCATCGCGTGAATGAGGAGGCGCCGGTCCTGCGCGTCAGCTTCTCAGACGGCATCGACGTGGGTGTCGTTATGGAGCACGCATTCTTTGACCTGACGGACCGCCGGTTCGTGGCGATCCATTCCACAAGCCAGGCGCCGGAACTCATTGGCCACAGGTTTGCCAAACTCGCCGGCGGAAAGCTGACGGAGGTCACCCTCACCGGCATTATGGAGGACGGCACGACGGACAGCTATTACAGCCCCGTCACCGAGGCGCACTTCAACTGCTTCGCCAACGGACTGCTGAACATCTCCGGTTTCATGGCCGGACTGTACAACGTGTTCGACCTGGAGGAGAACGAGCTGAAGTACAACGCGGCAAAGAAAGCCGCCGAGATCCGGGCCGTGGGTGAAATCCCCTACGAAGTGTTTGCATCCGTCGCCAGCCGTGAGCTGTACGAACGCAACAACGCCGGATGGTTCAGCGTTTCCATCGCCAAGGGGCTTACCACAGCCCCGGCGCTGGTCAGGCTGTTCGGCCTCTGCCGCCCGTTCTTCGTGAACGAAAAGAGCAGCACTGCGGCCTGAACTCCTTTTTAACCCCGGGCGGCTTCGGCCGCCCTTTCTTCGTTTTCCCTCCTGACTTCCGCAAGCTCTGCGATATCTAGCAGGTCATCCAGGGTATAGGTCCCGTCCCAGAGTTCGTGCTGTTTCCAGTATCCCAGGGCTACCGGCAGGAACAGGAACTCATCGATATTAGGGCAGGTTACGGGGACGTAGTCGCATCGGCGGGCGGAGCAGTCCGTCCGCCGTCTCCGAAAAAACCTTCCAGCGTCCAGGCGATCTCCTCCAGCACCAGCTTCATACAGGAAACGGTGTCGTGCTTCAGCTCCGGATAGCCCCATTCGGATCCGGTCATGACCGGGTTCGGCCCTGCCGGCAGCAGCACCGACACATGATTCAGGCAGGAGGTCATGACGGAGCGGAGTTCCTCCCCGGACAGAGATGTAATAAGATCCAGGACGGAAGGATTCTCGTCCGGCCAGGCGTCCTGCAGCCTGAGCAGTAGCCTCAAAATCTCCACGCCGGAGAACGCATCCGGCTTTGTCAGGCGGAAGCCCTGCGGGCTGCCGTCGATGGTCAATTGAATATCTTTGGTGATGATTCGCATGTTGTATTTCCTGTCCTTTTATTGTAATATGAACCCAGTGAACACAGAATAAACTGCGTATAAGGAGGATCGCTCTATGAACATTCCCGAGAATATCCTTTCCACCCTGACCGACGAACAGAAGCAAAAGATTGAAGCAGTACAGACTCCGGAAGAACTCCTGGCCCTGGCAAAGGAAGCCGGATATGAACTGTCCCCGGATCAGCTGGAAGCTGTTGCAGGCGGAGATGGAAGCAGTTGGTGTGCCATTGATTGCTCTGACAAAGTTTGTGATAAGCTCGTTGAATAATAAGAATCCTACTGCTCCGTAATCGTCGTCGCGAGCAGGGTATAGGTCAGATTGGTGCCTGTCCGGTCGAACGTCCGGTCAGGCACTTTTTGCAGGCTGACCCCGGTGCAGACGACCGTGAAGCCGGCGACGGCGTCATAGATCGTCAGCGTCCCCAGGGCGATCCGGTTCGGCGAGGCCGTCGACCGGGCCCACCGGGCCCACCGGCGCAGGAAGTCGTCCCCGATGCTGTTCTGCGGCACCTCCAGGGTAATCGTCCCGTTGGAGGTCTTCAGTTTGTTCACGACGATATACCCGTCCGCCGTGGTCGTATGGGAAGTCAGATCCCCCGCCGCAGAGACGACGATCTTCCCCATCCCGCACTGATGCAGGTTGGCGGTGCCCACGTCCGGATGATACAGGACTGACTTGCAGTCCGGGAGAGAATAAACGTTGTAGGCCATAACAAAACCTCCATGCATTCCCTTGACATGGAGGCTGTTTCGCATATAATAAAGGCAGGGAGATTGTGGTCCCGGCGCTATTCACCTACTGGTGATTAGTCACAAAGCCACCGCGTTTGCACACGCGGTGGCTTTTCATTGCTTACGGTTTATGATTGTGGTCCATTATGACACTAATCATTTTCAGCAAGAGTCCAATTGCAGCAATACAGATCATTACGATCTCATAAGCGCTCATGGGCACCACCTGCCTTTCTTTCGTCCAGCAGGTGTAAGCTCCGCGTGTTCTCCCCACCCAAAACCATTATAGCATACAGCCTGAGCAGGTCAAGGCGAACAAAATGTTTTTAAACCATTACATTCACGGTAATGACAATACTCTCAATACTCCCCGCCAGGACCAGTCCGACCTGGATCGGGACGGCCTTATGCGCCGCCCGGTCCGCGTCGGGCTGGTCGTCGTAGGAGTCCGCCCAGAGGGCGAAGCCGTTCTCGACGGTGTCCCCGGCGGAGAGCGGGCCGGTGTCCGCCCCGCGCCAGATCCCGGAGGCGAGGACGCCCCGGCC
>OMYT01000151.1 GCA_900315315.1 uncultured Eubacteriales bacterium | reverse complement strand
CCGAGATCCGACCCCGGGCAGTAGCATCGTCCTCGCCGGAAGCCCGCGAAAGCCCGTACATCGGCAGAAGCAGATCCAAAGCCTGCCCGGAAGCATACAAAGGATTCCGGGAATTAAACGCCTGCAAAACCAAGCCCGAAGTATCGTCCAAAGCCTTCGCAAACACTGAAAGCAGCTGATAATCCGGAACACTCTCCGACAGTTCTGCATCAACCCCAAAAATCGACCGGTAAGCCGAAACCAGATCCTCCAGCCGTTCCTCATACGTTGGCATGTGCAGGCCAGTCCCGTCAATATACGGCGCAAAATATGCCATAACGGCACCTCCAATCTACGTGTCATCTCGACCAAAGGCGCTTTGCGCCTGCGTGGAGAGATCTCCCTCCTCCAAATTCCCAAAAGCAGCTTGTTCCGCCCCGCTCATTAAGCCTCATATTCAACCTCTGCCTTCCCGTACTCCGTAATTACCGTACACCCCCACGAAAACCGCCCTCCCTCCAGGCTCCATTTCTCATCCTGCACTTCCTTAACACCGG
This sequence comes from uncultured Eubacteriales bacterium, assembly GCA_900315315.1. Taxonomy (GTDB): domain Bacteria; phylum Bacillota; class Clostridia; order Christensenellales; family Aristaeellaceae; genus Aristaeella. The sequence continues at coordinate 2,987 of OMYT01000151.1, read as the reverse complement.
AAGTGCTTCTGACATACCCTGCCAGATACGTCGACAGGCTCTGCGCATCCGCTTCCGTCAGTCTGCCTTCCTGCAGCATCCTCAGGATCTCATTTCCCCAGGAAGGATTCTCCCACCAGTCCCCGGAGTAAAGATTCAGCCGATCCTCGACCAGCTTCGCCACCGCTAAAGTCCCGGAAAGCAGATCTGACGCATGCAGCACCGGCAATACATCCCCGTTCTGATCTACAGGTCTTAACTTCAACCAATCACGCTCCTTGTCTTGTCATCCCGACCACCCACGTGTCATCCCGACCGAAGTGGAGGGATCTCCTTCGCAATCAGATTAAACCCCAAAACAGGAGCGAATCCCCCTCGTCCTGAAACCGACAAAAGCAAACCCGTCAGACAGGGAATGCATTCTTCCGGATGCAGGCACTTCCGCCTCTCCGGTTTCAAACCACGCATCAATATCGCAGTCGGCGAAAACCACCAGGCAAGCATCGCCTTCATTCACCTCAAATGAAACCGGCATAAACACCGGAACATCCCGAAGCTGCGGCATCTGAACACCATTCCGAGAAACTGCCGGCTGAATCACCGCCGTCTGCGCCTCCGCATCAAACGACACTATAGTCCCCGGCAGTGCACAGTGCATCGAAGCCATAATATCCTGCTTCAGTGCCCTGATCTCTTCATAATCCATCTCCACTTTCCACTCTTCACTCTGCACTCTGAACGATAAGTTCAACACGCCACGATCCGTCCCCGGTATCGAGATTGATCATCCGTTCCGTAATCAGCCCCCGGTTCACCGTTCCCCCATACCGCACTTCGACACCTTTCCCGAGCGTCCACCCGGCCGGGCCGGTCCGCAGGACCATATCTCCGCCGCAGTTGAAGGACGGCACATCTGTCAGATCCTCTTCGGTCAGCACCATCGAAACCGGCAGCCCTTCCTTCGGAACCACACACAGGCCGGAGGGTACCAGGCAACACCTGGCTCCGGCCTTTCCCAACGCTTCCTCGATGCACTCCGCCGCACGGCCATAGAACGCCTGGCCGCGAGTGGTCACCGGATCCTCTCCCGGGAAAGAAAGCAGCGTAATTCCGGTCCCGGAAGCCTCCAGCAACCGCCGGGCCGTCTCTGACATTGTCACTCCTGCCTCCACATCCAGGGTTACCGCTGCCTCCCAGAGCTTCAGCCCAGGCGCAATCGCCACATGTGCCTCAGTGCCACTTTTCCCCCTGGAGCGGAATGCATCCGACACAGATCCCGAGACCAGTACCACATCATCATGCAAAACCATCACTTCCCGGCTCCGGGACAGTGCCAGATAGTCCTCCTCCGCCACATTCCACAAATGCAACATAAACAGAGACGGATACAATCCCATCCGTTCCGCTCCGATCAGCCGTGCCCGGGCATAGCCGGTGACCGGCTCACCGTCCGCCAGGATTGTGAGCGTGCGATTCATCTGATTATTCATTAAACGTATCCCCGAACAAAACCTGAAACTCCGTCAGATTCCCCTTTGCCGGATCAGCCGTCTTCGGCAGGTCCGTATTTCGTAGGCAGAAAAGCGATCCCATTCCCTTCCCGTCCCGCAGATGCCGGAACGGAAGCAGCAGATCGTTCAGCTGCTCATACGAACAGATCAGCGGGATCTGGTTCACCAGCATTTCTCCCGCAGCATGATCCCAGATGCTCAAATACCACTGATCCGGCGCCGGCAGGTACCGGATCTCAATCTGCGCGTGGAATGCCTCCCCGTCGATCGTCAGATCGAGCGTAAACACCTGCCACGGATCTTCGGTCAAAGGCAAAATCGCATAAGTCATTATCTCCACTCTCCACTCTTCACTCTTCACTCTCCACTCTTCACTCTGAAAAAAACTCTTCACTCTCCACTCTTCACTCTTCACTCTGAAAAAAACTCTCCACTCTTCACTCTTCACTCTTCACTCTGATGCCGGCCCTCCCAAGCACCGTCGCCAGCGCACCGCTGACAGCGGAAGCGGCAGCGCTGCTCACCGTGCTCGCCGCGGCCTTAGTCCCGGTGTTTTTCTTGGTGGAGGAGTTATGAGGTATCGGTATAGTACTGCTCGCTCCTCGGGATATACTGCATAAACACAATATCCCCGGCCCAGCCGTACTGGTTGGCCTCGTCCTGGGTAGCCGTGATCTCCGAAAGCAGCATATTTTCCCAACTGCCCATCGAGGTGACGACCCTGCACAGCACCCGGTTCCGCCGGATCGAATCCAGCGCCGCAAGCATGGAAGCCGCCCAGCCGGGCTGGGAAGCAACGTCTGTCTCCACCACGGAAAGCCGGATCTGGTTCGGAAGTCGCCGGGCTCCGTTGATGATATCCCCGCCCTGGGAAGTATCCGCATCAATGTTCAAAGCAAAGTTGTACTCGATCTCCGTCACGCCGCAGAAACGGTAGGTATAGTCGATGCCGGAGGAGATGATGTAGGCGGTAGACTGTGGCATTGCTTTTCCTTCCAAACCTCGGGATGACACGAAGGTTAGCAAGGGGATTTCAGTGTTCGCAGCAGGTAGCGTTCCGCCGTGTTGTAAATGGTTTGGCCAATCGCTTCGGCGTTACTCCCCATCGCATTCACATTAATCGTCACCGGTGCGCTCACATTCTGGTTATTCTGCGTCACATTCCCGCCCGGTACCGCGGCAGACAGCACTGCCGTCCCGACGCTTCCGGCTCCCCCCGTCAGACTCGCCCGGGCCGCCGGGCTCAGTTCCCCCAGCAGCTGCCGCAGCAGCGGCAGGGCCCTGTTCTCCTTCTTCACCGGGATGATATATTCCGCGTCCCAGTCTTCTGCGACCTGCACCGAGGTCGGCCGTGAAAACCGTCCGCCGGAGGACATGCGGAGGAAGGCGGAGCCAGTCTCTTCCCGTTTCCGGCTGTCCTGCCGGGAGGAAGGCTCTTCTGACTTCCGGTCCGTATTCGTTTCCGCCCGGACATTCAGGGTAAAAGTTTCGGAGAAC
>OMYT01000087.1 GCA_900315315.1 uncultured Eubacteriales bacterium | reverse complement strand
CACAACAATTCGGATTTTTAGGTAGTCACCGAATCAGATCACTTTCAACTCCGTATTCAACTGCGAGAACAAGGTTACTTGCTTTTTCAGACAGTTGCAGAGCTTCCAGATTCCGTGCCGCTTGTGAGCTTTCACCATGCGAGCATCCAGTAGACAATCATCCAGGCTTTTTCCGTCGATATTCTTGGTCGCTTTCTCCACTTCCTGGTGGATCAATGCAGCGACCAGCATGATGAATGCTAATCCTTGCGTCTTGTAGTAATCTTCCGCGTGGAGTGATGCATAATTGGCCTTGTTCTTGAAGTAGTTGTAGAAGGTTTCCAGTTTCCAGCGCTTTTTGTAAAGGCAGTAGATTTCTTCTGGTGTTTTTTCTTCCAGACTGGTTTGGAGAACAGTTACGCCCATAAAGTATTTCTGCTTCTCAAAACCTTCCTGCGTGTAGGCTTTATGACCCAGTGCTATATGCCGGAGATAATTTTGCTGTTCTGTGGCTGCTTCGTTCAGATCCCGGAAGGTCAGCACACGGTATCCATCAATGATTTCATCCTTGTATTCTACGACGGCAGCTTTCTTTCCTTTCTGGTAAAGAAACCGGTCATGCATTTCCAGACTGTGAACGGCCTTCTTGCAACCGTCCTGGTTCTTGGCCAACGGAATAATATATTCGTTTCCGTTGCTTGAGAACAGACTGATGTTATCATTGCTGAAGAATCCACGATCAACGATGAAAAGCATATCTTTCATCTCGACTTGATCAACAAAATCTTTGACACTGACCTTATCATTGCTGGCTCCCTCATAGATCCGGGATACCAACGGGACTCCGGTATTGACGTCATAGGCCATGAGCAGATTGACTTGTTCCTCGCCAAGTTTCTTGAATTTATATCCCTTTTCCGCCAGATCGTTTTCACTGGACTCGCATCCAATGACATGACCGTCAATGGCAGTCTCGTGTGACGACTGTTCGACAAGACGCTGCTCCATTTTCAGCACGTTCATCTGACGCCGGCCCAAGGTGTCATACAGATTGGTCAGGGATTCATATCCCATCTTCAGACCAGGGAACCGTAAGGAGAGGATGCTCATGTCATAGTAATCTTTGATGCCTTTGAGGTAGGTAAATCCTTGTACGAAATGGATCACCGCAACGGAATAGATCCGTGCAGCATCTTCGGGATTAAAGCATTCCCGGAGCAATGCAAGCGTATTCCCGGAATTCGCCAGAGTAACAGCATATTCTCCGAATTCCAGAGAAGTAATCTCCGTATCACATGCAAAGTTACTGTTGGGAATAAAGCCGATTCCCTCACGGATACTTCCGATTGCTTTTCCCATTTCGGTATGACGTTTGCCATCTGCACCGGTCACAGTAGAATATTCATAGACGTAGTAATGACCTGAAATACACTTGACCATGGTACCTTTCGGTTTCATCTGACGGATGGATTCCGGCACTGAATACTTGCCCATTTCGTGAACCTCCCAACCACCTAATGCACACCTAAATTCTATCACGAAATGAGAGAAAAAGCAACACTTTTTCGAAAGGAAAAAGTGTCGAAATTCAAAGGATTGAAGGCTGTTCGATAGGGTTGGGGGATGAGTGCTGCCAGATGCTCTGTGTACCTAATTTACCGAATTGCTGTGTTTAGTATATTCTTGTTTTGACTTTTGCGATCTTTTATATATGTATTCGTATTGCTCATTATCCTGTCTGAATTTGATGTGTGAGAACATTTCATTCTCACCAATTTTTATTTGTTGATGAGTTATGATTTTGTAATATTGATATCAGCCATCATCCCTGTATTGGACAACGTTATTATATTTCTTTCTTGCTATTTCATAAAAGCAATCAACAATGTTTGAAAGCAGGATCGATTTTCCGCTGCCATTTTTACCAACAAATATTATCGGTTTCGGTTTTGCATCAATTTTATCTAGCAGGATAATGTCTGCTCTTCCTATTGGTCCTACATTGATGTAATGAAGTTCCTCAATATACACTCTTTCTCCCTCCATGGACTAAAGACGTTGTGAGTCAATTTGTTCTTCATTACCGTTTTTCTAAATCCATCTTTTTTTGTAGTTTGTCATTGGTTATCAATGGTAAGTCCTTTGATCTGCTTTTTTATTCTCCTGCAATCTTAAGAATTGTCTTCTTGATTGCTTCATCTACATAAAAACCATTATCAGTTAGCGATTCCAGGAATGGTTTTTCTGCTTCGATTTTCTTCTCCTGTTTTGCTTTGAGCAGGATCCCCAGGGTTCCCGTTACTTTATAGCCGAGATATTTGGCAGTCTTCTTTGCGGTGTTGTCATCCATGATAATGAGGTCGGCTTCCTCTTCCTCTGCCAGGATGATGACTTCTACTTCACCGGAATGCAGTCTCGCTTTAAACAGACTTTTACGGTCCGGGTAGGATATACTCTTCTTCCCGATCCATTGAGCATTTGTTACCAGTGTTTTTGCCGGTTCGCTCTCAATCTCGTTCATTACCGCATCGGGGATCAAGATTTTTCCATACAATTGATGAAGCAAATCAAGCTGTCCGATGTCTGCCAGCGCAATCAACGGTGTTGTGTTGACAATTACCTTACGCATTGGCCAACTCCTCGTTGAATTCATTTTCATCGTCATAATGGAAGATAGAAACATTGTGTTCTCCGAGGTAGCGGATAAAAGCCTCTTTGCTCATGCCGGCGATCTGGGCACAATAGCCCAGAGAAACGCCGTTCTGGACATAGTAGCAGAGGGCTACAGCTTTTCTGGCAAAAGCATTGGCTTCCTGTTGGTTCATTCGGGTATCGTATAATACTTCGTTCGGTATTTCTATGGCTATCCGGCACATACATGAAGCCTCCTTTGCATTTTAGTTTTTTTGTGTTGTCTGTCGTTCTTTATTCCTGAAGAAGGTAATATCTTCCACCGTCTTTGGAGTAAATATGACCGTGAAGGTTTTGCCGGTAGCAGTCAAGGTAGATCGGCAGCATGCTTTCCTGTTCGCGGACATACGAGGAATATTTGAAGAACACGCCCGGAGAGGTGAGGCCCTGCGCATTTGCGACCTGTACATATTCGTCCCGGTCATGCCTGCCAATGAAGGTTGTGACTCGGTCCAGTTTTCCGTCCTTAAAGGTCTGGATATTCAGGAGTTCGAGAGGTGTACCTTCTTCGTCCTGGATATCATAGACATAGACTTTCTTATCGGAGGAATGCTTCATGTATCGGTTCCCCTTGTCAGTTCTTTGTCGTATCTTTTACTACTCCCAATCTCTGATGCCATATTGCTCCAGGATCTCTTTGGCTTTTTGTTCGCCTTCTTCGGTGAGGTAGAGGCTCTTGTTGCCGTGGCGATCAATGATGAGTTCCTCTTCACTGAGTTTATCAAGGGTGTCCCAATCATAAGACTTCCAGGCGTGGAAAAGCTGGTTTTCGGACCTGAGACGGCCTTTTTCTTTGAAACGGGTAAGGTATATCATGGCCAGTGTCAGGTCATGGAAGGCCTGGTCAGGAGATACTTTGTTATCGCTCATGTTTGATTTCCTTTGCTATCTGGAATACATTTATGCACAGCTCCGCCATGCAAAGCGCTCTTCGCTTCGCTTTTTCAGCGCATCGTTTGTTCCGGCAAGCCACCTGAAGCAAACCATGTAAAGGTCTCAAAAGGGTATACGAATGCCCGAGCATATACACAGATTATTGTACAATTTCTTCTATTACGTGTCAATGAAATGAGCCCCTCCGCCAGAGGAACTAAAAGTGTTGTGTTGCAATGCTTAAATGACTTTTGTACGTTTCCTGTATACGAGATTCGCCTTACTCCAGAATCATCGTTATGAATGTCTTACCGACAAGGGCTTTTGCAGAGTCAGCAGAAATGTTCAGGCTGAGAGAATAATAGCTTCTCTGCACTCTTGTATGAAAAAGATACAGGCAACACATCCCAGATTGCAGAATCGTTTTTCCTGCTCTTTTTGTGTAAAACGACAGCGCCGGATTCCCTCCCCGCGTTTCCTTTGACACCCTAATCAACAATTTCCCCGTAACGAATCAGCTGCTGAGAGTATTCATATTCATCTTCGATATTCATATACCGGACGCCCTGCTTTCGCCAGTAGGAAAATGTTGCTTTGCATGCCTTTTTTGCCAGGGCTCTTTCCTGCGGGTCAAAGACGGCGGATTCAAAATAGACGGTTGCGGAACCGCAGAATTTGCAGAAATGGTCCCTTTTCCCGACGGTATGCCTGGACTTTGTGCATTCATTCCGGGAAGGCAGGCGGCAGAATCTGCAGGTTTTCTCATCCTTGGTGTTTTCGGCGGAACACAAAGGACATACCCAGGATCTGCTTTGTGAACCATAGAGATCATCATATTCATCACTCATATTGTTTCCACAGCTCCTTTAATCTCCTGTCCCTGTCTACGCGCTCCTGTCTGCGCTTATCCTCAAACCGCTTTGCCCGGGTGTATTCCCCTTCGGGCAGCGCCGGAGGGAGATGGTATTCACCCGAAACGGGAAGAAGCCCGGCGGCCATGAAGGCAGTCATCTGGCCACATTTTTCACAGTACCTCGCCTTTGCAATGTTCCGATGGGAACAGCCTGTACACGCATTGACGACGGGCTTTCCGCACATGGTGCAGAAACGTGCGTCCGCGTCATTCCTGACCCGGCCGCAGTACAGGCATTTGATCAGACGGCGGTCCCTGTTCATTCTGCAGGGATCGCTTTTTTCTGCCGGTTTGCTGTCCCATGCAGACTCATCACAGGCAGCGGAAGCGCCGGCGTCCAGACCCAGGCGATCATCCACACCGCTTACCCCGAAAAGCGTCCGGGATCCGCAGTCGGGACAGTACAGGACGCCCGGGGAACACAGGTGACGGGATTGAAGGTCCAAACGAGCCAGACCGGATAAGCCGGCCTGATCCCGGAGCCGGCCGGGAAGGCAGGGATTCGTGACCGGCTTCCCGCACTGAATACAATAGAGCGCATCATCCGGGATATGAGCATTGCCGCAGAAAGGGCAGGAGAAGAAATGCGTTCCGTGATATTGAACCGCCGGCGGCGCAGCAGGGGGATCTTTCCTGAAAACAAATTCATAGCGGTTATACTCCCCGCATGTAAAACAAAATGCAGCGCCGTCGAGACGAGGGGCACCGCAGCGGGAACACACCTCATGGGCCTCACGGGCAGAAAGGCGGAGGAGATCCAGCCGTTTCAGATTGTTGAGCCGCTTGAAGCAGGCCTGATCCGACACCAGGAATTTCTTTGAGAGCTCCTCACAGGAAGAAAAGTGACTGCTGAGGATCAGGTGCTCCGGCATCAGGAGGCGGGCGGCAAACTCATCGGCTTCCAGATCTTCCCTATGTTTGATTTCATCAGATTTCAAATCCCTCGAAATGAACAGATGACCGCAGAAAATATGCCCAAGCTCATGAGCCAGGGAGAAATTGCAGCGCCGCCAGGAAGAGCGCCTCTGCCAGTCCCGGGGGACGGGCTTCATGATAATCAGATAGCTGTTGACTTCCTGAAAATACTTGGCGGAAGCATCAAAGGCCTTCGAAAGCTTTTCCTCCACCTCCACATCCAGATGGATCCGGTTTGCTTGCTGAATGGTCTTGACAAGGGCGAAACAGTCTACCGGATACTCCGTGATATCGTAATCCTCCAAAAACTGTTCCAGAGAATTGCAGACAATAAACAGGCTCGACTCGCTCAGGCTGTCCAGCGTGTAATACCGGGGATCAAACGATCCGGAACTATCCCCTTTTTTCATTTTCCGCCTGAATTTCCTTCCGCCGCTTTTCCAGATAGGTCATGGCCAGACCGGTCAGGATCTCGCGGTCCGCGTCGCTGAGCTCATTGGAAACACGATAGGCGACGTTTGCCCAGGCGGCGTCTTTCCGGAACATTTCCTTTACGCCGCGGACAACATCCACGATCTCCCCGTCCTGATTGCGGAAAACCTGCTCAAAGGTCTTTTCCTCTTCGTGAACTTCCTCAATATAACCGGCCAGATGCATCAGCTGCGCATAGTCAATGACCAGGGCCCCGGCAATGGCCTTCAGCATCCTGGGCGAGGGGGCACGGCGCTTGCCGGATTCGAGCCTGGAGATTTCGGCGCCGCTGACGTGACATTTCTCTCCCAGCTCCGTCTGCGTCAGGCCGCGCTCCAGCCGGGCAGACTGGATATATTCTCCAACCGTCATGTATACACACCTCCGCAGCATATGCTAAACCTGTTTTACCTTTTTGTCAAGAATTTGCAAAAATATTTTTGCATTTTTGGTATTGACAGACCGGAAAATCCGGATTATAATCCAGACACTCTCCGGGACGAGACCGCGGAAAGCCCTGGAACCAGCGGGTTCCAGGGTCGGCTGACAACGCTTATTTTTTTACCGCATCGCTTACCTAAAAGGTAAATTGTTTGTTTGATTTGTGTGCAAGATAGGCAAAGCAGCGTTTTCCGGCGGGGATCGGGGGAAGACGTGAAGGAGTAAAAAAAACAGAGAAAGGCTGGTGGTGGTGCATGATTTTCCGGAACAGTGAGCACTATTACGACCCGACGGCGGGGAAAGCGATTGATCATGTAATGAGGGAGGAGGGGCATGAATCCTTAATTGTGGGAACAGATGGGGTTACAAAGATCCCATACCATTTCGACAAGGAGAACTGGGAGGATCTGGCCATTGCGGTGATCACGGCGCAGGCGGAGGATTACCGGGCATTGCGCAAGCAGCTGCGGGAGACGCCGAGGATGCGGGAGATCGACCGGCTGCTGATCGAGGTGGAGATTCTGGGGATTGAGATGTTCTTCCTTTCCGACTGGTTCTGTATGCTGACGGACGTGGACGGCGGGATGATTCTGGAGCGGCTGAAAAAAGAGGAGGACGCGAATGACGGCAAAGGAGTATCTGCTGCAGGCCTATCTGCTTGAACAGCGAATCGAGAGCAAGCTGATGCAGGTGGAGATGCTGAGGAACCTGGCCACGAGAAGCACATCGATTGTCCGGATGACGCCGGGCGGCGGCGGGGACGGTGATTTCATGGAAAACACGGTCATCCGGATCGTGGATACGGAAAAGGAGATCAGCAAAGAGGTGGACCGGCTGGTGGATCTGAAGCGGGAGATCGCGGAGGTGATCCGGCAGGTGGAGGATCCGGAGATGCAGGTGATGCTGGAGATGCGGTATTTGTGCTATCGGGACTGGCCGGAGATTATGAGGAAGATGGGATACTCAAAGACGTCTGTTCACCGGATGCATCAGAAAGCGATGGGAATCATTGAAAAAATCCTGAAAGATGGAACTAAATGGGAGTAAATGGAACCGGACGGGACTTAGGGAGCTGTGATATGATAAGGTCGTCAGAAGAGGGATGCGGGGATGAACCTCGGGGCCCGGTGGAGGGGTCCCGGGGTTTTTATTTCAGAGTGAAGAGTGGAGAGTGAAGAGTGGAGGTGAATGAGAGAATGGATTCACTGGATGAGATCCGGAGCCTGGCGCCGGAAGTGGTGCGGCAGATGGGAAATATGCTCAGCAATACCAAGACTTCGCCGATGGTGAAGGTGAAGATTATGGAAATGATTTTGGAGAGGACCTACGGGAAACCGGAGGCTTCCATTAAGCTGAGCAATGCGCAGCAGAATGTGGAGGCGGCGCAGGAACGGATCGCGGCGATTGTTCAGAGGATTAGGGAGAAATGAGGGGGTTGCACTACTGGTGCGGGGTTGAATCTGATTGCGAGGGAGATCCTTCGACGCGCTTCGCTTGCTCAGGATGACACCGGGAGGCTCGGGATGACATTATGGATTATATTAATATGGATAAAACAGATGAAGACATCCTGGATCTGTTGCGACATCCAGATGAGATCGGGCAGCTGGTCGGGTTTAAGGACCTGACTGCGGAGCTGCACGGGGAATGGATCCGGGAGATGGTTTTCGGGGACGGGGACTACACGCTGCAGGCGCACCGGGGGTCCTACAAGTCTTCGTGCCTGGCGGTGACCATCGCGATGCTGCTGGTGATCGACTCGAAGAAGAACATCATCTTCCTGCGGAAGACGGATCATGACGTGTCCGAGATGCTGGGGATGGTGAGCAAGATCCTGAAGAGCGAGGTGTTCCGGGATGCGGTGAGACTGATGTACAACGGGGTTGAATTACAGATCGTGACGGAATCGCAGACGCATCTGTCGACGAACCTGTGGACATCGCCCATGGGCGCGCCGCAGCTGCTGGGGCTGGGGATCAAGAGCTCCATCACCGGGAAGCACGCGTGGTATGTGATCACCGACGATATCTGCAACAAGGACGACCGGGAAAGCCGGGCGGAGCGGGAGCGGACAAAGCGGCAGTATGACGAGCTGCAGAACATCCGGAACCGGGGCGGGCGGATCATCAACCTGGGGACGCCGTGGCACAAGGACGACGTGTTTTCGAAGATGCAGAACATCCACCAGTTCGACTGCTATACGACGGGGCTTTTGTCGAAAGAAAAGATCGAGGAGCTGCGGCAGAGCATGGCGCCATCGCTGTTCGCGGCGAACTATGAGCTGAAGCATATCGCCTCCTCGGAAGTGATCTTCGAGACGGCG
>OMYT01000022.1 GCA_900315315.1 uncultured Eubacteriales bacterium | reverse complement strand
CCGATGGAGATGTGAAGCTCAGGATCCTTTAATTCTTTTCTTCACAGCTCCTTTTTTCAATTGTAACAATTCTCCTGTCTGATAGGAATTTCCAGGTTATCTGGCTATGCGGGATATAACGAAAAAATAGACCGCCGCAGAATTGACTGGGGTAAGATCTTCGCCCAGTTGGCTGTCTATTACGGTGATCGCATTCCTGAATTCCTCGTTCTGCACGAATTGAGGATTTACACAGAATTTGAGATACTACCCTTTAAGTCAAGCTTTTTTTCATGAATGCGTATAAAAGCGGGAAGCATGGGTGTCTGGTCTGATGTCCGCCCCCATGCTCCGCGACCTCAGTCGGTGCGCTGCTTCCCTGGAGCGGTCGCATTGCTTGCTTCTGCTGACTTACCAAGGCGCTTTCGCTATCGGCGAAAGCCCCACTGAGACACCGCTTCCTTTGTTCCCCTCGCGTGTGATGATAACCCTCGTATTCAGTTCCACGGGGCCACCGCAGAGGACTTCTTCTCTGCCGATACAGCCCTTGATATCCATGAAACCCTATCATCCGGGTTTCCCATGGCTGTTGTTTCCACCCCTGACAACAGTGAGGCTTGCGGGATGACAAGGACTACTGTAAAATGGCGAAGGTATAGTTCTTTATATGCTTGCTTCGATCCGGTCGGGAAAGAAGCACGGAAGCCCCGCAGTCACCTGTCAGAGAAATATAAACAGAACCGGCTGAATGGTTCGGGAAGAGAAACGAATGAATATCCTCCATCTCAAATATGTGGTCTGTATTGCAGAAAACGGCTCCATCAACAAAGCGGCTGAAGAGCTGCACGTAGCGCAGCCCAATCTGAGCAGAGTGGTCAGGGAGATGGAAAACGAACTGGGTATACAGTTTTTCCGTCGCTCTTCCAGGGGCATGATGCTGACGCCGGATGGCGAGTTGTTTGTCAGTCAGGCACATAAGATCCTGGAACAGGTAGATGAAATAGAAAGCCTGTACAAAGAAAAAAGAACCGCAAAGCAGCGTTTTTCCATTTCTGTTCCCAGAGCCAGCTATATTTCAGATGCTTTCACCGCTTTTTCCCGAACGCTGGGCAGGGAGGATGCGGAAATCTTTTATCAGGAAACCAACGCATTTCAGGCCGTGAAAAACATTCTGGAAGTTGGATACAACCTGGGCATTATCCGCTATGCGGCGAGCTATGACAGATACTTCCGGCAGATGCTGGAGGAAAAAGGACTGGCAGGTGAAATCGTTGCGGAATTCAAATATGTCCTGGTTATGCATGAGGACAGCGCCCTGGCCGCATTGGACAGCATCCGTTTTCCGGATCTTCATAATTATATCCAGATTGCGCATGCTGACCCTTATGTGCCCTCTTTGCCTCTTTCAGCCGTTAAAAACGAGGAATTGCCCCAGATGCCACGGCGTATCTTTGTCTTTGAGCGCGGAAGCCAGTTTGATCTGCTGACAGAAAACCCGGAAACATATATGTGGGTGTCTCCTTTGCCGGAGAGGATGCTGCAGCGGATGCATCTGGTGCAGCGAAAGTGTGCGGATAATCAGCGGGTATACAGGGATGTGCTCATCCGTCGAAGGGATTATTCGCTGACAGATCTGGATAAGCGTTTTATTACGGAACTGACGCGTTCCAGGCGTGCCTGCCTGGCAGAGAAAAAATAAGATAACCATTGAAAAAGCTTTGCTGCTCTCCGCTGGCTGCAAAGCTTTTTTTCGTATATCGATGACTGGTTATCAATTCTGATATATCGATTATACGGTTTTGGTAATTCGCAAGGGAAAAGCATTTCGATATAATGCATATCGAAAGGAGGATGATCTTTTGCAAGGCACACTTTCCAGAGCGACACTGGGGCGGCTGCCTATGTATCTGCGGTATATCCGCAGGACGAATACAGATAAAATTTCGGCCACGCAGATCGCGAAAGGTCTGGGACTTGGCGAGGTTCAGGTGCGAAAGGACCTGGCCAGCGTATGCGCAGAAGGGCTTCCCAAGGTGGGTTACCCCGTATCAGCCCTCCGCAGGGATATGGAAAGGGCCCTGGGAGTGAACGTACCCGTTTCGGCGGTGATCATCGGTGCGGGTAAACTGGGATCCGCTTTGATGGAGTATGATGGGTTTGCGGATTACGGTATGAAGATCGTCGCCGCTTTTGATCAGAGAACATCCGCTTTGCCCGACCACCATGGAAGCATTCCGGTGTATCCTATGGACCGGCTCTCCGGGTTCTGCGCTTCGCAGCATGTGCAGGCAGGCATCCTGACGGTTCCGGCAGCATCAGCCCAGTCAGCCGCGGATGCAATGGTTGCCGCCGGACTGACAGCGATTCTCAATTTTGCCCCGGTACAGATTAAAGTGCCGTCCGGTGTGACGGTACAGCAGGAAGACATAGCTTTATCCCTGGCTTATCTCCATATGGCAGCCAGTGAGACATTCAAACAGGAAGAGGAGGAACAGTATGGAAACCAAAGCATTTGACATGGTGGACAGCGTGGAAGCACTGGAGGCGGCCATTGCCCGGGTGCGCGCAGCACAGAGGGTATTTGCCACCTACACGCAGGAACAGGTGGACAGGATTTTCCTGGCTGCAGCAACGGCAGCCAATCAGGCCCGGGTGCCACTGGCCAGAATGGCCGTGGAAGAAACCGGCATGGGTGTGGTGGAAGATAAGGTAATCAAGAATCACTACGCCAGTGAATACATCTATAACGCTTACCGGAATACCAAAACCTGCGGCGTGATCGAGGAAGACAAGGCTTTCGGCATAAAGAAGATCGCGGAGCCCATCGGTGTGGTGGCGGCGGTGATACCCACTACCAACCCTACCTCCACAGCTATTTTCAAAGCCCTGATCTGTCTGAAAACCCGCAATGGGATCATTTTCAGTCCTCATCCCCGGGCGAAGAAAGCGACAATTGCCGCCGCGAAAGTCGTACTGGATGCGGCAGTAAAGGCCGGTGCTCCTGAAGGCATCATCAGCTGGATTGATGTGCCCTCCCTGGAGATGACCAACACCTTGATGCGGGACGCAGATATCATCCTGGCTACAGGTGGGCCCGGCATGGTAAAGGCCGCATATTCCAGCGGCAAACCTGCTTTGGGTGTGGGTGCCGGAAACGTGCCGGCAGTAATTGACGACAGCGCCAACCTGGTCCTGGCGGTCAATTCTGTCATTCATTCCAAGACCTTTGATAACGGTATGATCTGCGCTTCCGAACAGAGCGTAATCGTGCTGGACGGTATCTATGAAACGGTCCGGGCCGAATTTGCCGCCCGGGGCTGCTGGTTCCTGAAAGGCGCTGACCTGGACAAGGTGCGCCATACGATCCTGACCAACGGCGCACTGAACGCGAAAATCGTCGGCCAGAGCGCCTGCAAAATCGCAGCACTGGCCGGTGTCACTGTGCCGGAAGGAACCAAGGTGCTCATCGGAGAAGTTGAATCTGTGGAGTTGTCGGAAGAATTCGCGCATGAGAAGCTGAGCCCCGTGCTGGCAATGTACCGGGCCAGGGATATCGAAGACGCATTCAGCAAAGCAGAGCGGCTGATTGCCGACGGCGGTTACGGCCATACGGCTTCCCTGTACGCAGATACGCAAAAGAAACCGGAAGTGCTGGATGCCTTTGCTGCGCGGATGAAAACCTGCCGCATCGTTGTCAATACCCCCTCTTCCCAGGGCGGCATCGGCGACCTGTACAACTTTAAAATGGCTCCTTCCCTTACGCTCGGCTGCGGCAGCTGGGGCGGAAACTCCGTATCGGAGAATGTAGGCGTAAAGCATTTGCTGAATATCAAGACCGTGGCTGAAAGGAGAGAGAACATGCTGTGGTTCCGCGCACCGGAAAAGGTGTATATCAAGAAGGGCTGCCTGCCGGTGGCGCTGGATGAGTTGAAGAACGTGATGGACAAGAAAAAGGCCTTTATTGTCACTGACAGTTTCCTTTATCAGAACGGCAACACCAAGTGCATTACGGATAAACTGGACGAACTGGGCATCCAGCACGCTACTTTCTTTGATGTAGCCCCCGATCCCACTCTGGCGTGCGCCAGGGCAGGCGCGGAGCAGATGCGTCTGTTCCAGCCCGACGTGATCATCGCCCTGGGAGGCGGCAGCGCCATGGACGCGGGCAAAATCATGTGGGTTCTGTATGAGCACCCAGAAGTGGATTTCCAGGATATGGCTATGCGCTTCATGGATATCCGTAAGCGGGTATATACCTTCCCCAGAATGGGCGAGAAAGCTTATTTCATTGCTATTCCCACCTCCGCCGGCACCGGCAGTGAGGTGACCCCCTTCGCTGTTATTACTGATGAAAAGAGCGGAGTCAAGTATCCGCTGGCCGACTATGAGCTGCTGCCCAACATGGCGATCATCGATACCGATTTCCATATGACCGCGCCGAAAGGCCTCACCGCTGCCAGCGGCATTGATGCCGTGACCCACGCGCTGGAAGCCTATGCCTCCATGATGGCCACGGATTATACCGACGGCCTGGCAATCAAAGCGCTGCAAACTATCTTCGAATATCTGCCCCGAGCTTATGACAACGGTCTCACCGACGTGGAAGCAAGGGAAAAGATGGCTAATGCGGCCACTATGGCGGGCATGGCCTTTGCCAACGCTTTCCTGGGAGTATGTCATTCCATGGCGCATAAGCTGGGCGCATTCCATCATATAGCGCACGGTGTCGCCAATGCACTGATGATCGAAGAAGTGCTGCGCTTCAATGCCGCTGAAGTGCCCGCCAAGATGGGCACCTTCCCGCAGTACGATCATCCCCATACACTACGCCGCTACGCTGAGGTGGCAGAAGCGCTGGGCGTGAAAGGCACCAACGATACGGAGAAGCTGGAAGGACTGATCAAAATGATCAGCGACCTGAAAGCCTATGTGGGTATCAAACCTGCGATCCGGGATTATGTACCTGATGAGAAAGATTTCCTTGACAGGCTGGACGCTATGGTAGAGCAGGCCTTTGATGACCAGTGCACCGGCGCCAATCCCCGTTATCCCCTGATGAGCGAAATCAAGCAGATGTATCTGAACGCATACTACGGAGAAAAACACTTTACCGAAACGCCCAAGCCTACCGCAGATGATATTGCCTCTCTGGAAGACGACGCTGTAAAAAAGGCTTACCGTCCCGGCCGGAAGCACTGAGAAGGAGGAAAAAAACATGAATCTTGATCGCGTCATTGCTGTGCGCAACGCCAAGACCATCTATCGGGATGGCGACCAGTGCGTAAAGGTATTCAATGAAAACTATTCCAAGGCGGACATTCTCAATGAGGCGCTGAATCAGGCGCGGATCGAGGGAATCGGGCTGCATGTTCCCAGGATCCTTGGCGTTACAATGATCGAGGGCAAATGGGCCATTCTCTCCGAGTTCATCCAAGGGAAAACATTATCCCAGATGATGAAGGAAGATCCGGACAGCAAGTCGAAATACCTGAATATGTTTGTGGATCTGCAGATGGAAGTGCAGAGTAAAACCTGTCCGATGCTGAACCGGCTCAAGGACAAAATGTCCCGGAAGATCAGCCAGGCCGATCTTGACGCTACGACGCGTTATGACCTGCTTGCCCGTCTGGAAGGCATGCCCTCCCATAACAAAGTATGCCATGGCGATTTCTGGCCCTCCAACGTGATCATCAGTGAGGACGGCACCCCCTACGTTATTGACTGGAGCCATGTGACGCAGGGCAACGCTTCTGCCGATGTGGCGAGGACGTATCTGCTGTTCTGGCTGAACGGAGATATTGACGGGGCTAAGGAATACCTGGATCTTTTCTGTGAAAAGAGCGGCACTCCCATGCAGTATGTGCAGAAATGGATGCCCATCGTGGCAGCCAGCCAGTCCGTGAAGGGAAATGAAAAGGAACGGGAATTCCTGCTTTCCTGGGCCAATGTTGTGGAGTATCATTAATTTATCCGGCGGGGGGCATCGCTCCCCCCTTTTTCCGGACAAGAATGAAATAAAAAAGAGGAGATTAAACACATGAAAGTAACAGTCTGTATCGGTTCCTCCTGCCATATCAAAGGTTCCCGTTCTGTGGTGGAACAGCTGCAGGACCTGATTGCCAGAGAAAACCTGAACGACAAAATCGAACTGGCCGGCACCTTCTGCATGGGCAAATGCCAGCAGGGCGTGTGCGTCACAGTAGACGAAGAATTTTTCTCCGTATCCCCGGAAACCGTTTCCTCCTTCTTCGAAAAAGAAATTAAAGCAAGGGTGTAAGCAATGCCGAACTGTCTGACGCTGAAGAAGTCCAACTGCAAGAACTGCTACAAGTGTATCCGCAACTGCCCTGTGAAATCCATTCGCTTTTCCGGCAGCCAGGCCCATATTATCGGCAACGAATGCATCCTGTGCGGGCGTTGTTTTGTGGTCTGCCCGCAGAATGCCAAGGAGATTGTGGATGAAACCGAAAAGGTGAAGGTGCTGATCCAGAGCGGGGATCCGGTGGTGGTTTCTCTGGCTCCGTCCTTTGTAGCGAACTATGAAGGCGTGGGTATCGAAGCCATGCGGGAAGCGCTGAAAAAGCTCGGCTTTTATGATGCGGAGGAAACCGCCCTGGGAGCCACCCTGGTCAAACGGGAATACGATCGCATTCTGTCGCAGGAGGACCGGGATGTAGTTATTTCTTCCTGCTGCCATTCCGTGAATCTGCTGATCCAGAAGTATTTCCCCAAGTTGCTTCCGTACCTGGCAGACGTACTGTCGCCCATGCAGGCCCACTGCGAGGATATCAAGCGGCGCATTCCGAACGCGAAAACTGTGTTCATCGGCCCCTGCGTGGCAAAGAAGGACGAGGCGGAATACTATGAAGGCGTCGTGGACGCCGTGCTGACCTATGAAGAGCTGACCGGCTGGATGAAAAAGGAAGGCGTGGAGCTTCGTCAGGAAAAGCGTCCCGATGAACACAGCCTGGCCAGGTTCTTCCCCACCACGGGCGGCATTCTGAAAACCATGGCCCAGGACGCGCCGGGCTATACCTATCTGGCGCTGGACGGCGTGGAAAACTGCATTGCGGCGCTCAGGGAAATCGAGCAGGGAAACATCCATCATTGCTTCATCGAAATGAGCGCCTGCGTGGGCAGCTGCGTCGGCGGCCCGGTCATGGAGAAGTACGGCCACAGTCCGCTGAAGGACTATCTGGCGATATCCGGGTATGCAGGGGACAGGGACTTCAATATTGAACAGCCGGAAATCCGGCAGCTGCGCAAACACTTCGAACCCATTGACCAGCGTGCCGCCATGCCCAGTGAGGACGAAATCCGGAATATCCTCCGGGAGATGGGCAAGTTCAAACCCAGCCAGGAGCTGAACTGCGGCTCCTGCGGATATAATTCCTGCCGGGAAAAAGCCATTGCCATTTATCAGGGCAAGGCGGATGTATCCATGTGCCTGCCCTATCTGATGGAAAAGGCGGAAAACGTCAATGATACCATTGCCCGCAACAGCCCCAACGGCATCATCATGCTGAACGATCAGCTGGAGGTGCAGCAGATTAACCCGGCCGCCCTCAAAATCCTGAACCTGCGTTCCGAGAACGCCGTGCTCGGCGACCAGGTGGTGCGTATCCTGGATCCCGCACCGTTTATCAAGGTGCAGAACACAGGCCGCGGTATTTTCCACCAGAGGAGTTATCTGGCAGAGTATGGCTGCACTATCCAGCAGACCATCGTACCTGCCGAAGAAGGGCGGATGCTGCTGTGCATCATGCGTGACGTGAGCGAGGAAGAGGAGTCCCGCCGGCAGCGGGAGGAACTCAGCCGCCAGACGGTTGAAGTGGCGGACAAGGTGGTGGATAAGCAAATGCGTATCGTGCAGGAAATTGCCAGCCTGCTGGGTGAAACCGCCGCCGAAACCAAAATTGCCCTGTCCAAGCTGAAGGAGTCCATTACCAATGAATGATCTGACTTGCGATATCGGCTATAAAAGCATCAATCACGCAGGCGAACAGCTTTGCGGAGACCATGTGGAGGTCGTGGAGCAGGAAGATGGTTCCACAGTCATCGTGCTGGCGGACGGGCTGGGCAGCGGGGTGAAAGCCAGTATTCTGTCCACCCTGACCAGCAAAATCATTTCCACCATGCTGGCTGCCGGGCTTTCCATTGAGGAATGCGTTGAAACCATCGCCGCCACGCTGCCGGTGTGTTCCGTGCGCGGTGTGGCTTATTCCACCTTCACCATTATCCGGCTGATCCGCAACCAGACCGCGGAGCTGATCCAGTATGACAATCCACAGGTGATTGTGCTGCGTAACGGTGAAAACTGGGAATATCCGCGTACGGAGACCACCATCGGCGGAAAGCAGATCTTCCGCTCCCTGATCCGGCTTCAGGAGGACGACGTATTCATCGCCATGAGCGACGGCTGTCCGCATGCCGGTATCGGCATGGCCTACAACTTCGGCTGGAAACGGGAAGATATCATCAAGTTTATGGAAGCCATGAGCCTGTGCGGATACACGGCCAAGAACCTGTCCACCCTGCTGGTGGATGAGTGCAACAAGCTTTACGGCGGAGAGCCCGGTGACGACGCCACCTCCTGCGTGGTGCGCGTCCGCAGGCGTGTACCCATGAATATGCTTTTCGGTCCGCCCAGCAACCGGGACGACGGCGACCGGATGATGAGCCTGTTCTTTGCCAAGGAAGGCAAGCATATTATTTGCGGCGGCACCACTTCCTCCATTGCGGCAAAATGGCTGAACAAACCGCTGCGCGCTTCGCTGGATTTCACAGGAGATATCCCGCCCATTGCTTATCTGGAAGGGGTCGATCTGGTGACCGAAGGCGTGATTACCGTTAACCGGGTTGTCGAATATGCCAAGGACTATATCGGAGAAAACAGGCACTATGAAGACTGGAGTTTCGGGAATGACGGCGCCTCCCTTATCAGCCGCCTGTTGTTCGAGGAAGCCACTGATATCAATTTCTATGTTGGCAAAGCCATCAATCCAGCGCACCAGAATCCCGACCTTCCCATCAATTTCAATATCAAGATGAACCTGGTGCAGGAATTGTCGGAAGCTTTGAAAAAGATGGGGAAACGCATCAAAGTCAGTTATTTTTAAGGAGTCATTATGCGGAAGTTTGATACCAAGGTACAGCATCTGAAATACAAGGTGCTCCGGGAGGTAGCCCGGCAGGCCTGGAATGATACCCTGCTGGAAAACGTGCTGGACATTCCCAAAGCGATTGTACCCGGCAAAGTCCCCACTATGCGCTGCTGCGTTTACAAGGAAAGGGCCATTCTGGCCGAACGCGTCAAACTGGCGATGGGCGGTGGAAACAGCGGAAACATTATTCAGGTAATTGATATTGCCTGTGATGACTGCCCCGCCATAGGCTACCAGGTCACCGATTCCTGCCGGGGCTGCCTGGCTCACCGGTGTGAGGACGTTTGCAAACGCGGTGCGATTTCCTTTGACTATAAACACGAGGCGCATATCGACAAAACCAAATGTGTGGAATGCGGCCAGTGCGCCAAGGTATGTCCCTACAGCGCCATTGTGAATCGCAAGCGCCCCTGCCAGAACGCCTGCAAGATCAAGGCCATTTCTATCAATGAGGAGAATGCCGCCTGTATCGATGATGAAAAGTGCATCCAATGCGGCGCCTGCGTCTATCAATGCCCCTTCGGAGCGATCTCAGACCGATCCTTTATCATCAATGTAATCGATATGCTGAAAAAAAGCCAAGGGAATACCCGTTATAAGGTCTATGCCCTGGTTGCGCCTGCCATCGGCAGCCAGCTCAATTATGCCAAACTGGGCCAGGTGATTACCGGTATCAAGCAGTTGGGCTTTTACACTGTGGTGGAGGCCGCCCTTGGCGCGGATATGGTAGCCCAGGCAGAATCAAAGGAACTGACTGAAAAGGGATTCCTGACATCCTCCTGCTGCCCGGCGTTCGTACGTTATGTCAAAACCGCTTTCCCGGCGCTTGTGCCTTATATTTCGCATAATCTGTCACCCATGGCCACGATTGCGAGATACATCAAGGAACATGAAGAAAACGTCAAAATCGTTTTTATCGGGCCCTGCACCGCGAAAAAGGCTGAAGTTCAGCTGGAAGATGTGAAGCCCTATGTGGATGCAGCCATCACCTTTGAAGAGCTGCAGGCGCTCCTGGACAGCCGGGATATCGACATCACATCCCTTCCGGAAGATGTACTGGACAATGCCAGTTATTTTGGCCGCATCTTTGCCCGCAGCGGGGGCCTGTCCGATGCTGTGGCCGAAGGACTGAAAGAACAGCACCTGGACGATTTTGAGTTGAAGGCCTGTGTATGCGATGGGATCGAGGAATGCCGAATGGCCTTGCTGAAAAAGAGCAAAAATGCACTGAATGCCAATTTCATTGAGGGCATGGCCTGTATAAACGGCTGTATCGGAGGTGCCGGAAACCTGACCCACGGCGAAAAGAACAAGGCCGCCGTGGATAGCTATGGCCGGGAGGCGCTGGAAAAAACCATATTGGATGCGATTACTCCACTTCGATAACAAAAAAGAAGCATTTTCGGGTTAGGAGTGAATTAAGCAGCGATGTAAAGCTACCTCAAGATTCCAATATTCTAATTTAGGCGGTCGGTGACGAGCCGCGCCACCCGCTTTTATTAGAAGTTCTAATTTCATTCTAATTTTGGGGTGGAATTAGATGGGATTTCGAGGGATTTTGAGAGAGCTTCGCGGAATTTTCAATCGGCTGCATTCCTTAGAAATCAAGCCCTCCGGGACGTTGACAGACTTCGGCGGAACTACGCGATATACCGCCTTTTTGGTCTCCTAAGCGGCAGGCCGTGGGTTCGAATCCCGCCGGGTGTGCCAATGGCTTGACCAGATTGTACATCTGATTCACAAAAATCGGATGACAGTCTGGTCCTTTTTCATTTTCGATTTGCAAAGATCTGTTGGAATTGCTCCTAAGAAAATGGCGATTTTCCAACAAGATTTCCGAAAGGCCGCTCGAAAGTTTCCAAAAAAAGCGGTAGACCTACAGAACTGTTGAATTCTTGTAAGGGCTTCAGAATATTTCTGTCTGATTCATTTGCCAATGTTTCCGAGAAGTTGCTGGATTTAGGCAAATAAAAAAGCAGCCACTTCCAACAGCCGTAATACAACAGCACTTGCTGCCCTCTTCCGCCTATGATACAATACATCCACGCCATGCGAAGGGAGTTGATGATCATGGCCAAGTTTATTCCCAAAGGGAAGCTGAGCAAGAAAGCTCAGAAGGAACTCAACCGTCAGCGGCGCGTCACCTGGGAATTCAGCCCGGTTACGAAAACCGTTGAAAGCAAGAAACTTTACAACCGCAAGAAAAACTCCTATGACCGTCACGAGGACTACGGCATAGGAGTTTTTCAATTCTCCGTATAATTCTGCGACTTATGCTTACCAAATATCGACGCTGCCGGCATCCTTATCAGATGTCCAGTAGATCTTGTTCTCCTCAACCTTCACATAGGCGTTCACAGCATCCTTCGGAACCTTTGCGGCAACCTCTGCAGGCGTGATTGATCCACCCATCTTGCTCTGGATCACAACATTCAGCGCTTTCTTAGCGGCAGGTGCTTTCTTGGCAGCGGGTTTCTTTTCAGCGACCTTCTTTTCCACCTTGGCAGCTTCGGCCTTTACAGCCGTTTCGACTTTCTTTGTTGTGGCCTTCGCAGCGGTCTTTGCTTTAGCTGGAGCCTTCTTAACGGCTGTGGCGGCTTTTTTTGCCTTGGTTTCTACAGCTTTAACTTCTTCCTTGATTTCCTCAGCAACCTTTTTCTTCGTAGCCATAATTCATTACCTTCCTTGTCTGTTATTTGGCGACTTTATCTTTAAGCGCTTTGCCCGCTTTAAAGGTGGGGACCTTAGAGGCCTTGATCTTCACGACTTCGCCAGTCCGCGGATTACGGCCTTCACGAGCAGCGCGTTCTTTCACACCAAAGGTACCAAAGCCAATCAGCTGAACAGCTTCGCCCTTTGCCAGAGCATCTCCGATAGCGCCAAAAACGGCATTGATAGCAGTTTCAGCATCCTTCTTGGTCAGACCATTCGCGGCCACAGCATTAATCAGTTCTCCCTTATTCATAGTCAACTTCCTTTCTGCCCTCCAGGGCTTATGATTCAAGGGATTATAGCATGTTATGCATACACTGGCAACACCTTGACCGATTACAGCTCGTAATCCCTGATATATTGATCCACTGGAGTTCCATCCTTCATGTATCGAAGCAGGATTTCTGCACATGCCTGACTGTCGCTGTCTGCCTGATGATGATCCAGGCAAATCCCGTAGTAGCTGCACATATTATTCAGCTTATGGCTGATATCCGGCAGAATGCTCCTGCCAATCAACACTGTGCAGATTGCCTGCGCACTGGGCTTCCATCTGACTCCGTAATCATGCAGGCAGTTACGTAGCACTCCCATATCAAACTGTGCGTTATGAGCTACCAGTATGCCACTGTCCATCAACGGCTCAATCTGTTGCCATAATTCAGGAAACGTCGGGGCATCCGCCACCGTGTTCTCATCGATGCCAGTCAGTTCAGAATTGAAACTGTCAAAAGGTTGCTCTGGATCAACATATGAAAAGAAACTGTCTACAATACATCCATTCTCAATCACGCTGATCCCGATGGCGCTCATCCTGCTGTTTTCCCTGTTGGGAGTCTCTACGTCGAAGACGATATAACGGTTCATGTATCCCTCCGAAAATGTTTATGAGGCTGCTAAAACGAATAATTCGCCTTTGCAGCCCCATTATATCCTTATGCAAATCTCAATTCATCAAGAGTGTATCTGATTACTTCATCAACAGAATCATCATCTTCTGCTTTAGTCATCTGCACCAGCCAAGGATGATCATCTTCCCAGGTTACTTCCTGCGTCTCCGATTTCCCCTGATTCATTTCACCTTTCACTCCTGCTTCTGTTTCTGGCAGAACCGCTATTAATTGTATCGCTTTCAGGAGTGAAATACAATATATGCTGTGTTCTTTTCGGGACTTTTTATCACCCAATCTCCCAGATCACTGTCACGGTATCGGATACTTCAATGTCATCCGGCTCCATGTTGACATCATAGCTACCACCAGCTTCACAGGGCTCACACATGCAGTCTTCCACAAGCAGTTCTCTGTTCATCGGGTGATACTCAAAGTTGATTTCTCCCCAGGAGTAGTCGATTGACTGAATATCCTCCAGAGATACGCCGTGCAGATGAGCCATGGCCTTCATCGGTTCGTCAGTATCCGCCAGCACTTTAAAAACCTGTTTCTGTAAATCTTTGATCCTGCTCATGCCTTTTCTCCTTGTTGATTCAGCCCCGTACAAACGGAGCAGTATAATCTGCGTTGATTTCCCGGATTTCCTTCAGTCCGTCAATGTATGGCTGGTAAATGCTTTCAATACGGCCGCCGCCCCGGTTATCACAGCCGGAACAAAACTCACAATCAATTCCGCAGGAACCCCAGAGCGCCTGATGAACAATCCGGATGCGTTCTTCCCGGGTGGTATCATTAATCAGAATGGATTTCATTCAGTGCCTCCTGGATCATTCGTTCAAAGCTTTCCGCAAAGCGTTTATCATCTTCCTCTGTACGCTTCGCCGGGCCCTTCAGGTGATGCTTTCCGCTGCGTCTTGCTTTCTTTGCCAGATGACGTTCCATCAGCAGGCCGTCAATATTCTCATCGGTATACCATTTACCGCTCTGATGGATCGCCCTTGCGCCTTTGCCAAGAGCCAGCGCTGCTACTCCATAATCCTGTGTGACAACGATATCCCCGCGATGGCAGAGATTGATCAATGCGATATCAACTGCATCCGCGCCTGCGCCAATCACCTTGACAATGCTGTAATCGGAGGTCAGCTGATGGTTGGTGTCACAAAGCAGCGTAACAGGAATGCCGTGTTCTTTGGCAATCCGCTCCGCTATCCGCGTAACCGGACAGGCATCCGCGTCAACATAAACAGTCAAACGATCACCTCACAGTATTTGCAGCGGCACCCAATTTAGGTAGTCGCCGGAAACCAGCCGGTACATGATTCCGTGATGCCGGCCCTCGATGCTGTCATGGAAACGATGCTCTCCATGGCAGTGCGCATAAATGACCTGTTCCACCTTATATTTCTCGGCCATGGCGGTAAAATCACTGTTTCTCTCCATTACATTGGTGGGCGGATAATGCAGAAACATGATGAACCGGCTGTAGCCGTCCTTCAGGGCGGCTTCAAAGGAAAGCCTCAGGCGTTCGATCTCCCGTTCAATCCGCTTTACTGCGATTGATTCCGCAACCCCGTCCCAGCCTACGATTTTATTTCCGCGCATATAAAACGGGCCTTCAAAAGTGTATCCTTTGGTTCCGACAATCGCGTAATCCTGATAAGAAGCATAGTTGTTCTGAAGGAAAAACAGTTTTCCGGCGTACTGCGTGTTCAGTGCGTCTGTTTTCTTTGCGTCCCAGAACATATCGTGGTTCCCGCGTAATAGAATCTTCCTTCCGGGAAGTGAGCAGATATATTCCAGATCCTTTTCACATTCCGGGAGCTTCCTGCCCCAGCTGTGATCTCCAACCAGCACCAGCGTATCATCCGGCTTGATCAGCTTTTCACAGTTTTGCCGGAATTTCATATCATGGTTTTTCCAGACCGGTTCATGAAGCTGCCCCGGAGCTTTCAGTTCTGACTGAAAATGGAGATGAAGATCTCCGATCGCAAACAAACTCATGAAGCTGCTCCTTCCATGTTCTCTGCTCCGCCGTCTGAACACAGGTGATAGGCAGGTTTCGTTATTCGTATTTTAAACATTAAAAATATCCTGAAGTCAAGAGTTATTTACTGATCTTCCCGGAACAGGTTTTTTCTCTGGACAAAAAGAACTAATATATGTTAGCATAATTACTAATCTAAGGAAGTTTCCAAAGGAGACGTGACGATGGAACGAAAGGAAGAAATCATCCTTGCAGCGTTGGAACTGGCATCCGAAAACGGATTAAAAGCCATTTCCATGGCTCAGATTGCCGAGAAAGTCAGGATCAAAGCCCCGTCTTTGTATAACCATTTCAAATCAAAAGACGACATCGTTAAAGCAATGTACAGCTATCTCAGGGAAAAAGCAAAGCAGAATCGTTCCTCCGGGTTTACGGATCCCGAGGATTTTGCGTCAAAGGATCTGGAGCGAATTCTCATGGAATCTCTGTCTGCCTATCTGAGCCTGATCACTGATCGGAATATGATGCGCTTTTTCAGGGTGCTTTATTCTGAAAGATCCATTAATCCCCTGGCAGCGGAGATCATGCTGGAGGAAACCGAACACATGATCCGGGTGACAAGAAATCTGTTCTATGCGCTGGCCGTTCATGGAAAAATGAAAAGTGACGGTATTGATACAGCCGCAATGTCCTTTGCACTGACAGTCCATTCTCTGATCGATTACCAAATGGACAGAATTACAGCCGGAAAGGCAGAACACTTTGGCGATGATGAAAGCCAGTATACAAAGGAACTGAAAGATTATATCAGATGGTTCAGCATACAGGTTGGAGGAGAAAAGGATGAAAAGAAAGCTCATTAACTGGCTCGGATTAACCGGCGTCGTTGCATTCGTATCCTACACTTTGGCTGTGGTTATTTCCCCGTCCGCGTTTCCGGGATACAACTGGATGGAGCAGGCCGTCAGTGATCTGTCTGCGGAAACAGCACCGTCCAGAATGCTTTGGAATCAGATTGCAGCATTATACGGGGTTTGCAGCGTTGTCTGCGCAACATGTGTTTCCATTTATATATCTGAGAATAAAGTTTCCACTCCGCTTTTTCGGATTGGCATGCACCTGTTCTCAATCATGAACTGGATCTCCTATGTGGGATATGCGATGTTCCCGCTTGCGGACAGCGGAAAGGAGATCGCGTCTTTTCAGGAGATCATGCATATGGTTGTAACAATCGCCGTTGTACTGTTATCAATCGTTTCGCTCGTATGCCTGATCATTGCCGGGTTCAAAAAGGACGGTATTCGGGGGATTGGGATCTGGGCTGCTGTCGCGCTCCTCATGATGATGGTTGGCGCAATCGGCAAGGGTGCGGTTCCTCCGCAGTATTTTGGAATTGTGGAACGTTTCAGCGTGTTTGCCGCAGTTGGCTTCAATGCGGTATGCGGGATATATCTGTTCATGGGCTTCCCGGTAAAGTCCGATGGCTGTGCAGCCGGTACATAATTCCATGTTGCCGGCCCTCGAAACCCTCATGGAAACGGTGAATCACTCCAGCATACCTTCTCCCGCAAGGCAGCCGGGATGTTCCGGACCCTGAGCACCGGACACATATCCGGCCCGGAATTCAGCATTTATTTCACGGAGTTCCTTCCGCCCTTCAATATAATCCTGATACATCTCAATGATCCCGGGACTGCATCCATCACAAAGACCGGAGATATTTCCAATGGATTCCGCTACGATCTGTTCCCGTTCTTCCCGGGTGGTATCCGCGATCCGAATTCTGCCCGTAAACATCACGATTTGTACACCTCCGTATTCAGATCAGGCTCAAGTTCCTCCAATCTGTTTGCTATGGCATCTTCCACATCCATCACATGAAATCCGGAACACGATGCCAGCTCAGCAAACACTCCCTGACCGGGAATCAACTTCCCGGAAAAAGTTCCGTCATAGATTTCTTTTGCTCCACAGCTGGGGCTTCGGGATTGCAGAATAATCAGATCAGGTTTCTTCTTTTCTGCAATCTCCAGTGCCTTTTCAGCTCCCAGGCGGAACAGTTCGTCCACAGATCTGTTTTCCCGGTTTACAACAACGCCGTTCACAATCTCCGCCGGAACGCGGGGAACAGGCAGTCCGCCCAGGATTTCCGGACAAACCGGAATAAGCGTATGTCCCGAGAGAAGGCGGAGGAGTTCCGGGTTTTGATTATTGCCGCCGTTATATTTGCAATTTTCGCCCAACAGGCAGGCACTGATCAAAATCTTCATCTTTTCAAATTCATCCTCTGTATGTTTTGTAATGCCTGACAATGGCATGAAGGAAACAATTATCGGTGCATCGACAAAAAAGCGGGGAAAATCCTCCCCTCAATGCCCGCATATTACCACAAAACAGCCGTTTTTTCAAGACTTGTAATCCTCTCCGCTATGGTGTATTAAGTTTCGAACATCATTCTGCCCTTGACAAAGTGAACATTTGGTCACTATAATGATGTGACCGGACGTTCATATTCTCGGAAAGGGTGATTGAATGGCAAATGGCACAAAGGAAAGAATCCTGACGAAAGCATTGGAGCTGTTTTCGCAGAAGGGATATGAGGGGACAAACATCAATGAACTGATGGAATCTGTAGGACTTGTCAAATCCGCGATGTATCGACATTTTGACAGCAAGGAAGCAATCTGGAACGCCTTGCTGGACAGGCTGATTGCCTATTACGAAGAGCGGTTTGGTTCTCCGGAACGTTTGCCCCCTGTGCCGAAATCTCAGGAAGAGCTGCTTGCAATGACAATGCGAATGGTGAATTTCACCGTTCATGACGAAACGGTCGTGATGACGAGGAAACTGCTTACCATTGAACAGTTCCGGGACGAACGGGCAAGGCAGCTTGCCACGAAGCATTTCCTTACAGGGCTCACAGAGATGTTTACCCATGTGTTCTCCGGCATGATGGATAAGGGACTGCTTCGCCGGGGTGATCCTGAGCTGCTTGCTCTCTCCTATACAGCTCCTGTCTCTGCTCTGATCCATCTGTGTGATCGTGAGCCGGAGAAAATGGACGATGCGCTGACCCGGATAGAAGCTTTCGCACATTTTTTTATCGATACATATGGAGTATGAGATGAGCAAAACACAAAGCAGCAGCCTTGAAATCGCTGGAACAACTAAAAGCAACAGAAGAGAAGGAGTAATAAAACGATGAAGATTCTTGTATTGAACGGAAGCCCCAAGAAAAAGAGCGATACATTCCGACTGACGGAAGCGTTTCTTAAGGGATTGAATGCTGACGGCCGCCACATAGTGAATATCGTCAACGTTATTGAACAGCAGATCGCCCCCTGCCGGGGTTGTTTTGGCTGCTGGGCACACGGGGACGGCCATTGCGTCATTGACGATGATCAGAACGCGATCCTGGATCTTTACCGGGATGCGGACGTGATTATCTGGAGCTTCCCGCTGTACTGCTATGGTATGCCTTCCCACCTGAAAGCCGTGCTGGACCGGACGATCCCTTTGGTCCGGATGAAGATGGTGCAGGAAGCGGACGGAACGGTACGCCATGAAGCGCTGGCGGATTTTTCCCGCATCCATACGCTGGTCATCTGCGGCTGCGGCTTTCCCCACTGGGAAGGCAACTTTGATGGGCTGAAGCAAATGTGCAAAACCTGTTTCGGCAATCACGATATGGTTTGTGTACCCGAGACACCCTTGCTGAACGTGCCGGAAGCTGCAGTCGTAGCGGATCCGCTGCTGATGCGCTTTGAGAAAGCCGGGGAGGAGTACGGCACCGAGCTATGCTTATCAGCCGAAACGATCGCCGGCCTGGAAAAGCCCATGATCCCCGCGGAAGAGTACATCCGTCAGGTAAACGGGGGCATGTAACACTGTGAAAGCTTGTGCGGAAACCTTCATACAGCATTTCATCAAAGTAAGGAGCGTCTTCATAACATGAAACAGGTTTTTGAGGTTTACCTCTTCGGTCAGGTCCTGGGAACCCATTCCTTCCTGCTGAAAGGCGGTTTCCTGCAGCCGGATGAGTATTCGGAAATCGCGGAGCAGTATTTCCTGCCCGGCGGTGAAACGGGCACGGCGGCAACCGTACTCTCGTCCCTCGGTGTGTCCGTTCGGATGGACGGTACCTGGATCGGTACGGAAGTCGCCCCAATGCTGAAAGCCTTCTATGCAGACAAGACCGTGGATCTGTCTTCCCTGTGTTTTACAGAAGATAAAGGCGTCATGGACTATGTGGTGATTGCAGGGCTTGTACGCTCGCCCATGGGAAGATTTCAGACGCTGTTTTCCACTGGTGAAAGATGGTGGAGTATCCCGAAAGAAGAGGATATCGCGGGCTGCAAGGCAGCGGCGATCGACCCCTATTTCGGGGAAGAATCCCTGCGGGCAGCGGAGCTCTGCCGGAAGCACAATGTTCCTTTCGTAACTATTGACAGTCCGCATGATTCGATCCTGCACCGTCAGGCTGCCGTGAACGTGGTATCAAAGGAGTTCACAGCGGAACATTATGCCGGAATGGCTCCGGAAACCATTATGGAACGGATGCAGCAGGAGTCGGACGGCCTGACCATTCTGACCCAGGGCGGCGGAGACATGCTGTACGCCCGGAAGGGTGAACCCATTCAGCGGATGAAACCGTTCTCTGTTACGGTCAGAAGCACATTAGGCGCGGGCGACACCTTCAAGGCAGGCTGCGTGTACAGCCTTCTTCACGATTTGAAGGATGAGGATCTGGTGCGTTTTGCCAGCGCCTGCTCCGCGATCGCTATCTCACGATTTCCCTTACCGCTGAACCCGCCTAAGCTGAAAGAAGTACAGGAACTGATAAAGAACGGAAGGATATAAAAATGCATACAGCGAACAAAAAAGCGCTTGTCGTAATCGACATCCAAAACGATATCACAAAGCATTACCGGGATATTATTGAAAAGCTGAACGCTGCCATTGACTGGGCAGTTGGGAACGGCATGGATATCATTTATATCCAACATAACAATCTGTCCGCCGGAACACGCACGTTTAAGCCCGGCACCAAAGGCGCGGAACTTGTTCCGGAACTGAAAATCGTATCAGACAAGATCTTTGTCAAATCGAAGTCGAACGCACTGACGAGCGAAGCATTTTCGGACTACATCCGGGCAAACGGAATCAGCGAGTTTTTCATCACCGGCGCAGACGCGACAGCCTGCGTTAAGTCCACCTGTTTCAACATGGTCAAAGCCGGATATACAGTGCACGTTATTTCTGACTGTGTCACCAGTTATGACCTGAAAAAGGTTCCCGAAATGCTCGCCTATTACGCGGATAAAGGCTGTGAAGTCAGAACGCTGGCGGAATACCAAAGGAGATGATGATTTTCAATGAAGCCGAATGCGATTTCGATGCGCAAATTAACCGCGGGTGAAATCCCGGCGGCACTGGAGCTTGCATGGAAAACCTTTTCTGAATATGAATCACCGGATTATACTCCGGAAGGTACGGAAGAGTTCCGTAAATGCCTTCATGATAATGATTATCTGGCCGGAATAGAATACTACGGGGCATTTGACGGGGAAAAACTGATCGGTGAGATCGGCATCAGGCCGGACAGGATGCACATCTGCTTCTTCTTTGTGGATGGCAGTTATCACAGACGGGGTATCGGAACATCATTATTCCGATACCTGCGTAAGATTTATCCCCATGATACGATTACGCTCAACTCTTCACCATATGGACTGCCGTTCTATAAAGCAATCGGATTTGTTCCGACGGAAGAAGAGAAGACAGTCAACGGCATACGGTTTACACCGATGAGAGATGATGCACAGGAAACTCTGCGGGATTAATTAACCTGAAATTGTAAGGAGAAAACGTATGACAGAACTGAAGGCAATCACAGAAGATAATTTTCTGGACGCTTTTAACCTCAGGCTTGCGCAGGGACAGGATGAATATGTTTCTCACCCGATACGCAGCCTTGCACAGGCATATGTTTACCGGAACCAGTGCCAGCCGTTCGGCATCTATGCTGATGGAAAGATGATCGGATATGTCATGATAATCTATGATTACGATATCCCCGAGTACGATATCTGGCACATGATGATCGACGAATCCGTGCAGGGGAAGGGGTACGGCACAGAGGCCCTGGGCCGGGTGATCGAATATATCAGAACAAAACCATTCGGTGATTCGGGCAGAATCGCCCTGACCTGCAATAAAAACAATCCCGTCGCAAGGAAACTGTATGAAAGCAAGGGTTTTTCCGCAACCGGAGCTGAAGATGAAGATGAGATTGAAATGGTCATGATGGTTTAATATTCCTCTTTCTCTTCCTTCTGAATTGTGCTATATTCGACCTGCACCATAACGGAAAGAGGAGCACATCATGGCGGATCTCGTTCAGACCTTCGGGAAGACCATCGGCAAGCTGGCCGCGGACGATCCCGTCCGGAGCCGTAAGCTTCTTGTTACCGGGCTGAAGACTTTCAGGGGCATTTTGCGCTATATGCCCGATAAAAGGCTTCCCCCTTCCCGCCAATACAGCGCCGTTGCGCTGAACCGCGTCATGTGCCGGGTGCTGGATCACGCTGAAAGCGCAGCGCTTGTCAGCGTTTTTCAACCCTGCGAACTGTTGGAAGCAATAGGAATTACGCCCATGTGCGCGGAAATGCTGGCTGCGTATATCAACGGTTCCCAGGCCGAGGCGGTTTTTGCTGACGCGGCGGAAAACGAGGGAATCGCCGAGACCTACTGTTCCTATCACAAGGTGCTGCTGGGCACCGCTTATCTGAACGTGATGCCGAAGCCTGCCATGGTGATCAATACCTCCCTGGTATGCGACGCCAACCATCTGACCTTCCGGGAGCTGGCCGCGCTCTATGATGTGCCGCATTACTATGTGGACGTGCCGCCGGAACAGAGCGAGGAAAGCGTAGCTTATGTGGCGGACCAGTTCCGGGAGCTGGCCGGGTTTATGCAGGAGCATCTGGGCCGCAGGCTGGAGGAACAGAAACTGCGGGAAACCATGATCCGCTCCAGACGCACAGTGGAAAACCTGCGTGCCTGCCTGACGGAAAAAAGGACGCATTCCCTGTACGGGGACGTTACCTCGGAAATGTATGAAATCTATCTGTCCCACAACGGCTTAGGTTCTCCCGCTGCGGAACGGTACGCAGATATGCTGCTTCACGATCTGCGCGCCGCCCCGCCGGCCCGCGGCATACGTCTCCTGTGGCTGCACACCATTCCGATCTGGCAGACGCCGGTGAAGGAGTTGTTTGATCTCAACGACCGCTGCCAGATCATAACCTGTGACATGTGCACCGAAAGCCTGACGGATGTGGATCCCGGCCTGCCCTATGAAAGCATGGCCCGCCGCCTGGTATACAGCCCCTGGAACGGCGGACAGAAGCGGGTCGAAGCCGCGCTGGCGCTGGCGGACGAATTGGATGTGGACGGCGTAATCTGCTTTTGCCATTGGGGGTGCAAGCAGACCATGGGTCTGTCCGCCCTTTTCAAAAGTGAACTGGAAAAGGCAGGCTTCCCCACCCTGATCCTGAACGGTGACGGCTGTGACCGGCGCAACGCCTCGGACGGACAGACGGCCACCCGCCTGAACGCTTTTCTGGAGATGCTGGAGGGACACAGTCATGGCTGAACCCGTTTACTACGTATGTAAATATACGCCCGTGGAACTGCTCGCCGGGTTTTCGCTGCCCTGTGAGCGTCTGGACCCGTCCCCGGCCGGGTTTTCCTGTGCGGACAGCTGCGGCCATCCCAATCTGTGCGGCTTTGGCAAGGCCGTGCTGGAAGAAGTCCTGGGGAAAGGCATTCGCCGGCTGCTGCTGGTAGACTGCTGTGACGTATGCCGCAGGATCTATGATATTCTGCTTGCCCGGGGTGATATGGACTTTCTCTGGTTGCTTCCCCTGCCCCACAAGCAGGGCCCGGCGGAGCAGAAACGATTCAAACGGGAACTGGAGCGACTGCGGGATGCTCTTTCGGCATGGAGCGGTTCTTCCTTCCGGCCCGATCTTGCCTTCGACGCCTGGAGAGCCGGCGCCGTTTCCGATGAATCCTGGAAACAAACGCCGCATATCACCCTGACCGGGGCCCACGGCGGCAGTCTGCTGCTGCGCACAGCGCAGGAAAAATCCGCCCTGCCCGTCGTCGACCAGACCTGCACCGGCAACCGAAGGCCGGCCCCCTGCCCGCAGGAAATGCCGGAGGATTTTTTCACCGCCTATGCCGCCGCGCTGCTGGGGCTGTCGCCTGCCTGCATGCGGATGCAGTTCCGCAAGGAGGTCCCTGACGACAAAGCCGCCGGCATCATTTGCCACACGGTAAAGTT
This sequence comes from uncultured Eubacteriales bacterium, assembly GCA_900315315.1. Lineage (GTDB taxonomy): Bacteria > Bacillota > Clostridia > Christensenellales > Aristaeellaceae > Aristaeella. The sequence continues at coordinate 31,154 of OMYT01000022.1, read as the reverse complement.
CTGCGACTATTACAGTTTTCAGTATGCCCGGCTGCGAAATGGCACCGCGCAGCCGATTCTGAAAGTTGAAACAGACTGTACCCCCCAAAGCAGCGGCCAGCTGGCCACCAGACTGGAAGCATTTTCCGAAACGCTGGGAGTGAGAACAATACAGGTGAATGCCAAAAGAAACGCACGGTACGCAGCCGGGATAGACAGCGGCTCCGCCAGCACAGACGCGGTCATTCTGGACAGACAGGGGAATATCGTCGGCAGCGCCATCCTGCCCACAGGCGCGGGCGCAGCTGCCGGCGCGGACAAAGCACTGGAAGCTGCCATACAGCAGGCGGGAATCACACGCGGCGACATCGGCACGGTGGTCTCCACCGGCTACGGGCGCGACCATATTGCCGGCGGAAACGCCTCCGTCACGGAAATCACCTGCCACGCCCGCGGGGCCCATCATCTGCTGCCCGGAGCAAGAACCGTCATCGACATCGGCGGGCAGGATTCCAAAGTGATCCGGATGGACGAAAACGGCCGGGTAATCAATTTTGTGATGAACGATAAATGTGCCGCCGGAACAGGCCGGTTTCTGGAGCTCATGGCACGGACGCTGGAAATGACGCTGCCGGAGATGAGTGAAAAAGGCCGGCAATGGAGCAAACCGGTAACCATCTCCAGCATGTGCACGGTCTTCGCGGAATCGGAGGTAGTGTCCCTGATTGCCGGCAACACCGATCCAGCCGACATCATTCACGGGCTGAACATGGCAGTGGCAAATAAAACAGCCTCCTTGGTCATGCGACTGGGCGGGCAGCCGGCTTATGTGATGACAGGCGGTGTCGCCATGAACCGGGGCGTCGTGGAAGCGCTGGAGGAAAAGCTGAAAGCTGAGATCATTGTGCCCCCGGAGGCACAGCTTTGCGGTGCGCTGGGCGCTGCGCTGTTTGCCCTGGACGCTGAAAACGTCTGACTGAATAAAGAACTGCAGAAATAAAAAACGGAGGGAAGCAGAAAATGAAAAAGTGGTATGACGAAGAATACGAATTTAACGTGGAAGTAACGGGATTCCTGCACGGCGATCACACAGAGAGGTATTGCCGCAACGGGGAAGAAATCGGCGACCGGTATACCTGTACGTACGGATGCCCGGTCAACAGGGACGGATACGGAATCTGTTCAAAGACAATGATGATGCTCTACCCGCTGATGGAAGCTGTGCGGAGCGGAGGCGATCTTGAAAACCTCGGCGGCGACGGCAGGTATTCAAAAACGATCGTATGTCCGGACGGATGCGTCATCTTCAGGCTGACCGCCACCCCTTTGGGAAACGAGAATTTTCATAAGGGCGGGTTCTGGGAATACCCTGACCAGACGCAGCCTCCGGAAACTGCTGATAAATGAATGTCCAAAACCGACCTGCCAACATAGGGAGTGAAATGATGAACAACTTTCGAACCATTGATCAAAACATGAATACCGTCGTCGCAGGCGGAAAGGAATATCACATCATAAAGCTGCTTGGCCACGGGAAAGGCGGATATGCCTGGCTGGCGGAAGGAGAAGCCGGACAGGTTGTTGTCAAGCAGATCCATCATGAGCCCTGTGATTATTATACTTTCGGCAACAAGATTGAGGCGGAAAAGCGGGATTACGAACGGCTGCAAAAAGCGGGGATCAGAATCCCGGCACTGATTGCCATCGACGAAGAAGCTGAGATCGTGGTCAAGGAATACATCCCCGGAGACACCATCTTTGATCTTGTCCGGAACGGCGGTTCAGCCGATCCGTATCTGGACCAGGTACGGGAAATGTCTGCACAGGCAAAATCCGCCGGCATGAATATTGATTACTTCCCGACCAATTTTGTGATCCGGGACGGCCTGATCTGGTATGTGGATTACGAGTGTAACGAATACATGGAAAAGTGGGACTTCGAAAACTGGGGAATCCGGTACTGGGCCCGGACGCCTGAGTTTCTGGAACATCTGAGTCATTTTTTCTCCGGCCAGTAGCTCATGACTTCGCCCGGGGAAGATTCCAGGTGGATCTCATTGATCTCTTCCAGCACTGCTCTCCGGGGCGTAGGCTGGCAGTAAGGGCAGGGATCCAGCTTCGCGAAGGTTTTTTCCTCCAGTTCACCGAAAGTGAAAGCCGTCAGCGGCAGGAACTTTTTCCGGATGCTGGCGCAGTCCGCTACGGCGTGATACTGCGTGCCTTTCTTCGGATTGTAATACAGCGGGGTGTCGTCGTCCGGGATCTTTACCTGCCGCCCCTGGTAATCCTCCCAGACCACCAGCTTGACGCAGTTTTTGTCCTTCCGTTTTTTGATCAGTTCGCTGATCCTGCGCATATTGTAGCCCTGCGAGTTCTTGTTGCGCTGCACCCGCAGGCAGCCGTGGCTGGCACGGGTACCGAGCTTGTTCTCATATCCCTTGTAGTTCTTCTGCCCATTCTGGATAATGTAGGGCACCTCGTGCAGATAGTCCGCCGCGTTGAACCGCAGCGCGTAATCGCAGTGCATGTTCCCGTCAATCAGGGCGCCGGTTTTGGTATAAATGATCATATACTCACCGGAGCGGCTTTCGTTGTAAGGCTGTTTGGAATTATACAGTCCCGTGGAAATCGCCAGCGAGGTTTCCAGATGCCCGTCCATAAAAAAGTACAGCCGCTGGGTCAGCTTATCAATGATGATGCCGTAATTTTGATTCACCTGGACGGTCTTCAGCCGGTCCGTTTTGATATAGCCGGTTACAAAGGCATTGAAGTTTTTGACTTTGCTGTCATGGAAGCTCGTGGAATAAGTCTCGATCAGCGTCCAGCCGTTGTCCAGCGTCTCCAGCACATGCAGACCCTGGCTGCTGCCGGTGATCATGCCGATCGCTTCGCTGTTTTCATCCGGCTCTTTGTAGCAGACCGTCTGCTTCATCATATCCAGGTCAACAACGGTTATCGGGGCTGTGAGCATCTTCCATACGGCTTCCTCGTCCGTCAGGTCCATCGGCGTGCACCAGTAGCAGTTCTCATGCTCCGGCCTGTATTCACTGCGGTAAGCCGGAGTGATATCCGTTTTTTCCGGCTCTGCGCCCAGCAGAAAATCCTCCGCCGAAGCAGCGGAAAGCAGCATGAAAATCAAACATAAAGCGGCAATAATCCTGCGCATTTCATCCTCCGTATCTCCCCCCCTCCGGGGAGAAAAAAGCATAACATATTGCACCGCACGTGTCAAAGCCGAAGTGGTCAAGAAGCATTCGGAAAGCCAACCCCATTGAACCGAAGGGGTCAAGGGGGCGATCGGAAAGCCAACCCCATTGAACCGAAGGGGTCTGGGGGTTCGGCGCGCCCGGAGAAAGAGCCAGTGGCTCTTTCTCAGCAGAGAACGGGCGGCAGCCCAGGAAGATCGGAAAGCCCCCTTGAAAAAAACTCTTGCGTTTAACCTCAAGAAAGGTTATACTTCCCTTATCCTTTTCAGATGAAGGGAAACATGCGGTCAGGAGCTCCGGCTCTCAGAGAGCGGGGTCAGGTGCAAGCCCGCAGCGGAACCTGAGCCGATACCATTCCCGGATGAAGAGCGGGCGCCGCCCGATACTGCGGCACAATGAGTGGTTTTCAGAACAAGCAGGGTGGAACCGCGAATGCTGACACAGCATCCGTCCCGGCAAGCAACGCAGGGCGGATGCTTTTTGATTTGCTCCGGCCCGAATAAAGAAGGAGGGTATCCCAATGAAAATCATCTACAACGACGGCCATGTCGCGGAATGTCCCGCGGAAGAAGAGCTGGAAGTACTTCGTCACTCCGCTGCCCACATCATGGCCCAGGCGGTCAAGCGCCTGTACCCCGACGCCCATTTTGCCTATGGACCCGCCACCGAAAAAGGCTTCCACTATGACATCGATCTGGGCGATGTTAAGCTGACGGATGAGGATCTGCCTGCCATTCAGGCGGAGATGCAGAAGATCGTGAAGGAGAATCTGCCCTTCAAGGTCTATCCTCTCCCCCGCGACGAGGCGGTTCAGCTGATGAAAGACCGCGGCGAAATCTACAAGGTTGAGCATATCGCCGACTTGGCGGAAGACGCCGTTATCACTTTCTATCAGCAGGGCGACTATATCGACATGTGCGTCGGCCCGCACCTCACCTATACCAAAGCGCTGAAAGCCTTCAAGCTGACGGCCCTGTCCGGCGCCTACTGGAAGAACAACCAGGCTAACAAGATGCTGACCCGGCTCAACGGCGTTGCTTTCCGGAATCAGGATGAGCTCAAAGCCTGGGAGATGGAGCAGGAGGAAGCCAAATCCCGCGACCATCGCCGGATCGGCCGGGAAATGCAGCTCTTCATGACGGACGACCTGATCGGCAAAGGCCTTCCCATGTTCCTGCCCAAGGGTTATACAATCTGGATGGAGCTGGAAAACTACATCAAGGGCAAGGAGCGGCTCCTGGGCTACCGGCATGTAATGACACCCTGCGTCGGCACGGTCGACCTGTACCGCACCAGCGGCCACTGGGATCATTATAAGGAGAATATGTTCCCCGCCATGGAAGTCGAAGGCGAAAGCTTCGTGCTGCGGCCCATGAACTGCCCGCACCACATGATGATCTACGCCAACCGGCTCCACAGCTACCGGGATCTGCCGATCCGCATCGGTGAAGTCGCCCATGATTTCCGCTTCGAGCCCAGCGGAACGCTGAAGGGCATCGAGCGCGCCCGCCATTTCTGTCAGAACGACGCCCACCTCTTTGTCACACCTGACCAGATCAAGGATGAAGTGGCCAGCGTGGTCAACCTGATCCGCGAAGTCTATCATGACTTCCATATTACGGACTACCGCTGCGTGCTGAGCCTGCGGGATCCGGACGACAAGGTCAAGTATCACCAGGATGACGAAATGTGGGACAAGGCGGAGTCCGCCCTGCGCGACGTGCTGAATCAGCTGGGCATCAACTATACGGAAGAAATCGGCGAGGCTGCTTTCTACGGCCCGAAGCTGGACGTGAATGTGAAGCCGGCCATCGGCGCTGAATATACCCTTAGCACCTGTCAGCTGGACTTCTGCCTGCCGGCAAAGTTCAATCTGAAGTATGTGGACCAGGACGGCACGGAGAAGACCCCCGTTGTCCTGCATCGCGCCATTCTCGGCTCCATCGACCGCTTCATGGCTTACCTGATCGAAGAAACCAAGGGCGCTTTCCCGCTGTGGCTGGCCCCGGTGCAGGTGAAGGTGCTGCCTGTCAGCGATAAGAGCATGGACTACGCGGCCAAAATTACCCGCGAACTGATGGAGCAGGGCATCCGGGCCGAACTGGATGAGCGGAATGAAAAAATCGGTTACAAGATCCGTTATGCCCGCCAGGAGGACAAAGTGCCCTATATGCTGATCATCGGTGAGAAGGAAATCGCCGAGAATTCCGTTGCCGTGCGCGACCGCGCGACGGATCAGACCACATCCATGTCCCTGGACGAACTCATCGCCAAGCTGGACAAGGAAATCACGGAACGCAAATGATCCGGCAGTAACCCTTTAACGACAGAGGATCCGACCAATTTCGGCCGGATCCTCTTTTGATAAGACCATGATTATCTGATTTTCAGAGTGTTCGCACAAATAGACGGCAGTTTCCCCGGCAGCTGTACAATCAACAGCCCGAACTCCTGCCTGAACTCCACCGGCCCGACGCCCAGCAGTTCCACAGACTGCACTTTCTGCTCCGCGAAACTGCGCAGCACGAGCGTTTCCCCTGGAGCCGCGCCCAGCGCGAATGCGTAAACCGCCCCGTCCTTCTGTACAAAGCGGAAATCGCTGCGGTTCCAGTCGGTCTTTTCTTCGGTAAAGCCGTCGATCTTGACCCGTGTTTCTCCCTCGCCGAAGACGCGCCACGGCCGCGTACCGTAAACCGCTTCGCTGTTGACGGCAAACCACTCCGCCAGCTTATCCAGGATGAACGCGGCTTCGTCGTCGATTGTGCCGTCCGGCAGCTGCAGGATGTTCAGCAGCATCACACCGTTCTTGGAGACGATATCCACCAGCATCTCGATGATCTGCTCCGGCCGCTTATAGGGAGAATGTACGTCATAGAACCAGTTTCCGATGCAGGTATCCGTATGCCACGGATCCGGCATAATTCCCGGCAGCTGGCTCTTTTCAATATCCAGCACGCCGACGCTGAAGATTTCCTTCCGCCGGTCCTTCTGCAGATACACTGCCTGGTTTTCCCCATGCCGATCGATGGAGGTATTGTACAGCCGGGCCACCGCTTTCAGGCCGAGCTCGTAGTCCTTTTCGTCAATCCCCTTCTGATCATCCATCCAGTGTTCCCCGAAGGGCAGCACGCCGTCGGAGTACAGCAGATCCGGCTGAAAGCGGTCGATCATCTCATTCACGCAGTTCAGCCAGTAGTCCCGGAAAGCCTTGTTTCCGGTATACCAGGGCGAACAGTCTCCCGGATTCTCCGTGCCGTGTTCCTCGTTGGCATGATAGAAATCCCGGTATGCCGGATCGTTGCCGTCGTACGGTACACCGGCATAGGGGCCGAATTTGTCGCAGCCCTTATTCACCCGCCACCAGGAGAAGGAAGCCCCCAGATGCTCGCTGATCCCGAAGCGCAGGCCGTACTTGTCCGCCGCCGCTTTCCACAGGGCAAGGATATCCTTTTTCGGACCTACGTTCACGCTGTTCATCCGGTTCAGCTTTGAATCATAGTTGAAAAAATGGTCATGGTGCGTGCCCTGGGTCATCAGATAGCGCGCGCCGGCTTTGTGATATTTTGCCATCAGGGCATCCGGGTCAAACGTTTCCGCCTTCCACAGGGCGCAGATGTCCTTGTACCCGAACTTCGACGGGTGTCCGTAATGCCGCAGGTGGTATTCATACTGCGGCGTCCCCTCAATATACATATTCCGGGCATACCAGTCACCAAACATGGGCACGCTCTGGGGCCCCCAGTGGCTCCAGACACCGAACTTCGCGTCCCGGAACCATTCAGGGGCGGAATAAGTGCGCAGGGAATCAAAACTCGCTTCAAAATGCTGACTCATAAGCTCCTCCTGTTGCTGTATCGTTCCGTTCTTTGCTGCAAAGAGTATAACACATCATCATTAACGCTGCAGCACATATGCTTCCGCCAGGTTGTGCATCATGAATAATTCACCGGAAACAAAGGCATTCTCTCCCGGCTGGAAGAACTGCCCTGTAATCCTGCCGTCCGTTTCCCTGCGGACCTGGTCGCGCATTTTTTCATAATGCAGTTCTTCCCAAACATGCGCCTTACAGGTTTCTTCGATGTCTGTATCCAGATCCAGCCTATCTGTCATCACATCGCACAGGTAATAGATCGCATATCCCGGCTTGCCCCAGTCGTTTTTGCCGGGCATTGTAACTTCTCCCGTGGGCTGTCCGTTTTCGTCCCGCAGATAAAAGTTTTTTCCTGCGCGGCTTTCATCATATTTCCCCAGATCCACATCAATCAGGCCCCGATAAATCTTGTCCAGATTGAAGGTCGCTGCCTCCGGTACAGGTTCGCCCGCAATTTTGTAAACAACGATGGTGTCACCCATCTCTTCATATATGGTCGCCATATAATCGATATGGACAAGATCATGATTGACCACGGTTCCGTCCTCATTCACGTTGGATCCGTTAATCAGATCCCCGACTTTTCTCCCGTCGATGATCCGCTCACTCCCGAGATCTTCCTGCATGGCAGTTGAAGAGACCAGCATGCGTTCAAGCTTGTCGCTCCAGTCGGGGAGTTTTTCAGAATCAGGGAACATGGCACAAGCCAGCGCGAGGATCTTCGCGCTCCATGCGATTTCCTCCCCTTTGGTATCTCCGGGATAAATGATTTCCCCGTTTTCATCCTGGTAATACGGAATCTCAAAATCATAGGCCATTCTGTCCGCTTCGTTGAGAACCATCCGTTCCGCTTTTGCGTAATCTTCCGGTTTCATACTGTCCCTGAGCAGCCATGCACCCAGCCCGATATTCTCCGCCCACAGCGGGCTCTGCCAGCTGTCTCCCCAGTACCGGTCCTCCTGATCATCCGGATGGTTGGACCGATGCTCCTCCACAACCGAATTGATCAGCTTGATGCACATGGCCTCCGCATCTTCCCCGGACACGCCGGCTATCTCTTCATCGTAATATCCGTAATGCAACGCCAGGGCGATGCAGTAGATTGCATGAGAGACCGGACGGATCCCGTTCTCCGCCTGTTCCCGGCTGAGATACAGTATGGGAAACTCGTCCACATCCCGCCAGTCAGCAAAGGCACGGGCACTGTCCCGGATGGCAGCACGCCGTTCCTCTGTCAGCTGCTGATCGCTGTTCATGCTGGTCGCCGCGGCATATACATAATCCTTTTCCGAAGGCCACCATGTATTCAGTATATACCGCAGATTCAGATTCATGATCTCAACGAGCTCCGCGCTGTGATCGATCGGCTCCCGGCCGCCGTTTGTTTCTGCAGCAACTTCCGCCGGTGCATATCCTACAGAAAACACAAAACACAGACAGATCACGAACAGAAAAACAGCTGTTATCCTTCGCTTTGAATGCGGCTGATTTCCCATAGTCTTCATTGCGGTCTCCCTTTTCCTGTGTATCTTTCTTCTGAGACTTCGGCAACCGGATCATATTCTGTATGACAAGTATACCACTTATCATCTATTTAAATCTATAGTAAAATAGTATATGCTGCTATATCCGGCAGGCAAACCGTTTGATTTCAAAGTTTATATCAGTTACAATAAACAGACCGAACCCGGCACAGAAGAGCACAGAAAATCGGGTATCCGACTTCCCGATCTGATATACTGATCACGCAACGGAAAGGAGTGACCATGATGCAGGGATGGATTGAAGGTCTCCAGAGCTCAATCGACTATATTGAGCAGCATCTGACAGATGAACTGGACATTGAAGAGATCGCCGGAAAAGCGGCACTGTCTCCCTTCTATTTCCAGCGCATCTTCGGTGCTCTGTGCGGAATGACCGTCGGCGAATACATCCGGGCGCGCAGGATGTCGCAGGCAGCCCAGGAACTGGCCGGGACGAACGCGAAGGTTATCGATATCGCACTCAGGTACGGTTATGATTCACCGGACAGCTTTACCAAAGCCTTCCTGCGCTTTCACGGCGTTTCCCCGTCCAAAGCCCGCGAACCCGGCGCATCCCTGCGTTCTTTCGCTCCGCTGCATATCAAAATCACATTGGAGGGTGGAAGTATGATGGATTACCGCATTGTTGAAAAAGCACCGTTTACAATTATCGGTGTGAAAAGACCGTTCAACTCGGACACCAGCTATGAGGAGATCCCGAAGTTCTGGAATGAATGGCTGGCGCAGGGCGAAAATCGGCCGATCATGGGAACCTTCGGCGTGTGCGTCGATATGAAAGGCAAGGATTTTGACTACTGGATCGCCGATCTCTATTTCCCCTGGGAGGATATCCCGCAGGGCTGCGAGACCCGGGTGATCCCCGGAAGCCTGTGGGCCCAGTTTCCCTGCACACTCAAAACGCTGCAGGACACAAACACCAGGATCTGGGCGGAGTGGCTGCCCGCGCTGCAGGGCTACAAGCTGGCAGGTGAATACGACATCGAGGTTTATCTTCCTCCGGAAGAGGGATCCGATGACTCGAAGGTGTATATCTGGGTACCGCTGAAGCAGGGATAACTGGTGCGATAAAGGAGCTGGCAAGATTCTCACCGGCTCCTTGCAACCTACGCTCCGTAGAGGAGATCATTCCCTGCCCCTGATCATCAGCCAGGTTTTGATCACCAGGATGGAAAAGCAGACGATTCCCGCATACGGCTGCCTGGCAGCGATAAAAACACCGACGGCTGTGACGGACAGCGCCATGCCGGTCACAAGCCGGTGTTTGCTCCAGGCCGGTTTGTTAAAACGGGCAGGAACCAAGCCGCAGATTCCGTTCAGGAAGATAATCCCGATGACAGCAATAAATACAATCTTCAGCCAGGGCTGGACGCCGGTGAGACGGAACAGGGACACCGAAGCGGGAGAATCCGCTCCGTTTCCGAACACAGGCAGAAATAGCAGAACCGCCGTCAACAGATCCAGCGCATTGCAGATCACCGAAATATATCTGCCGATCGACTGCCTTTTGTCATTCTCCGCGGCGGTCATCATCTCCTGCGGACAGATCAGTTCATCGATCGTTACACCGAAAAAGCGGGAGATTTCCTTCAGCGAATCGATACTGGGATAGCCTCTGCCCGATTCCCATTTCGATACGGCGGTTCTTGAAACGTACAGAGCTTCGGCCAGTTCTTCCTGCGTCAGGCCCTTGCTTTTCCGCAGTTCCTGTAATTTCTCATGAAATTCCATACCCTGCTCCTCACAGTTTTACTTCATCTCTCAGATCGGCACGGGCCACCGCGGCACAGTACAGCATAAACAGACCGGCGCTCAGGATCACTGACCCGATGATGTCCGTTGCCCAATGAACCCCGGAAATCAGCCGGCCGACCACCATAAACACGGAGAATAATACTGTAAACGCAGTCACAAAATACCGAAGCGTCTGCTTTTCGCATCTTCTGTCCGTCTGGAGTTTCAGCGTCGGCATAACGCTCAGCACCAGCAGCGTCGTGGAGGACGGATAGGACGCCTCCAGAGACCCGTCAATCAGAACCGGCCGGTAATTGATCGGGACCATCTCAAACAGCAGATACGCCAAAATGACCAGCAGATAGTAAACGCCCAGAAGGAGAATATCGCGGTCCACCTGCAAAAGTCTTTTTCGCCGGATCCACTGGCACAGGCCGAGGATCCCGAAACATCCGCAGATCAGGATCGGAACCAGCCCGAGCCAGTCGGTCACCGTATAAAGCGTCATGTGAACGCTGGTCAGGTGATGAACCCATACGTTCCACGCGGCGAAACCGACCTTGGTTCCTTTCGGTCCGACTGCCTGTACATCAACACACCGGATCAGTACCGTCCAGAGAACGAACAGCACCAGCAGGCCGATCCCTGCCCGTAACTGCTTCTTCCATTTCATCGCTCATCCGTCCTTTCATCGTTGTCTTCAGGAACGGATTAACCATAACGCAGGAGCAGAAAAAAAGAAAAGAATCTCTCCGTGTCATCTGTGACACGATTCGTCACATCCGCTGCAGTCTGCATATGATGATATTCCGAATATCTTCTCAGCCAGCAAAACCGTTTCTTCCTGGCTGCGCCCCTCATCCCTGAAGATTACTTTGAACCCGGAATGCAGGAGTTCATCATAGCTTTCCTTTGAACAGATCCGCGTGAGGATCTCCCGATAATTATCCAGCGCAGCCTGAGGGTCCGGTTCCTCCATCATGAGCTGATAAAGGAATTGTTTTTCAGGATCAGGGCGATCAAAGAAACGGTGTATCGCGATTTCGGGATCAGCCAGCATGACAAGGACATGCTGATCATCTGAAATCCTGTGAAGCGTCCCGATGCAGATATTGGTATCCACAAAGATTTTCTTTCCCTGTGTTTCAGGCTTTTCCAGAAGTTCTTCAATGATCTGCAGCTCGACAATTTCACATTCCTTCGTTGTTTTTTCCAGCCAGGTGACATACTCGTCCGGCGTACGCCGGATAAATTCATGCCAATCCTGAAGATCGCGGGTATATGTCAGGCCCGGGAATTCCCTGCTGTCAAGCTCAGGCAGTTTTGCGTCGTGATAGTTTTCTTCCAGTGCAATTCCATGGTGTTTTTTCGCCAGATTCTTTACAATCGTGGACTTGCCCGCGTAGGATGTTCCTATCACAAAATATACATTACTCAGATCCATGTGCTGCCTCCCTGATAGCTCATTTCATTTATTGATACAAAAAAGGACTCATTCAATGATCACCTGATTCGGTAAGTTTTTTCAGAGATTGCCAAACTGCCGGCAAAATCTGTATGATCAAGCAGCCATTTGGCGACACCGTCTTCGTCGTTGCTTCCGATTATTCCTGTTGCAACAGCCTTTAATTCGTCAACCGCATTCTCCACTGCATAGCATTCATCTGAAACTTCAAACATCGGGATATCGTTCACAGCATCACCGAAGGAAATCACCCGGCTGCATCCCCACATTTCCTTCAGCTTCAGGATCGCGTTCGCCTTGGATGCCATTGCCGGCATAATCTCACACCAGTATTCCGGCCGATACAGTTCCTGCTGCATCGTACAACGGAAATGGCTGTCATTGGAAAACAGATCATAAACCGGCTGCAATTCATCTTTCTCACCGATACAGGTGTAGTAAAAAACGCTGCCCTGATACAGTGAATCCGAATCACGGACGGCCCTGAACCGCCTGTCCCCCGGCCTGTTGTTCAGATATCTGCGAATCCCGTCATTTTCATGCTGTGGAATCCAGGATACTCTTTCAACCCCGTTGATAAAGGAATAAACAAGGGGACTGATCCGGTACTGTTTCAGTTTCTCTCTCACCATGCTTCTTTCGTCATCCGTAAAGCCCTCACTGGACAGAACCTCCCCGGTGGAAGGCTGAAAGATAAATGCGCCGTTATAGGCAATCACAGGAATCTTTGTGCTGAGCCCTTCGGTGACCTTGGAAGCGGATACCAGGGATCTGGCTGTCGCATAGGTTAAAAACAGACCTTTTTCTGCCAGTTCATTAATAACCCGGACACTGAATGGGCTGACCCGATCCTGCCTGTTCAGCAATGTGCCGTCAAGATCTGTAACATACAACTCATTCATGGTTTTCTTCCCTTTCGAAAGTATGCCGTATTTACGAGTAACTTTCAGATGCAAGTGCAGCCTTAATAAACTTCGATTTGTCGATCAGGGAATTATCCTGTCCGCAGCGCCAGCTGAACTGGTTGACGCCGGAATGACCGTCGTCAAGATCCTGCAGCAGCAGTCCGGCCAGCGCGCCGTCAAAGTCAATGGGCTTTGTGCTGGTCATGTTGGCGAACAACCCGGTGTCAACCATCACGTAGTCCATAAAGTTGTCAATATGATGTTCCTCTTTCAGCCCGTAACCTGGTCAGAGTAACTTTGATCAGTTTGGGAACGAGCTACCGCCGAAGGCGGTTTAGTTCACTTCATATTTACCGACGAATCAAAATGCCTTCCATAGCGTGTTACAATTTCATCTCCATATATCTCCGGTAGGTTCTGAACCCCGCCGCCTCATAAAAGGCCAGCGCACCCCGGTTGAACTCCCACATGTTCAGTTCCAGCCGGTTGAAGCCTTTTTCTTTGGCATAATCGCGGATAAAGTGAATCATCGCGCCGGCGATTCCCTGCCGCCGGTAGTTTTCATCCACGCAGAACTCATCCACATCCAGATAATCCCGTACATACATGAACGGTGTTTCCGGACGGATGATATGGTTCAGCACCGCAAATCCGCAAAGGCTGCCGTCCAGTTCTGCAACGACAATCTTCTGATTGGGGTCCCCGTAGATCGTGTATATGTAGTTCCTGAGTTCGTCACCGAAGCCCGGTTTAAAGATTTCCGGTTTTCCGGCCACATGCAGGTCGTTTACCTGCCTGCGCAGCCTGTTGACGCTGTCCAGTTCCTCCTCTCGGACAAACCGTACCGTAACTTCCGCCTTCCCGCGGACCGGCTCCGGTTCCCTGTCGCTTCGGAGGAGCCCGTAGCGGACTTCATCGCAGATGCCCAGGTTGTTCTTCCCCGCCCCGCGCATAATCCCCTCGAACTTCAGTCCGGCTTTCTGCATCACCCGCCCGGACTTGGGATTGTTCACATCATGGCAGGCGGTTACCCGGTTGACGCCGATCGTGTCGAACAGATAGTCCGTCACGGCCCGCAGCGCCTCGGGCATGATACCCCTTCCCCAGTATTCCCTGCTCATGCAGTACCCGATGTCCGCGGTTTCCGTCTCTTCAATGAGCCTGACGACGGAAATGTTGCCGATCACCGAACCGTTCTCCTTCCACTCGATCGCCCAGTTGAAAAAACTGCCGTCTTCGTATTGCGGGATCCAGCTGTTCAGGACAACCCGGGAAACGTCCGCATCCGTGTGCGTCGGCCAGGTCAGGAACCGGGTGACTTCCGGGTCTGAAGCCCAGTTGCTGAACATATCCTCCGCGTCTTCGATCCGGAAAGGTCTCAGGATCAGCCGGTGGGTTTCAATCCGCTGTGTACCGGTTTTATTCATTGCCTTCATCTCCCTTGCTGATATTGTTACAGAAAAGACACTTGCCTGTCAACCGTCTGCTGTCCTGTTGTTTTTCCACTGTACGTCAACGCTGTTCATGAGGTATAATCGAATCTGATCTTTTGCAGGAGGCTGGTTATGGAATACAGGATCGCTTCGGCTGACGATATTGGGCTGCTTGTGCAAAGCCGTCTGGAAACCCTCAGAGCTGTCAATCACCTTGAAGATAATCACCCTTTCAGCGAGGGCTTTGTGGAAGCCAGCCGGCGGTATTTTCTTGAAGGGGATCAGACGACTGTCCTGGCCGTCGAGAACGGTCAGGTTGCCGGCTGCGCAACCCTTTGCTATCTCCGGATGATGCCCACCGTCTCCCATCCGTCCGGCAGACGGGCGCATCTGATGAACGTATATACGCATCCCTCCTGGCGCAGGAAAGGGGTCGCCCGCCGGATCGTTTCCATGTTGATCACAGAAGCCCGGGACCGGGGGGTGTCTGAAATCAGTCTGGACGCAACAGCCGCCGGCAGGCCGCTCTATGAAAGTCTGGGATTTAAAAACTCCGGTGAATGCATGACTCTCTGCCTTTGAGTCTGCGGTCAGTTCCTGATAAGACTTTTTTAAGGAGAATGGAAAACATGATCAGAAACATCGCCATCGTCAGCCTTTCCAGCGGGATCATCGGCGAACCCTTTGTGCAGTTCGAAGTCGACATCGGTCTCCGCAGGCTGAAAGAATATGGTGTGAATGTAAAATTCATGCCCCACGCGCGCAAGGGGCTTGAATATGTCAGGGACCATCCGGAAAAAAGGGCGGAGGATCTCCTTTCCGCTTTCCGGGATCCGGAAATTGATATGATCCTTTGTGCCATCGGCGGGGATGATACCTACTGCCTGCTGCCGTATCTCTTCGATCACAATGAACTGGCGAATGCGGTGACGGATAAGATCTTCCTCGGTTTTTCCGATACCACGATCAATCACTTTATGCTGCACAAGGTCGGGCTCCGTACTTTCTATGGCCAGGCGTTTTTCTGCGACCTGTGCGAACTCGGTCCGGAAATGCATCCTTATACGCGGAAGTACTTCGAGGAGCTGATCACCACCGGAGGCATCCGGGAAATCACGCCCAGCGACGTCTGGTACAGTGAGCGGGAGAGTTTCACCCCGGATCAGGTCGGCAGACAGCTGCCCGCTCATCCCAATCAGGGGTTTGAACTGCTGCAGGGGGCTCCCGTTTTCTCCGGGAAAATCCTCGGCGGCTGCATTGATTCAATGTATGACTTTTTTGACGGCAGCCGGTATGCGGATATGCCGGTGTTATGCCGGAAGTATCAGCTCTTCCCGGATGCAAAGGACTGGAAGGGCCGCATTCTCCTCCTGGAATCAAGCGAGGAGAAAATGACGCCCGAAGCATACCGTCAGGCACTGAACTATTTGAAAGAGACAGGCGTGTTTGAAGCGGTCTCCGGCGTGCTGGCCGGAAAGCCGATGGATGAGACCTATGCCGCGGAGTATAAACAGCTGCTGGTAGAGGTCATCGGCCGGCCCGAACTTCCGATCGTCTTCAATCTGAACATCGGCCACGCGATGCCGCGCTGCATTATGCCCTTCGGCGTGGATGCAGTCGTAGATGCGGAAAAACAGGTCATCCGTTTTGCTTCTGGCCACTAACCGCTGGCCTCTGGCCGTCAACCACCGTCTGTTCCATCCGGAGCAGGCGGACTTTTTTATCGATTCCTCCGGCATAGCCTGTCATTCTGCCGTCGGATCCGATCACCCGGTGGCAGGGAACAATCAGGCTGACAGGATTATGCCCGACCGCGCCGCCCACAGCCTGCGCGGACATCCGACCGCCTCCCGTCTCTTCGGCGATCCGGTCCGCAATCTCCCCGTAGGTCATCGTCCGCCCGTAGGGAATGGTCAGCAAAATCTTCCAGACCGCCTTGCGGAACGCCGTGCCTTTCAGGTTCAGCGCAGGCGTAAAATCCGGAATGACACCGCCGAAGTAGAGATCAAGCCAGCGGGCCGTTTCCTCAAACACCGGCAGATACCGTTCCGGGCATTCCGGAGGAAGCGGGGAGGAAATATGTTTTTGTCCCTCAAACCACAGGCCGGTCAGCGTGTTCCCGTCACCGGCCATGATCATTCTGCCCAGAGGCGAATCATAACGCCGGGTATAATCATTCATCACTTGTTTTCTGTCTCTTCTGTCCCCTGCGGGAACATTCCGATCGTGTTCGCCTGATCCAGAATCTCCTTCCGGGCTTCATCCCGGACAATCCGGTCCTCTATTGCGTAGAAAACAACGCTCATCAGGATGGCCCAGACAAGCCAGAGAGCGATAATGCCGATTCTCCGTTTTCTTACCGAACGGTCCATCTTCCCGATCCTCCATAAACAGCTCGCAGATCCTGCGATTCTCTTATTTTGCCGTTTTTATCCGGACTTTGTCAATATCCGGATGCTGATCCCCGGTTATCTTATTCCGTCGTCCTGCCCGGTACCGCTTCATGTCATGGCAGGTAAAAAACATGCAGGCGTTCAGCAAAACGCTGGCCGCCCGGATCTATGATTCCATCATCAGCCAGCTTTCCGAGCCGGTCACCGTTTCCCGCGCCATGGCCAATGACAGCTTTATCATCGACCTGCCGGAAACGGAAGGAAACCGGAACCCGCTGACACCGCCGGCGATGAACTGATCCGCATTTCCGACGAGCGGATGTACGCCGCCAAGGATGAATACTACCGAAAGACCGGCAAAGAACGCCGGACCTGATTCGGAAAGCCCCCTTAATCTATAGCCTCTATCAGATTTTTATAGAAATCCACCGCGCCGGGCAGGCAGTTATACTCAATATTCTCATTCATCCCGTGCATGCCCTTCATCTGCTCCGGTCCGTAGATCACCGGCGCGAAGCGCACCACATTCGGACAGATTTTCTGATAGAACCGGGAGTCCGTCGCTCCCGTCATCACATAAGGGCTTCCGGCACATCCCGGGAAAGTTTTTTCGATCACCTGCTGCACTGTCCGGAAAGCCTCGCCGTGAATATCCACCGGTTCCGTATAGTCGTTGGCAGCAAGCACTTCCATCTCCAGTCCATGCTTTTCCGCCAGTTTCCGGATAATCCCCAGGCTTTCCTCCATTCCCTGGTGCGGAATGAACCGCATGTTGGCTGACACAGTTGCCTTCCGGGGGATCACGTTGCATGCCTCCGAGCCTCTCATCATCGTAAAGGCGATCGTCGTGCGGATCATGGCCCCCGCCTGGGCGCTGATCATCGGCAGCACCCTCAGCAGCACCGGCCGGAACAGCCACAGGTTGGAGAAGACCAGCTTCATCGGAAAACTGGCGTAGAGCGCCAGCGTTTCGAACATGGCCGCGACTTCCTTCGGCATCTTCCGTCGGAAGATATGCTTCGTCTCCGCTTCATTCACAAACGCCGCCAGCCGCGCCACTGACGAATGGGCCTTTGGCGCGCTGCTGTGGCCGCCTTCGGAAGTGGCCGTGAAGCGCACGTCTGCCCTGCCCTTTTCGAATACGCCGACCATGGCAAAGTTTCCGTGAACGCCGCCGATGGGTTCCGTGATGATCCCGCCGCCCTCGTCGCAGACCAGCCAGGGTTTCACGCCCTGTCTTTCCAGTTCCGCCACAAGCTTCGGGCAGCCGTCCCCGCCCCATTCCTCCGTACAGGAGCTGGACAGATACACGTCCTGCCGCGGCGTAATTCCATCTGCGATCATCTCTTCCGCCGCCTGGAAAAAAGCCATCACCGAGCATTTTGTGTCCGAGGCGCCGCGTCCCCAGACCTTCCCGTCTGCAATATCGCCGGAGAACGGTTCATGGAGCCATTCCCCCTCCGCGGGCACCACGTCCTGGTGGCTCATCAGCACCAGCGGCCTGTCGCTCTTCCTTCCTTTCCACCGGTACAGCAGGTTGCCGTCGATCTCCGTCTTTTCCATCGTCCGGTGTACCAGCGGAAACAGTTCCTCCAGCACTTTATGGAAGCCCAGGAATTTCTCCCGCTGATCCTCTCCGGGAACGGAAACCGTCTCGTACCGGACCATCGCGGACAGTTTCCGGGCATACGCTTCCGCCCGCTCCGGATCCGGCGCGGGCGTGTAGTCGGATTTCCTTCCTGGAATCAGCATTGTCCGGACTACTGCCGCCAGCAGCAGGAGCAGCACCAGGCCCAGACATCCCAGGAGAATCCACACGATGATCATTTTCCCGCCGCTCCCTTCGTTTCCCTGCGGTACTTCAGCCAGCTCAGTCCGATCGCCAGCGCGCCGCTGGGGATGATCATGAAGCTGGTGGAAGAAGTCAGTGACGGCACCAGCGTAAACAGAATGACCATCGCCGCCAGCGGGATCACCGCCAGCTTCGGATCCTTCCGGTAATACTTGTATGCCATCGCGCCGAACAGGGCCGGCACCACGTTCGCGTATGCCGGCGCCAGCACCGGATTTTGCAGGATCGGCTGCAGCGGAACCAGCAAAGCCACGCCCGCCGCGAGCACCAGGATCGTCACCAGGGCGGAGGTGGCGATGGAAAGGGTCGCGATGACCTCGTTTTCCGCCGTGCCGGATTTCGCGTTCACCAGTTCCTTCGCGTTCATTGCGCAGGGAACTTTCATGTTGATCAGGTTGCCGGTGATAAAGGCCAGATAGCTGCCGCCGG
Source organism: uncultured Eubacteriales bacterium (assembly GCA_900315315.1). GTDB lineage: Bacteria > Bacillota > Clostridia > Christensenellales > Aristaeellaceae > Aristaeella. Next base: position 12,346 of record OMYT01000022.1, on the reverse strand, counting down.
CGCCCAGCATCGGCGTGTACACCAGGAACTCCACCACGCTGGAAACGGTCCATACCAGGCCTACGGACAGGAAAGACCGCGCCACCGCGCCCAGGTCCGGCTGCGTGCCCAGCACAGCGCCGATGGCAAAAGGTGCGCCGACCAGCAGTATCAGCGAAATCACGGAAACGATCCTCCCCAGCCGATGGGTGGATTTCAGATAGGCTTCATAAGTTTTTCCATTTTCCATCTTCTCATCCTCCCCTTAATGCCCGATCAGCACCGCAACAAGCATCCCGACCAGCATGCTCCCCGCGATGGAGAAATTCTCCAGCCATTCCTTCCCCTTCTTCTCAGAGAAGTAAGTGAACACGGCCATGGCCAGCGCCGCTGCCGCCACGACCGCCAGCGGTGTCCAGTCGCCGGAAAACGTGAGCCGTCCGTTCCCGGAGATAAAATCGCCCGCATAGCTGCCGATATAGGCGCTCACCATTCCGATGAACATTGCCGTCATGGCCCTGTCCCCGAAGCCGCCGCCCTTGCGGGTTTCGGTATCCGAACCCCTCTGCAGCCGGTTCAGATACCGGCGGTTGAACAGCGCGGAAAGGATCATCCCCCACATGATGCAGACGCTCATCAGCAGCGCAATCGACGGGAACGCCGCTGTCGTCATCTGCCCGGGACTCAGCGAAATGCCCAGCTGCTCCGCCGCCGCACTGGCCACCTGCGTCTCATAGTGCAGCGCGCCGATCACCGACAGCCGGAGCCACGGCCATGGTACGCCCAGGCTTCCGCTCAGGGCCAGCACCCCCAGCAGAATCGCGATGCTGGGCAGCACGGAGAAGGTCGCGCTGGCCGTCACCGCCCGCTTCATCCGGGTGGTATCCATCCCCAGGGCCTTCCCGGCCCGCCAGGCACGGACCATGAAGATCACGCAGACCACCGCGATAAACGCCACGATCGATCCGCAGATCAGATAGATGCTTCCGCTGTTCAGTTGTTCCAGAACACTCATCAGGGTCCCTTCCTTCATTCACTTGCTGCCCGCTATGATACCATACCGCTCCGCCGCTTGCAAATTGAGTCAGAAGTTTTACTGGATTCTTTTCGGTTTTCGGGTATAATGAAAGCAGCGCAGAACATAATGAAATGAAAAAAGGAAGGATTGCCGTATGTCAGACACCTTCAGGGAAAACCCGTTCCGCCTTGCCTTCGGCCTTATGAGGCTGCCGAAACTGCCGGACGGTTCCATCGACGTTCCTCAGGTCTGCGAGATGGCGGACCGCTTCATCGCCGCCGGCGGCACTTATTTCGACACTGCCTTTGTCTATGACGGGGGTGAAAGCGAAAAAGCCTTCAAGGCCGCCGTGGCGGACCGTTATCCCCGGGAAGCCTATACGCTGGCCACCAAGCTGCATGCGACCATGGGTGCAACGGATGAGCAGAGCGCCAGGCAGGAGTTCTGGACCAGTCTGGAACGCACCGGCGCCGGCTTCTTTGATTACTATCTTCTCCATGCCATGCAGCGTGCCTTTTATAAAAAGTATGATGAATATGGTCTCTGGGATTTCGTGAAGGAGCAGAAAGCAAAGGGGCTCATCCGCCACTGGGGTTTCTCCTTCCATGCGGATCCGGATCTGCTGGAGGAGCTGCTGGAGGAGCACCCGGATGCCGAGTTTGTCCAGTTGCAGATCAATTATGCCGACTGGGATAATCCCGGCGTTGCCTCCCGACGCAACTGGGAAATCTGCAAAGCCCATCACAAGCCGGTCATGATCATGGAGCCGGTCAAGGGCGGGATTCTCGCCGATCCGATTTCCGAGGTCCGGGCCGTCTTCGACGCTTCCGGCACGGACGTGTCCTACGCAAGCTGGGCCCTTCGCTTCGCCGCCGGGCTGGACAATGTCCACGCAGTCCTCAGCGGTATGAGCAGCCTGGCCCAGATGGAGGACAATCTGAAGACCATGAAGGACTTCCGCCCGCTGGATAATGCGGAAATGCAGCTGATCCGCAAGGCGCAGCAGGCGTTGGACGCAGACAAGTCCATTCCCTGCACCTCCTGTCATTACTGCACCAGAGGCTGTCCCATGGACATCCCGATTCCCGAGATTTTCAATGTCATCAACCGCCGAAAAGGCAGTCCCGAGTTCCGGACCGTCCGGGAATACACCATCGTCACCACCGGCCGGGGAACCGCCGGGTCCTGCATTGCCTGCGGCCAGTGCGAAGCCGCCTGTCCCCAGGGTCTGCCGGTCATCTCCCTCCTGCAGCAATGTAAAACGGAGCTGGAAAAATAAAAAAATAGCAGCCCCTGCGTTCGTCACGTGCCACGCAGGGGCCTATTAAATCATCTGTGTATATGTCTCTGAACCGTCTGATCGGACTACAATCTGCCGCGTTTCATCACGCCTTTGCCGTTCGCGGGGAAACCGTCTTCCATGAACGCCTCCGGCAGCTACCGCGCAGCCACGGACCTGATTTCCTGAATAACCGAACTCCCCTCGATTTCTCACCTCCCGAGTGTATTCGATTTCGTTCGTCTCTTGTTTGTGACATCATTATTGCATACTTATTTTCATTTGTCAACACTTTTTTAATAATTTTTTAATATTTTTTATTTTTCTGTAAAATTGACGCCCCGCCCCTGTATTTGCTATACTTTTACCGTTTCAAAAACATCGTCCGAATATCCAGTCCTTAATCTTTCCATGGCCGAAGGGGTCAAAATGAGCCAAATGGATCTCATGTCAGGGTGTGGGGCGTAGCCCCACCACTAAATAATCCCCGTTCCCACGCAAGTCAACTCACAATACAAACATGTTACTGCGTGGGAAAGGGGGCAGGGGGAAAGGGTAATGAACAATCAATCTGCAATCTACATGATTCATTCGGTTATTAGTGAACCGACCTGGAACACAATTCCACAACTGGAAATCAACCACATCCTATGGAAACCCGACTGCGGCATTCGTGCTTTCGGCCAATTCTGCCACAGTGCGGAAGCCCTCCACGTTCATCTGCGCGCGGTCGAAAAAAATATCCGTGCGGAATATACCGTCCCCCTCTCCCCGGTCTGCCTGGACAGCTGTCTGGAATTTTTCTTTATGCCGGAAAAGGAAGACCGATATTTCAATTTTGAAATCAATCCGAACGGATGCCTGTATATCGGCTTCGGTCACGGGCGGCAGGACAGCACAACCCTGTACAGGGAAAACATGAAGGAACTGTTTGATATCCGTCCGCAAAAAACGCAGGACGGCTGGGAAGTCTTCTACCGGATCCCGCTTTCTTTCCTGCGTCTGTTTGTGCCGGATTTCACCTTCACCGGTGCTCTCCGCGCCAATGTCTATAAATGCGGCGACCTCACCGAGCACAGGCATTATCTGTCCTGGAATCCCGTCACATCCGAAACCCCGGACTTTCACCGCCCGGGGGATTTTGGTTTGATGTTATTCGAATAAACCTGATGTCCATTCAAAGAGTTCATCCCGAAGGTCCAGGGCGATCGGAAAGCCCTGGTCGCGGCCGCAGCCGCGAAACTCTTTTCTTCAGTTGATGAGCTTCATCTATAGAGTCTCATCAGCATCTCCCTCATCTCTTCCTGCTGCTTTTCCATATCCGCCAGCAGCGCAAACTGAGCCCTCGCCCGGTCCAGGTTCTGCCCGGGCCGGTGGATCCTGAAATACTTGTCGCCTTTCAGGTGGTCCGCCAGGAAGCGCATCCCGTTCTCAAAGGTCATCAGCCGCGCTCCCGCCTCCAGGGACAGCACCTCTTCCTCCGACAGTTCCCCCTTCAGTTCTTTCAGAAAACCGCGGGCGAATGCCTCCGCCTTGGGCAGTTCCAGATGGACCCTGCTCAGGTCCCGCTCATCCTCTTCCGCGCTGCAAGCCCCGACCCGGATCGCGTCGCCGAAGTCATACGCCATCAGTCCCGGCATCACCGTGTCCAGGTCAATCACGCACACGGCCCTGCCCGTCTCCCTGTCAAGCAGAACGTTGTTGACCTTGGTGTCATTATGCGTGACGCGCAGCGGCAGTTTCCCGGCCGCGTGCGCTTCTGTCAGGATCCTCGTTTCCGCTTCCCGCGCCAGGGCAAACGCCATTTCCTCCCCCACGTCCTTCAGCCGCCCGCAGGGATCCGCGGCCGCCGCGTCCTCCAGCTGCTGAAGCCGCACAGGCGTATTGTGAAAATCCACAATCGTCTCATACAGCGAGGACGCCGGGAAATCCATAAGCCTCCGGCTGAAGCAGCCGAACGCCTTCCCGCATTCCTCCAGCACGTGAAGGTCGTCCGGGTGCTGCGGGCTGACCGTATCCGGCACGCACAGCATCACCCGCCACACCCCGCCGTCCTCGTCCTCCGCCCAGGCCCCGCCCGTCACGGACGGAATCAGCCGGATCGTCTCCCGGTCCGGATCCCCGCCTTCCTCCCGGATTCGCTTCTGAAGGTGTTCTGTGATGTGCAGCATGTTCTCCATGACCTCGCGGGGCCGCACGAAAACATAGTCGTTGATCCACTGCAGGATATACTGTTCCTTCACACCCTCAATCGTGATGCGGTAGGTTTTGTTGATATGGCCGTTCCCGAAAGGCTCGGCTGTCTTATCCCCGCCGGGCAGGGCAAACTGACTGACCAGCTGCATAATGTCGTCCAAAACAGGTCCTCTCCTTTCCGCTCACCCTTTGACGCCGCCGGCGGTCAGCCCGGCCGCAAGATGCTTCTCGATCAGCATAAACAGGATCACCACGGGAATCGTCGCCAGCAGGGCCGCCGCGAACAGATACTGCCATTCGATCATGTTGAAGGATGAGAACTGGGTAATGCCGACAGTGATCGGCCGGTTCGTTGTGGTGGAAATCAGCACGGTGGAAACGGTATATTCGTTCCAGGCGTTGATGAACACAAAGATCAGCGTCGTAACGATACCCGGCGCCGCCATCGGCAGCAGGATCCGGATCATCGCGCCCAGCACGCTGCATCCGTCGATGCAGGCCGCCTGCTCCATCTCCGAGGAGATGGACACAAACGTGCCGCGCAGCAGCCAGATTGCAAAGGCCTGGTTGAACGCCGCGTTGATAAACATCAGCCCCATCAGCGTATCGTTCATGTGCAGGGTGTTCATCAGCCGGGAAATCCCGACCAGCAGCACCACCGGGGAGAACATCTGGCTCATGATCACGAAACCGAGGTAGATTTTGCGTCCCCTGAAATTCATGCGCGCCATGGCGTACGCGGCGGGGATGCCGCAAAGCATGGCGATGCCCGTCGCGCCGCCGGCGATCAGCAGGCTGTTGATCAGATAGCGCAGCACGCCCCGGTCCAGCGTATCCCCCAGATTGCTGAACCGCCATTCCGTCGGCAGGATATGCAGGAAGTGCATGTCCGTCGTCTCCGCGTTGCTGCGGAAGGCGGTGATAAACATCACGAAGAACGGATACAGGATAAACAGGGAGAACCCGATCACGCTCACGTACAGCAGCACCCGCAGCAGCGTTTTTTTCAGCGGTTTCCGGCAGGCGGTCACGGATGCGCAGATCGTCATAAACGCGGGAATCAGCAGCAGCATCACCGCCGGAAGAATGGAGTACTTCAGGGCGCCCAGCATCGTGTCCAGCTGTTCCCCTGCCTCCCCGCCGAACAGGAATCTGTCCAGCGCGGGCAGCAGGCTTTCAATCCCTTTGACCTCTTCCCCGGCCAGATACAGGTCCACGGACCGGGAAAGGTTCAGGTTCAGCTGAAGCGTGACGACCGGGATCAGGAAAAAGGAAGCGAGCGCGCACACAAATGAGGCGATCCCGAAAGCGTTTTTCGTGTTCCCGCCGCCTGTCTTCAAAAGGGAAACCAGCGTAAACACCCACGCGAGAATCCCGAGCGCCAGCGCGGTGATCAGCACCCCGGAAGCCGGCAGTCCGGCCGTCAGCACGGCCCACCCGTTCCGGTTGTTGGCGGCGTTGATCGTGAAGATCACCAGCGAGGTCTTCTCGTTCTTGCTGTTGACCCGCTCGATCACCTGCTCGTCAATCGCCCCGTCGATCCCCTGCGCGCGGTATTCCTCCAGCTTTGCCGCCACCTCTTCGCGGGCGGCTTCGTACTTTTCGTCCCCGACGAACGTGTTGGGGGAGCGCTTCACATAGATCTGTGAGGAAAACTGCAGGAACGGCAGCGAGCATAAAACCGCCGTCAGCACCATCGCGAGGGCGACCAGCACCGTCACCTGTATCCGGGATGTACGGCTTTCAGGCAGTTGGATCATAGGATGCCGTCCTCCTTCCGCATGGTGACCAGCATATAGATGCCGGAAGCGATGCACAGGATCACAAAGCCGATCACGGACAGCGCGGTGGCCGGTCCCTTTCGCTGATCGTAGAACGCCAGCATGTACAGGTACGTGACCATCGTGTCCGTCTTGTTGGCCGGCGCACCTTTGGTGATGGTATAGATGATCGGGAATGAATTGAATACGTAGATGATGTTCAGCACGGTGGAGACTGTCAGCGAGGGTTTCACCAGCGGAAGTGTCACATGGCGAAGCTTGTTCCAGAATCCGGCGCCGTCCACTGTCGCGGCCTCATAGTAGGCAGCGTCGATGGACTGGAGTCCGGACAGCACCGTGAACGTCACGAAGGGAATCGTCACGATAATGCCGATCGCGCACTCCCAGATGAATTCCACCTGATAGCTGACGCGCCAGTTGACCGGATCCTGCAGGAAACCCAGGTTCAGCAGGATGTTGTTCAGATTGCCGTACTCCATCTTGATGATGTAGTTCCACACCGACGCCTGGATTACCAGCGAGGCCGCCCAGGGGAAAACCATGATGGACCGCGCGACCTTTCTCCCCACGAAGGGCTGGTTCAGCACCATCGCGCAGATAAAGCCGATAAGCGTGCTCAGCCCGACCACGCTCACCACCCAGATCAGCGTGTTCAGCATGACCTGGGGGAAGGCTGGGGAGGAAACCGCGTCCTGGAAATTCTTCAGCCCGACGAAGTCCCCGACCACGCCGGCCCGGCTGATATTGCTGAACGCCAGCCGGAATACGATACCGATCGGGAACACGACAAAAATCAGCATCAGCAGGACGCTGGGCAGGATCCATAGATACGGTTCCCACCGGTGGCGGACAAACACGGAACGCATGATTTCACCCCTATCGCATATGAAAAAGGAGGCCGGTGTTGCCCGGCCCCCTGAGAATACTGATTATTTGCCGGTGATCTTCGCCTGCAGCGCATCCAGCAGTTCTTTCACATTGCCGCCGGTCAGCGCCTGCTGCTCAACATCGATGACGCCCTGCTTCACATCGTTCCACTCAGCCTTGGTGGTCGGATAGAACTTGGCGCCGCCCAGCACGTCCAGCCAGGCCTGGAAGGAAGGATCGGACTCAACCAGCGCGCCGACAGCGGAATTGACAGCGGGCAGGAAGCCTTCCATGGAAACCCAGCCCACGTAGTTGACGGGATCATAGAAGAAGGTCAGGAACTTGCCGATGGCTTCGTTCCGGGCGGCCTGATCGGGAGCTGCATCGTCCTTGAAGGCCATGATACGGTCCATAACGCCGACAGAACTGGAGGTCGCGCCTTCGTTGTGCGGAACGCCGGCCGTCGCCAGGTTGACTTTGCCTTCCTTGTCGGCGACATAAGTGGGCAGCTGGTTCGGAGCAATCAGCATCGCCAGCTTGCCGGCCGCGAACATATCCTGCAGGTCATAGCGGGTCTGGGTCGCGGGATTCGGATTGGTGTAGCCCTTGCTGACCAGGCCGATCGCGTATTCAATGGCCTCGACGTTGGCATCGGAATTCAGCGCCCATTCGCCATTGTCATCCACGAAGCCACCCTTGTTGCCCCAGGTGTAGTAGGCAAACGCAGCCTGGCCTTCATCTGTCGTCATATCGATACCCCAGGGATACACTTCGCCGCCGAACGCGTCGATGATGGCCTGGGAGGCATCTTCCAGTTCAGCCCAGGTTTCCGGTGCCTTTTCGATGCCGGCTTCCTTGAGGATGTCCACATTGTAGAAGAGCGCGCGGGCGGAAGCCAGATCCGGTACAGCCCAGCAGGTCCCGTCGATCACGCTCTGCTCGATGAAGCTCGGGAAGAAATCCTTAAACAGTTCTTCGGGGCAGTAGTCGCTTACAGGCAGCAACAGGCCCTCATTGGCATAGTCCGCGAACACGTCGATGTTCAGGATGTCAGGAGCGTTGTTATTGCTGATCTTTGTGGAAACAACCGTGTACAGGTCATTCCAGGAAACAACTTCCAGGTTCAGTTTGATCCCGGGATTGGCCGCCTCGAACTTCTCAACGAAGTTGGAGCCGTCCATGCCCTTGCCCAGGAACCATTCCTGTGTGTTTGGGCCGTACTGGGCGATGATGACATCCAGCGTGATGTCTTCCGCGTTGGCGGATACAACGGCCAGCGACAGGAACATGGCCAGGGCCAGAATAACGGATAGGACTTTCTTCATGGCTAAACCCTCCATATGTTTTTTTTCGCAGCATCTCTGAGCTGCTTTTGCCTTATTATATCTTTTGACCCCTGCTTTGTCAATTTCAGGTTTTTTTCCTTCGGAATGGCATATCTACCTGTCCACAATACGTCTGCGCGTCATCCATCCGCCCTTCCGGTAGTAGATCACCAGGGCAATGCTGGTAATCGTCCAGGAAACCGTATAGGAAAGGCAGAGGGACAGCAGCGTGCCGAAGTGGCTGAATACCGTCAGGATCCAGATCACGCGGAACAGACAGATGCCTGTTCCGATGATCACTACCGGATAGAACGCGTCACCCACGCCCCGCAGCACGGCACTGAGCACCTCCACCAGCACCCACGTGAAATAGAACGGTACAATGTAGGCCATGATGGTATAGGTCGTCTGGACTACTGCCTCGTCCGGCGTCAGAATCCGCAGTAATGGAATTGCAGTCAGCATCAGTATGGCGCTGATTCCCGCCGTGATCACAAAGTCCATGATCAGTCCCTGACGGACGCACTGTTTTACCCGGTCCATCCGTCCCGCGCCGTGATTCTGCGCGATAAAGCTTGTAATCGCTGCGCCCATCGCATTGCTCACGGCCCAGTAGATCCCGTCCGTTTTTCCGCTCATCGCCCAGGAAGCCACCACCACCGTTCCCAGCGAATTGACGGCAACCTGGATGATCATGTTGGAAATGCTGTACATGGAAGCCTGCAGTCCCGCCGGAATCCCCAATCTCATCATGTTGATCAGGTAAACCTTCTTCAGCTTCAGGTCCCGGAGGGACAGGCGGTATTCTTCCGTCCCGCGCATCAGGCGCCTGCTCAGCAGCGCCGTATTGACCACCTGCGCCATGACCGTGGCGACCGCGACGCCTGCGATCCCCCATCCGAATACGATCACAAACAGCGCGTCCAGCGCGATGTTCATCACGCATCCGATCACCATGTACAGGAACGGATGAAAGGAATCCCCCAAGCCCCGCAGGATGCTGGATTCCATATTCAGGATCATGACAAAAGGAACGCCGAGGAAATAGATCCTCAGGTAAAGGACCGCGCCTTCCATGGTTTCCTCCGGCGTGTTCAGCAGATGGAGAAGTGCCGGAGACGCAAGAATCCCGATCACCATCAGGCCTGCGCCGGCAGCTGACAGCGCCGCCACTGCATTGCCGATTGCCTGATTCAGTTCTTCTTTCCTGCCCGCCCCGTAAATCTGTCCGATCACGACCGAGGCGCCGGCAGTCAGGGCGACAAAGAACCCCACCAGCACGTTGATAATCTGTGCTGAGCTCCCGCCTACCGCTGCCAACGCGTTCGTTCCGACGAACCGGCCGACGATCAGCCCGTCCGCGGCGTTATAAAACTGCTGAATGATCGTCCCTGCAGCGATCGGCACGAAAAAAACCAGCAGTTTTTTCCATACTGTACCGGTCGTCAGGTCATTCTGTCCGTTCCGTATGCTCATCTTTTCAATCTTTCTCAAACCATCGTTCTGAAAAAGCCGCCACAGCCTCCGTCAGCTTCTTGATTTCCCAGTTTGTTGCGTTCACGGTCAGGTCAAAGGAGCTTCCGTCGCCGGCGATTTTTCCGGTCAGGATTTCTCGGATCTGCCGGCGGTTCCGGTCGATCCTCCGGATATTCCGGAGGATTTCCTTCTCTGACATCCGTTCGGACGGGTCTTTTTTTTCTTCAAATTTGGCACATCGTGCGATCCGTGACTGCATCTCCGCACACACGAACACCCGGAAGGGATGATACTCCTGCAAAATCACGTCTGCGTCCCGTCCGACGATCACGCAATCGTTTCCTGTTTCCGCGATTTCCTGCAGAATTTCCCGCTGCCGCACAAGCACTTCCGTATGATTCCATGTGCCGGCAATCGCCTGGCGGAAGCTGTTCCGGTAGGTCAGCTGGTACTGGTGCCAGCCGTGCCCGCTGAGCACCTTGTGCACATATTCGGGATCCAGGCCCTGTTCATCCGCCAGTGCCTGGATGATCTCCCTGTCGTAATAATCCCAGTCCAGCAAATCCGCCAGTCGTTTCCCCAGTTCCCGTCCCCCGCTGCCGAACTGCCGGCTGACCGTGATAATTCTCATGATTGCCTCATCCCCGTCTTTTGGTTCTCGGGCTGCCTTACGGCAGCCCCGCGAAATCCGCCATCGTCCGTACAAGCGCGTCCGCTTCCTGCCGTGTGGGAGCCTCCGCGAAAATCCGGATCCGGGGTTCGGTTCCGGAGAAGCGGAGGATAACCCAGCCGTCCGGGAAGTAGACCTTGCAGCCATCCATGTAATTGACTTTCTCAACAGGTTTGCTGAAATCGGGAAGCTTCTTTTCCGTCATCATCAGATGGCGTATTTCTTCCTTTGTCTCCGCCGTCAGCGCCCAGTCGTATTCCGCTGCGTGCATTTCCCCGTACCGGTCAAACAGGTCTTTCACCAGTTCGCTGAGCTTTTTCCCGCTGACGCTCAGCATCTCCACCAGCAGACTTGCCGCATACAGGCCGTCTTTGCCGGCGATATGCCCCCGCACGGTCAGGCCGCCGGAGGATTCCCCGCCGATCAGCGCCTGGTGTTCCTCCATGGCCGCGGAGATGTGCTTGAATCCGACCGGAACCTCAAAGCATTGTTCTCCGTGGGCTTCCGCGATCCGGTCAAGCAGATGGGTTGTCGCGATGTTCCGCACGGCCGGCCCCTTCCATCCCTTTTGCTCCAGCAGATAGGAGTACAGCAGCGCCAGCGTCTCATTCGCGGTGATATAGTTTCCCTGCTCGTCAATAATGCCGAGCCGGTCCGCGTCGCCGTCCGTGGCGATGCCGACGTCCGCCTGATGTTCCTTCACCGCATACTGCAGGTCCACCAGCGTGTCCGGGTTCGGTGCCGGCAGATGCCTGCCGAAGAAAGCGTCGTGCCGGTCGTTGATCACGTCGATATCACACCGTGAGGTATAGAGGATCGTTTGCAGCCCGCTCAGGCTGACGCCGAACATCGGATCCAGCACGATCCGGAGCCGGCGCTTCCGGATCGCGTCCGTGTTCACCTGGCTCAGGATTGAATCCAGATAAGCATCCCGGGGGTCAATCAGTTTGATCAGGCCCTGCTCCTTTGCCGTCTCAAAATCCAGCGTCGGGATGTCCGTCCCTTCCAGCGCATTGGCTTCCTCCTGTACGGCGCGGGTCACCTCTTCGCTGGCGTCCCTGCCTCCGTAAGTAAACAGCTTGATCCCGTTCCAGATCGCCGGGTTGTGGCTGGCGGTGACCATCGCGCCGTACTGCAGTCCCATCTCCCTGACCGTGAACATGATCTGCGGCGTCGGGCAGCTCATGTTGACAAAGTAGACATGGATTCCCGCGCCGGTCAGTGTTTCGCAGAACCAGATCAGTGCTTCCTTGCTGAGGAACCGCCGGTCGTATCCGACGCAAAGGCCCTGCTCCGCGCAGCCCTCCCGCTTCATTTTCGCCGCCAGTGCGGCCCCGATCAGACAGATATTGTGTCGGGTAAATCCGTCTCCGATGACCGCGCGCCATCCGCCCGTACCAAATTGAATCATATGCGCCTCCGTCGCTTTTCATGTTCTCCGTATTGATATAAATATTTCCACCGGGAGGAGCCTTCCTCCTGCATGGAACAAGGGGACGATTGCAAAACCGTCCCCGTTGTTCCGTCTGACTTCTGAATTTGATAACCCCACCGCCGCACACTCGTGACTTCAGTCATGAGTCAGGCGGTTTTTTTTTTGCTATTTTTGAATATATATGGTATAATTTCTGTATGAAGAAAGACATTTTTTTAAGCATTCCAGAAGATGTTACGCATGGTCGCGGATATGTGTACTCTCTCCGGTACCACATCGTATGGTGTACGAAATACAGGAAACAGCTCTTCGTTTCCGGG
>OMYT01000046.1 GCA_900315315.1 uncultured Eubacteriales bacterium | reverse complement strand
CTCCCACCACGCAGGCGGGATCACTCCCATTCAACGGTAGCCGGCGTATTGCCCGCCTTCTGCTTCTCCATCACGGGAAGGACATGCTTGATGAGATTCGCGGTGCCTCCCACATTGACCGCCATAACCTTCGCGATCTCTTCATCCGTGGTCAGGAGAAGGTCATCAATGGACTGGATGCCAGCTGCATTCACCGCAACATCCAGGCAGCCGCCTCCGAAATCAAGTGCCTCCTCCACCAGTGCCGCCACCTCATCGCTCTTTGAAACATCACAGGCTTTGCAGGCGCCCCTCACCCCAAGCACGCGGATCTCCTCAACAGTCTTCTCAAGAGATGATACACCCCGCCCGGCAACCATAACATCAGCACCGCATTCCGCAAACAGAAGCGCCATGTCCTTCCCAAGGCCGCGGCCGCCGCCGGTGATCAGAACTGTCTTCCCGGTAAAATCAATTGTCATCCCCATGCTTATTTCCTCCTCCTTGATTTCCACTGAAAATGTGTTCGGCAGTGTTCTTTCCATCCCCATACCAGTCCTCTGCAGACGGGTTTTTCCCCGCCCGTTCCCAGGGGAACGTTCTCGTCCGGCCGCAGAAGCGGCACATCTCTACCGGAGACAACAGGTAGGAAGCAAGCTTTGACGCCGTCAGGGACGGATCATAAAGATCGAGGCCTCCCTCCGGAAAGACCGTGCCAGTCTGATAATGCTTCTCATATATCCTGATCTTGTTTTCTGTACTGCATCTGTAGATCCTCCCATGCTCAATTGAATAGCAAAGAGGAATCAGACAGGAAGCTGCCGACGCCGCCGGATCCGAATCACCGGCCGGATTGATCCATGCACTGAAATAAGGCACGATATAGTCCCGGGCAAAGCCGATTCCTTCTGCCTCAAGCTTTTTGATCATTCCCTTTACATAGCCCATCACCGGCGGATAAAGGGAAACGCTGAATACTGCGCCATTCTTTTTCATGCAAGCCTTTAGATCGTCATGGATGGCTCCCAGTCGTATGCCGTTTGTGAAAACGATGATTTTTGAATTCGGAAATACGGTATGCGCAGCCTCTATGAATTCTGTCAGATTATTACAAAGCAGCGGCTCCCCGCCTACCAGACGGATCTCGCCGATCTCGTCGATCAGCTCATGCGCACGGGCAAGATCCCTCTGAAAAGCTGCCGGATCTCCGAATCCCGGCTCCGCGAGCGGGGAGAAATGGCAGCATCCCCTGCAATTGAGATTACAGTGAGACACCACATCATATTCCAGCCCGGTCACATAGGGAAGCTTTCCGCAGTCAAGAATCCCCTTAATGGAGCCATATCTTTTGAGCTCACTCATAAGTCCCGCAGGATCCATGATCCAGATCTGATCTGCCTTTATATCTGTATGGCGAAATACCTTCCACACGATATCATTGACCATACGCATTTCAAATAAAGGGATGATCAGTCTTTCAATCTGCCCGCCGGAGAGCTGCTCAGAGTCAATGACAGGAAACCGGTCCTTGTATTTCTCCAGCTGTCCTTTCCCGGAAGCCACAAAACAGACTTCTTTCTTTTCTTCCGGGTCAAGATTCCGGTATATCTCCAAAAAGCCCGGATAAGTTCCCCATATTGCCACCATGATACAATTACCTCCAGGATATAACTCGTGTGCCCGGGAAGGAAAGCCCCGGAAACACCGGTTCTCATTTCGGGGATACCGTCCCCGGATTGTTATGACGCATCTTCCGACCCGATACACGATAAGATCCACCGGGCCGCTTCTTCGACAGTGCCGCTCCTTAGCAGGGTCTGCCCAACGCGGAAAGAGTTTTCCCTGTACGAAGGAACCGACAGCATCAGCCGGACTGCCCGCCACAGCGTTTCCGGACGGTTGTTGGCAAGAGCGATCCCGGCCCCCAGCTCCTCCACGCGCTTTGCGTTTCCTTCCTGGTCAAATGCCCGGGGACAGATGATCATCGGCACACCGGCCACAAGGCTGTCCCGCAGGGTATTCAGCCCGCCATGAAAGATCACCACGTCGGCTTTTTTCAGGATCTCCTTCTGGTCCACATAGGGATACGCCCGGATATGTCCCGGCAGATCTCCCAGCTGTTTCACGATCTCTTCGCTGCAGACTGCCATCACGATGTCAAGCTCCTCCCGGTTCTGAAAGGCAGTGACACAGTTTTTGAAGAAGAATCCCGTATTTATGGATGAGGTCCCCATCGAAATATAGATGAGGGGGCGCGAGGAAGATCTTTCGTGCTCCGTGTCCTGCGGGGCAGCATCCCTTTCGCCTCCGGCTTTCAGACCAACCTCATCTTCCAGACTATTGTCCCTTCCCTCTTTCTCATCATTGACGTATCCCGCGTAAAAGATGTGATACGACTGCATCTGATCCGCGCAGGGCTGGAGCTCTTTTGATACATATACGATACAGTTCTCTTCTTGCTCTACCGTATACAGGGCGTAGATCTCCTTCTTCGGAAAGCCGGCCTTCGCTGCTTCCTCCAGCTTTTCCTCCATCACCCCTGTCTCCAGGATCTGCATCAGCTGTTCAAAATACCGGAAGTATTCCTTCATCGTCAGACGGTTTATGATCATGGGCGCACTGGACAGAATCATCGGAATCCGATACTTTTCGGCAAGAAGGCGGCCCCAGATTGTAGCGGCGTCCACCAGCGCGAAAGCAGGAGGATGGATACGGATTTCCTGCTCCATCTGTTCATCCATCAGCATCAGAAGATCCATCATGGCAAGCGGGTTGATGGCATGATCAGAAGCATCCCCCTCCATCTGGTCATACAGATCATCCAGGCTGACCAGCAGCGCGCCTGCCTTCTCCACATAAGGAGCAATGGAAGGAGTTGAATAGACGCGGACAGCATATCCCCGTTCCCCAAAATACCGCAAAAGGGGAACCATCGGCGTAATATGCCCTATGTATGGCAAGACAAAAACCATGATCGTAGAATTCATGTGATCTCCCTTTCAAAACCCGATTTCGTGCATCACCTGCATTCACATCGTTCGTCATTCACCTTGCGGCTTTCAAAACCACCTTCCCTCATAGCTGAACTTCCCTTCATATCCGAGTCCGTTCACGGAAATCTGCGGCAGATGCCTCTTCCATCGGTTCACTGCCTCCGATAAGCCCTCCTGCCCCAAGGGTTTCTCTGCCTGATGAATGCAGGCTCCGGTCATGACGATGCGCCAGGAAGCAGGAACCGGTTCCAGGCTCTCCGGATTCCCTGCGATCCTTTCGAATGCTTCTGTGTCCATACAGACAATGGTGGCCTTTTCCCTTTCTGCCGCCTCCCGAAGCTTCCGGCCATCCGGATCCCGCTGCACGATCACGGTATTTCCCCAGGCAAAAGCCGCTGTCAGCTCCGCCAGGAAGCTGGCGGGTGTCCGGGAGCAGATCAGAAGCGTGTCCAGGGCATGCCACCCGACACTTCGCCTCAGCTTCTCCGCCATCAGGCAGAGCTTCTGATTGGTCATGGCTTCGCCGCCCGACCAGACCGCCCCCTCCTCCGGCAGCGTTTCAACAGACGGCGCCCGGAAGGAACAGGATTCATCCGTCAGGGCGGAAAGATCTGCCATCAAACCTTCTGTATCTTTCGGGCTCCGGGCATCCCCATGACCAACTGTAACTCCCGGCCTCTGTTCCTCATTATGACCTGCTCTGCCCTGCAAATTGTCCGCGAGACTGGCTGCATGGCCGCTTTTGATGATTCCCAGTACAGCCGCGAGCTGTTCTGCCGCCGAACAGGAGCTCTCCGGAAGCTTCACGATTGCTCCCCTTCTGAGCTTTTTCCTCCCGATCCGGTCCGCCATCCGGTTTGCCATCCGGTTCAGCTCTCCATAGCTGCAGGCACTGCGGACTCCGTCCCGCCATTCCACCAGTGCTTCTTTCCCGGGAAACCGGACGGCATTGATCTCAAGAAGCGACGTGCAGGTCGACACACCCATATGATCCACGCCATACTCCCACATCATCAGCTCTCCCGACACCTCCCGTTCGCAATGCTTCGGAACAGCATGATAAAAAGAAGCCGGCCACCTGGAGAACCGGAGGATCTGGTCCGGCGAGGCGCCTGCAGCAAGGAAGGCCTGCAGCACAGGAACCTCTCTTTTTCGCGAAGCGCAGATCAGCAAGGTGTCTTTGATCCCGGGCAGAGCTTTCTCTTCGGCGGATGCGCTGCCGAAGACCGCATCCGTCTCCTTCAGAATCCCCTGCAGCCCCCTGCATTTTCCCAGGCGCAGAGCCCGGAAGATCCGCTCTGCATCATTGCCGGAGCCAACCACATAGATCCTCTCATAATCGGCGCATCTGCCAAAGATCGACCGTATGCTTCCCCTTTGATACCAGTCAGCCTGTCTTCTGAGACTGTCCAGATCATAAACGCTGTCAAACTCCCGCGCCGTATTCCACCACTGCACGGCTCCGCCGGAGCGCGGGTTGACCCAGGGACGCAGGTAATCCCGCATATGAAAATGCAGAATCTTCGGTGCATCCACATTTGTTCCGGCCATTACATTATATTCCGGCGGAAGGAGCTGTATGGATCCGTAACACACCACATTCAGCAGATCCTGATCCACCAGCAGATAATCCGAGATCCCCCGGAGCAGCGTCTCCTGCAGGTTCCTCCTTCGCATGAGCTCCAGATTCATTAATAGAACACCGGAGTTGACATAGGTCTGCAGACCCGGAATCTGATCTCCCACCGTCTGGCTTCGGACCGGCGCGATATTCTGAAAAACACCTGCCAGGCTATATCCGGACAGATCCGTTTCCCAGAGAGGTTCTATATTTCCGACAACCAGCGTGTCCGAGTCCAGATACAGGCAGAGATCCACATTCTTCAGCAGATTCGGCAGGAGCAGCCGGTAACAGGCTGCCTTGGACCAGAGAGACCCCTCAAAGCTTCTCTTTTCAAAGGCCTCTTCTGTGATCAGATGCTTCTGCAGCTGAAGGTTCTCAAAGCGGCCGGCAAGAAATGAAAACAGCCGCTCATCCTCCTCCTGAAAGCTTTCATCCGTCAAAAGATGCAGCCGTACCTGTCTTGAAGCCGGAATCTGTTCCATCAGGGAAAAAATGGAAACGCAGCAATAAAACATATAAGAATGATCCGCCGCATACACGACATCCAGTATGGTTCTCATCTCATTTCTCCCCTTATGCCCGGTTCAGCCTCTCTCGTGTCCTGTCCTGCACAGGAGAGAATCCACCGGGCCGCTTCTTCGACAGTGCCGCTGTTTCGCAGGGTCTGCCCTATACGGATGGAATTTTCCCTGTATGAGGAAACCGACAGCATCAGCCGGACTGCCCGCCGCAGCGTTTCAGGGCGGTTGTTATCCAGAGCAATCCCGGCCCCCAGCTCCTCCACACGCTTTGCGTTTCCTGCCTGGTCAAATGCCCGGGGGCAGATGATCATAGGAACGCCGGCCAGAAAGCTCTCCCGCACGGTACTCAGTCCTCCGTGACAGATCACCGCATCCGCCTTAGCCAGAATCGCCAGAATCTCTTTCTGCTCCACAAAAGGAAGTGCCCGGATATGTCCCGGCAGAGTCCCCAGCTGCTTCACAATTTCTTCGCTGCTGACTGCCATCACAATATCAAGCTCTTCCCTGTCTTTAAATGCAGTGACACAGTTTTTGAAGACGAAGCCGGTATTTAAGAATGAGGTTCCCATCGATACAAAGATGAGAGGCCGCGAAGAAGAGCTTCCTGCCGGAATTCTCCCGAACTCATTTGTATACCCCATAAAATACACGCGGGAGGTATTCATCCGGTCCGCACAGGGCTGGAGTTCTTTTGATACATACACGATGCAGTTTTCGTCTTCCCCCACCGTATAAAGGGAATCAATATCCCGTTTCGGAAAGCCGTCCCCGGCCAGTTCTTCCAGCTTTTTTGCAATATCCCCGTTTTCCATGAACCGAATGGATCGTTCGTAATACCGGAAGTATTCCTTCATGGTCAATCGGTTCATGATCATGGTAGTGCTGGAAATAATCACCGGAATCTGGTACTTCCCGGCAAGAAGACGGCCCCAGATCGTATGGGCGTCCACCAGCGCGAATGCAGGAGGATTGGCACGGAGTTCCGGACCAAACCTTTCATCCATCAGCTTCAAAAGCTCCAGCATGGCAAAGGGACTGGTGGTACGTGCATAAGGATCCCCCTCCAGCTGATCATACAACTCATCCAGACTGACCAGCTCGGCGCCTGCCTTTTCCACATAAGAAGCAATGTAAGACGCCGCATAGACACGGACAGAATATCCCTGTTTCCCAAAATGTCGCAAAATGGGTACCAGCGGCGTAATATGGCTGACACCTGGAATGACAAAGACCACAATCGCAGAGCTCATGCTATCCTTCTTTCAAAACACGGTTCACATCCCCAACATGCCTCATTTCCCCTGCATGTCAGTGCTCTGACGACGCCTGATCCAGCAGGGACAGCAGACTTTGTTCGATGCGGTCATAGGATCTGTTCTCCTCTTCCCGGTCAAAATGCCGCAGGGTAATGGTAAGACAGCCGTCCTTATTCTCCACCGCGTGTCCGGTACGTGTGTTTTCCTGAATATCCCGGGCCTGAAGCACATTTCCCCCGAACTCGGTGAAATTATTGGATACCAGTCCTTCCTCGATGATAAAACGGTTCAATCTTCTGTAAAGAGAATTCTGCCTGCTATAGGGATAACGCCAGGGCAGCAGAAGCTCCTCCTGGAATTCCTGCACGCTCATCCGGCTGCTGATTCTCACCGGCATCGTGTAAAACAGATTTCCCACGATGGCTTCGCTTCCGGGAAGCTCCGGGCTCCTGCCGGAATACAGATGGGAAAACCAGATCCAGTCACGGCCTGTGGCGCTCAGAAGGCTTTTCCCGTAACAGTACTCGGCAAAGGTAACCAAAGAGACGCCTTCCCGGGCGCAGCTCTCCTGGATGGCCCGGGTCTTGTCCGGATCAAGCGAAAGCTTCCGGACCCTGACAGTAAAGTCTTTCGTTCCTTTGCCTGACGGAAGCAGCATCTTCTCTCCGAAATCCTTGTAATGCTCCTGAAGCTCCGGCGGAATCCGGTCTTCCTCCTGCATAAGCTTCTCCCGCCACAGATAGAAGGCATCCGTTCCGGGCAGGATCGAATCTGCCGTCAGCTCACGTATCACCTCATAAAGGGAAAGCCCGTCTGTCAGTACATGACGCAGGCACAGCAACAGCTCGCAGAAGGAATCGTCTGCCGGAAAACAGGCTGCCGAAAAAAGGCTTCCCTCTTCTTCCATCACCTGAAAGAATCCGTCGAGGAAGCGCTCACGGGCTTCTTCGGACAACGAATGAAGATCCTTGTAGTAGACAGAAGGCTCTGTCTCCTTCCAGAATACCTGGTAGGGTTTTCCATCCTTTGTGCGCACAAAAGAGGATCTCAGAACGGGATGCTTTGCCGTGATCTGCTTTACCCGCTCCCGGAAGGCAGCTTCCGTATATCCTTTTTTGCTGCGGATCCGGAAACGGATCCGGTTTCCTCTTGTGTAGCTGCTCCCCGATTCCTGCAGGAACAGATAGAATGCGGTGGAGGGATCTGCCGGATAAACAGCCTCTGTCCTTTCATCCTCCGCCAGCTCTGCCAGTTCCTGAGGCAGCCATCCCTTCCAGTGCAGCTCCTCCGTCCGGCCGGGATCATCGGCGCAGGAATCTTTCTTTTCCTGATCAGGCACAGCCACATGCCTTGCACAGCCGGCCAGCATGGCAGGCGTCGGGGTCCGGAACAGCTCTTCGACTGTCACCTCCAGTCCCTCCTCCCGCAGCATGGAAAGAACCCCCGCCGCAAGGATGGAATCTCCTCCCAGGGCAAAGAAGCTCTCATTCACCCCTACGCGGGAAAGCTTCATCCCCTTTGCGAAGGCTTCACAGATCTGCTTTTCCTCCTTTGTCCGGGGTGCCTCGTAAGGGGCCGGTTCTTCAGAATCCGGCAGGGAAAGGGCGCGGTAATCAAGCTTTCCGCGATCGGTCAGCGGCATTTTTTCAAGCTGCACGAACCGCTCCGGGATACTGTAACGGGGAAGCTGCTCCGAGAGCTTTTGCCGGATCTCTTCCTCCGGCACCGAAAAGGGGTGCTCATAAAAGGCACATAGAACAGATCTTCCCATCCTTTCAAATTGCTTGACCGCGGCATTCTTTACGCCAAGCTCCCGTTTGAGGCATTCCTCGATCTCCACAGGATCCAGCCGGAAGCCGTTATGCTTGATGATACGGTCCATTCTGCCCAGGACAAACAGTTCTCCGTTTTCCTTCAGATACCCGAAATCCCCCGAGTACCAGGTACGGGTTCCATCCGGATGAAAGACGATCTTCTTCTGTTTCTGATTCTCGGCGCCGATGTAGCCCATGTTCACGCGGACGCCCCGCACGCTTACTTCACCCGGTTCTCCGACGGGCAGGGGTTTTCGATCCTCATCCACGATCTCGATCCGGGAAAAGGCAGTGGGGAAGCCGACCGAATGCGCCTTCTCCGGATGTACGACAAGCCTTGCGGTGGCAAGAGCCACCTCCGAGCTCCCATACAGGACGACAATCCTGGCGCCTGGCTGCAGCACGCTTCTCATGTCTTCCATCAGAGAGGGCTTGACGATATCCGAACCTACCATGACGCCGCCTACGTGGGAGAAGGAACTTCGCACCCGTTCGTTTTCCAGACAGGCCAGAACGGCGGATGGCGGGAAGAATAAGAAACAGCTCTCATTCTCATTCAGCTTTGCAGCGATCCGTTCCAGGGTGTCCGCCTGCCCCATCCGAATGTGCACAAACTTTTTCCCATACAGGATCGTGTAATAAAAGTTCGTAAAACCGAAAGCAAAGGAAGGATGGCTGATGTTGAAAAGGGCCGTGCACGTCCCCAGTGCCTCTGACAGGATCCTGTTTTCCGGCATCGGAATGAGACTGCATACCATGACACTGGAAATCACGCGGATGCCGCAGGGAATGCCTGTAGAGCCTGATGTATACAAGACAGCCAGGACATCCTGCGATGACATCTGCCTGTATACAGGGCAAAAGGTGCGTTCCTTCCCTTCTGTCAGCATCGTTTCCGCCAGCTCATCCGTGATCTGAAGAACCGGGGCCGTCTGCTCTATGATCGACGCAAGCCGCCCGCCGGGAAGATCCTTGTCGAGCGGCACCACGACAGCGCCCGCTTTGATCACGCCGGTTATGACACAATACAAATTACAGCACAGATCCATGGTGACGAGGATCATATCTCCCTTGCCATATCCCTTGTGCTGCAAAAAGGCCGCCACAGCATCGGATCTTGCATGAAAGGTCTGATAGCTCATGGTCTCGCCCCATATATCCAGGGCAGTCCCCTCGCAGTGCCTCGTGCGCTCAAGCAGCTCATGCACAGTGGTGGTTTCGTCTGCCCCGGTCCAGATATCCTGATATGTATACATAGTCTCACTTTTCCTTCCGTCAATGAATCTCCGTCTGCCGTTTTTCTTCGATGCGCGTCAGGATCCATCCGGCTGCCTCCGACGTCCCCTGACTCTTCCTGATGATCTCTCCTAGTGCTGACGCCTGTTCCCGGAACGAAGGCTCCCTCAGAACCTGCATGACACTGCTGCGAAGCAGGTCAGGCTGATAGCCGTCGATCCGCACTCCGGCCCCGGCCTCGCCAATCAGCTTCGCGGTGGCATAATTATCATAAAAGAACGGACAGATCACCATGGGGACGCCCAGCATCAGACAGTCCTTCACCGTATTGATGCCGCCGATAAAAAGTGCCGCGTCACATTGCCTGAGAACGTCTGTCTGATCCACCGAGATCCGGATGTCTATATTCTCCGGAGCCTCTCCCAGCTGACGGACATCCACATATTTCCAGACTGCCAGAATGACATCCAGATCGAGATGCCGGAAGGCCTCGATGCAGCTGCGAAAGAAAACAGGTGCATCGGAAAAATACGTGGTGCCCAGCGTCACATAGATCAGGGGACGGTGTCTGCCCGGCCGGGGGACGGCGCTTTGAGCCTTCAGCCCGATGCCGCCGCAGAAGCGGACCCGTTCTGCGGCAAGCGTTTCACAGCAGGGCTGCAGGATACGGGGAACGGCGGCTATATAGTCTTTTGCCGGATCCACACAAAGCAGGGACATCATGCTCTTTTTCGGGAAGCCCTTTTCGCTCAGCAGCTGCAGCCTTTTTTCAAACGCTTCCTCATAAGGCTCCAGCTCCTGAAAGAATTCTCCCCAGTAATCTCCCGCCGCAAATAGCGTCCTCAGATGGGTAGGGGAAAATACAATCAGCGGCAGCTGATACTTTTCAGCCAGAAGGCTGCCCCAGACGCTCTCGATATCCGAAACGGCATATGCAGGCTTCCACTCCCGGATCTGGTCCGCCATGAACGCATCCATGGCCATGGCGGCCTCCAGCGCGTTCAGATAGCCGGATGCCGCATACCGGATCGGACCTGGTCTCAGAAAGAAGGAAGTGCAGTCCACAAACACGCCGCCGGCCTGTTCAATTGCCCCGGCCACCTCCGCGCCGCTGTATACCCTGACCGTACAGCCTTGCGATGTCAGTTCTGTGATCAGATCAAGAAGAGGATTGACATGCCCCCAGAAGGGGTTTACAAAAAAGAAAATCACGTGTCTTCTTCCTTCTTTTGTATTTATTCAGCATCCCCTGAAATTGTCATTCATCCGGAACGACAAGCTTGCTTGCCGGGCGGATTATGACAATTTCAGGGGATGCTGGTCAAATGCATGTGAACAACATATCGGGACTCCATGAGCTTCCAGAGTGAATTGCTCCAGGCTTCAAAGCGTTCCCGCTTTTCTTTTCCCGCATCCGTCTGCCGCAGCAGCCAGCGAAGCTGTACAATCATTTCCAGCTGTCCCCTGACGTTACTTTCCAGATTCTGTATAAAGTCTTTACTTGTTTCGGATGCATGATGTCTCCGGTAATAATAGGTTCCAAGGTTCGTAAAAACCGACCGCCGGCTCAGCCGGTAAAACACGCCGGAATACAGAACATCCTCAAAGTAAGACATCGGATACGACACTGCCCGAAAGGTCGGAAGAGATCGTTCCATCAGATCCCTTCGGATCAGCTTGGACCATACCGCCACCAGGCTCTGGTCATACCGGTAATCACTGATGTCAACCGGGGCATAAAACTCCGTTTCCATATCCTGCGGGACCAGGTATTGCCTGTCCTCGTTCCTGCCCATGGCAAGATTGCTGAAAACCGAGCTTTGGGTAAAGTACAGAATATGATCTCCTACCACAAGATCCGCACCGCTCTCACCGGCAGCCCGAAGCAACGATTCCACATAGTCCTCTGAACACCGGTCGTCTCCGTCCACTGAGATCATATAGTCCCCACGGGCTTGTTCAAATCCGGCCAGTCTCGCACGAAACACGTTCTGACAGACTCCTTTGCGGATGACCCGGATCCTGTCATCCCGTTTGGCGAAGTCCTCCGCGATCCTTCCTGTCGCGTCCGTAGATCCGTCATCGACCACCAGGATCTCCAGATGCTTCCAGGTCTGCTTTTGCAGCGCCTCCAGACACTCTCCCAGGTACGCCTCTCCATTGTGAACCGGTATGATCACGGATACCAGGTATGGCAGTGCAGGATGAGCGCAGGTCTGTTCCATGATCCTCCTGTAGATGCCTTCCGCCTGCTTCTGCCTGTCCGCATTCAGCATGCAGGGGGGGCGAAGCTTCTGCAGCAGGGGAGATAACTCATCACGGAATACATGTTTGTCGGCTCCCTTCGCGTAAAGAAAGGGACGGCCATAATTCCAGATCTGATACCAGAGCACATTGTCCAGCGCAAGATCCACCTTTTTTCCGGCTTCATACAGTTCATCCAGCAAATGGGCATAGTCGGCAATGAACTTCCCGGACAGCCGGGTGCCTTCTCCCGCTCCGATCCTTTCCGCATATCTCGTGCCCATTCCGCCGGTCAGATAATGTGTATATCCGGACAGTCCCGGAAGGATGAGCACCTTCCCGGCGGCTGCCGTAGCGTCAATATTGAAGGTTAGATCTTCCCCAAAATCGATATGCGGACGGAAACGGATTCCGTTTTCCGCAAGGAACTGTCTGCGATAACATCTTGTCCACAAATACAAGCCATACTCACAAAGCCCCTTCCCGATCCGTTCGTCTCCCCCGGAAAGGACAACCGCTTCCTCTGCTCCGGCGTCAGGCAGGGATGTGACACGGAAACCGTTATAATCAATCTCCGCGCCAAATATACCGGTGTCGGCATCCGACGCCTCCATATGCCCGACAACCTCGCTGATCACATCGGCCTTCAGCTCATCGTCGGAATCCAGGAAAAACAGCCACTTGCCTTCAGCCAGATCCAGTGTCCGGTTTCTGGCATCCGACAAAGCGCTCTCCGCCCTTTCCTCTGCAGCCAGTGTAATGTTCGGATATCCGTCAAGAAGGCTTGAAACCTCATCCTTATATACGGAAGAACAGTGATGAAATACAATCACCCACTGAATCTTTTCAAAGCCAAAGCTCTGGCTCTTCAAAGAAGCAAAGGCCCTTTGAAAAACCGGGATCGGGGTATCCCGAACCGGCGTCACTACAGTGACAGGATGCGTAAAAGCCATGCCTTCAGTTTCACCTCCACCTGATCATAGCGTCTGTTATCTTTTTCCTGATCCGGATGGCGAAGCTCTATGACAAGCGCTCCGTCCGTCAGCTCCATACTGTTTCCGGTTCTGGGACGCTCCTTAGGGAATTCCAAAACAGGTCCCTCTTCCTTCAGCAGGCCGTCAAACAGATTGGATGTGATGCCTTCGCCAATTCCCATCCACTTCCCGTCCTGCAGGATGCTGCTGTCCGAGAGCCACGGACCGCTTCTTAAAAGAAACAGCCTTTCCTGAAAGGCCTCCGCAGTCAGATCCCGGCTGATCCCGACAGGGGTGCCGATGATCAGATTCCCGACTACCCTCATATCATCCTTCCAGTCCGGATATCTGCCGGACTCCAGAGTCAGAAGCCAGAGCTCTTCCCCTCCGATGGTATCCAGTAAGGCTCTCCCGTAGCAGTACTGAACCCAGGTGTACAGCAGGATGCCGCGATCTGCCAGAGTCTGATTCAGGCGCCCGGTTTCCTCCCGGGTAAGGCAGACCCTGCGCACCCTTCTGTCCGGCAGATCCTGCCGCAGAGACTCCCCCGATTTCCACAGGGGCCGTGCCTGCCTGTAGTAGTCCGTGACGAGTGCGGGAGGAGTCCGATAATCCCGCAGCACCCTCTCCCGGTGAGAGAACAAAGCATCCTCCGTATACTGCCTGTAATGGGGATCTGTCAGCTCCTGCGCCATGATCTGAACGGAGATCCCATCCGCGATGGTATGGTCAACGCAGAGCAATATGACGCTCTTATCCTCGGAAACAGGCAGGCACGCTGCCTGAAAGAGGCTGTCCCCCTCGTCCATGCTCTTCAGGAAGCCGTCAGCAAACCGTTCCCTTACCTCCCTGGACAGCCTCCGGATATCCTTATAGTAAATGACAGGCTGACACGTTTGATAAAAGACCTGCCAGAACCTGCCCTTCTGATCCTGCACAAAAGAAGACCGCAGAGCCGGATGATTCCTGACAAGGTGTTCCACCCGGTCACAAAACGCCTCCTCTGAGAGGATCCCGGAAACCAGGAGCCTTGCCCTTGTCACGTTGCGGCGGTCGGAAATCCCCAGCCGCTTCATCCTGAGATAGATGTCGGTTGCATTGCTGACAGGAAGCACCCGGATAATGTTCGGATCCTCCTTCAGGGGCATCAGTTCATCCGGAAGCAAGGATGGGGACAGGGTGCTTCGCAGAGACATCGGATTCTGTGATGCCTGACCGTTTACAGTCTGATTCGGCTGGCTGTTTTCGTCAAAGGCAGGCTTTCCCGCGGACCTGTCCGCAGGCTTACCCTGTGCAAGCCATGCCGCAAGCTTCGCCGGCGTCGGAGCTTTCAGCAGATCGGCCATAGACAGATGGTATCCGTCTTCCTCCAGAAGACTGATCAGCATCATGGCTTTGATGGAATCTCCCCCGAGCGCAAAAAAGCCGGAATCTCTTCCCGGAAGAGAGAAACGCCGGAGAACCCTTGCAAAGGCATCGCACAGAAGCTTCTCCAGATCATTCCGCGGCGGAGCGGCTGGTTTGGCTGTGACTGAAATCTCCGGCAGAGCCCGCCGGTCAAGCTTGCCGCTGTCATTGAGCGGAAACTGTTCCAGCGCCGTCAGCTGTGCGGGAACCATATAAGCGGGCAGCCTCTCCGCCAGAAATGCCCGAAGCCTGTCTTCCTCTACCCCTTTGCCTTTGTACCAGCCAAGCAGAACGGCATCCGGCCCCTGCCCGCGGATATCTGCCGCCGCCCGGGATATTCCGGGGAACCGTTCCATCATCCGCTCCACTTCACCAAGCTCCAGGCGCTGTCCATGGAGCTTGCGCATGCCGTCGGCACGTCCCGCCAGGGCAATGCTTCCATCCCTCCTGATCCTTGCCAGATCCCCGGTATGGTAGATCCTTCCGTATTCCTCGGTAACGGTAAACTTCTGAGCCGTCAGCTCCGGGTGGTTCAGATAATATCCGTATCTGCCCGGCGTTCCGCCGATGCAAAGCTCCCCCTTGATCTGTGTGAAAGCTTCCTCCGTTTCCTGCAGCTTTCCCGCTTCCTGCAGCTTTCCCGCTTCCTGCAGCTTTCCCGCTTCCTGCAGCTTTCCCGCTTCCTGCAGTCTTCCTGCTTCATCCAGCACCAGCAGCACAGCATTGTGGGTGGGCTGCCCCAGTTCAATCGCTTCACCGGGCCGGAGCCTTGTGAAGGCATAATTGCGCACCTCCGATGCGCCAAAGGCGTCAAACAGAACAGCCTGTGTGCAGGACGCGATCCTGGAAGCCGCATCCTCAGACAGAGCCTCTCCTGTCAGGATCACTCTCTTCAGACCCGCAAAGCCGGCAGCAAAGCTCTCGTCCTCCAGATATCCCAGCAGCATGGACGGCGTTCCCAGAAGAGCATCCGCGTGATGCCGGAGCATGCATGCTCCCAGCAATGCCGGCGACAGCCTCTCCTTCTCTGAAGCAAGCACAAGGGTCATCCCGTTAAACAGCGCATAAAAAATATCACAGGCAACGGCGCCATACGCGAAATTGCCCATGGAAAAGACTACATCACAAAGCCGGGCCGTCTCACAGGAGCAGATATTGTCCGGCACCGGCATGGCTTCGTTCAGAAATACACTGTGATGGGTCACCGTTCCCTTCGGCTCACCCGTGCTGCCGGAGGTATAATATACCGCAATCGCATCGGAGCCCTCCACCCTCGGCAGATCCTCCGGGCTAAGCTGCGGATCCTCTTCCTCCCCGCCTGAGCCTCTGCGCCGCAGGATTGCTCTGCCTTCCTGACAGAGCGATTCATAAAGCGTGTCATCCAGCACGCAGGCGGCCTGACAATCCTTTTGGATATACGCAAGCCGCTCAGACGGCCACGTCCGGTCGACAGCCACGTAGGCCGCTCCCGCATACAGGATCCCAAGCAGAGCCTTGATCATATGGACACTGCGCTTCATGGCAAGAATTACAAATGATCCTTTTCCTGTCCCACTGGCCTTCAGAGCTGTCGAGAGGATCATGGCGTCACGAATCAGCTGCCGGTAAGATACCTCTGCTTCTTGGCATACAACGGCAGTCTTCCCACTCTCCCTGTACCGCATGATCCCGTCAAGAAGAGTCTCAAACCTGTTATCTTCTTTCGGATTCATTTTACTGTCCTTCTCCCCGACTATATTCAGGAACGCCGCCGGCCCTCTTGCCGCGCCGCGCTCGGGGCGAAGCCCCTTCCACTGAGCGCGGCTGCAGTCCCCCGGAAGCTGCACCTCGTAACATTATGTCAGCCAACCGGCTGCTTAAAGCGCTTTGACCCACAGTCTCATATAATCCTGCTTTTCTCTTTCAATCTGGCTGATCAGCCGCAGGGATACGGAAGGATAGTCATACAGAAACTCCTGAAAAGCCTCATTCGGAATGCTGAGAACCATCACTTCTTCCGTGTCATTCAGGACGAGATTGCGGGGTCTGGTTTCTCCGGTCAATGCCCCCATATTCAGAAAGCTGCCAGCCTTGAGTATGCGGACGGGATTCCTCCATCCTCCGTCTGATTCTCCATAGAGAACCGCTCTGCCCTGTACCAGTATGGTAACATCCTCTGTATATGCTGACGGATTCACAATAATCGAACCCTCCTGAATATGATCCAGCGAACAGGCTTCTGCCAGAGAAAGAAGCGCTTCCTCTGGTACGGAGGCAAAGACAGGATGCTTTTTCATGAAACCGGCAACCTTTACCTGCTTGATTTTTTTCACGTCCTGAGAAAAATAGATCAAATCCGCATCCGGGAAGGGAAACTCGCTTATCTTCGTTTCTGCCGTCACATCCTTCAGGGCAGCAAGCATGGATTGAAAAAAGTCTGCCAGCAGTGCAATGACTTCTCTTGAAAAAGCCCTCTCATTGTAGAAATACTCACAGCCGAACTGATCTTTTTTGACCGTAAAATACAGGCACAGATCCTCGGAGAGATTGTCATACATGTCTCCTCCGATAATCTGAACCCCGGGAAGTCCCGGTGTTGCAGGCGCGGAGCCGGGCTTTTTTCTGGTCATGCCGCGATAATTCATAAGATGTCCGAAGACCGGCTGCTCCCTCCCAAGAGCCTCCTGGATCTCTCTCAGAGAGCAATGGGAGTTCCTCATGATATTCACGGAATCCTTCTGTGTACGGGAAGCCAGTTCGGAAAAGAGTTCCTCTTCCTCAAAGGATATCTCAATCGGCAGCACGTTCACGAACCCGCCTGTCTGCATCATGCTTTCCGACACTTCCGCATCTCTGCCGGCCGTGATGGATCCAAACACGATGCTCCCGCGTCCCTTCAGCCTGGAGGTCATAATCCCCCACAGACACTGCAGCAGGACAAACTGTGTCACCTTCAGTTTTTTCTGCGCGGCAAAGAGAACGTCCTGCTCTTCCTGCGTGAAGGGGACAAAATAGGATGCGCTGTCATAATCCAGATCGCTTTTCATCTGACCCGGAAGCAGCTGGTCCTCGGCCTCGCCGCCCAGATACTGCTTCCAGAAGTCCAGCTCCTTCTCCATATCAATATTCTGAAGATGTTCTGCATAGGCCTTGTAGGACTGGGACTCAATCTTTTTATCGATGCCGTTCAGATCCAGCGTATAACCGACATACAGATCCTTGAACAATACGCCGACACTTGTTCCGTCCGTATTGATATGCGGCTGTGAGACGACCATGGAATAGGTATCTTTTTTACCGCTCTTATAGACATTGATTCTCAGAAGAGAATCCTTTTCCAGATCAAATCCGCGAATCCGGTCTGCCTCCATATATCGGTGAACCTTATCGTCAAATTCATCCTCATCCAACTCGGACAGATCAAAATAATTCACTTCCGGATGACGATCCTTCAGAACAACACGGTAAGGCTGACTGACTTTTCTGTATACGAAAGCAGATCGAAGGCTTTCGTGTTCTTCACACACTTTATCGGCCTGCTGTCTGAAAATGGCAGGATTGAGTTCAATCACCGCTCTGATTTCAATCTGCAGGAAAAAAGCGGCCTTCATCTTCTGACCGGTTTCCAGCATCCACCTTTGTCCGGGTCCAAGCTCATAGATATTCTCTACGGAATTGCCATACATCCCGACAATCGTATTCAGGTCTTCATCCGACAATGCGGATGCGGTATACCGCGACGAGTCCAGGACTCCCCACCGGGCAGCTTGATGAACAGGATCTTCCTGATTCAGCTGCACCTGGTTTTTTTCCTTTTCAGGCATGTACCGGGAAGATGGTTTTTCCTTTTTCGGCACATACCGGGAAGCGGAGCTTTCCGGGTTCCGTTTATCCCCCTTTCCCCGTCCGGAGATGCCGGGGAAGAATCCGCCTGCGGCGGGCATGCTCCTGCCAGGCCGGGCGTAGTCCGGTTCTTTTTCGCCTGATGCGGAGACGAACCGGTCTTTTAGCCTGCTAAGCATCCGGTTGTTGAATGCCAGAGCGTTTTGAATCTGCTTTGCATCATTCGGCATCATGTGAATCTCCCTCCTGTGTATCGGGTGGGCACTTTCCGGCCTTATCGCTCAAAAGAGAAGCCATGCTTTTGCAGGCATGGCTTCTCTTCCGTCATCTGAAAGCTCTTTATTCGCCCGGAGTCATGCATTTTACCAGCTCATCAAATGTAGAATGCATGTAGATATCCTGCATCTTGACGCCGTATCCATGCTCTCCGCACCTGGTTACGATCTTCACGGTATCCAGGGAAGTAAGCCCCTGTTCAAAGAGATCGTCTGTTTTATTGAATCCTTTTTTCAGAAGTCCGGACAGTACATGTTCCAAAACCTCTTCTGCACTCCTGACAGGCTTATTGACCTTCGCCTTGGCAATTCCGATTACGGTTGGCTGTTCGATCGGCTGATCTACCTTTCTTGAAATATAAGGCGCCATTGCCTTCTTCATCTTTTCCTTCTTCTCATCCGGAAGCTGCTGCATAAACGGCTTGTTTTTCCCTGCTCCCACAGGAGGACGGAAAAACGCTCCGGGCATATTCCTCTTCATAGGCGGTCTGACGCGCCGGCCGGCAGGCGGTGCAATCATATCTGCCATGATCTCCATCATCTGAAGTACGGTCTGCTGCTGCGCAATCATGAGCTTCAGCATAGCTCCCATCATCTTCTGCGAAGTCATGTTCCCATACGCCTGAGGCGGAAGTCCTCTTCCTGCCTCCGGATCGCAGAGCTGCTGGTCGAATGCAGCTCCTGAGGGCTTCATCGTCTCCGGATCGCAGAGCTGCTGGTCGAATGCGGCTCCTGAGGGCTTCATCGTCTCCGGATCGCAGAGCTGCTGGTCGAATGCGGCAGCTGATGGCTGCATCGTCTCCGGATCACAGATCTGCTGGT
>OMYT01000054.1 GCA_900315315.1 uncultured Eubacteriales bacterium | reverse complement strand
CGTAAGCTGCCAAAGGCTGAATTCCCGCTGTATGGTGGAAAGGAAGTCCGGGGACTAAACCCCCGGAAGCACGCGACTTTAGTCGTGTGAGGCTTCACTACGGGATTCTGCTCTGCGATCAGTACCGGTCGCTTCGCCGGCAGGGCATTCCGGCGCGGGAAGCCCTTTGCGGTGCGATGCGGAAAGCGCTGCCTACAATCCTGACTTCGGGCCTGATTCTGACGGTTGCCGGGTTTATTATCGGGAAGAGATGCAGCATCTATTATATTTCCAGCATCGGTCTGCTGGTTTCCCGCGGCGCGCTGGTTTCCTCGGTGCTGGTGCTGACCCTGCTACCCGCGCTGCTGTTGCTGTGCGACCGCCGGATTATTCGGAAGACCAAAACATATTGAAGCTCCCGGCGAAGTGAACGCCGGGAGCAAATGAATGACCTGGTTCTGAAAATACGGTTGCTATTGCATGCTTTTAAACATTTCGGCGAGCTTGTCCACGTCGATCTGCTTGCCGTTCATGATCATACCGACACCCATGCGTGTCGCTTCCAGCACGATGAAGATACACAGCACGACGGCAACGGCCGGAAGGATCAGGCTGATGATCTTTCTCTTCGGCTCCTTGTTATAGGAGAACAGCAGCATGAACGGCGCGAGCAGCCCGATGGGCCAGGATTTGCCGATGCCCACGGCGAGAGAAAGATTGACGAACGTGTCGCTGGCTTCTTGCGCAATTTCACCGGTGGCATTCACAGCGCCGAAGGAATTCGCGTTCAGATAGGTCAGCAAAACGAGCAGAAGCAGATCAACCACCGCGAAGATGACCATCAGGATGCACAGGCGAATGGAAAGATGGAAGGAATTCCTGTTCGTCTGCATGAACGCCTGGTAGTCTTCATGGGTGTTGCCATGTTTGCAGTAGCGATATTCCCTGATCTTCACCACGAAAGCCATCACGATGAAGAGCAGGATCATGACCGGCGGCTTCATCGTCAGCAGCGGGAAGCTCCACAGCGGCAGCGTAATCTGATATTTGATCGCCTGGAGCTTCAGCCAGAAGCAGATCGCTTCGTAAGCGATGGGCAGGATCACCATAAAGCGGAGGATGAGGATCTTCTTTCCGGTGAAAACGCGCTTCGGACGGGCGTTCAGGAAGTACATCATCAGCGTGCACAGGAACAGGTCAACAAACATGTTGAACGCCAGGAAGCCGCCCGGGACGAAAATACTGATGATATCGCTTACAATGGGAACGACCCGGTCTGCCGGAGTCAGAATCTTTTGCAGGATTCCGATGAAATACCGGCTGCCGATGAACGTCGTGATGACAAAGATGCCCAGCGCGGCCCCGCCGTTGATCATCAGCAGCTTCTTGCAGTTATCCGTGTTGTTCAGAATCCTTGCAAAGCTGGCCATCAGCAGCAAAGGCAGGGCGAACTGAGAGATGAAGGACAGCACGTTGCCGAGCGTGCCATACTGTTTGATAACGCCCTCGCCCGCCACCTTGCCGCCGAGGGTGATGATGGCTGCCGCAACGGCCGCGACGATACAGGCCCAGCCCAGGATCTGGAAATGCTGATAGTTCAGCGGGCCCCTGTATTTAATGTCATTCTCAGCGGTAAACTCATGAAACTTCGTGCGTTTTTTCTTTTCCATTTATATGATCCGCCTTTCTTTTATGTGCCGGGCCAGAATCAACCAGCCGGATATTCTGTCTATTATTCATCCTTGATCAATTAATACGCCTTGATGATGAAATTGTCAATGGTTTAATTGTCAATGGGTTATTCTTCCATCTCCAGGATCGAATCAAATCCGGTCGTTTCAAGGATTTCTTTGACCACGCTGTTCACAGCCACCAGCTTCACGCCGTGCTGCTTCTGCATGATCAGCAGCACGCGAAGTCCGGCGGAGGAAATATAATCCAGAGTATGGCAGTCAACCTGCACCTTCCGGATTCCGCCGGCCGCCTCCCGCTTTTCATACACTTCCAGCAGCTGCGGCGCTGTGAGTGAATCCACACGGCCTGTCACCCGCAGTTCAAGCACATCCCCGGCCAGTTCGTCGTAAACCGCGAAACTGTGCTCCGCCTCCTTCCTGTCCCCAGTCGCTCCGGCGGAAACAACCTTCCAGAAAGCGACATCCTCCGTCGCTTTCAGCACAGCCTTTCCCTGATCCGGACTCAGCTGTGAAAAAGCCTTCGTTTCCGCAATCCCGCCGGCAATCCGGATCCGTTCCGCCTTCAGGCCATGATCCGAAAGAACGGCCTGCACCCTTCGGATATCTTCCGCCTCATGCCCGATGCGAACCATCATTGCGTTCTGCAGATCGTTTACATCCGCTTTTTCCTGTAAAAGAAGACGCGTTTCCTGTTCGGCGTCATCGGACCCGATCGCTTTCCGGATGCGGTCATGCTCCGGTTTGATTTCCGGATCCGCCGTGATCCAGCAGCCGCCGTGGGTATCCAGCAACTTTTTGATGTTGTCCAGGAAAGGATGAATCTCCGCGTCTGAAAAATACATCAGCAGGCCTTCCGTGCTGATGCAGAGGTTCCCTTTTACGTCCCTGAGAGCCTCTTCCATTGACTGGAAGTTTGTCGCGTCCACAGCGCAAAAGCGGACCCGTTCCTGCTTTTGTCCGTCCAACAGCGAAGGAATGATGCCGCTCATATCCGAAATCACGGCCGGCAGATCCATCCCGATATACTCCCTGCCATCCTCCGCGGTTTCGATTGCCCTGGGCGTATATCCGCAGGGCAGGTCGACGATGACCGGAAATCCGGATTCCCGGGCCAGCTTTCCCATTGTCTGGTAACGTGTTTCCAGGACAATCCGGAAGGTCATCTCTTCTTCCGGGGGCATGCTGAAGGATTTGCTCTTCTGCGTATCCTCTGTCAGGCCCATTTTCTCCATGATTGCAGCGGCATAGGGATTGCCGCTGCGCGCCATCTGAAACAGCGTCGTCTTCGCCGTATTGAAAACCGGATTCGTTTTCTCCAGGAGCGCCTGGTCTTTCTTTTCTGTTTCCGCCATCTTTTTTCCCTGCTTCCTCTGACTTATCAAGCTTTCAGAATGAACCTGTTTTTATTTTTTTTCAGGATGCGCTAACGTTCCATGGGTCAGTTCCGCCCAGTCATACTGGGCCATGTACTCGCCCCGGTAGGCGTTGACGGCCCAGGGCTTGCCTTCCTTCCAATCATAGTAGTCGCAGTCCACCAGACCGGTCCGGATGCCCCGCCGCTGCCACTCGTTGATTAAAACATCCCCGCAGCCCGCTGCGGTGAAGGTATCGGTCAGATCTTTCCGCAGCGTCCGGAGATACGAGGCGTTTACATTACTGGCCCAAAGCCTCGCGGCGATCTCAGCGCCGGTACACAGGGTTTCCCGGTCCACCAGATAAGCGAGGTATTCCTTCGTTTTCTCCCGGCGGAAGATTACCGGATGGCCGTCGATGTACACTTCAAAATTCCCGAAGCACTGAAAACGCACCCGGTGCGGGGAGGGCCTGACCGGATGACGCAGATTATCCAGTTCAAGGCGCACATCCTCTGCTGTGACGGGCTTTTTCAGATACCCGCTGACATGAAGACTCAGGGCGTCGCGCATATAGTCGTCATAGCCTGTGGCGAAGATCACGTTCAGCCGGGGGCAGCGGAACATCAGGGCTTTTACCAGCTCCACACCGCTCATGCACGGCATATTCACGTCGGAAAACAGCACGTCCGGCGTTTCTCCGCCCTCCACCGCCGCAATCACGTCGGCCGGACGGTTAAACTTCCGGATCACAGCGTCCGGCGCGGCTTCGGCAATGGCGCGGCAAAGCACCCGCAGGGCTTTGGGTTCATCGTCTATGGCAAAAATCGTCACGGCGCGTTTGCTCCCTTCGGAATCGAGATGGCACACTGTTTATTTATTTTACAATATGAATCAACAGTATACAAGACAAACAAAAATACATTTTTTCCTATTATCCGGGTTATGTGTTACGCTTTTGCAACGATCTGCCTGTTATAATATTATCAAAGTGCTGAGTGTCGGAATTGCCGTCGGCAGGAGCCGAAGGAACACACACAGCGAAACAGGACACCGATCCGAATCGGCGTTGAAAAAACAACAGGAGGTATGGAAATGAACTGGGATGCAATCAAAAACTTTTTCACCACTGCGGGGATGGATCTCCTGCGCGGTCTCATTATCCTGGTGGTCGGTTTCTTCCTGGTCCGCTGGGTCGTCAAGATCATTGAACGTAATGAGCACAAAATGAAAATGGAACCCACACTGCGGGGTTTCGTCAAAAACCTGATCCGGATTCTTCTGTATCTCCTCGTGATCCTGACCGCCGTGAATACCATGGGGGTTCCCATGACCTCGATCATTACGCTGGTCGGCTCGGCGGGCGTCGCGGTCAGCCTGGCCCTGCAGGGTGTGCTGGGCAATCTGATCGGCGGGTTCATCCTGCTGCTGTTCAAGCCGATCCGCGCCGGAGAATACGTGAAAATCGGGGAGAACGAGGGGACCGTAAAAAACATCGGCACCTTCTATACAGAGATCGCCACCGCTGATAACCGGCATATCAACCTGCCCAACGGCACCCTGACCAACACCGCCATTGTCAACTACAGCCGGGCGGGAACCCGACGGCTTGACCTGACCTTCTCTGTCGGTTATGAGCAAAACATTGACAAAGTGTACGAGGTCCTCCGGAAGGTGGTTTCCGAGGAAAAGGAGCTGTTGGAGGAACCGGCACCGTCTGTGCACCTGGTCAAATGCGGCGACAACGCGCTGGATTTCTCGGTCCGGGTCTGGGTTACCGGGCCAGATTACTGGCCCGTGAATTTCCGTCTGCTGGAAAAATGCCGGCGCGCCCTGGATGAAGCGGGAATGCCTTCCCCTTATCCGCAGATGGATATTCATATGAAATAAATGAAAAAACCGCAGATTTTTCAATGTTCAGATCTTGCGTTACGTTTTTGCAACGTTTTATGTGGTATAATACCATGAAATGCTGAACGGGGGAATGACCGGACGGCAGAAAAAAGGAGGACAACCAGTTATGGCAAAGAAACGCGTCAAGTTCCATGAACGGGGAGTACACGACGACATCAAGTACAGCGGACCGCTGTCCTTCCAATCGTTCCAGATCCTGGGCTGGTCGTGTATCGTCATCACCGTGGTCATGGTGTTGATCAAGACCGGCATGAGGCTTAACCCGGAGGATATGAAGCGATTCGCGACATTCAATGAAGTGATCAGTTACATCGCCGAACTGTCCCTGCCGTTCCTGCTGATGGCGAACTTCGCGCGGATCCTGAACAATACCGAAGGATTCAAAAAGCAGCTGATCCGGAACGGCGGCGCCATGGCCGCGATCTTCATCGTGTTCATGATCTTTTTCAACCGGTATGTCGTCGGCACCGTGGGGCTGCTGCTGAAGGATCCGAAAGAAGCCTATCCTCTGGTCATGACGTCCTTCTACGGTGTCAGCCCGAGAGGCTTTTTCTGCTTCAACATTTTTGTCGACCTGTTCCTGTGCACGCTGGTTATGCTTTTTCTGAACGCCCGGCCGACGAAGATCTTTACCGGAAAGAAGATCTATATTTTCCGTGCCTTTACCCTTATTCCGATCGCTTATGAAGTGGCCAGCATCATCCTCAAGGGCAAAGCTGCCGCCGGAAGCATCCTGCTCCCCTCCTGGGTATTCCCGCTTTTGACGGTGAAGCCGCCGATGACGTTCCTTGTCTTCGTGATCCTGGCCGTTTATATCAAGACACGCGAGCTGCGGTACTGCCGGCACGGCAATACGCATGAAGACTACCAGGCATTCCTGAAAACAAACCGGAACGCCTGGAATTTCTCCGTATTTGCCGCAATCATCCTGTTCGTTGCCGGTGTGATCGATCTGATCCTCGGTATCCTCCTGATAGCCGGACAGGCCGGATCGGCCGAAGCACTGGATGCGATGATGGAGTCTGAAAAAGCATTGAAAAACTCGATCGCGATGTCCATCGGCTTCGGAAAGGCCGCATGCCTGATCATTTTCGCACCGATCATGCTGCTGTTCAACTATACCAAGATCCCGAAGAACAAGACCGTGGGCATGCTGATCCCCGTGGCGGGCATTGTGCTGATCGCGCTCCTCGGCGTACAGGGTATTTACCAGCTGGTCGCCATCGCGCCGATCCCGAAAATGGACGGGGCGAAACTGGGCGAAGTGCTGACGACGGTCTTCTCCATGATGGCGGGACAATGATCCTGAGTATTTCATCTATCATTATGTAAAGTGAAGGCAAATCAATGAAAACGGCAATGAAAAAGAAGAAGAAAAAGAACAGAAGTTTCAGCATTGCGACCATCGCGGAGATGTTTTTCTCCCTGCTGATGATCCCTGTGGGGCTTGCCGCCGCTCAGGCTCTTGACGGGTCGCTGGAAAAAGTGGTAGAGATGCTGGCGTTCCTGATGCTTGTGGAATTCGTATTGCTTTCCCTGACCAATCTCCTGCGGGCGACAGCCCGGCGGTACAGGAACAAGATCCCGGAGCGGAGAAGACTGGACTTCATTTTTTCGGGAGTGTTCCTGGCCTGTGCGGTGGCCATTTTTATCTGGCCGACTTTGCCGGTCATGGCGATCACCGGGTGCGTTTTCATGCTTTCGCTGATCCCGGGCCGGGTGCTTGCCATTCTGCAGAACCGCAGGTGGTTTAACATCGTGCTGAACGTCGCCTTTATCCTGCTGGTGCTTGCTTCCATGTGGGACTTGTGGGCTGATGCGGAAACACAGCTGTTCTTTATTGTCGTAGTGATGCTGGTCATCGCGCTCATGAGCCTGATCCGGATCATGTCGGTGACCTTTGCGCGGCTGCGGCTGGACCTGCTGCGGAAAATCGTGCAGAAAACCTATGCCGCCGAGATCATCTTCGGCCTGCTGCTCCTGATCGCTTCTTTTTCCTTTGTATTGATGTATACAGACACGGAGAGCTTTAAAGGAGAATACACAAATGCCCTGTGGTACTGCTTTGCCGTCGTAACCACGATCGGTTTCGGCGATATGACGGCGGTGTCGACAATCGGCCGCGTCCTGTCCGTCATCCTGGGCGTATACGGGATCGTCGTGGTTGCGTTGATCACATCGATCATTGTGAACTTCTACGGTGAAATGAGAAAAGCCAACAATGATGATGACGATCCTGAGCCCGAAGCGGAACAGGAAACGGCAGAGTTACCGGAAAAAGGAAGTGCCGGCCTGGAGCAGAGCGAGTAAAATCGGCAGTCTCCAAGCCAGCGCTGCCGGAAATGGGCAGCGGCGGAAAAAGAAAGGAAGGAACCTATGAAGAAACTGATTGCATTGTTACTCTGTATCTGCCTGGCGCTGGGCATGGTTCCCGCGATCGCGGAAGACGCGGCGGAAACCGTAATCACCTCGAAAACCTTTCCGGTCTATAACAAAACCGTTGAGAGCGTCTGGCGGGAGGATTTCCCGGTGTATTTCCTGAACGGTGTAGAAGATATGCCTTTCATCAACCTGGAAGACTGGAAAGAAGTCCTGAAGTTTGCTTATAATGAGAGCGACTTCACCGGCGAAAAGAAATTCGATCTGACGCTGGAAACCAGCGAAGACGGGAAAGCCGTGACCCTTACCCGGGAAAACGGCTATCTCATGAAAGTGGATTTTGAGGCCGGAACGATCGGATTCCCGGATTATGTCATGTTTGTCCAGCCTCCCTTCCTCCCTTATATGGAAATAGGCGGCTCCCCTGAAACGATGAACGGCGAGCCTTTCCTGCTGAAATATACGCAGTCCAGAAATCTTTACGGTGATATCACGGTTGTCAACCTGAAGGAATATGACATTCCCATGGCCGCGCAGGACGGAAAGTATCTGCTGCCCCTGCAGACCCTGACCGCGTTCTCGCTTGGGTATACGGATACGAGCCTCTATTACAACGGGCAGGCCCTATATCTGGCTGACATCCAGACGATGACTAACCCGAAAGATTCGCTGATGACCAATCAGGCGATAAACACCTTGCTGACGCCCAGCGTGACGGAAAAATACCAAGCGAAAGAAGGCACGTTTGCGGAAAAGGTAGATTACCTGATGGAACTCATCAGCGAGGAATCCGAGGAAGGAAAGCAATTTGCTGAAGAATATTATAAGAGCGCGGAAAACAGCTTCTATCTCCAGTACGCTTCCGCCCCCGATGCGCCGCGGAGCAGCGAGCTGACCCGGTACGGATTCAATGAACTGGCCCTGGAGATGGACTGCTTCTACGGACTGAAGGAAGCCCACAACATCACGGATTTCCGCACCTTCTTCCTGCAGAATGAACTCGGCGCCGGTCTGATGGATCCCGACGCGGCGAAGGCTGATCAGGCAGTCGCGGATCTCACCCAATACTGGTTTGACGACAGCCATTCCGGCTTTATCTCTTCTTCCTATCTGTCGAATTCTCTCGCCGACAAGAACTTCGGCTTCGACGTTAACAGCAAATTCAACGTCGCGTCGCGGCTGGCCACCGTGCGGGCGCAGTATCCCAACGCGGGACAGTCCTATTATGAAGTGGGTGACACGGCTTATATCACCTTTGACCAATTCGCGGCAACGGTGAGCGAAACCGGTATTGCGGATTATTACAAGCTGGCCAAAGAAGGAAATGTGCCGATGGACACGATCGGGATCATCCATGAGGCCCATAAACAGATCACCCGGGAAAACAGCCCGATCAAAAACGTGGTGCTGGACCTGAGCTGCAACGGCGGCGGCATGGCTTTCACGGCGTTCTTTACGCTGGGATGGTTCCTGGGGGATGGCAACTATTCCTACAGGAACACCTTTACCGGCGCCCAGACCACCCGTTATTTCCGGGCGGACGTGAACCTGGACCACCAGTTTGACGAGAACGACACCCTGGCGGGCCGGGGACTGAATCTTTACTGCCTGATTTCCCCGAGGTCCTTCTCCTGCGGCAACCTGGTGCCCTGGGTCTTTAAAGCGAGCGGCGATGTGACGCTTCTGGGCAAAACCTCCGGCGGCGGCAGCTGCGTGGTCGGTTTCAACACCACGGCGTGGGGAACCTCCTACCAGTATTCCAGCCCCAAACGGCTTGCCTTTGTGAAGAACGGCGCCTACTACGACGTGGACCAGGGTGTTGAACCGGATCATGTGATTGACAGTTATGATCATTTCTATGATCGGGATGCCCTGACGGAGTTCATCCACGGGCTGTACTGATCAACCGGGTTCCGGGCGTTAAGCATTCAAACACAATACGGTATCATTAACCCGAAATCCAAGCGTCTCATTCCTACGGGAGTGAGGCGCATTTTTGTTACGCGATCGCGACAAAATTAGGCATGAAATACGTCGGAATATGCGAAATAATACAAGATTCCGACAGAATGTTTGTAAAAAATTGTCGTAAAGTGCGATACACTTCCGCTGAAAAGCACGGAAAGCACGGAAAGAAGTGACAAATTCTGTTTTTGTGGTATATTAATGAGTGTTTCCTGACGCAAGGAAGCAAAAAAGAAGAAACCGGAGAGATGAACTATGCACTATTTTGTCAGCAAACTGCTTCCGGAGGAACGGGGCTCCATCCCTTACCTGCCTACGACCGCGGACCTGCTTACATTTCTGGAGGAAAAATATCCGGAACAGACTGCGCTTTCAGATGGGGACCGTACCGTTTCCTACAGGGAACTGGTTCGGCATGCCGGCTGCCGCCGGAGCCTGTTGGCAAAGAAAGGCGTTCAGCCCGGAACAAATATCGGCATTCTCGGAAGAAACAGCATCGAAGCAGTGGAGTGGTTTCTGGCGGTGACAAGTTACGGGTGCACAGCGGTGATGCTTCCCGCGGTGCTGCAGCCGGAGGTATTGGCCGGAGCAATTCCCTTCTATGAAATCGGAGTGGTGATTCCGGACGCGGAACAGCTGCCGAAATTTTCAAATATTCAGGTTCCCTGCATTGGTATGACAGAGGAAGATGACAGTCCTGCCGACGTAAAAGCGGTGAAAAAGACAGACCGGGCAGCTATCTTCTTTACCGGCGGTACAACCGGAAAACCCAAGGGGGTCATTCTGAGCCACGGCGCGATTATGCGCGGATCGATGAACGGCACCTACCGCCCCGGCAGCATGTACGGGCAGACATTGATTGCGGTGCTTCCCTTTACCCATGTATTCGGCCTGATCTTCAGCATGCTGAGCGCGCTGTATGCGGGATCCCATGTGGCGGTTTGCGGAAACATGAACATGCTGTTCAATGAAATGATGCGCGTGAAGCCGACGACCATGATCGCGGTGCCGGGCATGGCGGAGATCATGCTGAATATCGCAAAGGCCAAGGGGCCGGCGGTACTGGGCGGAAGGCTGAAGATGATTATCTGCGGCGCGGCGCCGGTGCCGGAAAAACTGCACAGGGAATTTCTGCAGTTCGGCGTGGAAGTGCTGGCCGGATACGGAATGACAGAGACGGCCAACCTGGTTAGCGGCAACCTGGACATGGAACTTCATCCCATGAGCGTGGGATGCCAGTATCCGGAACAGGAAATGCGCGTTGTGGACGGAGAACTCCAGGTGAAGGGCGATATGCTCTTTGACGGATACTGGAAGGATCCGAAGGCAACGGATGCCGCCTTTACCGAGGACGGATGGCTGCGCACAGGGGATCTTGCCCGGATTGAGCCGGACGGATTCCTGTATATCGTCGGAAGAATCAAGAACCTGATCATTCTCGACAACGGCGAGAACATATCGCCCGAGGAAGTGGAAGCTTTCTATTACCGGAGCAGCCTGATCCGGGACTGCCTGTGCTCTGAATGCGTGATCAACGGAAAGGCGGCAATCCAGCTGGAAGTCCTGGCAAACCCCGGAATTGCGGATGAGGATGTGACGAAGGAAACGGAGCGCATCGGGAAGGAACTGCCTTCCTATATGCAGCCTGCGAAGATCGTGCTTCGCCACGAGGAGTTCGAAAAGAGCCCCAGCATGAAGATTATACGAAAGTAAGGTGAACAGGATGCCTCAGGAACTCATTGATATCCTTCTGAGAACCGCGCCGGATACGGATATTTCCAAGCTCACAAACGAAACCCGCCTGAAGGCGGACCTGGGTCTCACTTCCCTTGATTTTATTATGATCATGTTTGAAATCCAGGATAAATACGATGTAACGTTTACCGGTGAGGAAGCCTTTGAAACGGTCGGCGATGTAATCCGTTTCCTGCAGGAAAAAACCGGGAACGGACAGATACAGGGGTAGAACAAATGAAGACGATGACGCTGCGCCGCCGGAACGGAATGGAGCATCTCACGATGCGGGTGCTCGTCAGATCTTTGTCCCTGTTTATGCATTGCCGGTGCGATTCCATGGAGGACCTGCCGGAAGAACCGATTATTTTCTGCTGCAATCACTATGAGATGTTCGGACCGATCGCTGCCGTCATCTCCCTGCCGGTCCGGTTCAAGTTCCTGATGAACGCGGATATCCTGAAGCCCAGGGAAAATATGGAGGAATTGCTGACCGGTGTGAGGAAGGCAATGCCGCTGCTGAGTGAAACGCAGATCCGCCGTCTCTACAATATCGTCAGTCCGCGGGCGGAAAGGGTGTTCAGGCAGCTGGATCCTGTTCCCATGAGCCAGGGCTGGGCCGGTGTGATTTCCGAAATGCAAAAAGCCACGGACGAGATGGTGGAAGGGAACAGTATTGTGATCTTCCCTGAATGCGGCATGCCGACCTATTCCATCGGCAGTGTAACGGAGTTTCGCCAGGGGTTTGCGATTATCGGGGAATTCTACCGGAAACGGACAGGGAAAGACGCGCTGTTCTGCCCGACCTATATTGACAAATGGGATAAGCAGATCCATTTCGGGGAGCTGATCCCCTACGGAAGAGGACCGGCCAGGGAAGAGTGCATGAAGGTTTCACAGAAATTGTATCACAGCATGACGACCATGGCGGAACAATACGGTCATACTCCGGAAGAGTATGAGGACGAGGAAATCCTGGAAGAAGAGATTCGCTCTGTTCACGGATAAACGGCGTTATCGTGAAACGGGGGTGAACTATTTTTAGCCAGCTTTTGCAGGGAAGGCGTTTGTTAATGCCTTTTCTTTTTTTGATAGTAGAACCCTGTGATATGATCAAATCAGTCCGAGAGGAAATGAATAAGGGTCATTGACAGACGAGACAGTTTAGCTTAACGCCTAAAAAATCGTTATAAATTGTGATGAAAGAGAAAAAACCTGTTTCGTCACAAAATAAAAGGTGGTTTTGGCTTGATCGGGCGTGAAAAAAAGTCTATATTACTTTATCCGAAAGCCTCGGTAATGGGGCTGAAGGGGCAAGATAGTGATCATACTTTTTTCAATATGGAGGTGTTTCTGACTTTTCAGCTGAATCAGAAATTTTCGAAGCTGTGATGTGGCTCCCTGGATTTCCAATAAAACGCTGCCATGAGATATTCATTCACCCTGCTTAAACGACCGGGGTGCATCTTCTGGCAGGACAATTTTATCCAAGGCATTATTCAGTAAAAGGAAGACATGCGGCTTCGAAAAATGGAGTTCTGTTGCTATATCTTCCCATCGCCACCCAAGAATATACCGGAGTGTCAGGATCCGGTTTTCCCTTCCTTCCGTATATTCATTGATGAGGGAAACAATCTGATTTTTGCGGGCATTCAGTTCGTCCAGCGTCTTTATCATTTTTGCTTCAAAATCAGTTTTCTTCTCTACAACATCAACAAAGGACGCTTCCGGCGACGGGGAACGCTGTACTCTTGGCGCGGAAAAATCAGAAGGAGACGAAAGACGGTAGGAGCGACTTTGATATTCCTGTATCTGCTCCCATGCAGACTGGATTCCGGCATTCAGATCAAAGGTTCGCTCCAGGAATTTCTTCACATTTTCCCTATGATTCTTCCGAGCGGCACTTTCCTGGTCATTCCGACTTTGATCCATATGCTTCTCCTTTCTCAGTAAGATATTCATCAATAATGGCGCGAGCATCCGGTGTCAGCTGGGGCAAAACGGCGGCATCCTCAACGACAGCGAAGAGCTGATTCATTGCCGCATCCAGGCGTGAAGATTTTTCATGATTCGTATGGCCCAACGGGACGGGACCCTCCAGTCCGCGGCCGGTCATGACCAGTTCCAGTTCCGTCCAGTCGCCCGGACTGGAAGGATTGTCTCCCGTATTCCAGACCTGAACCAGATACAGCACTCTTTCACCGGGGAAAATACAGCCGTAGCATTTTACCGGAACAAGATCAAAGAGAGAGGGGTGATACTTTGAATGATAAAACGGTTCGGATTCAGACCCGTCAACAGGAATTGTCAGATAGAGCGGATGCGGCGTCCGGCCATCCGGATTTACCGGGATGGTATCAGCATAGCCTCCCATATCTTCCTGCCAAGAAAGTTTTCGGGTTTCCGTTTCCCGGATCAGCTTGTCAAGATAGCGGAGGACAGCGGCTTCAGATTCCGTTGCGCTGGTGAAATCATAGGAAAGAAGTGCATCAACGGAAGCAGAGAGCTGTGCGGAAATTGCCAGGAGAAAATCGGCTCCCGGGGCAACGTTTTTCTCTCCCTGACGAAGACGGGACAGGTAACCACTGCTGACACCGCAGGCTGCTTCAATTTCACCGATCTTCAGATCTTTCTCTTTTGCCAGGAAATACACATTGTC
The DNA here is from genome assembly GCA_900315315.1 of uncultured Eubacteriales bacterium. GTDB lineage: Bacteria > Bacillota > Clostridia > Christensenellales > Aristaeellaceae > Aristaeella. The sequence goes on along the minus strand of OMYT01000054.1, from coordinate 2,739 downwards.
AATAAAAAGCTTCTTATCATATTGGATTTGTTCATAGGCCATGAACAGCCACCTCCTTCTGATAGGGACAGTATAAACAAAAATGAATAAAAAGTCAAATACTATATTTAAAGATAAAACACTCAATCAAATTGAAGATAATAACAAATAAGAGTTGATCTGATCTTGAATAATAGAATTAACAGGTGTATGATACAATCAAAAGCAGTCTGCCAGGCAGGCGGCTTCCTTTTTTATGCCCGGTTCATTATACAACGCAGCCGGGCAAAACCAATTTATAAGGAGGGAATCCTTTTTTTTAAATTTCGAATTACCATTATCTTCACAAATGCATGCCGGGATTATATTTTTAATTCAAAATCCAAAGAAAATTGAAAATAATAGCAAATAAGAGTTAATCTGACCTTTATAGGAAAGAATCAATAGGTGTATTATAGAATTGAGAGCAGTCCGCTAAGCGGGCGGCTTCCATTTTATGCCCGGTTCGCTTTTCAGAGCAACCGGGCAAAACGATTTTACAGAAGGGGGAATGAGTTTGCAGCAGGATGAACACATCCAAAAAGTAATCCTTCATATATTGAAGGAACCGGATGATCTGGGACGCCGGGTCGGGTTCAAGGACCTGACGTCTCTTCATCGGGAATGGATCCGGGAGATGATCGACGGAGAAGGGGATTATACCCTGCAGGCACACCGGGGGAGCTACAAATCCTCCTGCCTGGCGGTGGCCATCGCGATCCTGATGATTCTGAAACCGAAGCAGAACATCATCTTTCTCCGGAAAACAGACAGCGACGTGGCAGAAATGCTGGGAATGGTCTCGAAGATCCTGCGGACGCAGGTGATCCAGGATATCGTTCTGCGATATTGGCATAAAGCGCTGGTGATCACCGGCGAGTCGATGAATCATCTGTCGACCAACCTATGGCATTCGCCTATGGGCGCGCCGCAGCTGCTGGGACTGGGCATCCGGAGTTCTATCACCGGGAAGCATGCCTGGTATGTAATTACGGATGATATATGCAACAAGGACGACCGGGAAAGCCGGGCGGAGAGGGAGCGGACCAAGACCCAGTATGACGAGCTGCAGAACATCCGGAACAAGGGCGGAAGAATCATCAATCTGGGAACGCCGTGGCACAAGGATGACGTTTTCACCAAGATGCCGAACATCCACAAATTCGACTGCTATACGACAGGGCTGATCACGAAGGAACAACTGGAGAAACTGAGGCAGAGCATGGCGCCGAGCCTGTTTGCAGCGAACTATGAACTAAAGCATATTGCTTCCTCTGAGGTTATCTTTGAGACCCCGCCAAAGTTTACAGATGATGCCCTGAAGCTGCGTGACGGGGTTGCTCATGTGGATGCAGCCTACGGCGGAAGCGACTATACTGCATTCACCTGCGGAAGGCGGGACTGGGACAATGATATTATGTATCTGTACGGGAAACTCTGGCACAAGTCCGTGGATAAGGTGATGGATGAAATCATCGATGAAGCAAGCAGACTGATGTGTGAACCAATCAAATGTGAGAAGAACGGAGACAAAGGCTTCCTTGTAAAGGAGTTTTTCAGAAAGGGCGCCTATGCTTCAGGATACATCGAGGACATGAACAAGAACACAAAGATCTGCACATATCTCCGGAAATGGTGGCCTAAGATCGTGTTTCTTGAAGGAACCGATCCGGAATATATTGACCAGATCCTGGATTACACAGAACATGCGGAACATGATGACGCGCCGGACAGCGCGGCATGCGTCTGCAGAAATCTTGAGCACGGATATCATTAACAAACGAATGGAGGATTAATACGATGGCTGACAACAAGAAGAACGGCACTGAACTGAAGGAAAAAGTGAATCACGATTTTCTTCTGATGGCACCGGATGCACTGGATGCGCTGCACGACATGATGACCGACCCAAACATCAACCCGATCGCGAGAGTACAGGCGATCGGGTTGATTCTTGACAGGGGACTCGGGAAACCGGAGGAGAGCATCCGGATCCAGAACGACCAAGAGAGTTTCGATGCCGCACAGGAAAGGCTGGATGAGCTTTTTACGCTGGCGAGGGAACAGGATTCCGCGCGTCATGATGAGTGACGCGCGGAAAAGTTCCTCTCAAAAAAAGTTCCTCTCAAATTTGTGCAGAACAGCAGGAGGTTAGTCAGATGCTGACACAGGACCCTGTAAAGATACCGGAAATACCCCAAAAGATCCGTTTCAAGGAAAAGGATGGAACGAGCTATGTCCAATACCTGGAAGAGCGAAAGTATGATTCTGATAAGAAGCACAACGTTCCGAATTGGGTCAATATCGGAAAAAAGATCGAGGCGATGCCGAGCATGATGTATCCGAACGATAACTATGAACGACTCTTTTGCGAGGAGGAGCGGGAAGCCATGGAAGAGAGCAGGACTGCGGAGGAAGAGCAGTATGCCAGGGATACCAGTACCTATACGCTGTACAACAGTTTCTTCGAGGGACTGTATCACGAATTCAAACAGCAGACGCGGAAAAATGCCGACCTGTATATCAACGGGTATAAGGCCGACAGCATCAACAAGGTGCTGCTTCCACTAAAGGAAATGATGCAGGGTGAGCCATACGCGGAGCTTCTGGGGTTGATCTCCAGCATTGAGTATGGAGAAGAGGGAATGACCTACAGCGACGCGATGATCCTGCTGACGCAGTACAAGAGCGCACTGGCGAAATATCACAGGAGTCATATGT
>OMYT01000018.1 GCA_900315315.1 uncultured Eubacteriales bacterium | reverse complement strand
GCCGGATATGAGCCGGATGAAACAGATCAGGAGCATCTGAAGGCTTTGCTGGGGGATGAGTATCAGCAGAAATAAAGGAGAGAAAACCCATGAAAAAGACTGTTCTGTTTGTACTTGTCCTTTGTCTGTGCTTTGCTGCTTTCAGTCCGGCGTTTGCCGAAACGGCGGTGACGGAAGCCCCGGCAGCGGAGGAGCTTTACCAGGCCGGCAGGGACGCTGTCGACGCGGGAGATTACGGTAAAGCGAAGGAATATTTCCAGCTGGCAGCGGACGCCGGCAATGCCGAAGGATGGAGAGGCATCGGGAATCTGTATGCAGACGGCCTTGGAGTGGAACAGTCCTATTACGAGTGGCAGGACCGGATCAGTGTGCTGAATGATATGATTGACACGATTGATTCGCGGATGGAGTGAATGAGTAAGCTGTTCTGATTTTGTGACAAAAATCCATTTCAACTTTAAAAACAGCCTTGATCTGAACGTATAGGGCAGAAGTGAAACATATTTCGCTTCCGCCCGTTTTTTTGTCGGGCACCTTTATAGGAAGAAAGTGATTATATGCCCCCTCAGACAAAGCGTGTTTCCGTTGCAAAAATGCTTCGCAACCAGCAGCGCCCCGGCCGGCCGTCGAAGGCGTTCATGCCGGAAAGGGAAGAAAAGCCGAAATATATCGGTATGGCCATGACGGTTGAGGATATGGCGGACGAGTTGACCATTGGAAGAAGTATTGCCTATGACCTGGTTCAGCAGCCCGGTTTTCCTTCCTTCATGATCGGAAGGCGTGTACTGGTCAGCCGGAAGGGCCTGCAGGAATGGATCGACAGGCAGTGCCTGGAAAGACCTGAAAACCTGGACGTTCAAAAAGATTAGACTATCGAAAAAAAGTCAAATATTCTTATCTGTTCGCCTTGTCATCACACTTTTGATACGGTAAAATAGTTCCCGAGGGAAGAACCTCAAACGGGAACCTTGAAAACTGTATTGTATTTGCGTTGGCCGGGCAGTGAAAAAAACAGGAGGTCACTATGCCCCGTCAACAATTACAGGCACGTTCCGATGGACGTTATTCCTGCCGCCTCGGTGATAAGTATTTCTATGGAAGCAGTCCGACAGCGGCTCAGAAAAAGCGGGATGGCTATGTCAAGGAATTGACTCTCGGTTTTTATCCCGATCTTGCGGATACCGAGTTCCTTGATTATGCCGCACTCTGGCTGAAGGTTTACCGTGCCAAGTGCAACAGCAGGCAGAAGCGTCAGTATGAGACAATGATCGAGTACGCTGCTGAAACGCTGGCAAAGCCTTATCTCCGCACCATTAACGCTACGGATATCCAGATGCTCTTCAACTCTCTGGAAGGAATGTCCGCCAGTTATATCAAGAAGTTCTGTACGACGATCCGCAGCATTTTCCGCGCGGCTGTGCAGGACGGAGTGATTGTCCGGACGCCCGCCGATATGGCAAAACCGCCGGAAGGGACGAGCAGGGAACATCGCTGCCTGGAGCAGTGGGAGCAGAATCTCATTGTTGATACATACAACGAGCATGATTTCGGTCCCTGTGCCATGGCCATGATGTTTGCCGGGCTCCGGCGCGGAGAAGCGCTTTATCTGAATATCGACCGGGACGTGGACTTTGAGCACAGGATCATCACCGTACGCGGTGCCGCGTCCTTTTCGGAAGGCAATCAGGCCATTGAAACAGATGGTAAGACGGATGCCGCTCAGCGTGTTATTCCCCTGAATGACTGCCTGGCGGAAGCGCTGAAAGACCGGCACGGGCTTCTCCTGCATAAACAGGACGGCTCCATGATGTCCCTCACTTCGTTTGTCAGGAAGTATGAGTCCTACATCAGTTTCCTGGAGACCAGGGTTAACGGATGCCATAAGCGCTGGTATGGCAAGACAAAGGAACATAAGCGCCTGCTGGAGGAAGGGAAGAAGCTTCCTCCCTGGAAGGATATCAGGATCCGCTGCCATGATTTCCGTGTCACATTTGCCACCATGTGCTATGAAGCTGATGTCCCGATCAAGACGCTCCAGAGGTGGCTTGGCCACACGGATCCCACCGTTCTTATGAAGTTCTATGCCAAGCTGACTTCGGAAAAAGAGCAGTTCGACATTCAGCGACTTAATGATGTCATGAACAAGCGCTTTGGCGGCTGAAAGCAAGTAAATATAACGATTCCCGCTTCCTCCTGAGGGAGAAAGCGGGACTTTTCATTTCGCAAAATCTGCAAATTGTATTCTGCTTTCAATACTGCTTGACAACCGATTAGTTCGGACAAACCGCTGTGAGGCTTATAAATCAACGCTCACAGCCGTCGGTTTTGACAACCATCTGACAACTTATATGCCGTATTTTGCCGTATTTTTGAGTGTTGCCGAGTCCGCTACATGTACAATCTGGTCAAAATGGTTAAAATTCCAAAAACGCTGGAAGCCTTGAAATATAAGGAAAAGAGGCGCTTTTCAGCACCTCTCCAAATGTGAGCCCGGCGGGATTCGAACCCACGACCTTTTGATTCGTAGTCAAACACTCTATCCAGCTGAGCTACGAGCCCACACGCTGCCATCGGACAGCTTTAGTATGATATCACAATCATAATGGACTGTCAAACACTTTTTACGCTTTGGGATTCGTGTAATGCGGCATGATGATTCCCTCCCGGTCAAAGCGGGCTTTGATACGGGTACGGATATCCCGTTCGATGCGCCAGTGTTCGCCCACGGGGCAGGCCGCAGCAACCTGAACCATGACGCAGTTCGACTCAAAGGAAACAATGCTCATGACTTCCGGCGGACCGTCGATTCCCTCGATTTCCCGGCCGGCAATCTCCATCTCCTCCCTGATCATGGCGACAAGGTCTTCCGAGACCCAGTCATAGGGGCAGGGAATATTGACAACCGCCCGTTTGAACCCCCTGCTCATATTGGTAATTGTCCGGATATCGCCGTTGGGGATCACATGCAGGTTGCCGTTCCAGTTCCGGATCGTCGTGGTCCGAACGGTCATGGCTTCCACGGTTCCGCTGAGATCGTTGATCCCGACAAGGTCGCCCACCTTCAGGTTTCCCTCGCCCCAGAGGAAAAGACCGGAAATAATATCCTTCACCAGCGTCTGCGCACCGAAGGAGATGGCGATACCGACCACCCCGACAGCGGTGAAAATCGATTCGACATTAAAGCCGAACAGATACAGCACAACCGCGATGATGGCGAAATACATCACATACCCGAAAATGCTGGACGCGAGGAAGCCGGCTGTGCGCCTGCGCTGGGCCTCACCCGCTCTTTCCCGTCCGCCGATCACCCTGCGGATCAGCCAGCGGATGAACTTTGTCAGGATCAGCCCCACGATGATGACTGCCAGGGCCATCAGCAGATGGGAGAGGAAGACAGGCATGTTGTTAAAAACATCCTGCACCTTATCTTTGGCGGTGTCCATGACGCTGTTTACTTCAATGACGACCTGCTCCTGCATTCCCGGACTCGGGCTGGGAGTCGGGGTGGGCTTCTTGCTGAGCATCCTGATCAACTGATCCTGCATGGCGGTTTTCCTTTCCGATTCTGCCGCCGTTCCGGCGGCATCCTGATCCCTTCAACCATATTATCCCGTTTGGCGCTTTCTGTCCAGTAAACTTGCCACTCAACCGTATTTGGGGTATACTGTCCCCGTTCAGCAAAGGAGGTTTGCCCCTTATGTCAGTCAGTCATTCCGTCCTCTCCGCTGTATTCAGTGATGAATCTCCGGCTTACCGTTTTCCGTCCGAGCCGAATCCCGGGGATACCGTTACGGTCCGGATCCGTGTTGAAAAGGACAGCGCACGGCGGGTCATTCTCCTGATGGAGTCGCTGACCGTCGGTACGCTGATGGTCCGGGTGATGAGCGATGAGTTTTTCGATTATTATGAAACCGGTCTGATCTGCGGCGAAACGGAAGTGATTTACCGTTTCCTGATCGAGTGCGAAGACGGAACAAAGCTTGCCTATGACAAGAGCGGCGTCCGCGAAGACAACAACGCGATTCCCGGCTTCAACCCGGCCTACGCATTCCGCTTCATTCCCGGTTTTCACGTGCCCGGCTGGGCCAAGGGCGCCGTTCAGTACCAGATTTTCACAGACCGTTTCTGCAACGGAGATCCCTCCAACGACATTGTGGACAACGAATATTACTATACCATCGGCCATGCCAAACACGTGGCAGACTGGGATGCTCCTCCGACCGACACGGACTACCGCTGCTTCTACGGCGGCGATATCCAGGGGATCATCAACAAACTGGATTACCTGCAGGATCTCGGCGTGGAGGTCCTCTATCTCAATCCGATCTTTGTTTCTCCCTCCAGCCACAAGTATGACTGCCAGGATTATGAGCATATCGACCCCCATTTCGGTGTGATTACGGACGACCTGGATCATGTGATGCAGGCCTGGGAAAAGCATAACGGCTATGCGCCGAAATACATCCGCCGGGTTACCAGCATGGAGAACCTGGAGAAGAGCGACGATCTCTTTGCTACGCTCTGCAAGGAACTGCACAAGCGCGGCATGCGCATCATCCTGGACGGCGTGTTCAACCACTGCGGGTCATTCAACAAATGGATGGACCATGAAGGGATTTATCTGGGCAAGGCCGGTTTCCAGCCCGGCGCCTTCCAGAGCATCCACAGTCCCTATCGCTCCTATTTCCGTTTCTATGACACCGGAAACGGCCGCAGTCCCATGTACGAGGGCTGGTGGGGGTATTCTACCCTGCCGAAGCTGAACTACGAAGATTCGCCGGAACTGTGTGAAGACATCCTGAAAATCGCGGAAAAATGGCTGTCTCCGCCTTACTGCATCGACGGCTGGCGGCTGGACGTTGCCGCTGACCTGGGCCACAGTACTGAGTTTAACCATCGGTTCTGGCAGCTCTTCCGCGAGCGGGTCAAGTCTGTCAATCCAGATGCCCTGATCCTTGCGGAACACTACGGGGATCCTTCTCCGTGGCTGAACGGCAAAGAGTGGGATACGGTCATGAACTATGACGCCTTTATGGAGCCGGTGACCTGGTTCCTCACGGGAATGGAGAAGCATTCCGATTCCTACCGGGATGATCTGTATCAGAACGGATATGCTTTCTTCGGTATCATGAAGGACAAGATGGCCCGCTTCAGCTATCCGTCGCTGATGTGCGCGATGAACGAGCTGTCGAACCACGACCATTCCCGTTTCCTTACCCGGACGAACCGGATGATCGGCCGTACCACAACGCTCGGCTCCGCGGCTGCCGGCGCCGGGATCAACAAGGGTGTCTTCCGGGAGGCTGTGACCATCCAGATGTCCTGGCCTGGGGCGCCGACCGTCTATTACGCGGACGAAGCGGGCCAGATCGGCTGGACAGACCCGGACGACCGCAGAACCTATCCCTGGGGCCATGAAGACAAGAGTCTCATTGACCTGCACCGGACGCTGATCCGGCTTCGGAAAGAACTGCCCGTTCTGAAAAACGGCTCTCTCAAGCAACTGCTGGCGGAATACGGACGCATTGCCTATGCCCGTTTCGACAGGGATACCCGCTGCATCATTGCCGTCAACAATACGGGCGGATGGACCGATTTCCGGCTCTTTGTAAGGGATGCCGGAGCGAAAGAGAAGGAAGCTTTCTACCGCAGGATCCAGACCACCCAGGACTGCCATACGACCGAGCCGGAGAAAACGGGCACTGTGACCGAAGGTTATCTTTCCTTTGATCTTGCGCCATTTTCCTCCATTATCCTCTGTAATATCCCCGGTGAAATTCCGGACGATGAAACCGGAGATATCCCTGGGACGCCCAGGGCTGAAACGCTTCCGGTTCAGGAGCCCGCTGCGGTTCCCGAACGGCAGCAGACGGAAGCGGTACCGGAAAAGAATCCTGCCGAAGAGATACCGATCCCGAAGCGGCAACCTGAAGAGATCCCAGTTGAGCAGACGACCGAGGAGATTACGGATCAGGAGTCCGAAGAAGAAGTTTACGGGACGTTGCCCGATGAAGAATTACCAGCGGAGTTCATTGAAGCAATATGTCAAGCGGGCAGCCCGGAAATCCTGTGAATCAAAGAAAAAACTCTCCTTCGCGGAGAGCTTTTTCCATGGAAGAGGCTTGCCGGCTTATCCCCATGGGGTATACCGCCGCTTTATGATGACCAGGTCGCCGGCGGCATTGAAGAAAGCTATGGCATTGTCGCGCGAAAGCTCTGAACCGTTTTCTGCGCAGACGGCGCTGATCAACTCCTCCCTGCCGTAAACGGCGGGCAGCTCTGAAGTCGGATTGTTCGCATCCACGTAGACGATGCTGTCCGGCAGCGGGACATCGATCGTTGCTACGGTGAGCCAGAAATCATCATTCACATCAGCCCGGTGGTAATTAAAGTCCAGGCTTTCATACAGCCAGACGGACTCGTCCGGGGATTCCTCGTTTTCCCTGTTGAGAATGATATAGCCGTCCTCCTCTGAGATCGAGGTGATCAGGACCTCTTTCCCGTCTGTGAAGATGGAATCCCCGACGGAAAGGGACTGAATCTCATCCGCACGGAAAACTTCCGGAGTGATGATCTCCATTCTGACGGTGCCTTTATCGGCATCATAGGAAACGAGCCGGACATAAACCGCTCTGGACACCAGATGGTCCGGATCGATATCAACGGCCATTCCGGTGACCGTAACCGCCGATGCGGATGAGACGGTGACAAGAAGGATCAGCAGGCAAAGGATAAACTTCTTCATGAACGTATCCACCTCCGGTTTTGATTGAAGTTCATTATATCACAGGGTGAAAGAGAATGTGTGCTTCAAAAATAATTCGTGGTATAATTGAATTCCGGAGACAGAAGCAGAACGACTGAAAGATGAGGAAGGAAGGGGGCAAATATACCAATGAATTTCGTAACTTCTGACATTCACGGTTATTCCCCGGTTTTATTTATCGAGCTGCTTGAAAAAGCGGGGTTCGGTCCTTCCGACCGGCTGTATGTGATCGGAGACGTGATTGACCGGAACGGGGACGGCGGCGTGGCGGTGCTGCGCTGGATGATGAAACAGCCCAACGTGACGCTGATCAAGGGGAACCATGAGGTGATGATGCTGAAATGCGGTTTCCTGTTTGAACACGACCTGGAAAACTTCAGCGGAAAAGACCTGAGCCCGCAGCAGCAGCACGACCTGCTGCTATGGCATCAGAACGGCGCTATGGTTACAATCCGGAACCTGGCAATGCTGAAAGCATCGGAACCGGAAGAGTTTAAAGGCCTGATGGAATATGTCCGTTCGGCACCACTGTATGCGGAACTGACGGCGGGCCCGAAACGGTTTATACTCGTCCACGGAGGTTTCAGGGACTTTGATCCCGCAAAACGCCCGGATGAATACAAAGAGGATGACCTGGTATGGACGCGGCCGGAAGATGATGAGCAATACTGGGAGGACCGGACGGTGATCCTGGGCCATACACCGACACAGTACTACGGGAAGAAAGGCCGGATGTTTGAGACAGACACCTGGATCGATATCGATACGGGCGCCGCGGGCGGAGGAAGTCCGATGCTCCTGCGGCTGGAGGACCTGAAACCGTTTTACGCGGAGAACGGGACGGAAAAAGAGAAAAACGGGGAATGAAACAGGTCAGGGCCTGCGCAGACGCGCAGGCCCGTTTTATCGGGTAAAAGCCCGGAAGACAAAAAGTTGTTCTTTCAAAACAGCAGTATGTGTGTTATGATAGCAATACAGAATGTCATGAATTTCTGAATACGGTTTGATCAGGTAACTCAATTCATTATCCGAACAGGACACACCGAAGGAGGCGCCCATGAAAAGAACAATTTCATTCATCCTGACCATTGCCCTGCTGCTTTCCGCAGCCTGTATTCCGACCCTTGCGGAAGAAAACAAGAGCAGCAGCTGGCCGGTGATCGAACTGAAAGGCACCGAAACCATCCTGAACGCGCTGGAGATTGACAGGGATTTCCGCCAGCAGTCCTACTCCGGGCCCGGAAAACAATACAACCCGTGCGGCGCTTTCCTGGCGCGCAAGGTGGTCAGCGTGAAGGCTGTACACAAGGAAAACGGCTTTGTGCTGGCTGAAGTGGATAACCGCAGCGGAAAGCGGTATGTCTACTTCGAGGAGAAGGATATCCAGGCCGGAGACGTGGAGACCGTCAGCTGGACGCCTGTGCCCGCGAGGACACTGTCCACCATCCATCCGTTCTACTTCGGGCCCGGAAAGCAGTACGACAAAGTGACCCAGCGGACGAAGTCCAAGTATCTCGACTATACAATGGAAGAACTGTTATGGATCTTTGACTTTGATACGGATAAGATTGAAAAGGCACTTGAGGATACCTTCCCCACGGTTACCCTGGAGGCGGGATCCCCGGTGAACGTCCTGTTTGAAACAGACGGCTGGCTTCTGTGCGAGTTTGACTGCACCGTGGCCGGGCTGACCCGCGGTTGGCTTCCGGCAGATCAGGTGGCGGCTGAATAATCACATTTCGGAAGACATGACCGGGACTGACCTGAGGAGCGGGTCCGATGCGGTCAAAACCGATTTGATGAGATGAGGGAAACCAAAATGAGTGAAACAGGCATGAAACCGCCGGACGGCGGCAAAATGCACTGGAAAAGACTCGGGAAATATCTGATGCTGGTGCTGGGCGGGATCCTGATCAACCTGATCCTTTCCCAGACGGCGGGATGGCTGAAACTTCCCATGTACCTGGATTGCATCGGAACGATCCTGGTATCGATGATCGGCGGTTTTGTGCCGGGCATCGTGGTCGGGTATGCCACGAATCTGCTCAAGATGATCTTCGATGCGGACTCGATCTATTACTGTGCGATTAATGTGCTGATCGCCGTGCTGGCAGCGCTGCTTCACCGAAAAAACTGGTTCCGGACCTGGAGGAAGACGCTGCTGTCCGTGCCGCTGTTCGCCCTGATCGGCGGCGGGCTGGGCAGCCTGCTGACCCTGGTGATGTACGGGTTCAACATCGCGGAGGATTTCACCGGGCCGCTGGCACAGCAGATCAACAATACGCTGCACAGCGTGTTTGCTTCCCAGGTGATCTCCAGCATCGTGTTTGACCTGCTGGACAAGCTGATCAGCGTGGTGATTGCCGTGCTGATCTACCGGGCGCTTTCCGGCGTATTCAAGGATCTGTTCCGATACAACAACTGGCTGCAGAATCCCCTGAGCCGGGAAGACTACAAACAGGCGGAGCGTTTCCGCCCGCGGGGCATGTCCCTGCGGACGAAGATTGTGCTGGTGCTGTCCATATCCATCCTGGTCATTGCGGCGGTCACGACCGGAATCAGCTATTATACGTTCCGGGGCGCGCTGATCCAGACCAAGACGGAGATGGCTGAGGGCGTTTCTAACCTGGCGGCAACCAAGTTCGACCCGGAGCGAATCCGGGAATACCTGAGGGACGGCGAAAAAGCTCCCGGCTATATCACTTCGGAAATGGAACTGTCAGAAATCCGGAACAGCAGCGCGGATATCAAGTATATCTACGTATACCAGATCAGGGAAGACGGATGCCACGTGGTGTTTGATCCCGATTTTCCGGAGATGGCCGGAGATGACCCGGGGGCGCTGGTCGAATTTGACGACGCATTCCGGCCCCAGATGGGCAAACTGCTGACCGGGGAGGTAATTGAGCCCGTCATTTCCAACAGCGAGGAATACGGCTGGCTGCTGTCAGTATACACCCCGGTGAAGAACAGCGAGGACATTACCGTATGCTACGCCTGCGTGGATATCGACATGACGCAGCTGCAGGCGGATGAATTCCGCTTCCTGGCCCGGATCCTGAGCCTGTTCGTCAGTCTGGCGGTACTGATCCTGGCTGTCTTCCTCTGGTACGCGGAGCAGGGCGTGATCATGCCGATTAACTCGATGGCGATTGCCTCCGAGAGTTTTGCCTTCAACAGCGAGGAGGAGCGGGCTGAAGGCGCCGAGGCGCTGCACAGCCTCGGAATCCATACGGGGGACGAAATCGAGAACCTCTATGAGGCGATCATGAAAACCACGGACGACTCCCTGCGGTACATCGCCGAAAGCCAGGAGAAGAATGAAATCATCACCCGGATGCAGGAAAACCTGATTATCACCATGGCGGACCTGGTGGAAAGCCGCGACCAGAACACGGGCGACCATATCAAGAACACCGCGGAATATACGCGGATCATTATGGAAGAACTGCGGAAGGAAGGTCACTATACCGACCAGCTGACGGACGAATACATGGCGGATGTGTTCCGCTCCGCTCCGTTGCATGATATCGGAAAGATCAAGATACCCGATGCCGTGCTGAACAAACCGGGCAAACTGACGGACGAAGAGTTCGCGCTGATGAAAAAGCATACGACTTACGGCGGCGAGGTCATTGAGAAAACCCGCCCGGCTTCCGGAAACATCAGCTATCTGGACGTGGCGAAGGACCTGGCGACATACCATCACGAATGGTGGAACGGACGGGGCTACCCGGAGGGACTGAAAGGCGAGGAGATTCCGCTTTCCGCCCGGATCATGGCAGTCGCGGACGTATTCGACGCCCTGATCTCCAAACGCTGTTACAAAGACGGATTCTCCTTCGAGAAGTCCATGGACATTATTCGCGAGGAATCGGGAACTCATTTCGACCCGCTGGTTGCCGGCGCATTTCTGAACGCGACCGACGAGGTACGCAAGGTAGTCGAACAGCGGCAGGAACAACCGCAGGATGAACAGGACAAACAAAGTTAAAGGAATGAACTGACGATGGCCGGAAAAGACAAGAAGAACAAGGGTGGCGCGGTGGCGCCGGAAAACGTGTACATCAACCGGGAACTGAGCTGGCTGGCTTTTAACCGGCGCGTTCTGCTGGAAGCGGCAGACCCGAAGGTGCCGCTGCTGGAGCGGCTGAAGTTCCTGATGATCTATCAGTCCAACCTGGAGGAATTCTACCGGGTCCGGATCGGAATCCTGACTCACCGCGCCATGCTGGCGCCGGACAAGGCGGATCCGGTTTCCGGGATGCTGCCGGAGGCACAGATCAAGGAAGCCCTGCGCATTACCCGGGAACAGCAGACGCTGATGGAGAGCATCTGGAAAGATATCCGGGACGAACTGCACGCCAACAAGGTTGACGTGCTGGACTTCCGGAAGATCAGCAAGGTGGACGAGCTGATGAGCAAAAAGCTCTTCGGCGACATCCGAGACCTGCTGATACCGCAGATCATCGCGCAGGATCAGCCGCTGCCCTTCCTCTGGAATGGGGAAACGAATATTGTGGCTTTCCTTGGGCGGCCCACGGAAATGAGACTGTGCTTTATTCCGCTGCACCGGATTCCGGCCTACCAGAGCTTTGAGATCGACGGCTGCCAGAAGATCGTGCCGACAGCCCTGCTTGTGCGGCATTTTCTGCCGCTGCTGCTGAAAAAGGAAACGATCATCCAGTCCGCGATCGTTGACGTAACGCGGAACGCGGACGTTTTCTTCTCCAGCAGGGAGGACCGGGGGGACGACGACTTCCGCCACAAGGTCAGCGGCATGCTGAGCAAACGGAAACGGGAAATGCCGGTGCGCGTACGCATTTACGGAAAGCTGACAGACCCTTGCCGCGCGCTGCTGATCCGTAAACTCCGCGCGCCGGAGGAACGCGTGTTTACCCAGACCGTTCCCTTCGACCTTTCCTTCCGCTCATGCATCAGCCTGCCGGCTGAATTCAAGTATCCGGACCGGAAGCCGGCCAGGGACATCGGACTGAAGAAGGGCGAGTATTTCGAGTACATTCAGAAGCACGATCTGCTGATGAGCTTCCCTTTCCAGAGCATGATGTCCTTTGTGGACCTGATCTACGAGGCGGCGGACAATCCGGACGTACGGACGATCAGGATCACGCTGTACCGCATGAGCGGCAGCAGCAAGATCGCGGCGGCGCTGGCCTATGCGGCCGACCAGGGGAAGGACGTGCTGTGTCTGCTGGAACTGCGCGCCCGCTTTGACGAGCAGAACAATATCGACTATTCCGAAATGCTGGAAGACGCCGGCTGCCGTGTAATCTACGGTCTGCCGGAACACAAGGTTCACAGCAAGCTGTGCGTGATCACGCTGGAGAAGGACGGCGTCGTGAGCCGCATTACCCAGGTGGGCACCGGCAACTACAACGAGGTGACCGGCGAGCAGTATACGGACCTGTCCCTGATCACCGCACGCGAGGAGGTCGGCCTGGAAGCAAAGGAGGCTTTCGCTGCGCTTGAGAAGGGGGAAATACCGCCTGAAGCGCACAGCCTGTGGATTGCGCCGCTGACTTTCAAGCCCCGGCTGCTGGAAATGCTGGACCGGGAGCTGGAAAAGGGCGAGAACGGCCGCGTTGCGATCAAGGCCAATGCCATCAACAACCGGGAAGTGATGGAGAAACTGATCGAATGCTCCCAGGCCGGTGTGAAAATTGAGCTTTTCATCCGCGGAATCTGTTCCCTGCGGCCGGGTGTGCCGGGCATGACAGAGAATGTTACCGTGAAAGGTGTGATCGGCCGGTGGCTGGAGCATTCCCGGATCTACAGCTTCGGAGAGGGAGAGGATCAGCGGCTGTTCATCGGCTCCGGCGATATGCTGAACCGGAACCTGGAACGGCGCGTGGAAGCTTTCATGGAAGCCGTGACGCCGGATACCCGGGAACAGCTTAATGAAATCCTGGATGCCCTGCGGAACGACCGGGAGAAATCCTGGCTTATGTTCCCGGACGGAAATTATATCCGGGAACAAGGCGGAGAGGGAACTTCTTCCCAGGAAGGACTGTACCGGTACTTCAGCAACCGGAAGGTATCGCTGATTGAGGAAGTTCCGGATGAACCGGAGGAACCGGAGAAACCGGCGATTTCCGAAGAGACGGAAGCTGTTCGGGAGGAAACACCGCGGCAGGAGGAAAAGACCAAACGGCGCTGGTTCAGAAGAATGTTTGGGTGAGCTTCGGGCGGAATACTTTGTGTGGTTTGAGACAGAAAAAGGTGGGAGGATATAGACTATGGCGACTGCAAAGGAAAAGTACAACATCTGTCTGGATGTAGGCGGGACGAAAGTGCTCGGCGCGATCTTCAACGAGCAGGACAAGATCATTTATCGTCTGAAAAAGCGCTCCAAGAGCGCCGGGTCCGCCTCGACGGATGTGGAGAAGGTCATCGTCGACGTGGTTGAGGAGATGATCAAGGAATCCGGGATCGACCGGGCGAAGCTGAACGCTGTCGCTTCCTGCGCGCCGGGCGTAATCGACCAGGAGAAGGGCATTGTGCTTTTCACGCCGAACCTGCCCTGGCGGGATTATGATATGGCGGGTTCCATGAGCAAGAAGTTCGGCGTGCCGTTCTTTGTCGGCAACGATGTGAATCTGGGTGTGCTGGGCGAGTATCACTTCGGCGCGGCGCAGGGCTACAAAAACATTGTCGGCTTCTTTGTGGGCACCGGCATGGGCGGCGGACTGATTCTGGACGGGAAGCTTTTCACCGGCAATCAGTTCAAGGCCGCCGAATACGGCCATATGGTGCTCGATCCGGAAGGCCCGCTGTGCAACTGCGGCCAGCGCGGCTGCCTGGAGGCCTTCTCCAGCAAACAGGGTATGAGTGCCTATATCCGTCAGCAGATCAGCCGCGGACGGGAAAGCCTGATGGCTGAAGCGGTGGCGGACGGCGTGTTCCGCTCCAAGCGGCTGGTCAGAGCCCTTGAAGCCAAGGACAAGGTGGCGGAAGAAGCCGTTGACCGGGCCTGCCACTGGCTGGCGGTTGCGGCCGGCAATCTGATCAACACAATCTCCCCGGATCTGGTACTCTTCGGCGGAGGCGTCATTGAAGCCCTTGGCGATCTCTTCCTCGAAAAGATTCTGGCGGAGGTCGACCGCTACTGCATGCCGCAGATCCGCTCCACAGTGGATATCAAGAATGCCGCCCTCGGCGATGACTCGATCCTTTACGGCGACCTGGCAATGATCAAGGGACTGTAACAGAGCAGACAAACACAGAACCCGCGCAGCTGCGCGGGTTTTTTAACGGGCATTTTGCTATCAGTACAGGAAAAGATAAATCCCGAACCAGTGAATTACGGCGCCGAAGAAGACGAAGAAATGCCAGAGGAAATGGGCGCCTTTGCGTTTCATGACAAAGGGAATGATCCCGAGGGTATAGACGATGCCGCCGCCCAGCGTGGTGAAAAACAGCGGAAGGTTCTCCCTGATCAGCCGGGGCAGGAAGATCAGCCCGCTCCAGCCGAGGACGATGAACAGCGTAATATGGAGCGCTTTGGGACGGCCGGGCCCGAAGATGGCTACAAACGTAATCCCGGCGGCGATCACGGCCCACTGGATGATGCAGAGGGTTGTCCCGAGCTCTCCCTGCCAGAACAGAAGCCACATGGGGGTAAAGGTTCCGCCGATCAGCAGATAAATCGAGATATAGTCAAACCTGCGCCAGAGCCGCTTGACTTTTGTACCCCATTTGAAGGAATGGTACAGGCAGCTCATCAGGAACATCATGATCAGGCAGAAGCCGTAGACAATGGAACACAGCACCTTCACGGACGTGTCGGAGCGCAGGAGCAGCAGCACAAAACCGGCGATGGCGAACAGCGCGCCGACGCCGTGGGTAACCGCGTTACCGATTTCCTCCAGAACGGAACGTTTGGGCGGCTCATTGACCGCCCGGATTTCTTTTTCGCTCATATATATATTGGGGAATATATATGCCCCAAGCCTCCCTTGATGACCGATTCGGCGTGGATAAGCATACCACGAAACCCGGATGAATTCCAGCCGGCAGTATTGACAGTACAGAAAAAGACCGACAGTCCACGACTTTGTCATGTTGCGGCGGAAGGGCGGGATATGGTAGAATTCCGGAAGACAGCCGGGCTGTACCGGCGGGGACAGAAAGTGTGGGAATGAGCATGACATACAGAACCGAGCATGATTCCATGGGCGAGGTCAGGGTGCCCGCGGACCGCTACTGGGGCGCGCAGACCGAGCGGAGCCGGAACAATTTTCCCATTGGCGCGGGCCGGGAGACGATGCCGGAGGAGATCATCCGGGCCTTCGCGGTGCTGAAGAAGGCGGCTGCCGCGGCCAACCGGGAGCTGAAGCCGGAGAAGATGACAGAGGAGAAGTATACATTGATCCGTCAGGCAGCGGACGAGGTGCTTTCCGGGAAACTGGACGGGCATTTTCCGCTGGTGGTCTGGCAGACGGGCTCCGGCACCCAAAGCAACATGAACATGAACGAGGTCATTGCGAACCGGGGAAACGAGATCGCCGGGGCAAAAACGCTGCATCCGAACGATGACGTGAACATGAGCCAAAGCTCCAACGATACCTTCCCGACGGCGATGCACATTGCGGCGGCGCAGGCGCTGGAAAAGACATTGCGGGCGCTTTCCGCCCTGAAGGAGGAGATGATCCGCCTGGAGGGGGAAAACAGCGACGCGCTCAAGTGCGGCCGTACCCATCTGCAGGATGCGACGCCGATCCTGTTTTCCCAGGAGATCTCCGGATGGCGGGCCAGCCTGGAAAAAGATGAGGAGATGATCCGCGCGGCGGAGAAGCCGCTGCTGGCTCTGGCCCTGGGCGGGACCGCAGTGGGCACCGGGCTGAACGCGCCGGCGGGGTTCGACACCCTGGCGGCGGCAAAGATCGCGGAAGCGACGGGGCTGCCCTTCGTGACAGCGGAGAACAAGTTCCACGCCCTGACCTCGAAGGATGAACTGGTGTTTGCCCACGGAGCGCTGAAAGCGCTGGCGGCGGACCTGATGAAGATTGCCAACGATATCCGCTGGCTGGCAAGCGGCCCGCGGCTGGGACTGGGCGAGATCACGATCCCGGAGAATGAGCCGGGTTCTTCCATTATGCCGGGCAAGGTGAACCCGACCCAGTGCGAGCAGGTAACAATGGTGGCCGTGCAGGTGATGGGGAACGACGTGGCCGTCGGCATGGCAGCAAGCCAGGGAAACTTCGAGCTGAACGTGTTTATGCCTGTGTGCGCTTATAACTTCCTGCAGAGCGCGAGACTGCTGGCGGAGTCGATGGACTCCTTCCGTGAGCGGTGTGTCAGCGGAATCAAGGCCAACCGGGCGAGAATGGCGGAAAACATGGAACGATCACTGATGCTGGTGACGGCGCTGTCACCAAGGATCGGGTACGAGAACGCGGCGAAAACGGCGCACAAGGCTTTCGCGGAGGGCAAGAGCCTGCGGGAAGCCTGTACGGAGATGGGATTCCTGACGGAAGCGGAGTTTGATGAGTGTTTTCATCCGGAAAGGATGGTGTAGGGTTTCGCGCCTGCTGGCGCGACCAGGGCTTTCCGCAAGGAATCGCACGCGCACCGCGGCCGGTGTGCCGGCTCGCGCACCGCACGCGACATCGCCCAGCCCCCCTTCGGCCGGAATATGATAGTTTGATAATATTGGGAGAGAAAGTAAGTGACTGAACGGCTTTATTACGACGATGCGTATCTGTGGGCGTTTGACGCCAATGTGACGGCGGTGAAGAACGGGACGCGGCCGGGTGAGTGGAAAGTGACGCTGGACCGGAGTGCTTTTTACCCGACATCCGGCGGCCAGCCCTTTGATACCGGTTTTCTGACATTCGGAAAGCTGAAGGCCAAAGTGACAGACGTGGAAGCCGACGCTGAGGGCGAAGTATGGCACACAGTCGACAGGGAGATTCCCGCCGGCACGGCTGTGCGCGGGGAGATTGACGGGGATCGGCGGACAGACCATATGGAGCAGCACGGCGGCGAGCATATGCTGGCAGGCGCCATCTGGGAAAAGCTGGGCGGCACGACCATCGGGCTGCATCTGGGGCAGAATGATTCCAGCATCGACGTTTCCATGCCGGAAGAGAGGACACACCTGACCGAGGAGGAAATGATCCTTCTGGAGGATACGGTAAACGCGCGCATCCGGCAGGACGCACCGATCCGCTGCTGGTTTCCGGAGGAAGAGGAACTGAAAAAACTGCCCCTGCGCAAGCCGCCGACCGTGAGCGAGCATGTGCGGGTCGTCGCGATGGGCGATTTTGAGATGGTCGCATGCGGCGGCACCCATCCTTCCTCCACGGGCCGGATCGGAATTTTCAAGATTATTTCGGCAATTCCGGCAAAGGGAAAAGTGCGGGTTAGCTTTGTCTGCGGCGGACGGGCCGCAAAACTGTTCCAGACCTATATGCACTATGCGGACAAGGCCGGAGCGGCGCTCAGCAGTCCGGTGGATAAGCTTTCCCGGGCTGCCAGCGAACTGAAGAGCCGACTGGCGGAGGCGGAAAAGCGGGCGAACCGTCTGGAAAGCCGTGAACTGCTGAACCGGATGGCTGAGGCTGAGAACACGGAAGATCTGAAAGGAATCACACTTTGTGCGCTGCAAATACCGGAGACGGACGGCAGGGCAGTGAACGCCGCAGTATCCGAATACATCTCCGGGAAGGGAAAGGCCCTGCTGCTGTGCGCAGGAGAACGGCTGACCTTCGCACGATCCGCGGACGTGAAGATTGATATGAACAAACTGATCAAGCGGGTGGGCCGCGGCGGCGGCAGGCCGGACATGGCCAGCGGCGCAGGGGTACCGGAATGCGTGACTGTCGCGCGGAAGATTCTGATGACGGAGGGTGTCGGCTGATGACGGAGGAAAAAGACCTGATCCGGATCCGATGGCATGTGGACCGGACACAGGAACCGGTGATGTATCAGCTGATCTGCCTGCATCCGGATTATCCGGACCTGCAGGTGAGCGTCTCATCGGAAGAAATGACAGAGCGCGTAGCAAAGGCGAGACTCATGCAGCAGATGTATGAGCTGGGGGCGGAGAAAGGGATTGAACCGAGACTGCTCAGGTTCAAAATCAACGGGATCGAAGAATAATACCGGAAACGGATTTTTTACGTATGTTCGGTCTTGCAATTCTGCCGGAAAAACGATATGATAAGCTGTAAGATGTCCCGGACGGACTGATGCGACGTTATCAAAATCAAATGAAGGATCTGTTGGAGGTGTTCTCATGAGGAAATTCCTGTGCTGGCTTATGGTCTTCTGTCTTTGCCTTTCGGTTTCGGCTGCTCTGGCGGAAAACAAACCCGCGACGCAGCATACGATCGATGCCAATAAGGCGTGGTATGACAAACTGGATTTTTCGGATGAGCGTGAGAAGGAGAACGCTCTTCGCGGGGTGATCGAAGCGCCTGAGAGCGTGATCATCTACCGGGACGACGGCGTGGTGGCCTGGAGCCGGGATGCTTTTGACTTTGTGCGGGACAAGGAAGCGCCCGACACTGCGAATCCCAGCCTCTGGCGGCATACCCAGCTGAACGCCTATGCCGGGCTGTTTGAAGTCTGCGACGGGATTTATCAGGTGCGCGGCTATGACATGTCCAACGCGACCTTTATCCGGACCGATAACGGCTGGATCGTGTTCGACGTGCTGATGTGCAAGGAGGACATGGCCGCGGCAAAGGCCCTGATGGAGAAACATTTCGGGCCGATCGACGTCAAAGCCGTGCTGTACAGCCATTCCCACATCGACCATTACGGCGGGGTTTATGGCCTGATTTCCGCTGAGGACGCCGCGGACGCTTCCCTCCCGCTGGATGAACAGCTCGCGTCCGGCAAGGTGGTTGTTCTGGCTCCTCAGGGATTCCTGGAGCATGCCGTCAGTGAAAACCTGTACTGCGGACCGGCCATGGGCCGCCGGGCGCAGTATCAGTACGGCGCGATCATGGAACCGGGAGAGACGCAACGGCTGGCCATCGGTATCGGCCTGGGGCAGAGCGTAGGCACCGTGGGTCTGCTGGCGCCGACCTATGAAGTATGCGGCAACGAAACCATCGTGATCGACGGGCTGGAGATTCAGTTCCAGCTGACCCCCGGCACGGAGGCGCCGGCGGAAATGAACGCCTGGTTCCCGAAATACAAGGGCCTGTGGCTGGCGGAGAACTGCACCGGTACCATGCATAACATCTATACCCTGCGCGGCGCGGAGGTGCGGGACGCTCTGGAATGGGCGCACTATATCCTGGAAGCGGAATCGCTGTTCGGCGACGAGGTGGAGGTTGTGTTCCAGAGCCATAACTGGCCGCACTGGGGCAATGAGAACATCCACGAATATCTGCGGGATACCGCCGAAGTGTATCAGTACATCAACAACCAGACGCTGTATTATATCAACCAGGGAATGACGTCCGCGGAGATTTCCCGCACGATGGAACTGCCGGAGCGGCTGGCGAAGGTCTGGTACTGCCGGCAGTATTACGGCACCCTGTCCCATAACATCAAGGCGGTCTATCAGCGCTACATGGGCTGGTATGACGCCAACCCGGTGGACCTGAACCCGCTGATGCCGGAAGACACGGCGAAAAAGTGGGTGGAATACCTGGGCGATGTGGATGCCGTGCTGGAAAAAGCCCGGGCAGACTTCGACAAGGGCGAGTATCAGTGGGTGGCTCAGCTCACCAAGGAACTGGTTTTTGCCGACCCGACCAACAAGGCCGCGCGGGAACTGTGCGCCGACGCGCTGGAGCAGCTGGGCTATCAGGCGGAGAGCGGTACCTGGCGCAGTGCGTACCTGATGGGTGCGTGGGAGCTCCGGGAAGGCAACCAGTCGGAGAAGGAAGCGACGGCCCAGGGGAGAGATTCCATGGTCACCGAGATGACCGTGGACATGATCCTGGATTATATCGATATCATGAGCGACACGCTGGCGGCCCAGAATGACGGCTTCACCCTGAAGCTGACCATTTCCGACACCGGGGAAGTGTACCGCATACTCCGGCGGGACGGCGTTCTCCTTTATGCCAAGGGGGATAAGAACGGGGAGGCTGACTGCACGGTGACCTGCGCGCGGCTTCAGCTGCTGGCGCTGATGAACGGCGACACGGATATCATCGAAAAGATGCAGGTAGAGGGTGACGCCACTGTCCTGACCAGAATGGTCAAATATATCACCCCCATTATCCACAACTTCAATATTATTGAGCCCTGAGGAGTAATCCTCTGAATTATCGACCCACCTGAGGAGGCACCTTTTGAAGAAACTTCGGATTCTCGGCAAAATCCTGCGGAGCACCGGCGCAGATAAAGTGATTTACGGTTTCCTGGGCTTTACTGCGCTGTGCGCGTGCATCATCTGGCTGATTGAGCCGGGAATCCGGACCTTCCGTGAGGCGCTGTGGTACTGCTTCACCGCTATTTCAACCATCGGGTTCGGCGATGTGGTGGTCCACAGCCCGGTTTCACGGATTCTGACGGTTCTGTTTTCCGTGTATGCCGTTGCGGTGATTGCGATTTTCACCGCCGTGGTGGTGAACTATTTTCAGCAGGTTGCCTCCGGAAACCTCCGGGAATCGCTGGAACCTTTTCTCTCCCAGGTGGAAAAGCTTCCGGACCTGAGCCGGGAGGAAATGGAAGAACTTTCCCGGAAGGCAAGGGAGTTCAGGAAATAAACGAAAAAGGCTGCTTCGAAATGAAGCAGCCTTTTAACTACCGTGCAGATTACTTGATGATCAGCATCAGCAGAGACAGCACAACGAAGACCGTAGCGGCGATCTTGGTGCACAGCGCCAGCTTGGCCTCAAAGGTCTTGGACTTGGACTTGCTGAAATAGCTGTTGGACTGACCGGAAACGGCGCTGATGCCGCCTTCGCTGGAAGACTGCAGCAGAACAGTCACGATCATAAAAAGCGCCGAGATGATCAGCACGATGGAAATTGCAGTAACCATAAGAACAAACCTCCTCTTGAATCAGCCCGGATATCGTATCACAGAGCGCGTTAAAATGCAAGGACTTTTTGGGAACAGGATCAGCTGTTCAGTTCGCGGTTCTGTTTGCGGGCAGCCAGCGCGGCGAGACAGCATTCCTTGCTGCGCTCGATATGCTGCTTCATCAGGGCTTCAAAAGCGGGCAGGTCCTTCTGCTCTATCAGGTCCACCAGGCGGTGATGCTCCTCATTTGCTTCGTTCCTGCGGTCCTCCTGCTTGATCGCCATGGCGGAGAAGCGGCGGATATATTCATCCTGGCCTTCAATGACCCGGAGGATCCGGTTTTTCCCGGAGATCGCCGTGATGGCGGTATGGAAATCACGCGCGACGGGGGATAATGCTTCCACGTCGTTTTTTTCATTCAGCTCGTCCATCTTCGCGAGCATTTCCCGCAGATGGGCGATATCTTCCGGCGTGGCCTTTTCGATGATATCAGGAAGAGTCAGAAGCTCCAGACAGTTCCGGATGGTATAGATCTGCTCCACATCTTCCGTTGTAAAGGCGTGCACAATGACACCGCGGCGCATCACGTATTCCACCAGACCGTCACGCTCCAGTTTTCGAAGCGCCTCTCGCAGGGGCGTACGGGAGATATGGAGACGGTCGGCATAATCGGTTTCGACGATCCGCTCCCCGGCCGGGATTTCACCGGTGATAATGGCTTTCTTCAGCACCTCGTAGGCAATCTCACGGATGGGACGGCTTTCCATCATGGGCTGAAAGGTTAATGACATACAGGACAACCTCCTCAAGGGTGCAGCATTTTTCCTGCACTTTGTATCCAAATGTACAGGAAAAATACAATTTTGTCAATACAAATGAAGAAGTTGTCGGAAAGGGCTATTTCTATTATAATATTTATTTGACCTATGTTTTTTTGCAGCGACAGAAGGGGACAATTCCGCGGGGGCGGATTGAAGAGCCCCGACTTATCCGGAATTACAGTCAGGAAATCGCATGGGGGAAACGGCAATTATGTTTGAATCGTTTAACGCATTAATGAATGAACCGATGAGCAGACATACGACACTGAAGTTGGGCGGGCCTGCGGATTATCTGGTGTTTCCGCGAAGTGCAGAGGAGATCAGGGCGCTGTTTGCCGAGGCGGGAGCCTACAATCTGCCGGTGACGGTGATCGGCCACGGCAGCAACCTGCTGGTACTGGACGGAGGGATCCGCGGGCTGGTCATCAGTGTGAGCAAAAACATGCGGCAAATCCGCCGGGAAGGGGACCGCCTGATTGCCCAGGCCGGCGCCATGCTCGGCAGCGTTGCTGCGGAAGCTGCAGAGGCCGGACTGGCCGGGCTGGAATTCGCTTCCGGGATTCCCGGGACGGTAGGCGGCGCCATGACGATGAATGCCGGCGCCTACGGCGGGGAAATGGCCCAGGTGGTGACACGGGTGAACGGGATCACACCGGACGGAAAACCGGTCACGCTGAGCAATGAGGAAATGCAGTTCGGGTACCGGACATCCGCCGTCGGGCGAATCAATTTTGTGGTAACGGAGGTTGTATTCACCCTGACGCCGGGTGAACCGGAGGAGATCCGTGCGCGCATGGCCGAGCTGAACGCACAGCGCGCGGAGAAACAGCCGCTGGACCAGCCCAGCGCGGGAAGCACATTTAAAAGGCCGGAAGGTTATTTTGCCGCTGCGCTGATCGATCAGTGCGGCCTGAAGGGCTACGCTGTAGGCGGGGCTCAGGTGAGCATGAAGCATGCGGGTTTCCTGATCAACAACGGTGAGAGCAGCAAAGACTTCCTGGAACTGATGGAGAAAGTACAGCAGATCGTTGAGGAACGGGTAGGCGTGAAACTGGAACCGGAGATTCGAATTATCGGTGAAATGGAGAAAGAAGCATGAGGTATCTGATCGTGACCGGGCAGAGCGGCGCCGGCAAGACAGCCTGCGTCCGTTTTCTGGAAGACAAGGGCAGTTTCTGTATGGACAATATGCCGCCGATGATGCTGCCGAAGCTGATCGAGGCTTTTGATACCACACCGACAAAGCACCAGACGGTAACCATTGCAGTGGATGTGCGAAGCGGCGAGTTTTTTGACGCAAAGGCTGTAGCAAAGATGATCGGCGAGCTGCGGCTGCTGGGTCACCAGATCGAAGTGATCTTCATGGAAGCCAGTGACGATACGCTGCTGGACCGCTATAAAGAGACACGGCGGGAGCATCCCCTCTGCCAGGAGGGTCTGACGCTGACGGCGGCAATTGCCGAAGAGCGGACCCGGCTGCAGCCGCTGCGGGAAACCGCCAATTATGTCATCGATACGACCGGGCTGACGGCACGTTCCATGATGAAACTGCTGGACAAAAACCTGGGAAACCTTTCCGAAGCCGACCCGCCGATCCGGGCAGAGGTTATGAGCTTCGGGTTCAAGCGCGGCCTGCCGCGGCAGGCGGACCTGGTGGTCGACGTGCGTTTTCTGCCTAATCCATTCTATATTGAAAGCCTGTGCCGTCACAGCGGCCTGGATGAGGATGTACGGCAGTTTGTGATCGATCATCCGACAACACAGGAATTCCTGCGCAGATGGACGGAAATGTTGGATTTCCTGATTCCCCATTACAAAGAAGAGGGAAAGCACCGCCTGGTGATTGCCGTAGGCTGTACGGGGGGCGCGCACCGCAGCGTGGCGATTGCGGAAGCGATCGGACACTGGCTGCAGGAAAAAGGTTTGCCGACAGAGATCAATCACCGGGATCTGCTGATTGAGCAGGCACGCTGGGCAACGCCTGTCGAGGATGAAACCTGATGAAAACATCGAACGCGCAGAGCTTTTCGGCCTCTGTGAAGGAGGAACTGATCCGCATGCCGGCCGGACGACCCTGCTGCATGCTCAGCGAGATTTCCGCTCTGACACAAACTTCCGGACATCTGGCCTTTCGCGGCGGCGGATGGATCTCCGCCAGCTGGCGGGTTGACAACGCGGGAACCGCACGCAGACTGTTTCAGCTGCTGAAGAAACGGCTGAATATTACCCCGTCGCTGCACTTTGTCCAGACGAAGCAGCTGGGCGGACGGCGTACCTGTGTGCTTACCCTCGGGACGGAGGATACCCGCACACTGCTGAACGCGCTGCACATGGCCGAAACGGATGAAGACGGCCGTATCCATCTGAAGCGAACCGTTCCGAGGCATCCGCTGACGCGCCAATGCTGCGGCAGGGCGTTTCTCCGCGGCGCATTTCTGGGCGCGGGTACAGTGACCAACCCGGAAAAAGAGTATCATCTGGAATGGAAAACGGATGATGAGCGGTTCGCGCAGACGCTGGAAAAACTGCTGGAGAAGAACGGGTTGCCTTTTCGCAGCTATTCCCGCAGAGGACAGCAGGTGATTTACCTGAAGGATGCCCAGCAGATCAGCGATACGCTGGCGATGATGGGTGCGGGGAGCGGCGTGCTGGAAATGGAGAATACCCGGATCCGTAAACAGCTCCGGGCGTCCGCGGTACGGGCAGCCAACTGCGATGAGCATAACAGTGAAAAAATGCTGGATGCGGGGCTGAAACAGGCGGAGGCGATACGCCGGATTTCTCTGAAACAGGGTTTATTTACGCTGCCGCCTGCATTGCGGGAAATCGCCCGCGTGCGGGTGGAAAACCCGGATCTGAGCCTTCAGCAGCTCGGGGAGATGCTGGATCCGCCGGTCGGAAAGAGCGGCGTGAATCACCGGCTGCGCCGTCTGATGGAAATTGCAGACGGGCTCGATGAAGAATACGATAATGAGGCGAGGGGATAGAGCAGATGATTGCGTCTGTTGTTTATACGCTGCTGTTCCTGGTGTTCGGCCTGGCGGTGGTGCGGTTTCTGCTGCCCCGCCACCGGCCGCTGAACCGGATCTGGCTCGGGCTGTGTTTCGGGCTGCTCGGTGAGATGTGGTTTCCGGCCATTGGTGCTTTTTTCTTCCGCTTTGACGCGGGGGCGCATGTGTTTGGCGCCGCGGTTATGCTGGCGATTACGATTCTGTGCTGGTTTCTGCGGGACAGACGGGATCCCGCGCCCTGGAATGAGGAAGAGAGCCGCCTGCTCCGGCAGGTGCTGATCATCGGTATTCCGCTGACGATTCTGGGCGGATATCTGCAGTATACCCACGTGATGAGGGTCGGCACCGCCGGCGACTGGCGTGTGGGGCAGAGCACTTACGGCGATCTGCCGATGCATATGAGTTTTATCACGGGTCTCGTGGGAAAGAAATTCCCGGCGGACTATCCGTTTTTTCCGGGCGCGAGGCTGAGTTATCCCTTCCTGACAGATACGCTGAGTTCCACGTTTGTTCTGCTGGGCAGCAGCCTGCAGGCAGCGATTATTGTTCCCGGAACCCTGATGATGGCCCTGTGCTACATGGGTGTGATGGTGCTGGGCAGGGAACTGACAGCGGGAAAGAAGACGGCCCTGCTGGTGGCTTGCCTGTTCTTCTTCAACGGCGGGCTGGGCTTCCTCTATGACTTTGATCTGGCCGGCGGAACGTGGGCGGCGGAAAAAGACCTGACCTTCTTCGGGAAGATCGGGCAGACTGTTTCAGGCTGGTTCAGCACGGTCGGAGAGCGGATCAGCCATATCATGACCGGTTATTATAAGACGCCGACCAATCAGCCGGATCCGAACAACCTGCGCTGGAGCAATGTAATCTGCGACCTGATGATTCCCCAGCGGACGCTGCTGGGCGGCTGGTGCATGGTTATTCCCTGTTTCTACCTGCTGTTTTCCGAATTCAGGGCAAGGACGAGGGACCCGGAGAACAGGGGGCGGGGAATCGTTTTGCTCGGCATATGGGCCGGCGCGCTGCCGCTGATCCATACCCACAGCTTCCTGGCGCTCGCCCTCGCATCCGTCGGATGCCTTTGCTACGACCTGATTCACGGGGATCCGGGCGCGATGACGGTCCGCAGGAGCCGGTGGCAGATTCTGCGACCGTATCTGATCTACGGCGCGATTGCCGTGGCGCTGGCGCTGCCCCAGCTCATCTGCTTCACCTTCGGGCAGACCTTTCAGGAAAGCAACCATTCATTCCTGGTTTTCCAGTTCAACTGGGTAAACAATCCCTCCGGGCAGGGGATGCGGGACCTGTATCTGTGGTTCTATATCAAGAATATCGGGCTGCCCTTCCTGGCGCTGATTGCCGCGCTGTTTGACCGGAATCCGAGAAACAGACGTATTTTTGCAATGGCGCTGCCGATTATCCTGGCGGCGGAATTCATCCGCTTCCAGCCGAACGAATATGACAACATCAAACTGTTTTATCTGGCATGGCTGCTTTGCTGCCTGATCGTTGCGGACTGGTGTTCCCGCCTTTGGAAGCGCCTGGAGGGCATGGGAGGACGGAGATTCCTGGCCGTGCTCGCGGCGGTTGTTACCTTCCTGAGCGCCGGACTGACGATCGCGCGGGAATGCGTGTCAGACTATCAGGCGTTCAGCCGGGAAGCGGTGGAGGCAGGTGAGTACGTCAAGGACCGAACACCGAGGGACGCGGTCTTCGTAACCGGAACCCAGCACCTGAATCCGGTTGTGGCGATCGCGGGGAGGACCGTTGTCTGCGGTCCGGATCTGTGGCTGTACTGGCATGGGTTTGATACGACGGAGCGTCAGTCGGAACTGCGCGCATTCTATGAAGATCCGGAAGGGCACCCGGAAGTACCCGAAAAATACGGTGCTGAATACGTCTATCTGTCATCGTATGAACGAAACAGCTATGACGTGGATCTGGAGGGAATGGACAAAGTCGGCGTGAAGATATTCGAGAATGACGAGGCAGCGATTTACAGGCTTTACGCGGGAATGGAGGATGCGGGATGAATAAGAGTACCGAAAAAGTGTTGATGATCCTGTTTGCCGTACTGGCGGTTGGCTTTGCGGTTCTTTTCCTTTCCGCAAACGGCAGGATCGGCGCGCTGAACAGGGAGAAAGATGAACTGATTGCACAGAATGAGACCCTGAAAGCTGAAAACGCGGAATCGGCAGAAAAAGCGGGCGCAAAGCTGAAAGAAGTCACGGCGCAGCGGGATGATCTGCAAGCAAAGCTGGACGAAGCGACACAGCGGAACAGTGATTTATCACTGGCGTCTGAAGACGCGGCGAAGCAGATCGACGACCTGACAGCGAAACTGGAAACATCGCAGGCGGAAACAAAGACACTGACCGCGCAGGCGGAGACGCTGAAGACCGATGCAGCAAAGGCGGCAGAGGAAGCGGCTGCGAGGCTGGACGAAGCAGACCTGGAAAAGGCCGAACTGACGACGAAACTGGACGCGGTGATAAAACAGAGAGATGCGCTGTCCGTAAAGCTGGACGAGAACACAAAGCAGCAGGAAGAACTGACAGCGAAGCTGGATGAGACAACAACGCAGAAGGATGACCTGGCTGCTCGGGCGGACGCGCTGGCAACAGCGCTGGGAGAAACCGAAAAGAAAGCGGAAGATGCAGCCGCAGAACTTGAGACGGCATCAAAACAGAAAGAAGACCTGGCTGCCCGGGTGACCGCGCTGACAAAAGAAAAAGAGAACACTGAAGCGCAGCTGAAAACACTTCGGGAAGAAAAAGAAACAATGACAGCCCGGGCGGACGCGCTGGCAACATCGCTGGCAGAAACCAAAAAGAAAGCGGAAGACGCAACCGCAAAACTTGAGACGGCATCAAAACAGAAGGAAGACCTTGCTGGTCAGGTGACCGCGCTAACAAAAGGAAAAGAGGACGCGGAAGCGCAACTGAACGCGCTTCAGACAGAGAAAGAGAACACGGAAGCGCAACTGAACGCGCTTCAGACAGAGAAAGAGAACACGGAAGCGCAGCTGAACGCGCTTCAGACAGAGAAAGAGAACACGGAAGCGCAGCTGAAAACACTTCGGGAAGAAAATGAAACACTGACGGCTCGGGCGGACGCGCTGGCAACAACGCTGGCAGAAGCCGAAAAGAAAGCGGAAAACGCAGTCTCAGAACTTGAAACGGCATCAAAACAGAACGAAGACCTGACCGGTCAGGTGACCGCGCTGACAAAAGAAAAAGAGGATGCGGAAGCGCAGCAGAAGACGCTTCAGACAGAAAAAAAAGAACTGACAACGCAGGTCACTTCGCTGACAAAGGATCAGGAAGAAGCGGCCGCGAAGATTAAAGAACTGACCGAGGAGAACGAACAGCTGAAGAAAGCGACGGATTATAACAATCTGGATGAGGAAACACTGACGGATACGCTGATTGAAATTGCAGAAGAACTTGAGAAGCTTGGGTACAAATTATCGCTGACCAAGGAAACGGTGAATGAATAGCCTCCGGAAAGCAGACAAGCCGGCTCGTTTCAGACGGGAGACAAGCCGGTTTTTCTTGCTTTTTAGAGGGATATGGGATAAAATTATGAAGGAGGGTGAACAAAGATGAAGGTTGTATTGCTGAAAGATGTCAAAAACGTAGGGAAACGGGATGATATCCTGACAGTGAGCGACGGATACGCCCGGAATTTTCTTTTTCCACAGCGCCTGGCGGCGGAGGCGACTCCCGGCGCGCTGAAGGAGATTCAGCGCAAGCGCGCGGCACAGGATGCCCGTGAGGCGGAAGAACTGGCCGCGGCGAAGCAGAAAGCTGAGTCTTTGAAGGGAAAGGTCATCGCGCTGGAGGTTAAATGCGGCGAGAAAGGCCGGCTGTATGGCTCCGTGACTTCCGCTGAAGTGGCGGAAGCACTGGAAAAGCAGCACGGCGTGAAGGTGGACAAGCGGAAGATCGATATCGGGGACCCGATCCGGGAAACCGGGGTCCGCACGATCTCCGTATGGCTGCATGCGGGTGTAACCACGCCGATGCAGCTGGACATTAAGCCGATTAAGAAATAATCAATGGAAATTCGGGATGAGATGCGGGGAATGGTCCCGCCGAACAGCATGGAGGCAGAAGTCAGTGTCCTGGGCGCGATGGTCCAGGACAGCATTGCTGTACAGCGGGCTATCGAGCAGCTGAAACCCGAAGATTTTTACCAGCCCGAACATCGGGAAATCTTTCAGGTGATGGCGGACCTGAACCGGCATCAGGCGCCGATCGACCTGACGACACTGCAGGCAGAGCTGAGCCGGAAAGGGACGCTGGAAGGGGTCGGCGGGCTGCGGTACCTGATGAAGATTGTTTCGGAAGTGCCTACGGCGGCCAATGTCCGCTCTTATATCGACATTGTCCGGGAGAAGAGCATTCTCCGGAAACTGATTGCGGCATGCGGCAAGATTTCGCAGGAAAGCTACAGTCAGCAGAAGGAAGTTTCGGCCATCCTTTCCGACGCCGAAAAGGAGATCTTCGATATCGTGATGAACCGGCAGGAAGGGGAAGCCCTGAAGCCGATGAGCGAAGTGATCCTGACCACTCTTGACCAGATTCAGGAACTGGCCAGACTCAGGGGTGAGATCGCCGGCGTGCCCAC
This sequence comes from uncultured Eubacteriales bacterium, assembly GCA_900315315.1. Classification (GTDB taxonomy): domain Bacteria; phylum Bacillota; class Clostridia; order Christensenellales; family Aristaeellaceae; genus Aristaeella. Next base: position 32,685 of record OMYT01000018.1, on the reverse strand, counting down.
GGGTTTTATCGATCTGGACAGCCTGCTGACAGGGCTTCACCCCGGTGAACTGATCGTGGTCGGAGCCCGTCCGGCGATGGGTAAAACTTCCTTCGCCATGAATATTGCGGAACATGCCGCCCTGAATAAAGGCAGGGTTACGGCTGTTTTTACACTGGAGATGCCGCGGGAGCAGATCGCGATGAGAATGCTGTGCTCCGACGCAAGAGTGGATATGCAGCGGGTAAGGCGCGGAACACTCCGGGACGATGACTGGGAACGGATTGCCCAAACACTGGGACCGCTTTCGGCGGCACCGATGTATATCGATGATACAGCGGCCATCACACCCACACAGCTGCGCTCCAGATGCCGCCAGCTGAAGATGGACAAAGGGCTGGATCTGGTGGTTGTTGACTATCTGGGGCTGATGAGGGCAGACGGAAAAACCGAAAACCGTCAGCTGGAAGTGAGCGAGATCAGCCGGCAGCTGAAGGCAATCGCCCTGGAACTGAAGATCCCCATTGTTGCGTGTGCGCAGTTGAGCCGTGCGAACAAGGATCGGGTCGACAAACGCCCGATGCTAAGCGATCTGCGTGACTCCGGGTCTATCGAGCAGGATGCGGACGTGGTCATGTTCCTGCACAGGGAAGAGTATTATAACAAGGACACCGAGGACAAGAACATCGGCGAAGTGATTGTTTCCAAACAGCGGAGCGGTCCTCTCGGGACAGTCAAGCTGGCGTGGCTGAGCGAATATACGACGTTCGCAAATCTCGCGAGAGATTCACAACCGTCGTCCAGTGCACCATTCTAAGGGGGCTTTCCGAGTGCCCTGGGCTACCGCCCGTTCTCTGCTGAAAACTGTCCACCGGACAGTTTTCCGGGCGCGACGACCCCCCCATAACCCCTTCGGGTTCAAGGAACAAAATGGTTGAAAAGCAGTATTGATAAGTGTGAGGAATGAAGGACTGATGGAGAATTACACCGTCTGCCAGTTGCAGAAGGATATGCGGTTTGAAGGCTTCCTGCTGATCCGCTCTGCGGAGAAACGGAAGGACAGCAAGGGCAATGACTACGTGGATATGAATCTGACCGACCGCACGGGAGAAATCAACTGCAAGATCTGGAACTGGGATCCTGAAGCGGAGGCGCCTGAAGCCGGGACGACGATCAAGGTCCGCGGGCTGATCCAGGAATATAACGGCCGCCTGCAGCTGAGGGTGGAAAAATGGCGCCCGGCGACCGATGAGGATCCGGTGGACATGAACAGTCTGGTGCCCTGCGCGCCCCGGAAACCGGAGGATATGATGCAGGAAATCCGGGAGACGATCAGCAGTTTTGAGAATGAGGATCTCCGGAAACTGACGGAAGGTATGCTTGAAATCGCCGGCGACCGGCTCAGCTGGTTTCCGGCGGCGCAGCGGATGCACCACGCGGAACGGAGCGGGCTGCTGCATCATACGACGGACATGCTGAAACTGGCCCGGGACCTGTTGGAAGTTTATCCCTGGCTGAACCGGGATCTGCTGCTGGCGGGAGTGATTATCCACGACCTTGGCAAGATCGAGGAGATGAAGAGCGACCGGACCGGAAACGTGACGGATTATACGCGGGACGGGCAGCTGCTGGGACATCTGGTCCGCGGGATCACAAACCTGAACCGGGTAGCTGAAAAAAAAGGCGTGACCGGGGAAATGCTTGTTTTGCTGGAGCACATGCTGCTGAGCCATCACGGCGAAAGCGAGTATGGCAGCCCGAAACCGCCGATGTTTCCGGAAGCGGAGGCGCTTCACTGGATCGATATCCTGGATGCGCGGATGAACACGATCAAAACCGCGACAGACAAGACGCCGCCCGGTGCTTTCAGCGAGAAGATTTACAGCCTGGACAGGAGAATTTATCATCCGCTTTATTAAGGGGGCTTTCCGATTGTCTCCTGAAACCTTTGGGTATAATTGTTTTAGTAACAGGATGGAGGAATGAATCATGTGGAAAAAACGGATTCTGTGCCTGGCACTGGTATTATGCGCCGCGTTGGTGATGACGGCCTGCCAGCAGAAGGAAACCTTCCCGACCTCTCCTCAGCAGCAGGAAACGACGCAGCAGGAATCGGCGCCGGCCCAGGATGCGCAGAACATCTTCGGAGATACGCCGGTTCCGCAGCAGATCAATTTTGACGACGGATCCTATGATCCGACTTCCGAGGAAGGCGGCGGAGAAGAAACGCTGCCGATTGATCAGCCAGGAGCAAACGTGGACGAGAACGGGATGACCCCCGCGCCGACCATGCAGAGCGAATATGCCGGAGCGACACCCGTGCTGATTGATCCGATTGACAAGCCTACGCCGACTCCGCTGCCGAAGCTTGCGTTTACCTATTCCACCTATGAAGTGCCTTCCCTGCACCTGAGTTTTGATGCACCTGCGGGCTGGCTGGCGGACGACAGCGCGTCAGACTCCTATACGCTGACGAATCCGGATCCGTCCATGGACTATGCGGCTAAACTGAACATCCGGGTGGTACCGCTCGGCAAGAACTATAACAAGAATGAGCTGACCAAGGAAGTTAAAAACGCACTGGATACCATCGCAAGCGACGGTTTCCAGAAGTTTGAACGCTCGAACACAGCCGGACGGAAATTTATGAATTCAGACGGGATTTATGCCAATTATTCCGGCACGCTGACCGACGGCGCCAAGATCGCCGGACGGATTATCATGGCCTGCTCCGACAAGATGCTCTATATTCTCAATGTCAGCTATCCTCAGGGGTACAGAGAAACTTATGTGGACGGCGTGTACGATAAGTTCCGGCACACCGTTAAGGTAACAAATTAAGAGGGCTTTCGTTAAACCTCTTTGATCCGGGAGGCAATCATTTTGAACACAAACCAAGGGAAAAGGCTTATCGCCTGTGTGCTTGTTATCATACTGATCTGCGGGATAATGACCGTTTCTTCCGCCGAACCGGCAACTCTGGGGGTCTACCTCAGCGGTGTACGGACTGCGAAGGACGGAACAAAGACAACTGTCAGACTGGACGGAAAGTTCCGTGTACTTCAGAATGGACGGGAAGCCGGCATCATCGATGCCGGTAAAACCACAGTGACGCTTCCGGAGGCAGAACGGGTCAGGATTATCCCGCTGCCGGAGAGCATTTCGGCGGAGTGGGACCTGAGTACGGCGTACTGTGAAGTGATTCCCGAAGCCGGAGGAACGATGACCGTTCCGGTTATTGTATATCCGCTGGCAGATAAACCGGAACCCACAGAGGAGCCCTCTTCGACGGATTTAAAGGAATCCGGAACGGAGACGGCGGAAGACGGAACGGAAACGTCGGACGAAGGGGAACTCCTGTTTGAAACACCGGTGCCGGATGAGGAAACAGAAGAAAATCAGGAACCCGTTTCCGTGATTGAAGCAGGGCCGACACCGACGCTCCCGCCGGTGGACCCCGCACTGCTGCAGCCAACGCCCGAACCAAACCTGTCTTCGCTGCATGTGAGCGGTCAATGCTGGTTTGACGAGACGGCGGACGGTCTTTTCAAGGACGGAGAACCTGCGCTTGCCGGGATCAAAATCGAAATGGACGGCGTGAAGAACGGCCTGCATTACGAGACAGTTTCCGGAGCGGACGGAAAATGGTGCATTGACGAAATTGAACCTGCGTTCTATAACCTGACGGTGACGGCTCCGGACGGTATGATGTTTGCCAAAGTATCCAAGAGAGGCGGACGCCGTTCCATCATTACCAAAGACGGAACGAACAGAGCCAGCCGGCAGATGGACCTGAATGACAGGGAAAGCAAGGACAAGCAGTATATCGGCTTTACCTGGGCGGGAGAGATTACCGGCCGCTGCTTCCTCGACGCGAACTACAACGGCATGTACGATGAGGGCGAAGAACCCATGCCGGGCGTCAAGATCACAGCCATCAAACCGGCGATGGATGAGGAAGTCGCCAAGACATTCTCCGCGGAGGACGGTACCTATACGCTGACCGGTTTGCGCGGAAACAACTATAAGATGCGCGCGGTGCTTCCCGAGGACGGGAGTGATTTCTCAAAGACGGTCAGCGATCCTCTCGGCAATCATTTCCAGTCCAGGCCGGGCCGCCGCGAGAATTTCTGGAATAATTTTGTGCTGAACGAGGGACAGTCCCGCGAGATGAATGTCGGCGTGATTTATCCCGGATCGATTACGGGCACGGTTTACTATGACGACGACTTCTCCGCTGACAAGTCGGGCGGGGAGAAAGTGGTTTCCGGGTTCCTGGTTGGTCTGTATGATGAAAACGGCAACGTGGTCGCCATGGACAAAACCAGCGTCAAGGGCAAATATGAACTGACCAAGCTGGTTCCCGGGAACTATACGCTTCATGTGACCGCGACAAAGGGATATGCATTTACCAAGCTCGGCGACGGGAATGTGATTGTAAACCGTACCGGCGGTGAGGGATTCTCCGAACCGTTCTTCCTTGCCTTGGGAGAAAATAAAACAGACATGGATGTCGGCATGATTCAACCCGGCGTAATCAGGGGCACTGTTTTTGCCGACAGAAACGACAACGGCGTCCGCGATGAAGGCGAGAACGGTCTGCCCGGCGTTACAGTCCGCCTGATGAGCGAAGAGGGAGAGGAAGCATTCAAAGCTGAAATCGGCGAGGACGGCGCCTATCTGTTTGACGCGGTCATGCCCGGCACTTATTATCTTGAATACACGCTGCCTGAGAACGCTGTATTTGCCAGAACCGGAACCGGAGGGAACACGATCTCCGGGGAGAGCGGCGTCGGCAAGAGCGAACCCTTTGATTTCAAATCCGGGTCAGAGCTTCAGGGACCAGCCTGCGGCGCGCTGACGCTCGGCCGGGTTGACGGTCTGGCCTATCACGATCACGACGGAGACGGGCTGCGCGGCGAAGGTGAGGAAGAACTGGCTGGCATGACGCTGACTCTGACACCCTCCCGCGCCGAACTGGAAGAGATTACCGTGACCACAGAAGAGGACGGAAGCTTCGCGCTCGAAGCGCTGCGGCCGGACAACTGGACGCTGACGGTTACCTGTCCCGAAGAAAACGTGCTCAGCCGCACGGACCATATTGCGCTTCCGCTGACAGCCGGCAAGGATACGCAGAGCATCAGTATGAATGTTGCGATGGGCGCGCAGTGGAACGATCAGCAGCTCGGTGCGGTCATTCCGGCCTCCCTGAGCGGACAGGTCTGGATGGATGAGAACAACAACGGCTTCTTTGATGACGGCGAAAGCACGCCTGAGGGCCTTGAGATCACCGTGACCGATGATCTGACCGGCAAGGTTTTCGATACGCTGCGCACGGATGAAGAAGGCCGGTATGAGACCTCCGGGATGATTCCCGGAAACTTCACGGTATCCTTCCCGCTGGACGAACGCACGATTGCGCCGAAGGAAGGCGACAGCGTCTTCGAGGAGGCAGGCGGCAAACTGGTCGTCAGCGGAATCGCGTTGAAAGAGGATGAAACGAAGGAAGGCCTGCTGCTCGGCATTGTCCGCTATACATCGATCGGCGGCGGCGTATGGATCGACCGCGGGGACACGGTGGAACCGCTGGCAGGCGCGGAAGTCCGCCTGCTGGATGAGGAAGGTACTGTGCTGCAGAGCCAGACCACCGGCAGCGGCGGGGAATACCTGTTCAACAATCTGATGCCGGGGACCTACACGCTGGACGCCTCTATGCCGGAGGGATGCGTCATTATCGAACCGGACGACAGGCGACTGAATGAAACCCAGATCTCCGTAATCACACATGCCACCAACCGGAACGGAACTTCCGATCCCATTGAACTGCTCATGGGTGAAGATCAGCGGAAGATGAACATCGGCTGTGTGCTGCCCGGACGGCTGGGAGACTTCTGCTGGCTGGATCTGGACAAGGACGGCCTGCAGGGTATGGACGAACCGGGGATCCCGAGCGTAAGGATTGAACTGCTGCGCGATGGTGAATTCATCGCGGAAACAGAGACGGACCAGTACGGCTTCTATCGGTTTGAGGATCTGTATCCCGCGGTTTATACGCTGCGTGTGACGGCGCCGGACGAGGTGAAACCGACCGAAAAACGGACGGATATCCGGATCATCGCTTCCGTGCTGGAGGAAGACGGGGATGGCGGCGTTTATGAGTCTGCCGAGATCCAGGTGGAAAGCGACAAGGCGAACTACAATGCGGATATCGGTTTCGTCAGCAAGAAGGAGGGCGTTGTACCGCCCGGAACCGGCGAGGGAAAGAAACAGGTATGGACTTCCTATAAAGAAGGAGATTAAGCGAACAAGATAAAGCTTGCAAAAGCATTACAAGAGTATTAAAATAATCTCACTATGTTGACATAATTCAGCATAGTGAGATTTGTTTTAATGTAGAGGTATTTCGAATGAAACGATTGATCTCATTCCTTCTGGCACTGATCCTGATGGGTTGTGTGTTTGCCGCGGCGGAAGACGCGGATGACGGGGACGATTCGAATCCTGTGCCGCTGGAAGCGGAGGAAACGGAAGAGGTCGAGGAAGACGCGGACGACTCCAATCCGATTCCGGTTGACATGATGGAAGATGAAGACCTGGAGGTTGAAGAGGAGATCAACCAGGGCCGGATCCTGCAGTACGGCGACAACGGCGACGATGTGCTGGCTCTGCAGACCCGCCTGAAGGATCTGCAGTACTACAACGGCAATCTGTCCGGGCGCTTCCGGGAGGGAACCCGGAAAGCGGTGGAAACTTTTCAGGAGGATTTCGGGCTGGACCAGACCGGCGTGGCCGATTTGCGGACGCTGTCGATTCTTTTTTCCATGACCCATCGGCCTCTGCGTTTCGGCTCAACCGGTTCGGACGTAAAGCAGCTGCAGACGCAGCTGACCGAACTGGGATACTATAAAGGGAAAATCAGCGGCAATTATCTGGAATCCACACAGAAGGCGGTTCAACAGCTCCAGAAGAAGAACGGACTGGAGGTAACCGGTATTGCGGATGCGGATCTGCAGGAGCTGATCCAGGCCGGGAAGATCCTGAACAGCAGCGATGTGGCTTCAGACACGGATACTCCGGCACCGAATCTGGCCAATTATCTGGTAGACGACAACGAGAACAGTGTTTCGGTTCCGGATGTTCCGGTGGAATATACAAAGAAACTGAAAAGCGGTTCCAAGGGCAAGCTTGTCAAGGAAATGCAGACCCGCCTGGCGGAACTCGGCTACTATGAAGGCCCGATCAGCGGCAACTTTCAGAAATATACAGTCCGGGCAGTCAAGGCCATCCAGACCCAGAACGGCCTGGAATCCACAGGTGTTGTGGATGAAACCACCTGGAACGTGATCTTTAACGACGCGCACGCGGTCCTGCCGGACGCGACGCCGAAGCCGACGCCGTCTCCTTCGCCGGTTCCCTTCGCGATCACGGTGGACGTGGCAAACCAGGTAACAACGGTCTACGGCCGGGATGACCAGGGCGAATATACGGTTATCGTGCGTCAGATGCTGTGCTCCACCGGCATGAAAGCCACCCCCAGCGATGTGGGCGACTGGGTGCTGAACGGCCGCCATGCCACCTGGTGTATTTTCCCGAAGTGGGGAAACAGCTATGCCAGATACTGGACCCGGATCAACTCAAGCATTGCGTTCCATTCTCCGATCTATACGGCGGTGAGCAACAGCGCGATGAAGATCAAGAGCTATAACATGCTGGGGCAGCGGGCCAGCCACGGCTGCATCCGCCTATCTGTGCCGGATGCCAAGTGGATTTACGACAATGTGGGCAAGGGAACCGTGGTCTCCATTGTGGAGGGCATGGAACCGGATCCGGAACTTCGCGATGCCCTGAAGCTTCCGCCGCTGGACAAGAAATCCTGCACGCCGATCAATACACCTGTGCCGACGGCGGAACCGGAATACAGTGCCGCGCAGAAACCTGACATCGGGATGAAAGTCCTGAAGGTAAGAGCCGAAGGCCCGGAAATCTACTGGGTCCAGCGGACGCTGAAGGATCTGGGATACTATACCACCAAGTGTACCGGCAAATTTCTCGCCAGGACAGAAAAGGCCATCAAGGCTTTCCAGCAGGATCACGGTCTGAAGGCTAACGGCGGACTAACCCAGGAACTGATTGACATGATGGCGGAAGAGGCACTGAACAATAATGCTCCTGAAACGACTCCGGATATTACTCCGGAACCGACGGAAACACCAGTTTCCTGAATCTTTGATCTGAATGCGTATGAGAACACCGGCACCTTGATTACGGCGCCGGTGTTTTGATCAAAATGCCAGAATGAGTATATTAGCGGTTGAGGGTTCGCCATACGAGAAGAGCGTTCTGGTGACCGGCGAGAGCGGCTTTTTCATACCACTTCGCAGCTTCTTTCAGATCCGTTTCCACACCCTGACCGCACTGATAAGCATAGCCCAGGGCATACATGCTTCGGGCATTCCCAAGATCGGCGGCCTTGCGGTACCACTTAAACCCTTCTTCAACATCTTTATCGACGTAGGTTCCTGTCATATAGAGATAACCGAGGTAATCACAGGCCAGATGGCTGCCGGCGTCGGCAGCGTCATGATACAGCTGCAGGGCTTTTTCCTGATTTTCCTCGACACCGAGACCCTGGAGATAGAAACTGGCCAAGCTCATCAGGCTGTCGGCGTCACCTTTATCCGCCGCCATCTGGTAGTAATCCAGCGCGAGGGAGTAGCTTTGTGTGACACCATCGCCTTCTTCATAGAAAGAACCGACGTACCAGCAAGCTTCAGCGCTGCCGAGATCCGCTGCTTTCTGATAGCAGTCCAGAGCAGAGGCCAAATCCACGGCGACACCGATTCCGCCGTCATACAACTTGCCCATGTACAGCCAGGCAGGAGCATATCCCGCTTCACCGGATTTCCGGAAAAGCGCAAGGGCCTGATCAATATCCTGCCCGACCACGATTCCTCTCTGGTAGTATGTGCCTAACCGGAGCAGATTTTCCGGATCGCTCTCGGCTGCCAGACAGCTGACGGCGGGCCAGGCAGTCAACGCGCGAGGATCCGCGGCCTGGGCAGCGAGGGAGTCCTTCCGGCTCTTTCCGCATTTCATACAGGTATCGGAGAGATTCTTTGTCAGGCAGTCATAGCAGACCCAGCATTCCTTTGGGGAACCGCAGGCAAGACATTCGGTCGTTTCCGTCGGATTGCCGCAAACCTGGCAGATCCGCTGGCCGGGGATGATTCCGTCAGCGCAGGCGGACGAAATCATCAGCAAAAAGGCAAACAGCAAAGCAATTGTTTTCTTCATTTTCGGAACCTCTTACCGTGCGGCAAAACCGATCTTCTTCTGTACCTTCCGCAGCGTCTTCTGGGCCAGATACGCGGCTTTTTCGGCGCTTTCGGCCTGGACTTTCATCAGGTATTCCTTATCGGCGATCAATTTTTTGTATTCGGCCTGCATGGGGGAAAGGGCCTCGATGACGCAGTCCGCCACACGTGTCTTCAGGGCGCCGTAGCCCTGGCCGGCCATGCCGGCGCAGATGTCATCCGTGCTTTCGCCGGTCAGCGCGCTGATGATGTTCAGCAGGTTGCTGACGCCAGGCTTGTTCTCCGGATCAAAGCGGATCTCGCTTTCGGAGTCGGTGACGGCGCGCTTGATCTTCCGCCGGATCGTGTCCGGATCGTCGATAAGGGAAATGAAGGTATCCTCCGGATCGCTCTTGCTCATTTTGCGTTCCGGCTCCTGCAGGCTCATGACCCGGCCGCCGGTCTTGCTGATCAGCGGTTCGGGAACGGTAAACACGTCGCCGTAGACGCCGTTGAAGCGCTGGGCGATATCCCGGGTCAGTTCCAGGTGCTGCTTCTGGTCCGCACCGACGGGCACATAGCTCGTCTGGTACAGCAGGATATCCGCGGCCATCAGTACCGGATAGGTGAAGAGGCCCGCGTTGATATTGTCCGCGTGTTTGGCGGACTTGTCCTTGAACTGGGTCATGCGGTTCAGCTCGCCCATGTAGGTAAAGCAGTTCAGAATCCAGGCCAGCTCCGCGTGGGCGCTGACGTGACTCTGGCAGTACAGGATCGACTTCTGCGGGTCGAGGCCGCTGGCCAGATACAGGGCAGTCAGTTCCAGGCAGCGGCGGCGGAGATCCGCCGGGTTCTGCCGGACTGTGATGGCGTGCTCGTCCACAACGCAGTAGATGCAGTCATACTGATCCTGCAGTTCCGAGAAGCGGCGAAGGGCGCCGATATAGTTACCCAGGGTCAGCATGCCGCTGGGCTGGATGCCGGAAAAAATCACCGGGCGTTTTTCTTTCGTTTCCATTGATAATACCTCCGGGGAAGTTATTTCAGAATTAAGAGTTGAGAGTGGAGATAAAGAAACTTCACTCTTCACTCTTTACTCTCCACTCTTTTATTGAAGTTTCACCTTGACCAGCAGTTCCGGCGTTTCGGTGCGGAGCAGCTCGTTATCCGTGTAGATTTCGTCCTTCTCGTAGCCTGTGCGGGGGACGTAGCTTTCGATGCCCTCAAATTCGCCGCCGGGGCCTGTGACATCCTCGATCACTTTCTCGTTGGGGGAGGTGTAGCAGGTTTCCACGGTGATCAGCATACTGTTGGGGTAATCCAGCACGTAGTTGATGAACTGGTTAGCCAGTTCGGGATTGGTCGCGTTGGCGGGGATGAACATGTTGTCATAGGCGATATTGGTCCCGTCCAGCGGCGCCCATACGGCGAGCTTCTCATTTTCCATGGAAGCGTAGGTAGCGTCGCCGCTGTACATCATGGCCATCCACTTTTCGCCCTGGGCCATACCGTCGATCATTTCATCGGTGACAAAGGAGGGGTGAATCGTCTGGTTCATTTTGACCAGCCAGTCATAGGCTTCCATCAGTTCGTCCCGGCTCTCCGTATTCATGGAGTACCCCAGCGCCTTAAGCCCGATCATGAAGATATCCCGGGGGGAATCATAGAGGAACACGTGGCCTTCCAGCTCAGGGTCAAGCAGGATGGACCAGCCTTTTTCCTCCACCTTGGTGGGGTCAATCTTTGTGGTGTCATAGCAGAGCACGACGTTCTGCCAGAGATAGGGGGCACTGTAGTCGTTGTCCGGATCAAAGTACAGGTTTTTCACGCTGTCGGACAGTTGGTCCAGATTGGTCACAACGCTTTTATCCATTTTCTGGACGTTGTTCTCCTTAATCAGACGGTCGATCATGTAGTCGCTGGTGACCACCACGTCATAGGAGACCCCGGTCTGCAGTTTGGTATACATGCTTTCCGGTGTGTCGTTGAAAGTATAGTTAATTCTCACGCCAAACTCTTTTTCAAAGTCGTAGATGACTTTTTCATCAATATACTCACCGTAGTTCATCACGTTCAGCGTACCGTCAGCCAGGGAACATACCGGCAGGAGCGCCAGGCAGATGAGAAGCAGGACAGCAGTCATTTTTTTGGTCATTTCAGGGTTCCTCCTTTTTGGTCTTTTTATCTTTGATCCACGGGATCAGGTTTACAAGAATCAGGATCAGGGTCACAGCAGCGACGATCAGGGTCGACATGGCGTTGACGCTGAGATTATACCGCTTCATGGAATAAACGTACATGGAGATTGTGTTGATGCCGGCGCCGGTGTTGAAATAAGAGACCACAAAATCGTCCAGGGACATGCTGAAAGCGATCAGCGCGCCGGAGATAATGGCGGGTAAAATCTGGGGAATGATGACCTTGGTCAGGGCCTTGAAGGGCGTCGCGCCCAGATCCAGCGCTGCTTCGGCTACGTTGTCGTCCAGCTGGCGGAGCTTCGGCATCACGGTCAGGATCACATAGGGAATACAGAAGGAGATGTGACTGAGGATCAGCGTGACCATGCCCAGCTGGAACTTCACGGAGATAAACAGGAGCATCAGGCCGATGGCCGTAACAATATCCGGGTTCATGACCGGCAGGTTATTGACCTCCATGACAATGCTGCGTATGATCCGCTTCGCCTTACTCAGGCCGATGGCGGCAACGGTGCCCACAACGGTGGAAACCACGGTGGCGATGACAGCGACAATCAGTGTAGTGGTAATGCTCTCAATCATTGTCCGGTTCTGGAACATGCTCTCATACCATTTCAGGGAAAAACCGGAAAAATTGGTCATGGATTTTCCTTCATTGAAGGAGAACAGAACCAAATAACCGATGGGCAGATAGATGAACAGCAGGATCAGGATCAGATAGGCGGAGGAAAACACTCTGGATGCTCGGCTCTTTTTCATGTGTCAGTCCTCCTGCGCGCTGCGGTCCAGCTTCTTTGTCGCCCACATGGCCAGGATGATGATCAGGGCCATGATCAGGGAGATGGCGCTGCCGAAGTTCCAGTCGCCGGTCTGCTGGAAATAGATCTCGATCAGATTGCCGATGAGCACATAATCGCCGCCGCCCAGCATTTTCGGGATGACGAAGCTGGAAACAGCCGGCAGGAAGACCAGCGTGATGCCGGAGATAATGCCCGGCACGCTCAGGGGCAGGGTGACCTTCAGGAAGGATTTCCACTTATTGGCGCCCAGGTCGTAGGCGGCCACCAGCAGGTTGGGATCCAGTTTGGCGATGGCCGTGTGGATCTGGATAATCATGAACGGCAGGAAATCGTAGACCATGCCGATGAATACCTTGAATTCGCTGCCAAAGTCTGTGCTCAGGAGGATGCCACGCCAGGCGTAGGTCTTCAGCAGCATGTTGATCCACATGGGCAGGGTCAGCAGCATGAGCATCATGGTCTGGGCCCTGTCGGAAAGGTTTGCAATAAGCAGTGCGGCCGGATAGCCGATCAGCAGACAGAATATGGTGGTAAACAGCGCGATCCGCAGGCTGTTGAGCAATACCCTGATAAAGTCCGGATCGGAGAAGAACCGGGCAAAGTTGTCCAGCGTAAAGGTGAAGGTGAGGGTATCGTTGCCCGAGCGGGTTACGGCGTAGAGCAGGATCATGAACATCGGCGCGACGATGAAGATCGCGATCCACAGGATGTAGGGATAGCTCATTCTGAAAAAGGATTTCATGCGTCGGCCACTTCCTTATGCATCACGTGGATGTCGTCCGGCCCGAAGCTCAGACCGATCCGGTCTCCCGCCTCATGGGCGGAGGTGGTCTCCACCTTGTATTCCCGTCCCTGGGTGGCAAAGGTGATGTCGTACGAACCTTCCTGAATGGTAGCCGGATCGAAATCAAACTTGACATCCGTGATCTCAACCGGGGAATCGTCCTGCAGGTTCCAGGCCTCCGCGCTGGCCCACGTCTTCAGGTCGGTGGAAATGGCCATGGACTCCATAATTTCGTCCGGGGTGATAAAGAAATCCAGCGCGCTGATACCGATGTTATGGCGCGGATCCTCCACATATTCCGGATGAACCACGTATACCTTGACAGTGACCTCGGTTTTCTTCTCCGTGCCGAAGGTAATCAGGTAGATGCCGGGCCTGTTTTCAATGTTGTGCGACACATGGGTCAGGGAAATGTCCCTGTTCTCATCGTCCCAGGCCTGGGCATTGGCGATGGAGATGAAATCCTGGTCGGTCATATCCTTGTTGATCAGGTCATCGGAATCGACATAGAAGTCGTTCGCGCTGATCTTTTCGCCGGCTTCCCTGTTCACAATATCGTGCTGGGCGACCACATTCATTTTGACGGTCTTGCTGGTGCCGGTTCTGGTTTCCACCATCAGTTCATAGTGGACGCCCTTGAAGACGACGCTTTTGACCTCGCCCCGCATGACGCCGTCCCGCGGCTTGACAACCTTGAAGTCCTCCGGCCGGATCAGCACGTCCACCGGTTCGTCCGGACGGAAACCGAAATCCGCGCACTCGTAGGTTTTCTCGTCAAAACGAACCCTGTAATCCTGAACCATGACGCCGTCCACAATGTTGCTCTCGCCGATGAAGCGGGCGACATAGGCGTTGGCCGGCTCGTTGTAGATCTCCAGGGGCGTGCCGATCTGCTCGATGGAACCGGCGTTCATGACCACGATCTTGTCGCTCATGGTCAGGGCTTCCTCCTGGTCATGGGTAACGTAGATAAAGGTAATGCCGACTTCCTGCTGGATGCGCTTCAGCTCGCGCTGCATCTCTTTGCGCAGCTTCAGGTCCAGCGCGCCGAGCGGCTCGTCCAGCAGCAGCACGTTCGGCTCGTTCACCAGGGCGCGTGCAATGGCCACCCGCTGCTGCTGGCCGCCGGAGAGCTTAGTCACGTTCCGTTTGCCATAACCTTCCAGGTTAACCAGGGAGAGCATCCGGTTGACCTTCTGGGAAATGATATCCTCGCCGGTCTTCTTGATGCGCAGGCCGAAGGCAATGTTCTCGTAAACATTCAGATGGGGGAAAAGGGCATACCGCTGGAAAACGGTATTGATCTCCCGCTTATAGGGCGGCACGTTGTCGATGCACTGGCCGTCGAAGATCACGGTCCCCTCATCCTGTTCCAGAAATCCGCCCAGGATCCGCAGCAGCGTGGTCTTTCCACAGCCGGAAGGGCCCAGCAGGGTGACAAATTCATTTTCATAGATGTTCAGATTGACGCCCTTGAGGACGATCTGCCCGTCAAATTTTTTGACGATATTCCTGAATTCGATGAGCTTTCTCATTTCCCGCGACTCCTTTTCCTAAGGCGATAACATTTCTATTTTATACGCAAATGACAGTTTCTACAATATATATGCGAAAAATTCCTGTATTTCTTTCATCCGCGGAATCTGGTATACTGATAAAAAGAGCCGCCGGATTTGCGGGAAAGGTTTATACAGCGGGCAGTGCCCGCATACGACAGAAGGAGGAATCAGTTTATGGCAGCAGAAAAAACCAGGAAAATTGCCTTTGTCGGTTCGGAATGCTACCCGTTTGTCAAAACGGGCGGACTGGGCGACGTGATGTATGCCCTGCCCAGAGCCCTGGTCAGCGAGGGGTGCGAGGTGCGGGTGTTCCTTCCCCTGTACGCGTGCATCCCGAAAAAGTACAAGGAACAGATGAAGTACCGCGGTTCCTTCATGATGGACCTGACGCTGGAAGGCCGCACCTTCTTTGTCGGTATCATGGAGATGACCCTGGACGGCGTGACCTACGACTTTATCGAGAACCGGGAGTTTTTCGACTGGGGCAATCCTTATACGGGCCTGTGGGAAGATATCCCGAAGTACTGCTACTTCTCGAAGGCCGCCCCGGCAGTCATGAACTATCTGGAATGGGCGCCTGACGTGATCCACTGCCACGACTGGCAGACCGGCCTGCTGCCGATTTACCTGCGCAGAAAATTCCAGGACACGCCGGTGGGAAAGGCCCGCTCCGTGCTGACCATTCACAACCTCCGGTTCCAGGGCATCTGCAGCATCCAGCACCTGAAATACTGGTCCGGCCTGCCGGATGACCTGTTCGACTATCCGATCCTCAAGCAGAATGAGGATGAGGCAAACATGTTCAAGGGCGGCCTTGCCTTCGCGGACAAGATTACCACGGTTTCGGAGACCTACGCGGAGGAGATCCAGACGCCCGCTTACGGGGAAACCCTGGACGCGCATCTGCGCCACCACTGCCCGAAGCTCTGCGGCATTGTCAACGGCATCGACGTGGAACAGTGGGATCCGGAGAAGGATAAGCTGCTGGCTGAACCCTACGGCACCGGAGACGTGCTGGACAAGAAGAAGGAAAACAAACGCGCCCTGCAGGAAAAGCTCGGGCTGGAGCAGGACGGGCATAAGATGGTGCTGGGCCTGATCTCCCGCCTGACGGACCAGAAGGGGCTGGACCTGGTTGACGCCATCTTCCCGCATCTGATCGACGGAAACACCCAGGTGATCGTTCTCGGTACCGGTGATCCCCGCTATGAGAACGCGTTCCGTTACTTTGAGAGCGAGAACAAGGGAAGCGTCTGCGCCTATATCTCCTACAACGAAGCCCTGGCGCACCAGATCTATGCCGGCGCCGATGCGCTGCTGGTGCCGAGTCTCTTTGAGCCCTGCGGCCTGACCCAGCTGATTGCCATGCGCTACGGTACGGTGCCGATCGTCCGGGAGACCGGCGGCCTGAAAGACACCGTCACGCCCTATGACGGCAGCTGGTCCGAGGGCAACGGGTTTACTTTCACGCAGTACAGCGCGGTGAAGCTGCTGGATGCCATCAACAATGCCAAGACCGTGTATTTTACCGACCGCTGGCACTGGGACGAGATTGTGCAGCGGAACATGAGAAAAGATGTGTCGTGGGAGGCTTCGGCACGGAAATATCTAGCTCTCTACGATGAAATCATTGCCTGGAATGATCAGAAACAGGAACAGCCTCAGGAAGAAAAACCGGAAGAGAAGTAATTCCGAATTCAAAAAGGAGTGAGGACAGTGCTTGAGTTTTGTACACTCGGGACCGGCGGCACACTGCCGATCCCGGAGCGAGCGCTGTCTTCTCTCTACGTTCGGGTAAACGGCCAAAGCCTGCTGATCGACTGCGGGGAAGGAACCCAGGTCGGCATCCGCAGGCTCGGCTGGGGCTTCCGCTGCCTGGACGGTCTGCTTTTGACCCATTTTCACGGAGACCACTGCACGGGCCTGGCCGGGCTGCTGCTCAGCCTGGAAAAGGCCGGGCGGGAGCAGCCCTTCCATATCTGGGGCCCGAAAGGGCTCAAACGGGTGGTGGAAGGGCTGTGCGTCATTGTGCCGCCGTTGTCCTATACCGTGCTTCTGCACGAACTGCCCCCGGAAGGCGGGGAGACGGAGTTGATCGGCCTGAAGATCCGGGCCTTCCCGGTGGATCACGGCGGGATTCCGTGCTTCGGTTACCGGCTGACGCTGGAGCGGCAGGCTGCCTTTGATCCGGAGAAAGCGAAAGCCCTTGGCATTCCCGTGCAGGATTGGAAGCGGCTGCAGCAGGGGGAAACGGTGCATCTGGGACTGAAGAGGATCCGGCCGGAGCAGGTACTCGGCGAACCCCGGAAAGGCATTACGCTGGTCTTTTCGACGGATACCAGACCCTGTGAAACGCTGGAGAGGCATGCGCGGGATGCGGATCTCCTGATTCTTGAAGGCATGTACGGCGATGAGGAGAAGATGCCGCAGGCGCTGAAGAACCATCATATGATCTTTGCCGAGGCGGCGGAGATTGCCCGGAGGGCGGATGCCGGGGCGCTGCTGCTGACCCACTTCAGCACCAGCCTGGAGGATCCGGAAGCATATCTGCCGGAAGCCAGGAAAATCTTTGAAAGAACATGGACCGCAAAGGACGGGGAGACCGTCACGATGCGGTACCCGGAGCATGAGGAGAAGGCATGGACCAGTTTGTGCTGAAGGCGCCCTACGAGGCATCCGGAGACCAGCCCCAGGCGATTGAGACCCTGGCGCAAGGCATAATGTCCGGGCTGAAAGACCAGATCCTGCTGGGCGTCACGGGCAGCGGTAAAACATTCACCATGGCCTCCGTCATCGAAAAGGTGCAGATGCCGACACTGGTGATCGCCCACAACAAGACCCTGGCGGCCCAGCTGTGCAGCGAGCTGAAGGCTTTCTTCCCGGACAGCCGGGTGGAATACTTTGTCAGCTATTACGATTATTATCAGCCGGAGGCTTATATCGCTTCTTCCGACACCTATATCGAAAAGGACGCGTCCATCAACGACGAGATCGACCGCCTGCGCCACTCGGCCACGGCAGCCCTGCGGGAGCGGAAGGATGTGATTATTGTCGCGTCCGTCAGCTGCATCTATTCCATGGGCGATCCCAGCGAGTACGAAGGTCAGATGCTGAGCCTGCGCCCGGGCATGGAATACAGCCGGACAAAGCTGATCCGGGATCTGATTGACATTCAGTATGAGCGCAACGATACCGATTTTGAGCGCGGCACTTTCCGGGTCCGGGGCGACGTGATCGAGATCATCCCGGCGGGCGAGAACCAGAAGGCACTCCGTGTGGAACTCTTCGGAGACGAGATCGAGCGGATTTCCGTGATCGAGGCGGTGAGCGGCCACGCCCTGGCGACGCTGGAGCATGCGGCGCTGTTTCCGGCGACCCATTACGCGACAGACCCGGCGCACATGGAAGAACACATCGGGGAGATCGAACAGGATCTTCAGAAGCGCATTGAGGAATTCGAGGCGGCCGGCCGCCTGCTGGAAGCGCAGCGGATTGCCCAGCGTACCCGCTACGATATCGAGATGATGCGGGAAATCGGCTACTGTCAGGGCATTGAAAACTATTCCCGCTACTTTGACGGCCGAAAACCGGGGGATGCGCCGTATACGCTGCTGGATTACTTTCCTGGGGACTTCCTGGTGATCATCGATGAAAGCCACGTGACCGTGCCGCAGATCCGGGCGATGTACAACGGGGACCGGGCACGGAAAAACACGCTGGTGGAATACGGGTTCCGCCTGCCCTCAGCCTACGACAACCGGCCGCTGCTCTTCGAGGAGTTTGAGAAGCGCATCGGTCAGACCATTTTCGTCTCCGCGACGCCCGGACCGTATGAGCGGGAACGCGCGGAGCAGGTAGTCGAGCAGATCATCCGGCCGACGGGCCTGCTGGATCCGCAGGTGATCCTGCGGCCGGCAACCGGTCAGGTGGACGACCTGGTCGGGGAGATCCGGGAAGTTACGAAGAAGGGAGAACGTATCCTGGTCACAACGCTGACCAAGCGTATGGCGGAGGGCCTGACAGAGTATCTGAAGGATCTCGATATCCGCGTGCGGTACCTTCACAGCGATATTCAGACGATGGAACGCATGGAGCTCTTGCGCGATCTGCGCCTGGGAGAGTATGATGTACTGGTTGGCATCAACCTGCTGCGGGAAGGTCTCGATTTACCGGAAGTGGCGCTGGTTGCCATACTGGACGCGGACAAGGAAGGCTTCCTGCGGAGTGAAACCTCGCTGGTGCAGACCATCGGCCGGGCTGCGCGGAACGTGGACGGACGGGTCATTCTGTACGGAAACCAGCTGACGGAAAGCATGGCGAAGGCGATGTCCGAGACCAACCGGCGCCGGGCCCTGCAGGAAGAGTATAACCGGCAGAACGGGATTACCCCGGAGACCGTGCGCAACGCGATCCGCAGCGTGATTGAGATCACACGCCGCGTGGAGGAAACCGCGCCGGAGGCCCTGACGGAAGAGGAACGCGCGGCGCTGATGCGGCAAATCGAGGACGAAATGATCACCGCGGCGAAGGACCTGGAATTCGAACGCGCCGCGAAACTGCGTGACAGGCTGCTGGAGCTGCGGGGTGAAGCGCCCATGAAGGACGATCACCAGAACCGCCGCCACAGAAGAAGGGAGAGGACAAGGAAAAGTGAGCACTGAGAACAGAAAACCGGGAAAGGGAATCTGGCTGGCGCCTGTGCTGCTGGCGCTGCCGATTCTGGCGGCGATGACGCTGATCGCCATCCGGTTCGGCCCGCTGATCGTGAAGCTGATCAATGCCGCCGTGAAAGCGACGGTGGTCGTATGAAGAAGGTCCTTTGCTGGCTGCTGGCATTTCTGCTGGCTGGTACCCTTGCGCTTTTCGGTATTTCATTTGCCTGTGCGCGGGCGGTTGAGCCGGGCCTGAAAGAGGGCGGAACGCCTGTGTCCGAGGGCGTGCAGCGGGTGGAGATGAACCTGGTCCGGGAGAAGATCGAAGAGCTTGCGCCGATTTACGGCTTTTCCGCAGAAACGGCGATGAAAGTCGTTACGGAAGAGAAGCTTGCGGAGATGAACAGGCAGGCTGCCCTGTGGTGGAACGGTATTCTGGTGAACGGACAGGCGGGGGAAGCGCCTGCGTTCAAAACCGATGAACTGGCCAGCGCTTTTGCGGCGGATATTGTGTCTGCCGGTGGAAGCGGCGAGGATGCTGAACTCCTCGCGGCGGACGCCGCGAATGCTGTCGGCGAGAGCATCCTGCGGATCGTACTGCCCCTGCGCCTGCCGATTGTCGGCAGGGGCCTGAGCGAGGCGGCGGCCCGGGTGGACCTGGGCAACATCATCAGTTTTCTGCTGGGAGTCCGCTGGGCAGCGCTGGCGCTTTGCGCGCTGCTGGCCGGGCTGATTGCCCTGCTGGAAAGCCGGAAACTTCGTGAGAGCCTTTTCTATATCGGCTCGGCCATGGGCGCCGCGGTGCTGGTGATTGCCGCCTGCCTCGTGCTCTATGCCCTGTCCGGTGTTGATCCGCTGATCGCGGGTGCTTCGCCGAGCCTGTCTGCCCAGTACGGCGCCCTGGTGAACAGTGCGGCGATTCCGCTTTTCCTATATACCGCGTTGCTGCTCGCCGGCTGTATCGTATGTCTGGTCCTTTTCAGGAGGCCGCATGAAGCGAAAGCTGACTGAGTATCCCTTTCGCTCGGAAAAGATCCGGGAACCGCTCCGCTTCGCCGTGGCTTCCGATATCCACAGCGCGCCCTTTGAAGACGCGCTGGAAGAGTTTTCCCGTTGTGACGCGGTGCTGGTGCCGGGGGACCTGGTGGACCGGCATCGGAAGAATAACACAAATGCGGAGCGCTTTCTCCGGGTTGTCCCGGAGATCGTGCCGGTTTTTTACTCCATCGGGAATCACGAGCGAAAATACCGGCAGCGGGAAACCTGGCTGGCCCGGGTGCGGGAAAGCGGAGTCATCATGCTGGACAACGGGAGTACGGACTTCCGGGGCATCCGCATCGGCGGGCTGTCCAGTGCGAAGGAGATACCGGATACGGGCTTTCTGGACCGCTTTGAGCGTGAGGAGGGATACCGTCTGCTGCTGTGCCACCATCCGGAAGTCTGGCGGGACTTCGTGGATGGCCGGGATATCGACCTGACCCTCTGCGGGCATGCCCACGGCGGACAGATCCAGATCGGCGGGCGGGGCCTGTACGCTCCCGGGCAGGGTCTGTTCCCAAAGTTGACCGACGGTCTTTACGGAGACGGAAAAATGCTGCTTTCCCGCGGAATGACCAACGGCGCCAAGCCACGGATCCCGCGGATCAACAATCCCTGCGAACTGATTATCCTGACGCTTGAACCTGTGGTGCCATCCCACGCATAACCGGGGGATCTCCATATAAAACAACTCAGAAAGGACATTAATCTCATGAATAGCGAAGACCTGAAACTGCTGACAGACTGGTTTGAAGCAAACAAGGACCACAAGCTGAACATCATTGAAAAGGAAGCGATCAAGCTGGCCGTGAAGAAGGCCAATACCGTCGGCGATCTCCTTCAGACCGCCCTGGGCCTGCTGAAAAAGGGACAAAACAATTGACAATTATACCTTAAGCAGGTATAATTGCCCCTAACGTCAACACCTTGTACCGGGAGCGGAAACAGGGTGTTTCTTGTGTAATGAAAGGAGTTCTGGCAATCATGGCAGAAGGAACGATTTTAACCGAGAGCGGTCTGAAAAAACTGGAAGAGGAACTGGATTACCTCATTTCCGTACGGCGCAACGAGATCAGCGAGCAGATCGCCGTCGCCCGTGGCTTCGGCGACCTGAGTGAGAACGCAGAATATGACGAAGCCAAGAAGGAACAGGCCAAGGTGGAGGAACAGATCACGAAACTGCAGGCCACCATCCGCACTGCGACAGTCGTGGCGGATGATGAGATTACCACCGAACGCGTGTCCATCGGCACCATCGTGAAGGTGAAAGACCTGGACGACGGCGAAAGCTATGAGTACGCGATCGTCGGCGCGAACGAAGCGGATCCCATGGAAAACAAGATCTCCAACGAGAGCCCTGTCGGTGCGGGTCTGATTGGCGCCAAGAAGAACCAGACCGTAACCATTACGATTCCGGCCGGGACTCTGCGGTACAAGGTGACCTCGATCAAGAAGATGTAAGAAAGGGAAGGGGGCTTTCCGATCGCCCCCTTAGACCCCTTCGGGAAAAAGAGTATATGATTGAATGAAGTCAAGGGGAGACATATATGGCTGAGATGGAAACCCGGAATGTGAACGAACTGCTGCAGATCCGCCGTGACAAGCTGGCGGAACTTCAGGAGGCAGGCAAGGATCCGTTTGTCATCACGAAGTACGACGTGACGCATCACAGTACCGACATCACGGGCAACTATGCTGAACTGGAAGGGAAAGAAGTCAGCATCGCCGGGCGCATGATGTCTAAGCGCGTGATGGGCAAAGCTTCTTTCTGCCATATTCAGGATCTGAAGGGGACCATTCAGTGCTATGTGGCCCGGGACTTTGTGGGTGAGGAATCCTATAAGGATTTCAAGAAGATGGACATCGGCGATATCATCGGCCTGAAGGGGACCGTATTCACCACCAAGACCGGCGAAATTTCCGTCCACGCGACTGAACTGGTGCTGCTGTCCAAGAGCCTGCAGATCCTTCCCGAGAAGTATCACGGGCTGACTAATACGGACCTGCGGTACCGTCAACGGTATGTTGACCTGATCATGAACCCCGAAGTGAAGGACACCTTCATCAAGCGGTCGAAGATTATCAGCACGATTCGACGGTATCTGGACGCTCAGGGCTTCATGGAAGTCGAGACGCCCATGCTGGTATCCAATGCCGGCGGTGCCGCGGCGCGCCCCTTCGAGACGCATTTCAATGCCCTCGATGAGGATTTCAGGCTGCGGATTTCCCTCGAACTGTATCTGAAGCGGCTGATTGTCGGCGGCCTCGAACGCGTGTATGAGATCGGCCGTGTGTTCCGCAATGAAGGCCTCGATACACGTCACAATCCCGAGTTCACCCTGATGGAACTGTATCAGGCTTATACAGACTACCACGGCATGATGGATCTGACCGAAAACCTGTACCGTTATGTGGCGCAGGAAGTGCTGGGCACCACGAAGATCGTCTACAACGGGATTGAGATGGATCTGGGGAAACCCTTCGCACGCATGACCATGGTGGATGCCGTGAAACAGTATGCCGGCGTCGACTTCAGTGAAATCCACACCCTGGAAGAAGCAAGGACGGCGGCAAAAGCGCACCATGTGGAATACGAGGAGCGCCATAAGAAGGGCGACATTCTGAACCTGTTCTTCGAGCAGTTCTGTGAGGAGCACATGATCCAGCCGACCTTCATCATGGATCATCCGATCGAAATCAGCCCGCTGACCAAGATGAAGCCGGGCCATCCGGACTATGTGGAACGCTTTGAGTTCTTCATGAACGGCTGGGAAATGGCGAATGCCTATTCCGAGCTGAACGATCCGATCGACCAGCGCCGCCGCTTTGCCATGCAGGAGGAGCAGTTCGCGGCCGGAGATGAGGAAGCAAACCACACAGATGAAGATTTCCTGAATGCCCTGGAGATTGGTATGCCCCCGACCGGCGGCATAGGCTTCGGTATTGACCGGATGTGTATGCTTTTGACTGACTCCGCTGCCATCCGTGATGTCCTGCTCTTCCCGACGATGAAGCCGTTGAGCTCCGAAAACGTAGAAAAATCAACGGTTCCAGCCGACGGGGAATGACCAAAAATGGCAGTTTAATGCAGAATTAATGCAGAAAGACTTGGCAGCCTTATGAAGCAACGGATCCCTGACTTCAGGAATGAAGTCAGGGACCTTTTTTGTGTTCAAATTTGTCATTTCTGGTATTTTGGCTGGATCCTCTCCCTGATCATTTTTCGATCTTTTTCGTGTCCTTCATGATCTGGGTGTAGGATACGTTCCACTCATGCTGTACGTCGGTAAGGGTCATCCGGCCGGCTCCGTCGGCTGCCCGCTGCAGCATCGCCTCATATACAGCCCGCAGTCTGCCGGTGAGGCTGTCGGCGATCTCCCGCAGCGCACAGATATCATCCGGCAGATCCGCGCCGAAGGGGTCCGTGTCGTACCGGATGAATTCATCCCCGAATTCGTCTACGGGCTCTCCCTCATTGTTCATGATCCCGCCGAGATTCTGGTTATAGCGCTCCGGCTCGATCTGCTCCAGGTGATAAAGGATATCGTCCGCGGAGGGGCGATAGCCGTGTTCCTGTTCGAAGTCCCGGATAAACTTCTGCTTTTCCTTTTCCCGCCAGGCTTTTTGCTCCTTGCTGTACGGTATCCGGGAGTTCTCGATGTTCCTGTGGACCTGACTGTCTTCCAGCCGGTAGTATTCCCGGAGAAAGAAATCCATGTCCGTGATGGGTTCCCCGGTCAGGGGATCCTTGTCTCCGATCCGGATGGTGCAGGTGGACGGCGTGACGCCGTCGTCCGCGACGAACTGGTAGACGATCTCCCTCGTTAGATGAGAGGAGGTGAAAGCGTATGATTAACTGGAAAGTCCGTTTCCGGAACAAGACCTGGCTGACCATGTTCATTTCCCTGATCGTCGGGTTTGTGTTCAACATCCTGCGGGCGTTTGACATCTCTCCCGTGGTGACGGAGAGTCTGGTGATGAACATTGCCGGGCAGATCCTGACCCTTCTGGGTCTGATCGGAGTCATTGTGGACCCGACCACCGCGGGCGTCGGGGACAGCGAGCGTGCCCTGGGGTATGAGGAACCCTGGGAAGATAAGTGAATAGCGCCGGTATGCCGGCAAAAGCGGCCTTGCTTCTTCGGAGGCAGGGCTTTTTTGTTTTCTCTCTGCAGGAGAAATAAATCATGTTATCTTTCCGGATCCGTCCTGTATTTCTGTATTTTCCGGAGCTATGATGTGATCACGGTCACAGGATGACCGAAGCGGCTGAAGGATGTACGGGATGACTTCTCCTGTCAGCGGAGAAAAATTCCGGAAATTTCTTTGTAACGAAATGCTCTTTCAACCGTCTAACCAATGAGTGTGAAGGGATGAATTCCGCGGATCCCTAATCACCCAAACGGTAATGCAGGAGGGATTGAATGATGAAAACTGTTATGACAATCGCGGTCGGTGTGGCGATCGGGTACTTCATCTATCAGTACTTTGTAAGCAACGGAAAGGGAAGCTTGAACGGCCGTATCCATAAGAGTGCCAGCGACAAGAAGATCTGTGGTGTCTGCGGCGGAATAGCGGAATGGCTGGGTGTCGATCCTACCATCATCCGTATTGCCTGGGCCCTGCTGGCTTTCGGCTGGGGAACCGGTATTCTGCTTTACTTCATCTGTGCGTTTGTGCTGCCCGAGGAATAACAGGAATCGATAAGGAGGAAAAAATTATGGCAAACAAGAATCTTTTTGAAACGTTGACCCAGTATCGTCTGAGGGTTGAGAAGGATGGGAAAGATGTTGTGAACGTGTCCAGCCTCTTTGCTCTTCCCGGACTGCTCATGGCGCCGAAGCTTAGCCTTGCCGGGCTCATTGCTGCGCCTCTTCTCGGCCTCAGGGTACATCTGGAAAGCGAAGACGGTGAGGCTGTGGATGTGGAAGATGCTGTACGGAAAGCAACCGACGCGGTAAAAGAATCCGTGGTTTCAACAGGCAGGACAATTAAGGAACAAGTAGACAAAGCCTGGGAAGCTGTTTCTTCTGATTACCCGGAAGAAGAGGCACCGGAAAACGAAGAGGAAAATGCGGAATCCCCTGAGGCAAAGGATGTATCAAACGAAGACATCGTGGAGGAATTGAAGGCGCACGAAGAGGAGGACGTTCCCACCATCGAAGTGAAGCCGGACGATTCCGACAAGGCCTGAGGGAAGAAACGGAGAGGGAGCATCTGCTATGAGGACAATCGGCAACATTCTGTGGTTTATCTTTGGCGGGTTTATCAGCGGTCTTCTGTGGTGGATTGCCGGATTACTCTGCTGCATCACGGTGGTCGGAATCCCTCTTGGCTTGCAGTGCTTCAAGTTCGCCAGCATGTCTTTCTGGCCTTTCGGGAAGGAAATCATTTATACGGGTGGAGCTGTGTCGACATTGGCCAATGTGGTATGGATTATCTGCTGCGGACTGTGGATGGCGCTCTATAATCTGGTTATAGGTTTTCTCTGGTGCTGCACGATCGTGGGCATCCCTTTCGGGAAACAGTTTTTCAAGATTGCCAAACTGGCGCTGACGCCGTTCGGTGCACAGATTATGAAGGTGTAAGGAAAGTCGTTGCGGTTCCGAACACTGCAGACAGCCTGGCCTTGCTTCTTCGGAAGCAGGGCTTTTTTTCAGCTTTGGCGAATATACAGACATGGACGAAGAAGATTCTCAGAATGCCTTCTATTTGCTCAGAAATAACGATGATGAAACGGTAAGGAGCTGATAGCATGAAACCCCTTTTGTTTCTGGTTGCTCTTCTTGTCTTTGCAGTCTGCTGCCTGCTGACAGTGTCGGCGGAAACTCCCCAGATTCCTGCCGGGGCTATGCCCAGTCTGCCGCCGGACAATATGAACTGGTATGATAAATATGAGGCGGCGATCAGGGAAGTGAATGCCGAGGAGAAACAGGTGACGCTTCCTTCCGGAAGGATCATCAACTACGGCGAGGTGAAAAACGACAAGCCCGCGCTGCTGCTGATCCATGGCCAGATGAGCATATGGCAGGACTATGCGCTGGTGCTCCCCGCGCTCAGTGAAAACTGGCATATCTATGCGGTCGACGTATACGGCCACGGTAAATCCGCTCATGAGGAAAGCCTGTATTATCTTGACGTCAACGGTGACGACCTGATCTGGTTTATCGATCATGTGATCGGCGAACCTGCTGTCGTGGCGGGCCATTCCAACGGTGCAATCACAGCGGTGTATATCGCGGCTTACGGCGGCGCAAACGTGATCGGCGCAGTCCTGGAAGATCCGCCCGTATTCTCGACGGAAGGGGAGAACTGGGAAAAGCATTTTTCCTACCTGGATACATTCAAACCCCTGCATGAATACGACGAATCGGACAAAACCGAATGCTGGGAAGCCTGGTATCTCAGACACTGCTACTGGGGGCAGCTCTATATGAAGGATCTGATGCCGCTGATTGCGGACGATGCCCAGAAGTATCACGACGAGCATCCCGGGGAGCCCGTCAAAATTGCGATGCTTCCTTCGGATGTATGGTATGTTTTCCAGTATGAGATGGAGTATGATTTTGCCTATGGTGAGCATTTTTATGATCTGAGCTGGAATCACGGACTGAAGCATGAGGACATTCTCTCCTCGATCCATATTCCCTGTGTATATATTCATGCCAAAGAAGTTTTGGATCAGAACGGCATTAATATGGCGGCTGCAACCCGCGAGCAGGCTGAACGCGCGGTATCCTGTATCGGGGACAACTGCCGTCTGATTGAAACGGATACAAACGATCATGTTATCCATACCAAACACAGCGAAGTCTATATTGACGCGGTGAATTCAATGCTCAAATAACCGGATCCGTCCTTCCTGTGATCTGCAGCTGCTGATTGTCCCGGAACCGGTCCGGTGGATCAGGTGTATGTGAGGTCGATGAGAACAAGCTCTACTGGGTCAAGGGCGAAGAGAGCGGGTCCGTGGAGATCTGGGAGTAAGCAGACGAAAGACCGGGAATGTTTTAACCGGTTGCGGAGTTGATCCGCAGCCGGTTTTTCTGTTCATGGGAATATTGCGGTTTTGCTTGCACGGATGCGGAAAAGATGGTATTTTGTCAGCAGATGAAATCGTTTATACGGGGAGGGCGTTCCATGGAGAATCAGAAACCGCTGGAACGCCTTCGCTGCGTGGTGGAACGGATAACGTTCCAATCGGACGGGTACAGCGTCCTGAAATGCTCCGCCAAGGGGTATTCGGATCTGGTGACAGTGGTCGGCATGATGCCGGACGCGCATGTGGGGTCCGTGCTGACCCTGGGCGGCCGGTGGAAGATCGACAGCAAATACGGCCGGCAGTTCCAGATCGTGACCTTTGAGGAAACGCTGCCGGCGACAGTTTACGGCATTGAGAAGTATCTGGGCTCCGGGCTCATCAAAGGCATCGGGCCGAAATACGCGAAGCTGATCGTGAATACCTTCGGGGCGGATACACTGGAGGTCATCGAGAGCGAGCCGGAGCGGCTCCTGGAGGTCCCGGGCATCGGGGAAAAACGGGTCGAACGCATCCGGCAGGGCTGGACGGACCAGAAGGAAATCAAGAATATCATGCTCTTCCTGCAGGGGCATGACATTTCCACCGCCCATGCCACCCGGATCTACAAGCACTACGGTGCGGAGAGTATTGACGTCGTCCGGGAAAACCCGTATCGCCTCGCGGATGATATCTGGGGGATCGGGTTCAAAACGGCGGATACCATCGCCTCAAAACTGGGTTTTGAGAAGTCCGCGTATGCCCGGCTTCGGGGCGGGCTTATGTATACCCTGAACCGCCTGGCGGAGGACGGGCACTGTTATGCTCTCCGGCAGCAGCTGACGGAAACGGGAGCAAAGCTGCTGGAGGTAGAGGAAGAACTGCTCTCCCCGGTGCTGGACCGGATGATTGTCGACCGGGATGTGATTACCGCCCCTGTGCCGGAATCGGAGGACGTGGCGATTTACCTGCCGCCGTTTTTCTATGCCGAGGTTGGCGTGCAGAACCGCATGCGGGGCATCGCGGCGGGGGAGGCAACCGTTCCCCGGCCGGCGCAGGTTTCCATGCGGGAGGATATCGAGTACGACGAGATCCAGCTGGAAGCGATCCGTACCGCGCTGAAGAGCAAGATCATGGTCCTGACCGGCGGGCCGGGCACCGGAAAGAGCACCACGACCCTGGGCATCATCCGGGCCTTCGGCGGCATGCGGATCCTGCTGGCCGCGCCGACGGGCCGGGCGGCTAAGCGGCTCTCGGAGGTCACCGGCCGGGAGGCGAAGACGATCCACCGCCTCCTGGAGTTCAAGCCTCCGGAAGGGTATAAGCGGAACGAGGACAATCCCCTCGAGGGGGATGTGCTCATTGTGGATGAATGCTCCATGGTGGATGAGATGCTGATGTACTCTCTCCTGAGGGCGGTCCCGGACAGCATGCGGGTCATTCTCGTCGGGGATGTGGACCAGCTGCCCTCCGTCGGGGCGGGGAACGTCCTGCGGGATATTATTGACAGCGGAGCGGTGCCGGTGGTGCGTCTGACGAAGATTTTCCGCCAGGCGGCGGCCAGCCGGATCATCCTCAACGCCCACCGGATTAACGGCGGAGAGTTCCCGGACCTGTCCAACGGCGCCGGCACGGATTTCTTCTTCCAGAAGGCGGAGGAGCCGGAAAAGGCGGCGGAGATCATTGTGGACCTGGTCAAAAACCGCCTGCCGAAGTTTTATCATGTGCCGCCGCAGGCGATCCAGGTGCTCACACCCATGCAGCGCGGCGTGGTCGGGGCGGCGAACCTGAACCAGCTTCTGCAGGCGGCTGTCAATCCGCCGGTGAAGGATTTCAAGGGCAATCCGGGGCCGGAACTGCACCGGGGTGGCTATACCTTCCGCGCCGGGGACAAGGTCATGCAGATCAAGAACAACTATGACAAGGAAGTCTTCAACGGGGACATCGGGACCATTGAAAAGATCGATCCGGAGGACCGGACCCTGACGGTGCGTTTCGACGACCGAGGCATTGAATACGACGCGACGGAGCTGGACGAGATGGTCCTGGCCTACGCGACCACGGTGCATAAGGCCCAGGGTGCGGAATACCCCATTGTGGTGATGCCGGTCATGATGTCCCATTTCATGATGCTCCAGCGGAACTTGCTCTATACCGGGGTCACCCGGGCGAAAAAGACGCTCGTCCTGGTGGGGCAGAAGAAGGCCGTCGGGTACTGTGTGCGGAATGTGACGGTGGATAAGCGGAACACCCTCCTGGCCGAACGGCTGAAGGGAATGGTGTGACAGGAAAGGAGAGGAATATGGGTTACGAGAACGGAGAACTGCCGAAAAAGGTAGTCAAACTGGTGAAGAAACTGGCGGATCTGCAGCGGAAGCAGGTCGAGGTCATGCGGTTGGGGATAAGCGGCGAGAAAACCCCGGACGAATTGTATTCTCTGAAGAACGAACAGTTTGAAACTGGTACAAAGCTTGTTGATGAATTGTTTTCCACACAGTTTGCCACGGTTGAGATTGGAATCGGGTTTTCTGAGGAAGATTCTTTTGCGGATGATCTCCATATGATGGGACTTTATTTCCTGGAACGGTATGCCCTGGAACGCATGATGTGCGATGTTACCGGTGAAAAGCTGGATGAGGATCTGTATTATGCCGGCACGTATCTGCTGCATCAGTCCCTGCTGGTTTCCGGGGAAGAGGATGATGAGGACTTTATCGGTGATTATGAGGGCGATGATGATCTGATGGCCTGGCTGGAGAATATGCCTGTGGACGGGCAGGATTCAAAGGGAAGGAAGCAGCCGGACGGCAAGGTCATCCCAATGTTCGGGGAGAAGAAGGGGAAGAAGAAATAATAATGGCGGAACGGTTGGTTTTTCACTGTGATTGCAATAATTTCTTTGCTTCCTGTGAATGCCTGGAACGGCCGGAGCTGAAGGATGTGCCGATGGCGGTGGCTGGGGATCCGGAGGAACGGGTCGGGGTTGTGGTGGCGAAGAATGAGCTGGCGAAAAAGTTCGGCGTGAAGACGACGGATACGGTCTGGCAGGCCAGGAAGAAATGCCCGGAGATTGTCTTTGTCCCGCCCCGGCACGGATATTACAAACAGGTATCTGACCGGGTGAATCTGATTTACAGGGATTATACGGATTTTGTGGAGCCGGCCTCCATCGACGAGTCCTATCTGGACCTGAGCGGAACGCTGGAGTATTACCATATGACTGCCCGGGAACTGGCGGATACGATCCGGGAACGGGTCAAAAAGGAGATCGGGGTCACGATCTCTGTCGGCGTGGCAAATAATAAGATTTTTGCGAAGATGGGCTCGGATTACAAAAAGCCGGACGCAACAACGGTGATCCTTGGGGAAGATGGGATGCCTGTTTGCCATATTCAAATTCCAGCTATATGTCGCATAAAAACTAATCCCGCTCCGATTGGAACGGGATTTCTTCTATGCTGAAGCTTAACTTAACGAACTTTGTGACCATTTCTGAGCAATTTAAGAAAGCGGAGCCGAAACTCCGCTTATCTTAATGACATTGTCGGAAGCAGGGCTTTTTTTGTTTTTGGCGAATAATCTGATGTGGGTGAAGCCGGTGTTCAGAATCACTTCGGATTTAATGGACGGTCGGCAATTATGATTTTGCAGATGGGGTGTGCTCATTGAAAAAAAGACTGTTGATTCTGCTGTGCATGTGCCTTGTTCTGGTTTGCTGCTTCTGCGCCGGACAGGCGGATTCCGCAGACGATCCGGACAGTGCGGGGATTGCCTATGCTGATAAGCTCTTCGATCAGAGTTATGTCCATCGGATCGATATCCGGCTGGCTGATGAGGACTGGGCGGATCTTCTCTCTGATCCGATCAGCAAAACGAAGTATATTGCCGATATTGACATCGACGGCGAGACGTTCGGCGATGTCACCTTCTCGACGAAAGGCTTCTCCAGCCTGTATTTCGTGGCGTACGGGGAGGAGGAAAGCGCACGCTACAGTTTCAAAGTCAATTTCGGCAAACAGGTAAAGGGTCAGACCTATTACGGACTGGACAAACTCAATCTGA
The DNA here is from genome assembly GCA_900315315.1 of uncultured Eubacteriales bacterium. GTDB lineage: Bacteria > Bacillota > Clostridia > Christensenellales > Aristaeellaceae > Aristaeella. The sequence continues at coordinate 1,303 of OMYT01000018.1, read as the reverse complement.
ACAACCTCTTTTGTGACAGCACCTTCATGAAGGATCTGGTCAGCTACCGGTTGTTCAGGGACGCGGGCGTCGAATCTCCGCTGGTCAGCTATGTATGGCTGACGGTGAACGGAACGGATCATGGGCTGTACATGGCGGTGGAGGATGTCGATAAAGGGTTCCGGAAACGTGCGCTCCGGGGGAAAGGCGTCATCTACGGCGTGGAGCGGAAGATTGATACGTCGTCCTATACCCGGGAATCGATGGACTGGATCCGGAAGAACGGCTTTCCTCCCGCGACGGATATTCACGGGGCGGATCTGGTCTATACGGGGGATGAACAGTCAAACTATTCGGATATTCTGGATAACGCCAGGACAAAGGCGAAACCGGAGGATGATCAGACGGTAGTGTCCGCGATCAAGGCCCTGTCCCGGGAAGAAAATATTGACGACTTTTTCGAAATGGATCAGATCATCCGCTTTTTTGCCGCGCATAATTATCTGCTGAATTACGACAGCTATACCGGAAGCCAGCTGAGCAATCTGATTCTGTATGAAGAAAACGGAAAACTGTCCGCGTTCCCGTGGGACTATAACCTGGCTTTCGGAACCTTTCCTTCAGTGATCGGGTATGAATACTGGGAAGATCCGGCCCGGCTGCTGAATCTCGGCATTGATACGCCCCTGATCAACGCGGAGGAGGAAAGCCGGCCGCTGTGGAAGGTGATCCGGAACCATCCGGAATATCTGGCTGCCTATCATGAAAGCCTGAACGAGCTTCTCAGTGACCACCTGCTGAGCGGGGAATATGAAGCGGAAATCGACCGGATCAGCGGAATGCTGCTGCCGTGGATCGAAAAAGACCCGACGGCGTTCTGCACAGCGGAGGAATTCCGGAAAGCCTGCGAAACGCTGAAGGCGTTCCTGGCCTGCAGAACGGAGAGCATCTGGCGGCAATTGACCGGAAAACTTTCCGCCGTCAGCGAAGAGCAGGAAAAGCAGGCGATGGCTGACGCTTCCGGATTTGACTTTCAGAGCCTGGGCGCGCTGGTGGTCGGGAAACCGGAGGAGTGACGGAGAGAAGTCTCCGGGGGGAGATTACCTGCCGGCAGCGCGTTTAAGAAATGATATGTTCCACTCCGCACCAACACAGCGCACACGCATATTATTGTGCAATTATTTCTTTGGCAAATAATTATCGACATAATTGTTTTTCTGTGCTATAATAAGCACATGGATACGATTAATCTTTTGAGGGTCTCACCAGAGACCAGGAGAACCATTAAGGAGCAGGCTATACGCCTGCATAATAAGGGCAAAAG
>OMYT01000132.1 GCA_900315315.1 uncultured Eubacteriales bacterium | reverse complement strand
TGATCAATGCGGTAAAGGCTCAGCTTCCACACCGTGTCATCCCGAGCCCAGTCGAGGGATCTCCTTCGGAACAGGTTGCATCAAGTAACAGGAATGAAATCCAGAAAGGAGCCTGATCTATATGAAACAGAACTGGCAAGCCTTGTCTCAAGCAATAATCCTCCAGGCCGTGGAGGATTATCGCAAATGCCGCCGTCTGGTGCGGCGAAAACCCGGCCAGATCGAGGCACAGAAGATGATCCGGGAAGTGGAAGCATTCTTTCGCTCCCGCTGGTTTATGCAGTTGTCGGACGTTGACGGAAACATGATTCTGGAAGGACTCAAAAAGGAGGTAGCGTAATGACAGCATTAACTTTTCTCTCCCAGGGCTACAAGCTGGAGCTCCAGGTCCAGTCGAAACTCCAGCAGATTGCCGACCTGCGGGCCCTGGCCACCCAGGTCCGGTCTTATTCGGATCAGGAACCTGTCTCCCACACCCTCGATGTCACCGCGATGCAGTCGACCATCGCGAAGATTGTAGAGGAAGAAGAAACCCTGAACGCCCGCATCGACGCGCTGGTGGATGCCAAGCGCGAAATCCGGGAAGTCATCGACTGCGTGGAGGATGTGACCCTGCGGCTGATCCTGGAGAAACGGCATCTCCTCTTTCAGCCCTGGGACGAAATCGCCATTGATCTGGGCATCACCAGCCGCTGGGCGAAGGACCGGCACCGGGAAGCCCTGAAGGCGGTGGAACGGGTGTTGGAAGACAGATATCATGAGGAGGGCGCTGTGTCATTCTGAATCTGTCGATGGACCATTTTGCGGGAAAGGGCATTTGTCTCTTTCCTGTTTTTTGTTTGTGTGGTATTATTCAAGTGTGAGGAGGAGTGCTTAATGCCGTCAATATCTTCTTTTTACGGGATTATTATCAGGATGTATTTTCAGGATAATGACAGGCATAAGATGCCCCATATTCATGTGTATTATGCGGAAGATGAAGCTGTGTTTGATTTGACCGGGGAAATCATTGCCGGTGATTTTCCAAAGAAACAGGCGGCCTATGTGAAGGCCTGGTGCTTGCTGCATGAGGAAGAATTGTCGGCCAACTGGAAACTGGCTGTTAACGGAGAAGAGGTTTACAGGATCGAGCCGTTGCGCTGACAGGCAGAAGGAGGTTGCGAAATGGAATATATTCACGGCGCGGAAAAACTGCTGCCTCGTGTTTCCGCAGTGGAAACCTGTCCGGATTATCGTCTTTTACTGACGTTCCGGAACGGTGAACAGCGTATTTTTGACGCTTCATCATTGTTGGATTTGCCGGCTTACAAAAAGGTACGTGATGTGTTTTCATCTGCCCGTGTTGAGTTTGGAACAGTGATATGGCCGGGAGATGTTGATATCAGCCCGGATACGCTCTATCTGCAGTCTGTTCCTGTGGAATGTGCCCGGGAAGCATGAAGATCCTTCACCATCCTTCACTTTCCTGCAGTGGCTGTATCTGATATACTTATCCTGACCGACAAGGCCCGACGGAGCTTTCCGCCGGGTTTTTTCATTGGCAGAGGAGGATCCGGATGGAAGAATGCAGACAGCTCACGATGTTCGGGGAGGAAATTCCCCGGGAGCCGCCGGAGGTGCAGCGGGACCGGGACGGGAAGTTTCTGCCGGGGAGCTCCGGCAATCCTTCCGGAAGGCGAAAGCCGACCTGGGAGGAACGGGAGGCGCTGGAGGAGATCAAAAAGCTGGCGCCCGGCGTCGCGGGAAGAATGACGAAACTGTTGGACAACGAAAAGACGCCGGCGAACGTAAAGGTCCGGATTATGGAGATTATTCTGGAAAGAACCTACGGTAAGCCGGAAGCGGCGATCAAACTGAAGGCTGAAATGGAGTCCGGGGAATCTTCCCGGGCCCGGCTGGAGGCCATCGCCGCCCGCATCCGCCTGGAGGTTGACGGGAATGGATCTTGACATTTTTTTTGACCACCCGGAGAAGATCGGCCATGAGGTGGGCTTTGCCGACCTGACGGAGCTGCATGGCAAATGGATCAAAAAGATGGTGTTCGGCGGCGGGGACTATACCCTGCAGGCCCACCGCGGATCCTTCAAGTCATCCTGCCTGGCGGTGGCCATCGCAATCATCCTGGTGTACTATCCGGAGCGGAATATCATCTTCCTGCGCAAGACGGACAGCGACGTATCCGAAATGCTGGGCATGGTATCGAAAATCCTGCACAGCGTTTTCTTTTACGATCTGGTGAAGGAGATGCACAGCGGAAAGGAACTGTCCGTGGAAGGGGAGTCCATGAACCACCTGTCGACAAATCTTTGGACGTCGCCCATGGGCGCGCCGCAGCTGCTGGGTCTGGGCATCCGGGCGTCCATCACCGGCAAGCACTCCTTTTACGTGATTACCGACGATATCTGCAACAAGGATGACCGGGAGAGCCGGGCGGAGCGGGAGCGGACGAAGCGGCAGTATGACGAACTGCAGAACATCCGGAACCGGGGCGGGCGCATCATTAACCTGGGAACGCCCTGGCACAAGGACGACGTCTTTTCGAAGATGCCGAACATCGAGCGGTGGGACTGTTACCAGACGGGCCTGCTGTCGAAGGAAAAGATCGAGGAACTGCGCCAGAGCATGGCGCCGTCCCTCTTTGCCGCGAACTACGAGCTGAAGCATATCGCGTCTTCCGAGGTGATCTTCGAGACAGCGCCGAAGTTCACCGACAGCGCTCTTCCGATTCTTCACGGTTGCGCCCATGTGGATGCCGCCTACGGCGGCGGTGACTACACCGCCTTCACCTGCGGCAAGCGGGACTGGCACAGCAATACCATCTATCTCTACGGCCGGCTCTGGCACTGCGCCGTCGATAAGGTGATGGACCAGATCATCGCCGAAAGCAACCGCCTGAAATGCGCCCCGATCCGCTGCGAACGGAACGGGGACAAGGGTTTCCTGGTCAAGGAGTTCATGAAGCGGCATCACTATGCCCTGGGCTATGACGAGCACATGAACAAGTTCATCAAGATCAGCACCTATCTGAAGAAATGGTGGCCGAACATTGTTTTCCTGGAAGGCACCGATCCGGAATACATCGACCAGATCCTCGATTACACCGAGAACGCCGAACATGACGATGCGCCGGACAGCGCGGCCTGCGTGTGCAGGATTCTGGAAACCGGGTATCACTGAGAACGAAAAAGGGACTTTCGGTCAAAAATGAGCGAAAGTCCTGGGCACTCTACAGTCCTGCGTCTTATCTATCATCATTCCAATAAACTAGAAGCCACCCAGTAACCATCATCCAATTCACTCCAGGTATATCCGTCATTGTCGTTATAAACTGTCCTACCGGTTGTGCGAACAGTTTTTCCATTGTTAAGAGAATATCCCACTGAGTAACTTGTTCCGGGGCCTTCACGACAGTTTATATAGCCAGCGTTGGGATTTGCGACGGTCATTTTCACACCGCCGACAACATTATCCAGCAACTCGTCGTCGAGCATCCTTTTCTTTTTCTTCTCGTCCATCAGGATCCCTCCGGTTATTCAGCGTTTTTCGTCTGCCAATACTATATCACAGCTTTTGCGGTAAAACAAACACGAATGCGGAGCCAGTCGGACTTTATGCCCAAAATGGCAAAAAGTCCTGCAGTTCGGACTTTATACCAAAAATGGCATAAAGTCCCGATGCCGTCCGC
>OMYT01000017.1 GCA_900315315.1 uncultured Eubacteriales bacterium | reverse complement strand
GGCGTTGAGATCTTCTAACCTTGCACTTATTATACCATGAACCACGCCCTACACGTTGAATTTGTTATGTTTTTGGTTTGTTGAGCAAACCCTAATATAAATATATTTCTTTACCAGGTATGTTTCATTGCTTCAGCCACACAGTTCTGATGCATGGAATCCACCTTTTTACTGCCATGCGTTTTACTGCCGTAGAAATGAATGCAGAAATGTCCGTCAAAATTGTTCCCCTTGATTGTCTGCGTTCCGTGAGGCATACCGTTCATCGATCCCGCATAAACATGTCCGTTATATTTGACGAGGACTGCTCTTCTCCGCCAGCTCCAGTGTCCAAAGATCTTTCTCATCTTGGCCGTATCCGACGACGTTTTCGGTTCCGCGTCGATATGATTCGCTCCACTCCAACGTTTTACCGTAAAAACGATTCCCGTTTTGATATCCTTCACCTGAAAAACAGCGCCCTTCGGAATCTTGTTGCTTCCGCCGTTAAACCAGTTCAGCCGTTCTGTTGATCCGGCACCTTTTCCGCTGTCACCGCCTGCTGCATCCGATGCCTTCGCTTTCTTTGCCCCGGATGAATTCAGTTTCGAAAGCGTCTTTTTGTTTACTGTTCCTGTTGCTTTTAGCCCGTTTCGTTTCTGGAAGTTCTTGACAGCTGCCTTCGTTCCCCCGCCGTAATCCCCATCTGCGGAACCAGTATAATAACCAAGCTTTTTCAGTCGTTGCTGTACCTTCTTAACCGCGCTTCCGGAGTCACCCGGTCCACAGGTACCGTCTGAATTTCCCGAGGACTTGGAGCTTTTCTTATTTCCAGATGACTTGCTCCCGGAAGACGAAGATCCGCTACCGGATACATCGATATATTTCTTGTAGACATAGCCCGTCTTGCTTCCCTTGGAAACCTTGTACCAGCTTCCTTTGGAATCTTTGATCGTCACCTTGTCGCCTTCCCGCAGCGTTCCCACGACCTTACTGTCAGAAGAGGCGCTCTTTCGCATGTTCAGAGAGGAGGCAGTTACCCTGCCGGTTTTCGCCAGGGCCGTACAGACTGGAAGCAGACACAGCAAAAAGATCAGCAGAAGTGCGCTTTTCAGCTTTTTCATCTGAGCTGCCTCCTTTCAATAGCCTTTCGACCTTATATTATTACCAAATCGTTAAAAAGTCAATTAATTTATTAAGATATTATTACTATTATTTACAAATTTACGTTTTGTTTATTTCTTTTTTATTTTCTATGAACACTTTGCTTTCAAGGGTTTCTCGACTCTTCCTACTATATCTTGCTGCGTCATGTTTATTGTGCTACAATTTACAGGAAATATATTTCCGAAGGAGATTTCGGACGTGAAGTATGATTACCTGATCGTCGGCGCCGGCCTTTACGGTGCTGTCTTTGCCCGTGAAGCAGCTGACCGCGGAAAAAAAGTCCTCGTGATTGACAGACGGCCGCATATTGCCGGCAATGTTCATACCGAAAAGATCAACGGAATCCTCATCCATCGTTATGGTGCGCATATTTTCCATACCAACAATCCGGAAGTATGGGCTTATGTAAACCGCTTTGCGTCTTTCAACCGTTTCACAAACGCGCCCGTAGCCAACTTCAGGGGGGAACTCTATTCCCTCCCTTTTAATATGTATACTTTTAATAAGATGTGGGGCGTCGTCACACCTGATGAAGCTGCGGCGAAAATTGCGGAACAGCGCGGAGAGATTACCGGAGAGCCCCGTAATCTGGAGGAACAGGCGATCTCCCTTGTCGGCCGGGACATCTATGAAAAACTGATCAAAGGTTACACCGAAAAGCAGTGGGGGCGCCCTTGTACCGAGCTTCCTTCCTTTATCATCCGAAGACTTCCGGTTCGCTTTACGTTTGATAATAATTACTTCAATTCTCTGTATCAGGGGATTCCCGTCGGTGGATATACCGAAATGGTCAGCCGCATGCTTTCCGGTACAGAGGTCCGACTGAATGAAGATTATCTGGCGGACCGTCACAGGTTTGACTCTTTGGCGGACCATGTCGTTTATACCGGTCCCCTTGATGCTTTCTTTGATAACCGTCTGGGCCGTCTTGAATACCGTTCCCTCCGTTTCGAGAATGAACATCTCGAAATCGGCAACTATCAGGGTAATGCTGTAATCAATTATACAGACCGCGAGGTTCCTTTCACCCGGATTATTGAACACAAATGGTTTGAATTCGGCAGGAATGAAGACGGAAATGACCTTCCGACCACCGTAATCAGCCGGGAATACCCTGCCGAATGGAAACCCGGAGACGAGCCCTATTATCCGATCAATGACAGGAAGAACAATGACCTTGCCGAGGCCTACCGGAAGCTCGCTGCCAGTGAATCCCGTGTGATCTTCGGCGGCCGGCTGGGCGACTACAGGTATTATGATATGGACGCCGTCATTGAGCAGGCTCTCCTCAGATGCTCGGAGGTCCTATGATCAAACAGCTGTTTATAAAACATCTGGACAAGATTCTTTATCTTGTTTTCGGTGCACTGACCACTGCTGTCAATATCGGCGTTTATTGGCTCTGTGCCCACCCGCTGGGCCTGCCTGTCGTCCCAAGCACGGTTATCGCGTGGTTTTTTGCCGTTTTCTTCGCTTATCTGACCAACCGGAAATGGGTTTTCCACAGTGAAGCTTCCACTCGGAAAGAGATTATCCGGGAATCCGTTTCTTTCTTTCTCTGCCGTCTGGGGACAGGTGTTCTGGACTGGGTGCTTATGTATCTGCTGGTCGATTGCCTTCATTGGCCGGATCTTTGGGTCAAAACCGGTGTCAACATTCTGGTCATCCTGCTGAATTATGTCGCAAGCAAACTTCTTGTTTTTAAACAGAAAACTTGACACATATTCATCACTGTGCTAATATATCTTCGGTTTCTGAAGAAGCCTGTGCCGAAGACAGCCGGTATCGTAAGATTTAAAGGGGTTTCCCGCCTGCCGAGGTGTGAGTGGATTGATTTTATTTCCCTTGCGCCTGCACGCAAGGGTTTCTTTATTCTGAGCCGGGCAGGAGGTGCGAAAGAAAAATGAGCGCTAATCTGGAAGCAAAAAAGCAAGTCGTTGCCGACATCGTTGAAAAGCTGAAGAATGCCGAATGCATGATCATTTGTTCCTACAGCGGTCTGACCGTTGAGCAGGTGACCGAACTGCGCAAGCAGTGCCGGGAAGGCGGAGTTCACTACTGTGTTCTGAAGAACCGTCTGGTAAACCGCGCCCTGCAGGAACTGAACATCGAAGGTCTGGATTCTCTTCTTGAAGGCCCTAACGCCTTCGTCTTCAGTGAGAAAGACGTGACCGCCGGTCCGAAAATTATTTCCAACTTTATCGAAAAGAACAAGCTGACCTCTCTGGAAATCCGTGGCGGCCTGATGGGTACTGAAGTGATCGATGTCAATACCATCAAAGGTCTGGCTGCAACACCCAGCCGCGAAGAGCTTTATGCCACCGTGGTGGGCTGCCTGGTTTCCCCCGTATCTGCGCTGGTTTCCGTCCTCGAGGAGATCGCCGAGAAGAAGGAATCCGCCGCCTGATGCTCCCTGCGGCCTGAGTGCCGCTTAACCGAAAAACTTACGAAAATAAAGATGGAGGAATATTTCAATGACTAATCAGGAAATTCTCGAAGCCATTGAGTCCATGACTCTGCTTCAAGTGAAAGAACTCGTTGACGAAATGAAAGAAAAATTCGGCGTAACCGGCGCGATCGCCGTTGCCGGCGGTCCCGCTGCCGGCGGTGCTGCTGCCGAAGCCGCTGAAGAAAAGACCGAATTCGACGTCGTGCTGAAGGATGCCGGCTCCGAAAAGATCAAGGTCATCAAGGTTGTTCGTGAAGTCGTTTCCGGTCTGGGTCTGAAGGAAGCCAAAGACATGGTGGAATCCGCTCCCAAGACCATCAAGGAAGGCGTCTCCAAGGAAGAAGCCGAAAAGATCGCCGAGCAGTTCAAGGCTGTCGGTGCGACCGTCGAAATCAAGTAATTCGCACGGTTCCCCGGGCGGGCGCAATTGCGTCCGCCTTGTTTTATTATGGTTTCTTCTGTTATAATATTTTTAGAGGAAAGGAGGAACCGGGGTGAAATACAGATCAGTTTTGCTGTTCCTTTTCATTTTCCTTCTTCCTTTTCGCTCTCTCGCGGAAGAAGAAACCATCCAGCCTGCCTACCCCGTTCCGGAATATGTGCAGCATCTCCTTCAGGTCGCTTCTGAAGAAGTCGGCTATGTCGAAGATCACGGACGAACCAAATACGGTGCATGGGCCGGCGATCCTGCCGCCCAATGGTGCGCCGAGTTCCAGTGCTGGTGTGTTGACCAGGTGGATCAGCGCTGGGGAACAAAGCTTCTCCGCAACATCTACCCCTTCTATACCTCCTCCAACACCGGCAGAGATTGGTTCATCCGTGCCGGGCGCTATGTTGTCCGGAAAGGTCAGGTGGAAGGCTGGGGATATGAATGGCTGAAAGGCCAGTCTTCCTTCCTGAAATCAGGGGATTATATTCCCCAGCCCGGCGATTGGGTTTTCTTTTCCTTCTCCGGCGGACCCGACACCGAGCATGTGGCCATGGTAGAGTACTGCACCCGGGATACTGTCACCGACGCGGTTCTGGTTCATGTAATCGAAGGAAACAAGCCTTCTGCCGTCGCCCGTGATACCTATGGTCTGAACAGTCAAAGCATCCTTGGGTACGGCACGGTTCATGACGTTGCGGATATTACAATGTCCTTTGGAAATCAAGGAGAAAAAGTTCGTCAACTCCAGGAGAAGCTTTCTTATCTCGGTTTTCTGGAGCCGGACCTTGTTTCAGGCCGGTATGGCGAAGGGACTGTTGAAGCGGTCCGGAATTATCAGACATACGCCGGTCTCCGTCAGAACGGGATTGCCAACATTCAAACCCAGCTGAAACTGAACGACGAATATGCCAGCCGTTATCAGAATGATCCCAGCGTCTGGATCGTCACCGATGAAGACTGATCCCCGTTGCGATCGCTGTGAAAAATATGGTAAAATATTATTATTCTGTTAAGTCTCCCATGGAAAGGAAGCCATCTGTTATGATGAAGCGTTTGTTTTGTTTCCTGCTTATCCTTGCCCTCTTCTTTTCCTTCGCTTCAGCGGAAGAGGAAAAGCCGGCCTCGCAGCGCTATGATCTGGATCTGACCTTTTCCCTGAATCCGGACGCATTTCCCGCCCGTTCCCGCAGCCGTGCCCGCGGTTATGCTGATCTGCTGGATGCCCTTGAACTCCGCGGTGATATCACCATTTGCGAAGCGACAGAGTCCTTTGATATGAATGCTGTCCTGTTTTTCAGGAACAAACCCGAAGTTTCCATCCCCTTCCGGTTTTACGGAACCCCTCGTCTGCTTTTCCTGACTTCTCCCGTCATTGCCGATGAAACGCTTCAGTTCAATATGATCGCCTTGGCGGAGTTTGCAATCAAAGTTAAAAAATCTCTGGATACGCCTCTCCCTGCCCTTGCACTCCTTTATCCTGTTGTATACGAACATAACCTGTGGTACGTCCGGGAAGCATTCAACCAATACACCGGCCCCGGGGATGTCAGCCGTGAGATCAGCACAGAACAGATCACAAAGCTTGCCGATGTCTGGGCAGATTTGCTTGAAAACGATACAAACCTGAACGTATGGATGAATGCGCTTTATTCCGTTTCATCCGCACCCGAAGCAGTTGAAGCGGAACTGAACGGTATCCCTTCTTATCTGAAAGATTTTGTTTCGGTCGGAGAGCCAATAACCGTTGAAATCAATGACGGGACAGAGACCTGGAAAAACGCAGCCGGGCAGACGCTGTTCTCCCGGGAGAAAACAGAAAAGAATCAGACATGGTCCCTGACTCTTCCGGCCGATGAAAACAGATATGTTCCCACTGTTACCTTTACCCGGACAAACGGGGAAGACAGTTTCAGCTTTACCCTGGATGGATCCATGATCCGGAACAAGACTTCCCTCCTGCCTCCGGGTCTCGATGATCAGGGTTTCCAGCCTCTCGAAGAGGAAGAAGAATCCGAAAGCGAATATGAAGACGAGGAAGACTCGCAGTGGCCGGAAACCATGGTGAAGCTTTCCGCTTCCGGAACTTCCTTGCCGCTTTCCTTCCCCTGCGACGCTTCCTTTTCGCTTGCCGCCTCCATCGAGGGCGCGTTGTATCCAAACTTCAGCCTGTCTGCAGAAGGGAAAGGCGAAAAAAACGGATCCGTTTCCGTCTCCGTTTCAATTCCTCAGGAAAGCGGCGATCCCGTAACCCTCCTGAAATGCGAAGGAACCATCGTTCCGGGCACCGCCGAATCAGTTCCGGATTACAACTATACCTCAGAACAGCTATACGGAACGTATAATTTCTTCTCCTTCAGCGAATACTATATGGCAAAATTCAAGAATGCTGTAACCAAAACGCTGGTCAAAAGCCTGCTTGATTTTGTTGCTGAAGCACCGACCTCTGCCTGTCAGAGTCTGCTCGATGATCTGACGGATTCCGGCATCATGAACATGATGTTATTGGGTCAGTAATCCCCGTCAAACACAAATTTCGCAGGGCCTTCCTGGAACACGTGATTGGTTTCCGGATCCCATTCAACCATCAGCGGTCCTCCGTTCAGCAGGAGGGTCGCTTTTCTTTCACTGAATCCGTTCAGAACAGCTGCAACCAGCGTCGCACAGGCGCCGGTACCGCAGGCCATGGTCTCACCCGCGCCGCGTTCCCATACACGCATTCTCAGATGTTCCCGGTCTGAAACCGTCACAAATTCAACGTTTGTCTTTCTGGGAAACAGTGGATAATTTTCAATGACCGGACCGATTGTTTGCACATCGAAGCTCTCCGCATCCTCCACAAAGATCACCGCATGCGGGTTGCCCATGCTCACACAGGTCGCGCTGTAGGTTTGCCCCAGCGCTTCAATCGGTGTATTGATCACCTGCAATCCTGTCAGTGTCGTCGGGATCCGTTCCGCCTCCAGAATCGGTTCTCCCATATCGACCTTTACGCTTTCGGCTTTTCCGTCCAGGATGCTCAGTTTAAGAATCTTCAGCCCGGCTCCCGTCATCAGGCGGATTTCTTCTTTTTCACTCAGACCGCGGTCATGGATATATTTCCCGACGCATCTGGCTGCATTGCCGCACATTTCCGATTCGCTTCCGTCAGAATTGAACATCCGCATCCTGAAGTCCGCCTGCTCATCCGGCAGAATCAGCACCAGTCCGTCTGAGCCGACGCCGAAGTGCCGGTCACTGATCTTCCGTGCTGTTCCGGAAGGATCCGGAACGGCTTCTTTCAGGCAGTTAACATAGATATAATCATTGCCGAGGCCCTGCATCTTTGTAAATCTCATTTGATCTCTCCTGCAACGGTCACTGCACCTGTCACGGTGTTTTCTGCTGCGTTTTCATTGTTTTCTTCCGTTTCTTCATAGCGGATAAAGCGGTTCAGTTCATGTAATCGTTGAATCCGTCCCTGAACGCGTCGCCCTGTCAGCGTTTTGCTGCGGTACCGGTCAAACAGGGCCCGCACGCCCATAGTCACGGGGATCGCTGCCCAGAAGCCGGCCGCGCCGGCAACAGCAGCCCCGACACCCATTGCCGCCCCGGTTTTGACCATCCGGTACGCACCATCCTTCAGCCCGGCCTTTCCGGGTTTTCGGCCCAGCAGCACTTTCGTTCCCTCATGAACCGAAATAATCATAAAAGGAAGCAGGCCGGTAACACTCTCTGTCAATTCCGTCAGGATTCCGGTTTCCTCCAGCAGGCCGGTATCCACAGCAATCTCATCCATATAGGTCAGCCCTGTCGCGAGCGTATCCACCACGGTATCATGCTGACGTTTTTTGTATTCTTTTACAATTTCTTCGTAAGTCTTCATTCAGGTTCACCTCCCTGTCCGTCCGGGTAAAGTCGGATCATTTCAGGCAACAGTCCCTTTAAAAGAACTTATTCAGGATCGTCACGATAATCCATGCTCCGGCGGCAATCGCAACCAGCCAGGTCGCATCCCGTATAATACTTCCTGCTTTTTTTCTGTCCTTTGATATTTCTTTCGATGTTTCCTTCGGCATCTTCTTTTCCAGGGATGCCAGCCTCGTCCGCAATTCCGTCAGATCTCTGTCATGGGCATTCCGTTCTTCATCCAGCAAGGTTTCCAGTTGGTCAACCTTCGTCTGTAGCTTCTGAATCTGTTTGTCTTCCTCCGTGATCATACTGTCCATTTCACGGCGAAGCTTACTTTGATCTTCACACAGGCCCTCCGCGACCAGTGTCATTTCCGAGGTAAACTGCTCAATCAGTTGTGCTGTGTTCTCACCCTTCACCATTTTTAGGGCGCCGTCCCATAGTTTCTTCGGTTTCTCCGTCTGTTTCTTTTCTGTCAGAGTCCTTTCCTCAGACATCATGGTCGCCTCCCTTCCCGTTCAGATTTTAACACTTTTTGTGATTCCGCTCAATGAACTTGACAAAGCTTTCAGATTCTGAACACAAAACGATCACCGCGGATCAGTTGCAGACTGTTATGCAGCGGCCTGCCCCGCTGATCGAAAATCAGTTCATGCAGTTTCAGCAGTGGAGCGCCTTCCTCTATTCCCAGATATCCTGCCTGTTCCGCCGTAGCGTAGCACAGGGAGATATCATGCATAGCCTGGGTGGGTTCTGTACCATATTCCCGCAGAATCGCATACAGGCTTCCCTTCAGATCTTCATCTTCCAGATAGGCAAAGGCCATGGAAAACCTGTTACGTTCAAGCACCACAGGTTCGCCGTCCGCCTTGCGAAGCCTCAGGGTTTCAACCACCCGGCTTCCCGGTTTCAGGTTCAGATCCTCCGCATCCCGGGCATCCGCGGTCGTTTCAATAATATGGATCACATCGGTTGACGCAATCCTGCCGTTCTGTTGGCAGGCATCATGGAAACTGTGAAGGCTTTTCAGGTCCTGTCGGATTCTCGGCACGGACACAAAGGTACCTTTCCCCTGTTTTCTCTCAAGCAGCCCGATCTCTGTCAGCTCCGCAAGCGCCCTACGCACCGTGACCCGGCTCAGTTGATATGTTTCTTCAAGTTCGTGTTCCGGCGGTATTTTGCTTCCGACGGGATATTTCCCTTTCTCGATATCTACCCGGATCCGCTGCATCAGCTGATGATACAGAGGGCTGGCGCTTTCCGTCTGCAGTTTCTTCATCCCTGTCACCCCTTCATTGTATTGATACATTTCAATACAACTGTATTTTATCATCTATATCCTGAATACGCAAGCACACTAAAAACAAATTCCCGGAATAAGCTTCCGGGAACTGAAAGTGCCGTCCTTTATTTCAATCATCTTCCTCTGTATCAGGCGCCGCTTCCTGCGCGGCCTGCACATCCGGGAAAGCCGAATACATCGGTTTGACATCGAGTTTTCTGAATGTACGGTCAATATAATTCTTCGTAATCTTCGCCACAACACCTGACAGTGCGATTACACCGATCAGGTTCGGGATCATCATCAATCCGTTGAAGGTATCAGCCAGGTCCCAGGCCAGGTTATCCCCCATTACAGCGCCGCCGAAAACCGCAGCCACAAAAAGCACACGGTACATGATCGTCCATTTTTCCCCCAGCATGTATTCACAAGCCTTCGTGCCGTAATGGCTCCAGCCCAGTACGGTGGAAAAAGCAAAGAGCATAATGGATACGGCAATGAAGCCGGAACCGATCACGCCGAATTTCTGCTGGAAAACCGTCGCAACCAAGTCGTTTTTGGTCAGATTACTGAATGAATCCATAAGCTGACCGGTCTGCAGGTCAATCAGCCCGGAAGACAGCACCGCGAATGCCGTCAGCGTGCAGACGATGATCGTATCCGCAAACACTTCGAAGATGCCCCACATGCCCTGCTTCACAGGTTCCTTAACGTTGGAGTTGGAATGTACCATGACCGAAGAACCGAGGCCGGCCTCATTGGAGAATACGCCCCGCTTCATGCCCCATTCAATCGCAAGCTTGATCCCGTAACCCACAACGCCGCCCGCAGCAGCCTGCATCCCAAATGCGCCTTTGAAAATCGCTTTGAACACGGGAACAAACTGATCAATATGCAGGAAAAAGATCGTAATCGTCCCGATCATGTATAGAATAACCATGAAGGGCACGATCTTTTCCGTCACAGACGCAATCCGCTTCAGGCCGCCGACGACTACCAGGCCGACGAGAACCATGATCACTACGCCAGTCACCCAGGTCGGAACCCCGAACACGTTCATCATGTTGCCGGAAATCGCGTTCACCTGCGTCATGTTGCCGATACCGAAAGAAGCAAACAGACAGAAGAAAGCGAACAATCCCGCCAGCACCTTACCGATGCCTTTGCAGCCTTTCTTCGATCCGAGGCCGTCCCGCAGGTAGTACATTGCCCCGCCGGACCATTCACCCGCGGAGTTCTTCCGCCGGTAATAGATCCCCAATACATTCTCGGAATAGTTGGTCATCATGCCCAGGAAGGCCATCACCCACATCCAGAACACCGCACCCGGGCCACCCATAAGAATGGCGCCTGCAACGCCGACGATATTGCCCGTCCCAACAGTTGCCGCCAATGCCGTACAAAGGCTCTGGAATTGAGAAATGCTCTTATCGGAAGTATGGGTCGTTACATGTTTGTCCTTGAATACGGCGCCGATCGTTTTTTTCATCCAGTGTCCAAAATGTGTCACCTGGAAAACCTTTGTCAGCACAGTCATCAGCACTCCGACAAATGCGAGCAGCGCCAGCGCGGGAACACCCCAAACCACACCGTTCACAGCACCGTTTACATCGGCCAAGCCCTTCAGAAAGCCTTCCATCTGCTTCCCACCTCTCCGGAAAATATGTTTTACTGAAAAGCGTCTCCGAGCCAAACGCTCGAAGACGCCTTTGCCTTCCGGGAAAGTCTACCTTAGCCGCTTTCCGGTGTCAATTGTTCTGTAACTAATCTGTGACAAAAAAACAAGACTAATGCAACCACTCAACCGGAGAAGCCTTTCACTTTCCTTCCTTTTCCTCGTTCCCGAGGCTCATCCGCATCCGTTTCCTGGTATCCGCATCGTGGAAATTTCTGATTTCTTCCTCTGTCTCCGGTACAAACGGCGGCACAGTCGTCGGCTTATCCTCATCATCCAGCGCGACAAACACCACATACGCGCGGTTGATCAGTTCTCTGCTCCCGTCCAGCCGCTCCACCATACTATCCACCCGAACTTCCAGCGAAGTTCTTCCCGTCCAGGTGACCATCGCTTCCTGAACAACGGTATCATTCAGATATGCTGGCTTCAGAAAGGTCAGGTTGTCAATGCATACCGTGGTCACCGCTCTCCCTGTATACCGCCGCGCAGCCACCGCACCCACTACGTCGATCCATGCCATGATCTGCCCGCCGAAAAGTCTCGGCTTGGCATAACCGTTGCAGTGCTGCGGCATCACAATCTGGACCGTTGTTGTCTTCTCTCTCATTTCCCTTCTCCTTCAGTTCTCCGTCTTACATCCGGATCAGTTCATATTCACGTGTACCCAAGCCGATCTTTTCGCCGTGAGCCAGCGTTTCACGCCAGCTGACGTTCGGATTGCTGTCCTTGAAATGATCGTGATGGTGGTGCCACTCCGGCCTGGCCAGATTATCCGCCAGCTGGCTGTTGGGCAGCGGTTCAGCCGCCTGACACAGATCTACGCAGGCCTGATCCAGCGCCACCGGGTCGAAGGAGGCCAGCATGCCGATGTCCGGCAGAATCGGCGCATCGTTTTCCCCGTGACAGTCACAGTTGGGCGACACATCCATGATCAGGGAAATATGGAAACACGGCTTTCCGGCGCAAATGGCCGCGGTATATTCCGCCATCTTCCGTCCGAGCATGTCGGCAGCGGTACCAGAGGTGGCATGGATGGCATCAAATGCGCAAGCACCGATGCACCGGCCGCATCCTTTGCAGATTTCCTGATTGATGTATGCTTTTCCACTCTCATAGGAGATCGCATCACTTCCGCACTCTCTGGCGCATAGCCGGCAGCCGCGGCACAGGTCCAGCTCAACCACCGGTTTGCCGTCATTATGCTGGTGCATCTTTCCGGCCCGGCTGCCGCCACCCATCCCGATGTTTTTGATCGCACCGCCGAATCCGGTCATTTCATGCCCCTTGAAGTGACTCACCGACACGATAATATCGGCGTCATAAAGTGCCCGCCCGATATAAGCCTCCTTACAGTATTCGCCGTTCGGCACCGGAACGACGATATCATCTGTACCCTTCAGTCCGTCCGCGATAATGTTGTAGCAGCCTGTGGTCATGTAGCTAAAGCCATCCACGTCGGCATTATACAGGTGATCGATCGCGTTCTTCCTGCTTCCGGGATACAGTGTGTTGCAGTCGGTCAAGAAAGGTTTTCCGCCCAGTTCCTTGATCAGGTCAGCCACCGCCTTGATATAGTTCGGACGCAGATACGCAAAGTTTCCCAGTTCGCCGAAGTGCAGCTTGATGGCAGCAAATTTCCCTTCAAACTTAATCTGCCCGATCCCCGCTTTACGGCAAAGTTTCTGCAGTTTCACTCCCTGGCTGACATCCAGGCTCGTCCTGAAATCAGTAAAAAACACTTTCGCCTTTTCGTTTGCCATATTGTTTCTCCTTCTCTTTGATAAAATACATTATAGCAGATTACAACAAAATGAAACAAGAGGAAAAAAGGAAACGGCCGCCGTTTCCCGGCGAAACCGTTCCGAAAACCGTTTGAATTCCGATCTCTGAATCCTTTATTCTGAATTTAAATCAGCTGATCCCTTCCAGCGCCTCACCATTCACATACAGCGTATATCCGTTTCCGTTTACATTGGCCGCGTCTCCGGCAAAACCAGTGATATATGTGTCTGCCGTCAGCGTCCAGGTACTCGTTTCATCCAGCGAAACCTCCACCGTTCCGATCTTTGTCGACAAGGTTTCTCCTTTCGCGTTCTCGATTTCACCGTTGATATATCCCTCAAACGTTGATCCGTTGGTAAGCGTCAGTTTCAGCGTTGAGTCTTCTCCGACCAGGATTGCGCCTTCCAGCTTCTGCCCGTCAGCAACCAGTTCCGCGATATTGTCCGCGCCGCTCCATCCGTCATCGCATACAGACAGCAGGATATCGCTTCCTTCGTTGACCAGGTTCACTCCGCGCAGAGTGATCACCGCATGAGTATTGGTCACGTGGAACATGTGCCCACTTTGACTGGTCAGGCTTCCGCCGGTCATAGTGAAAGAGGAGGTACCGCTGTCCGCGTCTCCGGACATGCTTTGATAAATCATAATCGTGTCATGGAAAGTGGCTTTTCCATTACACTGGGTGTTGTTTGCCGTCATGTCGCAATTCTCCAGTGTAATGGAGTTCATACCCTCAATGCATACACCTTCGGACAGGTTCGATACCAGCGTCGCATTCTTTACGGTAATATCCGCCGTGGAATAGATCGCCGGAGATCCCAGACCGTTAGTAGTATATGTTCCACCGTCCACGACAACCGTTCCGCCTCCCCGATCCGTACGGATCGCCGCTGAAGACCTGCCGGAGGTTGTCACAGTCAGATTCGACGCATTGGTGATTCCGCCGCCGGTGGTCATGATTCCGCCGGACCCGTCGCCGGTCGTAGTGATGATCGTATCGGAAATATTCACGGTCGTTCCGTCGCCTTCCGTGCCGTTCCTGCCGCCGTTCCCTCCGTAAGAGAAAACCCCGTTCGCGCCGCTGGCCGAGGTTTCAATGATTCCTCCGCTGATCGTCGCAGTGCTTCCGCCCATGACCAGCACGCCCGCATTCAGGCCATAGAAATTGCAGTTGTCCCCGCCATTGGAGTCGCCGGTCTTTGTAACGGTCGGATTGGTGATTGTCACAGCGTCCGACGTATTGATTATCAGCGCGCTTTCGTCCGCGGTTTCCGATGTATAAGTCTGCTCCGCCTGCTCCGCCGCCTCGGTAAGCTCTGTCACCGCTGTGTAAGTAAAGTCCGCCGTCTCTCTTCCGGGAGGGGTTCCGCCTCCGAATCCGCCGCCGGGCGCTCCGTCCGGAGGATTGCCGTCCGGTTTCTCCGGGGGCTGTCCGTTTCCGCCGTCCGGCGGCGTCATGTCGCCCGAAGGCGGTTCCGGAGGCTCTCCGCTATCATCCGCGAACGCGGACAGGCTAATGCTGAACAGCATCGCCAGAGTAATCAGAATCGCAATGATCTTTTTAATCATGTTCTTTGCCTTCTTTCATCAATCATTCAGGGTCAGCCGTTTCTTCCGGCTGACCCCTATGATACACATGAACCTTAAAATAAACTTGAAAACTTACCACTTGTTCCGTACTTTCTCCGCAAACCCCATCAGATTGTTAATCCGGATTTTCCTCCCGTTGTCCAGCACTGCAGTCCCTGTAAACCGCCCGAATAGCTGGTGCTGATCCGAACAGATGATTCCCAGGCTGGTCTTTGAGCTTCTGTCCATGACAGGCTCAAACTTCATCTTAAACCGCCCGTCATCGCTCGTGAACTTCCACCGTGCCATGAAATGATCCTTTCCGTCCTTTTGCGGAATTTTAAATTTTACCTGACCCAGTTTATGGATCTTCCCACCGTAAAACAACACATTCTCGCTGGCCGCGGATGTATCCCCGAAGCCGTAACCGATATTGAACCCGAAAGGAACGCCGTCCGCAAGGCCGGAAGCGGAACCCCAGTACCAGGTATTGTCGTACGTCCATACGCCCCGCCCCCAATCCAGGACGGCAAAAGTATCCGATGGGTCGCATGTATATTCCTCATGGCCTAAGCGGATGCAGCCGGCAACCCGTATACAGTTAATTTTCTGATTATAGAAAAAGGCTTCCGGATGATCCCTGAAAGGCGTCACGATCACCATGCTCTCCTTCGGCGCATCGGTCAGATACAGGTCAAAGGAAACGGTTTCCCTGCCGCTGAAATTGTTCATAAAACCGATCAGACGGCGGTCATGCCCGTCATTTTCAAACGAGAGCATATACTCTTTCCCCTTCACGCAGATATCGCCCTTCTCACTTGTGATGGGCAGCTCCCGTTTCTTCATGAACGGAAGACCGATAACCGACTTCGTCACCTGTTTATTTTTTTCAAAATCCAGCAAAGAAATACTGTCCATGGTCATGTAGCCGTTATGGTCGATCGTCAGCGCCAGGGCAAAGCGGTCGGTGCAGACTGCGTAGTAGTCCCACTCCTTGATCCGCGTCCGCTTTGCCGCCACTCGGCTGCGGTCGTAGGTTCTGAGCAGTTTCGTCGCGTATCCGGTCTCGATCAATTTCCCATTCTCGTCGTGCAGCGGCCCCGACGTAGTGATCCTCTTCTGCATTCTGCTCTTCCTCCTCGCTATCCCGACAATCTCCGTGTCATCCCAACCGCTCAATGTCATTTCGGGTACAGTCGATGAATCCCCATTCTATCAACTAGTCACTATTCACTAGCCACTGTCAACTTCTGTACCACAAAACATTCAGGCGCTCCGATACCCGCATTCAAGAACTGCTGACGCAGCACATTGTACTCCCGATTGCTCAGACTGCTCAGCAGTCCGGGCAGTTCCTTCCGTTCCCGGTCACCTTCAGCATGACCCGGATAAGCACAGATGACCAGCACCCCGCCAGGCTTCAGCAATTCCAGTGCCGCCTGAACGGCACAGGAAGTTGTCTCCCAGTGTGTTGTGACGGAATGATCTCCTCCTGGCAGCCAGCCGAGATTAAACACAACCGCCTGAACCGGTTCCTCTGCAAATTCCCGCATATGTTCATGCCCGCTGTGAATCAGTCTGGCCCGGTCCGCCATTCCGTGAACCAAAAGCAGTTTCCCGGTCTCCTTTACAGCTGCCTCCTGGATATCGAAGGCATAAACCTTTCCTTCGGGCCCAACCGCTTCGCACAGCATCAGGGTATCATGTCCGTTTCCCATCGTGGCATCAATCACCGTATCTCCCGGCTGCACAGCCCGTTCCAGTACATCCCGCGCCAGATAACGCGCCGATTTCAGCTCATAGCCCATATCCTTCAGCCTCTTTTCTGATCATGTAGTATTTCGTGATCTCATCTAAAAAAACCTCCACCCCAGCCATTTCAGAAGAAGCTTACGCTCCTGTTTCTGTTTTTTTATCCACATCATCTTCGGTATCCGTTCACACAGATTTCATCCAGGGCGCGGTGTCTTCACTTGTGTTAAACATATTTACTGTGATAAAATATGTTGCATTTAATTTGTAAGGAATGATTAACTGATGCTGACTTTAAAGGGAATTACAAAGCATTATGCTGCCGGCGATTCCAAGGTGGAAGCACTTCGCGGGGTCAATCTCGAATTCGGTGAAAGCGAATTCGCAGCCATTCTCGGTCCTTCCGGCTGCGGAAAAACAACCTTGCTGAACATCATCGGCGGCCTGGATCACTATACCGAGGGCGATCTGATCATCCGTAGAAAATCCACAAAGGATTTCACGGAGAGCGACTGGGATACCTTCCGCAACCACTCTGTCGGCTTTGTATTCCAAAGCTATAACCTGATACCGCATCAGAGCGTCCTGGCAAATGTCGAGCTGGCGCTCACGCTCAGCGGGGTCAGCCGCGAAGAGCGTCGCCGCCGGGCCGTCGAGGTCCTGACACGCGTAGGCCTGCAGGACCAGCTGAAAAAACGTCCGAACCAGCTTTCCGGCGGCCAGATGCAGCGCGTAGCCATCGCCCGGGCCCTGGTCAATAACCCGGATATCGTGCTGGCTGACGAGCCCACCGGTGCGCTGGACAGTGAAACCAGTATCCAGATTATGGAAATCCTCCGGGAGATCAGCCGGGACAAGCTCGTCATTATGGTGACCCATAATCCAGAACTGGCCAATACCTATGCCACCCGGATCATCAACCTCTTTGACGGAAAGATCGTCAGTGATTCACAGCCTGTTTGCATGGAAAGCGATACCGCCGCACAATCTCCGGAATGCCATGCCAGGAAGTCTTTCATGAGCCTGCGGACCGCCATGGGCCTTTCCCTGAACAATCTGCTGACTAAAAAGGGCCGGACCATCCTCACCGCCTTTGCAGGCTCCATCGGTATTATCGGCATCGCCCTGATCCTGAGCCTGTCCAACGGGGTCAACCGCTATATCGAGCGGGTCCAGCGCGACACGCTTTCCTCCTACCCCCTGGAGATCGATGAACGGACCATGGATATGTCAGGCACGCTCTCCGGCCTTATGGGTATCGATACAGAGAACCGGGAGCACGAGGACGGAAAAGTCTATTCCGGCACACGAATGACCCAGATGCTGTCCTCCTGGATGACCAGTATCACGGAAAATAATCTGACGCCTTTTAAAAAATGGCTGGAGGATCCGGCCTCCGTGATTGAAGATCTGGTTTCCGGCATTCAGTATGAATACAATTCTTCCCTATATCTCTATCGGACAGACGGAGATACTCCCGTTCAGGTTAATCCTTCCACGACCATGGAAGCCACCGGTATGATGGATATGCTGAATACCGGCGCCTCCATGGCCGGCATCCAGCAAACCATGATGGATACCACCATGCGACGGATGAACGTTTTTGAGCCCATGCTGGACAATCCGGATCTTCTCGCCAGTCAGTATGACGTGCTAGCCGGCCGCATGCCGGAAAAAATGGACGAGATGGTCATCATTCTCAACAGCCGGAATGAACTGAGTGATTACACCCTCTATACCCTGGGGCTCAAGGATCAGAGCGAACTGAGGGACGCCGTTGTCCGCCTCATGCAGGGCGAAGCAATCGAGAGTACTGAAATGGAGTTCACCTATGACGAACTGATGAATCTGTCCTTCCGTATGCTTCTCCCCACTGATCGCTATGTCAAGTCCGGAACATTCTGGAAAGACTGCGGCAATGACCCGGAATATATGAAGGATGTTCTTGCAAATGCCATGGAAATCAAGATAGTCGGTATTCTTCGGCCTGCTCAGGGTGCTGTCGCAACCTCGATGGGCGGCGGCGTCGGGTACCGCCGAGAGCTTACGGATTATCTCCTGAAACAGATTGCCGACAGTGAGATCGTCAAAGAGCAGACCTCGAATCCCGATATTGACGTCTTCACCGGCCAGCCTTTCAGTTCTGTTGCAATCGACGCCATGAGCCTGCTGGACAACATGGATGTGCCGGAGTTCCTGACGCTCATGGAAGAAAAAGGGATCATTCCCGCCGGCATGATCCCGGATGCCTACAAACCACTCCTGACCAAGGATCTTCTGACCCAGTTCGTCCAGAAGGGCACCATGATGATCAGCGGGAACTCGTACGAGCAGAACCTCTCCACCCTCGGTGTCAGCGATCCGGACAAACCGGCTGTCATTTATATCTATCCGAAGAATTTTGAGGCAAAACAGAAAATTCAGGAGCTGATCGACGAGTATAATCAAAACGCGGAGCCCGGCGAAGAAATCACTTACACGGATTATGTGGGGCTGCTCATGTCCTCCGTCGTTACCATCACAGACATCATCAGCTACGTACTGATTGCCTTTGTCAGTATTTCCCTCGTTGTTTCGTCAATCATGATCGGGATTATTACCTATATCAGCGTGCTGGAGCGCACCAAGGAAATCGGGATCCTGCGGGCCATCGGCGCTTCCCGCCGGGATGTCTCCCGGGTTTTCAATGCCGAAACACTCATTGTGGGGTTTGCCGCCGGTGTTATCGGCATCCTGGTAACCTTGCTTCTGACTGTCATCGCAAACCTGATTCTCGGAAACCTGACCGGCATTCCGGATATTGCCTCTCTGCCCCCGCTTGCCGGGCTCATCCTGGTGGCAATCTCCATGTTCCTGACCCTGATTGCCGGTCTGATCCCCAGCGGTATCGCTGCCCGCAAGGATCCGGTGGTAGCCCTCCGTACAGAATAATCGGAAAAGCCCATGATCTCAGTTGCGATCAGATGCCCGCCTGTTTTTTCTCTTTCCCTTATCCGCATAAAGTGCCCTGTCCGCCTCGGCCAGCATATCGTCCAGCGACAGCTGACCATCAGCAACGGCTGAACAGGCCCCTAAGCTTGCCGATATTGTATACTCCCGCTGCCCGCACTTTTCGCGGGCAGTTTTCTCTATGCGCGAACGGATTTCCTCAAGTTCAGGCTGCAGCGACTTTTCTTCCAGCAGTGCAAACGCGAATTCATCCCCGCCGTATCGGGCGCAGATTCCTTTTCCGCCGAATTCCTTCTCGAGTCCGTATGCCAGGCACTGAATCGCGTGATCTCCTTCCTGATGTCCGTAAATATCATTAATGCCCTTCAGTCGGTCCATATCCATTGAAAACAGTGTCAGGATCTTCCCCTGCGCTTCCGGCAGTTTCAGTCTGCGCTCCAGTTCCCGCAGGAATCCTCTTCGGTTATATAGTCCTGTCAGATAATCATGCTCCGCCATCTTGAGGATCGCATCATTTGCTTCCGCCAGCCTCCGGTTGCCGATCACCGCGTTCAAAGCAGCCGAAAGGAACAGCGCCTCTTCCTCAAACCTTTCCTGTTCCCGCAGGCTCAGATTTTTCATGCCGGAAATTAAATACCCCATCGTTTCCTGCTCGTTCTGCAGCAACTGGGCCATCACAATCCGGACGGAGCGGTCCGCTCTGAGTACTTCCTCATCCGGCACCGGATCTTCTTTCCAGTGGAAAGCTGTATCCGAAAGGAACAGTCCATGTCTGCTGTGCAGTATCGGCTGAGCGGTTTGGCGGTCGTGTTCATTCAGAACAGCGGCAAAATAATACGGATTCGAGCGCTGTGCAAACTCCTGCGTTAGATGTTCTTTCAGTTTCCCCAGATCATCCATGCTCAGGGTCGTACGGATAAAATTACCCATTGCGCGGATATGGCGTGTATATTCCAGATTAATAATCTTCAGTTCCCCGGCTTTCTGGGTGTTCAGAAAAGCATTTCGACGTTTACAACCGCAGGATTCCCTGGGAACAAATTCGAAGGGAATCGCCCAGGTTTCTGTTTTTCCCGCGTCTTCCGTCTTCCAGTTTCCCGCCCGTTCCAGCATTTTCGCAAACATGAAATGGAAATCGGGCCTGGCTGTCGTCAATGACGGTTCGTGGTTCTCACCCGGCAGAATCCCGTCAAATCCGGCCACCAGCACCTCCTGCGGCACCCGTACGTTCCTCTCACTCAAATAGATGCATACGGTGATTGCCATTGCGTCATTTGCGCACAGGAAAGCCTGCGGCATCCTACCCCCTCCGGAAAAATAACCATCCAGTGCCCGCATCGTCGGTTCATCCCAGTAATCCCCGTAAATCACCTTCTCCGGCGGCAAAGAGCCGCCGTGCTCCTCCAGAATCCGGCGGCACAGGTCAATCCGGTCCTCCGAATAGGAATTTCCCTTGATCCCCGCCACCATCACGATATCCCTGCATCCATGATCTTCGATCATATGTCTTGCAACCTTCTCAAAGCCCTCATGATATTGCAGATCCATATTGATGCAGCCTTCATACTGTCTCTCCAGCATGAAGACGGGAATCTTCTTTTCCCCGGCAATCCGGATAATATGCTTATTGATGGGATCCGAGCGGATCATTTCCCCAAAAAGCATGATGCCGGCAAGGTCCGGGACTCTGAACATGTTCATGAACTCCCGAATACTTTCCTCTCCGCGGGATTCGACACCGTTCCGGTCAAACGCAATACAAAGCGGAAGGAAACCGTGCTCCTCTGCCGCTTCGATCAGCCGGTTCAGTACAAGATTCAGATTTTCTACATCCTCCCAGGAAGTACAGACGGCAATGATTCTGCGTTCTTCAGCATTCATGCCCAAACAACCCCTTTCCCGAAGAAAAACGGATCCGGAACGGAGAAACGGTTCGTGTTATCTCTCTTCGAAATCAAAGCAGCTTCTGGTTTTTGTGTACGGTCTGACTTTTCCGTTTGCCACCGCCTGGTGCAGCGGGTTTACCGAATAACCTTTCAGTGCATCGGCATCCTCAAACAGGGAATCAAGCATCAGGTCCGTATTGGCGCTCGGAAGTCCTTCTGTCAGCACCCGAATGCTCACCATTCCGGGTATTTTCCCCTGAAGTCCCTCCAGACCGTCTTTAATTCCTTTTTTGATATCCGCTTTCTCTGCATCGCTGTATTCATCCTTCAGAGTCCAGATAATCATATGCCGTACCATCGTATCCCTCCTGTTAGCCTTTTTTCTGCCGCCATCGAAATAATAATGAAGTTAATTACTGCTCATCCTGGTCCGATGCTACGGGTGCAAAGACAAGATCAATCGTTCCTTCCTGACCGTACCGTTCAATCGTAACCGTGATACTGTTCCCGTCAAGCATCTTTTCTTTTCCTTTTTCAAGAATACAGGCATCATCTGCATACTGAACTCCGTCAACGGCAATGATCAGGTCATTTGCCTGTAATCCCGCTTTGTCCGCTGCAGAAGAATCTTCCACTCCCTTGATATGGATTCCCGCACTGTGATATCCGAAATGGGAAGCCAGCCAGCCTTCTACGGCATGTTCACTTACGAAACCGGGATTGAGCAGCTCAGCGCGATCCATTGTTTCCTGTTCCGGATAACAGTTAATATTCATCATTTCCGGAGCATTGATATATGACTGGGTTTTGGAAGAAAACCAACGAAATCCGTTTTCCGGAATACAGACTGTCGTCCCATTCTCTTTTCCGTATCTGTAAACAGCTATTTCTATCCATGAACTTCTATTGAAATGCGTTGTTTTGATGTCCCAGTTCAGCGCACTTTCCTTTC
The DNA here is from genome assembly GCA_900315315.1 of uncultured Eubacteriales bacterium. Taxonomy (GTDB): domain Bacteria; phylum Bacillota; class Clostridia; order Christensenellales; family Aristaeellaceae; genus Aristaeella. The sequence goes on along the minus strand of OMYT01000017.1, from coordinate 55,005 downwards.
TAATGTCTATATTCTTATTTCCGTAATAGCAAAACTCACCGCCTACGCTTTCACACCCTCCGTCCGTCATATACATCAGATTGCCGGACTGATCATAGTACTTTGCAACCATTTTGACTTCATGAATATTTTCGCCGGTATTATTCCGGATCGTTACGCTTCCCTGATCGTTCCTCCATATGACCTTATCAATGTATACTTCTTTGCTGAGCGGTATTGCTTCCTGGCTGACATTGATATTGACGAAAACTTTGGCCGCGGGATCCTTCCTGTTCCTGATTTCAATCCTGCCGGTGCCGGCTGTTTCGCCGTCCACATGAATCGTGACTTTACTCCCCGTTTTTTCTGTCTGATATGAAAACAGTTTTTTGTCAGTTACGACCGTTATATCATTTTCCCAGTCCGTACCAAAGTAATCGACATCAAAAGAAGCGCCTTCCGGATTCGTCAGCTCCAGATGATCTGTTTCACATAAAAGAGAGGGAATGTACAACGTCACTCTGGCAATTTCCCTGCTGCCATCGTTTGAGGAAGCCGTAATAATCACTTTTCCGGCTGAAACAGCGGTTACAATGCCATCGTTATCAACTGTAGCTATGTTCGTATCACTGCTTTCCCATGTCAGGGATTTAACCGTGGCATTTGCTGGTAAAACCGTATAATCGATGGCCAACTTTTCACCGACTCTGACGGATGTATTTGCCTTTGTCCCGATTCTGATTGTTCTTACTGGGATAGCGACGCTTGCGTTCAGTGCACAGCTGATTTGCTTCCCATCTGCCAGTTCTGCGCTGCATGTAATGACGGTTTCTCCCGGGGAAATCCCCTTGATCGTCCCGTTATACACCGTGGCAATCTGTTCATCAGCGGATGTCCAGTTAAATTTCAGCGCCTTGGGGTTTTCTATATTCTCCGGCACAGGCATCACTTTGACCGTTTTTTGGACCGGGACATTAATCTTTTCAGTTTCAAAGCGCAATGCCGGTTCTGATTCGGCAGCAGCCTGCATCCATGCGCAAAAAAGTGTTAACACCAGAAGAACGAAAGCCATTGTCCTGGCTGAGTTCCTGTCTGACATCCGATTCCCTCCTCAGGTTTGCCTGCTGTCCGGTTTCAGTTATGTTTTCCCTCCGGCAGGAGATTCTCACTTATTCTCTGATAATTATCCCAGATAATGACCATTATAGCAAGACCCGGAATCCATCTCCCGAAAGCATGGAGCCCTTACCAAGAGTCATTGCCTCAAAGGCTGCTCACTCTCCGAATGTGAATGCCGCTGGCAATACCGGTATACCGCTTCGATCTGATCCTCTGTTTCCACAGCATTATATCGGTAATTTCCGCGCAGAAACGCAATAGGAGTTTTATTTCCCAATCGGCAGAGCACACATGCCGCCACATAACCGGTCCGCCCAAGCCCTCCCGAACAGAAAATTGCAACGCGTTTCTTTGCCGATAGCCGTGACACAATTTTTTTAACCAGGTCATCAAGCACATCATCCGGCAGGATACCCCTGTCTTTTATAGGGCAATACAGGATTTCTCCACGAAAACCGTAATTCCAAACGCTTCCGGGCAGCCTGTCAAGAGGTACCAGCACGTTCGATCTCATTCCAATCAAATCAGACACGTCATCCAATCCGCCCAGAATCAGGCCGGGAACAACTTCAACCGCGCCTTCTGTCATGCTTTCAGCCTCATTCATCCGTCTTTCTGCTGTGCAAAACCTTCCCTTAACTCAAAATATAGCATTCTGTCTTGGTTTACGCAACAATAATATGATTCTTTATTCTGCCTCGGTTTTTTTGAGGCTGCCTTTATTTCCGTAAACTGCGATTCGGTTCTGAGCTCTGCTTGACTTGAAAGATGTTCTATAGATATAATTCTGTAAAGCAAAGAAAACCATGCAGGGGGAATTCAGATGGATCGGTTGGAACATTTTCTGACTTTTACAGAGCAGGCACCGACATCATTCCACGCGGCAGCATGTTTCCGCGAGATGCTGACGCGGAGCGGTTTCTGCGAACTGAAAGAAACGGATCCATGGTTTGTGGATGCCGGCGGGAAATATTTTGTGATCCGCAATGATTCCGCTCTGATCGCTTTTGCGGTACCGGAAACAGGTTTTTCATCTTTCAGGATCATCGCCGCGCATGCGGATTCTCCGACATTTAAACTGAAGGCGTCCTTTGAAGACCGCGGCACAGCTTACACACGGCTGAATGTGGAAAAATACGGCGGCATGATCATGTCTACTTGGCTGGACAGACCGCTGTCCGTAGCCGGCCGCCTGGCCTTGCGAGAAAGAGACGGGATCGGAGTCCGTCTGGTGAACCTCGACCGGGACGCTGTTCTGATTCCAAACCTGCCGATTCACTTTAACAGGGATGTCAATAACGGCTTCAAATATGACCCGCAGACAGATCTTCTGCCTTTGTACGGAGATGCGGAAAACCCCGGCAGCCTGATGGATGAAATTGCCGAAACCGCCGGCGTGAAGCGAGAGGACATCCTCGGCCATGATCTTTTCCTGTACAATCGGGAACGGGCAAGCGTCTGGGGGCAGGATGACGCCTTTTTCTCCTGCGGACGTATCGATGACCTCGAGTGCGCCTGGGCCGGTATGACCGCCCTGACTGAAAGCGAAGCAAAGGACATGATCAATGTCTGCGCAGTCTTTGACAATGAGGAAGTCGGTTCATCCACCCGTCAGGGGGCGGATTCTTCCTTCCTGCATGACGTGCTGACAAGGACCGGCTCCGCCCTGGGCGCCTCCGACAGCGAGATTCGGGCTGCCATTGCAGGAAGCTTCATGGTCTCTGCTGACAATGCCCATGCACTGCATCCCAATCACCCGGATAAGTATGACGCCCAGAACCGCGTATACATGAACAAAGGCATCGTGATCAAACACAATGCCGCTCAGAAATACACCACGGACGCAGTCTCCTCCGCCCGCTTTGCCGTGATCTGCGAACAGGCAGGCGTACCGGTACAGCACTTTGCAAATCGTTCAGACCAGCCTGGCGGCTCCACGCTGGGAAACATTTCCAATACACATATCTCTGTCGAGACCGTGGATATCGGTCTTGCCCAGCTGGCTATGCACTCAGCCTACGAAACAGCCGGCGCAAAAGACCTCAATTATTTGATCCGGGCGCTGTCCGCTGTATTACAATAGTACAGGTTACTACAGAAAAAGCCGTTCCGGGGATGAAAACACCGTTGGTTTTCGTAAGTATTTTGAAAGCCTCGCTTCAGGAACATTTTCCAAATTGAAAAAAGGGTGATTCGAATGGATAAAAAACGGATAAAGAAATTCCTCTCATTCATGCTGGCTCTCACATTGCTGTCTGCCGTCCTGCCTGTCATAGCGGATGTATCAACTGCACCGGAAGCTTCTCCGGCTCCGGAAACAAAACAGCTGATGGCCGTGGTTAAATATACTCCGTACGGGCGGATCAACATGCGGGCTGAACCAAAGGAAGATTCAGCCCGGGTAGGCGTTCTCAGCGGCGGTACCCTCGTAAAGGTATATGAGCAGGGTGCCGGCCGGTGGGTCCTCGTCGAAGGAGAAGGAAAAATCGGTTATATGAGTACCAATTTTCTTGAACTGTTCTATGAGGGAGAGACGCCCCCGATTCCCGTCAAGACGGAAGCTCCGGCCACTCCAACCCCCGGACCTGCTTCTTCAGGTTCATCATATGCCTCGTATGAACCGGTGAATGTACTGAGCTGGCCGGTCACAGAGAGTACCGTGATGTACGTTGATACAGCAAACAGAAAAAGCCTGAACCTTCGGGCGGGCCCTTCCACATGGTATACCGCAATCGGTTCCTACCGGGTCGGCACGAGAGTACTCGTCCTGGCCCGTCGGGGCGATTGGGCTTATGTGTCGGTCGGTGACCGGCTGGGCTTTATGATGCTGACTTTCCTGTCCTATGATATGCCTGGTCCGTTCCCTCCCGGTCCGGAACCGACACCCGTCGGCACGAAAACAGTCTCCCATCCTTGGGGGAGCTTCGTCAACCTGCGCTCCAGTACAACAACAGACACCAACAAGAATATTCTGGCCCGGATTCCCCACGGAACTGAAGTCGAACTGCTGGAATGGGGGGTCTGGTACAGCCTGATTCGTTACAACGGTATCACTGGTTATATCGTCACCAGGTATCTGAAATAAGGCAGTAGATCATTTATATTCATATCTTTTGATGTTGAGAAGTTTCATCTGAGCAAAGACTTCATCATCAGCCGTAAGACGGCCCGTAATCCCATGCTTCTCCCGTATTGTCGTCGACAACGATTTTGAATTCTTCGTTTCTCCTTGAATCAAATGTCACAAGCCATTCCCGGGTAGTCTCATCAAATTCCACAAAAACATAATAATCCTTCAGGGTTTCGGATGTTACTTTCTTTCCATCCACCCAGGGAGCTGTGGAAAGAAGATAATTCTCGGCCCTCCTGCGGACATCTGCCGTTCCCATTCTCGCTGTGCCTGTGACGTCACCATTAGGGCGGACAACCCAGCCTGCAGCGCCTCGCAGGCTGATCAGAAGCCAGTCTCCCTCCATCCGGATAATCGGATAAGTTTCCCCCCGGCCAAGAAGCCCAACTTTTTTCGCATTCCGGGCCTGCCAGGCATATACGGGAGTTGACTCTTCCGTTGTCAGGTAGGCCGGATCAATCAGAATATAGTCCTCCAGTACATAACCGCTGAGGCCCTCTGTTTCTGATAGGTAGCATTCACACCATCCATTCCCGAGAGACATAACGGCCAGGTGATCTCCGTAATTCAGTTTTTTTACCGCTTTTGCGTTTGCGTTCTGGGTCGGACGGACTGAGACTGTCTTGCTGATCACCACTGCATCGAAGCCAAGCTGTCCGGCACCGATTGGATGGATAATCTCTCCGAAAGCAACCGTGGCGATCAAAGACAACACAAGAAACAAACAGATACCGGCTTTTTTCATTTTTTTCCCTCCTGCTGTAATTATATTGCCCTGTTTTTCTTTTTGAATACTCTATTCTTTCATGAAAACAATCATCAGAGTTGAAAGCCTATCGAAAAAAGAGACTGCTGCTGTGCGGATTTATTATCCCAGATAAACGATCTTCTGGCAAGTATTTATATAAGATATCCGGATCTGAACATACCGGTCGGTCGGAATACTTAATAAAAATTGTTCTTTCGGATGTCCTTTCTGTCCGGAAAGGTCCCGAATCTGCCCTCTTGTTTCTAACCTGGAAAAGTGCTATAACCCCTCATGCGGCTGATTTGCCGCAGAAAGAGGTTTCCAGTATGTCCCGGACTATGACGCGCGACCTGACAGAGGGCCGCCCGCTGAAATTGATTGTCTCCTTCGCACTTCCGCTGTTATTCGGCGTTCTGTTCCAGCAATTTTACAGTTTTGTGGATACCGCAATCGTCGGCCGGTTTCTCGGCGCGGAGCGCCTTGCTGCTGTCGGCGCTACCGGTGCTGTGAATTTCCTCGTGATCGGTATGTGCCTCGGCCTTTGCTCCGGTTTCTCAATCCCGATTGCCCAGGCGTTCGGCGCGAAAAACGAAACAGAGATGCGCCGCTGTGTTTGGCACGCGATTATGCTCGGCGCTATCCTGAGCCTGCTGTTTGCGGTGGTTTCAGCCCTTCTTTGCAAGCCGCTCCTGCGCCTGATGAACACGCCGGAAGAGATCATTGACGATTCCGCCAGCTATATCGGGATCATTTTTGCTGCTATTCCCTGCTGCATCCTGTACAACATGGCCGGAGGTATTCTCCGCGCCCTGGGAGACAGCCGCACCCCCGTTTTCTTTCTGATCCTCGCCTCACTGATCAATGTTGTCCTTGATCTTTTCCTGATCATCGTCTGCGGTATGGATGTAGCCGGAGCGGCTGTTGCAACCGCCGTCAGCCAGTTATTGGCCGGGATCGGTTGCGTAATCGTGATGATCCGCCGATTCCCGGTTCTCCGCCTGAATCGGGATGACCGGCATTTTGATCCCGTCCTTGCAAAAAAAATGCTCGGAACAGGCCTGCCCATGGGATTGCAGTTCTCCATCACGGCAATCGGTTCGGTCCTCGTTCAGTGGTCTGTAAACGGGCTGGGGGTAAACGCTGTCGCCGCAGTCAGCGGAGCAGTAAAACTCAGTGCTTTTTTTGCCTGTTTTTTTGATGCACTGGCCACTACCATAGCAACTTATGCCGGGCAGAACATGGGAGCCCGAAAACTGGACCGGATCCATCAGGGGCTGCGTTGTACAGCCGGCGTGGGCTTTGTCTACTGCCTTGTGACCTTCGGCGTTGTCATGCTGTTCTCCGGACCGTTGCTTGGCATGTTCATTGATGCAAATGCCGCGCCGGAAGTCACAACCATGGGAATCCAGTATCTGACAATCAATGTCGCTTTCTATATTCCCCTGCTCTTTGTCAACATTCTGCGTCTGAGCATTCAGGGAATGGGCTTTACGCGAGTTGCCATGCTGGCGGGGTTATCTGAAATGATCGCCCGTTCCGCCATTGCGCTGTTTGTGGTTCCTGCCGTGGGATTTACCGGAGCATGCTTCGCAAGTCCCGCAGCCTGGATCCTTGCCGATCTTTTCCTCTTCCCCTGCTATTTCCAGATTATGCGTACCCTCCGCCAGCGTCTGCTACCGGATACCGAAGAATTCAGAAACAATGCCAATATCATCCATTTACATAAAGCTGCATAAGACATATTACCGATCTATCTCCGAAACTGAACAGCATACCTCCTGTTGCTGTTATGCTTGACAAAGCACCCGCTCTGAAACATAATATATCAGTCAGGACAATTCTTCCTGTTTTGTTTTTTATTTTACAATCGGAGGCGGCACAAATGACAACCCGGCAGAACCAGTATCGAATCACGACAGCAGCCAGTCAAAGGGACTGCCGTCGTCAGGTTGTCAATGAGAGAAACGAAAAGCTGAATATTTTCTCCAAAGAAGGAATTCGCGGAGATATGGTTGTTGCTTTTTTTATTGTCGTTTTCATTCTGCTTTTCGGTTTGCTGTCCATGGATATTTCCATGCTCAGCACCACCGGCAGCAGCATTCGAAATGCATCTTCCAGAATAGAAGCCCTGAAAAGTCAAAATGAACAATACCGGATGGACATCGCTCTGGCGGAAGAGCATCCTGTCTTATCCGCTGATCCCGATGATCAATCCTTTCGAATCTGGATGACCGTGCCTGATTCGAATGTTGGGTTGAAATAAAAACAGGAAAGAGCAAAACGCTCCTCCCCGCACAAGATCCGAAAGGCTTTATACGCCTTTTTTCTTTGCAAAATCATCCAGACACTGAACGATAACCGATTCGGTCTCACCGATGGAGATTCCGAACTGGCTGAGCGTAATCGGCATCACTTTCCGCGCAATCTCCCCCACTGTGTTTTCATTTTCCCAGGCCGTATCGTCATATTTCCCGAATTCCTCATCCAGCATTGTCAGAAACAGGGGCATCCGGAACAGTTGTACATGCTGAACAATCACTTGATTTTCTGATACCGCATCCAGGAACATTCTTCTTCCGTTCACAGTGACACCTTCCTTTCGAATTCGTCAAATGTTCTTACGTCATGGTTCGTTTTGTATCTTCGATCCAGTTCTCAACCTTATTCGCCGCAATACGTTTAATGACTTCTTTGGGATAAGGCGAATTGAAGCCGCCGAAACAATAGACAAAATATTTACCGCCCGCATTCTTATACAGCCGCTCCTCATAGCCCCACGGATCGCCGAAATTGCCATACGTCTTGTTCATGATCAGCTCGGAAGCATCTGTATCATATTCAATATTGCAGATAACTTTTTTCATGATACCATCCTTTCCCAATGAACTTCCATTTTGCCTGAACAATCATATACAAAAATACATGAAAAAGCAACTATTCCCAAATATACTCCGCTCCGGTCTCATCCCCGCGTACCCACCAGATCAGATTCTGGTCAACCCGGACATAACAAGCCTCCGTTCCGACCGGAACCAGGTCTGCTACCTCTTCCGGCGTGATGTTGCCACCGTATGGGGACTGGATATAGATCTCGGGTTTTTTTGTTTTCTTCACAGCCAGTTTCGTCGTCACTGTCTTCTTTGCAGCAGTTTTCTTCTCTGCCATGTTGCCTTCCTCCATATTCCTGTTTCTCTTCTGCTACCAAGGTACCATTTTTTTTATTTCCGCGCAAGTATAAAAAATCCCCCGGGAAGATTATTTTGACATGAAGATATGGCATAAGATAATATAATACTGTCTTTTCTGCATTGAGCAGACCCCGGTTTACCTTGAAAATCCCTGTTTCTGATGAGGAGGTACCAGAATGAAATCCGGCCTGATCGCTTTGATTCTTGTATTATGCGTAACTCTTACAATATTGTTCCCCGCCGTCGCCGAGGACGCATCACACGCTGCAGCCCAATCTCAGATCGAACGGGCAGTGGTTTCCTATGCAGCCACGGGAACAAGAGATGAACAGGCTCTGTCCGCTCTTGCTTCCCTTGACGCGTCTCTCGGTGAAAAATGGGTGCGCATCCTGGATCTCTGGGAAGCGCCGTTTACCGTTCATGAAAAACTTCCGGATGATCTGCCTCAGGATGATTCATTGTGTCTGGTTGGGCTCGGTTTCCAGCTGAACCCGGATGGTACAATGCGGGATGAACTGCTTGAGCGGCTTAAAGTATTGCTCGCGGCATCGGAACAATATCCGAATGCGTTCATCGTCTGTACAGGCGGGGGCACTGCTGCTGATGAACCAACGGCAACGGAAGCAGGACGCATGGCGGAGTGGCTAGAATTGCAGGGCGTAGATCCTGCCAGGATCATTGTTGAGGATCACTCCTTGACTACCGCACAAAATGCTATCTTCACCTATGATATTCTGGCGGAAAGGTATCCACAGGTAAAGCAGATCGCCATTATTTCCAGCGACTATCATATTCCCACAGGTATATTATTATTCGGCGCGGAAGCAATTCTCAGGGACAGTGACAGTACGGTTGTCAGCAATGCCGCATGGCATGCGCCAGACGGCACACTGTCCGCCATGTTCCAGGCAGGAGCACTGATTGAGCTTTCCGGCGATATGGAAACAGCATTTCAGATTTATTACGAAACATACGATATTCATGAACTTCCGCCGCTTCAAATCAATCCGTGATCATTTTTCCGTATTTTGTCGCTGACATTCCGTAATCCGACCTGGTGTATTTTCATTTCGCATCGCCGCAGGCGCAGGCATCGCATTAATACGATATGAAAGCATCGTTTTATAAAATTTTTCCGGCATCATCACACGATATATACCCGAATAAATCCTGCCGATCTCTTCATCCGGCAGCATATGCCCCACCGGCAGCGCGAGGATTCTGTAATGCACATGCCACACTTCAGACCTGATCCCTGTCGGGACAAGCCTGTTATGGAGATAGAATCTGATTCTGCGCTCACGAACATTGCGATCCTCTTCGTCTGTAGCATAATCGGGATCTTCCGATTCAAGCAGCACACAGTCATATTTCTGCTGCAGATCATCTGTCATCATCCGGATCAGCAAGCTGCCTGTGCCTCTTCCCCGTAAATTCTCGCATACGGCAAGATAATCCACCATTGCGTTTCGGCCGTCAATCACAAAGAATGCGTAGGCGGCAATCCTGTCTTCCTCCACGGCCCCGTAACAGGCATAGTGCCCGGCGGATAAACCATTCAGAATCCACGACAGCGGTTTAACCTCATCAGGTGCAAAATCCTTTTTTATTCTTTCCGTATAGATCTCCCGAATCTGCCTGACACTAAGCAATTCATACTTCATCACGCTTCACAGCAGCCGTCTTCTCTGCCATGGACTCCCCTCCTGAATAAACCATTATCTTTAGCTGAGAAATTTAACTTTTTTAATTCTCCGCACAAGTAAATTTGTTTGTGCGGGATGAATCCGGATTTATCTTTTCCGTAAATCAGAGACTACTGTTTTGGTTTAACCAGTCCTGACAAAAAACCTGATATCATCTGACTGCTGCCCAGGCCCAGCTTCCCGATCAGCTTAAACCATTCCTGCTGTTTCTCCTTCGGAAGCCGCCAGAGCGTGTTCATGATGGATTCCGCAGTTTTCCGCTTGTCTGCATTCATGCTGCTGAATCTGTCCTGACCTGTTGATTCTATCACATAAAAAACCAAATCCGTAAACATTTGCATGTCCTCATCTTCTATCTTATCAAGCAAAGACCCGATCGTCTTTTGTGCCATCCTGCTCTTCTCAGAAAGAGGCGCATTTACGAAGCTGTTCCGATTGACCAGCCATGTAAATCCGTCATGCTGCATGATTCCGAAAGCTTTGCTTTTGACAACCACATAGTCTTCACCGCCGGAAAAAAGCAGACCGATAATCGAACTGTCAGGGATGATTTTCTTCACCCTGGGGAGAATCCGCTGAAATTCTTCCCGTTGAATAACCTCTTCCTGAAACCCGGGCCCGTCATTGCTGTAAACCGCCAGAATCCGGTCCTGGTCATTGCAGAACGCGGATGCGTATTCAGCAAGATTCCCGCCTTTGGAATGTCCGCCAACCCGGACTTTTCCTTTGATCCTGTTCAGATACTGAACCGCAAGGCGCTGGCCTTCTGTTTCATCCATAAAGGTAAAGTTAAAATCTTCCTTCCAACCGGCAACTGTTCCGTCCGTCCCCCGGAATGCCACATACTCCGTTCTGTCAGCAAGGTCGAAAGTAACAGCCGAAAACTGAAAGCCATCTCCGCTTTTTTCAACATAGTATCTCAGTGTCATACTTCCGAATCGCTGTCCTTCTGTCATTTTCTCCATCAGCAGAGGCGCCTTGGCCGTAAAGGATGTATTGGCCCGGATCTCCTCATGCGTATGCTGTGAGAAGAACAACCGGCAGGCATCGGAAAGCTGCACCTTTGTACCGTCTGAAGGGACTATACCGCTGAAATCGGTATATGCCAGCTTAGCAAGAATAAGATTATCAACTTCATTGAAAGGGGCCGCAGAAAAAGGAACATCTGCACGCCAGTCCAGATAGTCAAAAATATTTGCCAAGTGATTCCCCTCCTTTCTTGGTGATCAGAAGCCGGATTCATCTGCGCCGTCATTTTTATAATGGTCAAACCGCCCGTCTTCGAGGATCATCAGTTCCAGATCCGCGCGCATTGTTTTTTTCAGGCACAGCCTGACATTCGGCATATCGCTGAAATCCACAAACCGAATCGCGGCTTCCCTCTCTACGCCGGTTTTGATTCTTCTGTCGATCAGGCGGGTCCTGAGCAGTGTTTCCTCAGCCCGAACAGAAATCGTGAAATCCGCAAAGGAGGAAAGATTCCGCCATCCGTCCGCATCCAGCAGCAAATAATTTCCCTCCAGCAAAATAATACTGTTATTGATCTCTACAGCATTTTCCACCGGATTATGGAGCATACGGTCGTACGCCGGCCAGCCGAAAATCTCTCCCGAAGCAACCCGTCTGACACTCTCCGTCAGCTTTTCCAGGTCAAAAGTATCCGGTGCACCTTTTACCGAAACCATGGGGATTTCTTTCCCGTCCCGTTCCACGGTATGGCTCAGCAGAAACTCCTGTCTTCTGTGAAAACCATCCATGCCGATCACCTGGATCTGCCCGACATCCTCATGTTCACCGGAAAGCCTTTGCAAAAAACTCAGGAGCGTTGTTTTGCCCGCGCCGGGAGGCGCGGCAAGCATTGCCAGAATGCGGCGCCCTTTTTCCGCCTGCAATCCAGTCAGTTTTCGCAGCAACGGCAGGAAAACCTCATTGACTTCCCTTTCGCTGTATACCGCTTCTACATTGATTCCGTTTATTTCAACACTGTGTCGGATCATTTTCATTTCTTAACCGCCCCGGTCTTCACAGCGAAGCAGCCTGGGTCCGTTCCGGCTGCGCGCGCAATTGTTTTGATGGTCATGTTGCCATCCGCTGAAGACAAAATACCATCTTTTCCGATTCCATGCAAGAAAAAGCCGCTGTTTCAACCTGAATAACACCTATGTACGGGTTTTTTTATATTTGCGTTGACAGAATGCAGCCTTCCTCTCATAATAAACAGGTTTGAACTTTGTTTTTTCAAACCATTACATTTTGAGGAGTCTCATGATGCCGAAAAAAATACTTTATATCAATGCCTGCGTCAGAAAAAACTCCAGAACAAAAAGGCTCGCAGATTATCTGATTTCCTGTCTGAACGGTGAAACAGAGGAAATCAGGCTGGAAGACATTCATTTCGGAATTTCGGATGAACGCTTCATTTCAAAAAGAGATCGTCTGCTTTCCACAGGTGCATACAACCATCCGATGTTCACCATGGCCCGCTCCTTTGCCGCTGCTGATCTGATTGTCATCGCCGCCCCGTTCTGGGATCTCTCATTCCCGGCCGCTTTAAAGCAGTATATTGAACAGATCAATGCCGTCGGCATCACTTTTCGCTATACTGAAAGCGGTGAACCTCAAGGCCTGTGCAGAGCAAAAAAGCTGTATTATGTAACAACAGCGGGTGGCCCGATTTATTCTGATGCGTTTGGGTATGGATATATAAAATCCCTGGCACACACATTTTACGGAATTCCGGAAACAGAAATAATCTGCGCAGAGAATCTTGATCTGATCGGTGCAGATACGGAAATCCTTCTCCAGGACGCCATCCGGATTATTCAGGAAAGCACCGGTTTGTAAGCAGATATTGAAAAAGGTTTTATATGGCAGATCATTTCTTTGAATTGTATTTACAAAGGGGGTATAAAGAAACATGCGGGAAGCCTTGTTGGTAATCGACGTACAGAACGATTATTTCCCCGGTGGAACCAATGAACTGGTTCATCCTTATGAAACGGAAAAAAGAATACAGGAACTGATCGCCGACAGCCGGATAAACGGCAGGCCGATCATTTACATCCAGCATTTCAATCCGCCGAACGATTCTTTTTTCCTGGAAGGTACAAAAGGAGCGGAAATCTCAGACAGAATCAGGCCGGAAAAAGGTGATAAAGTCATCGTCAAACGATATCCGAACAGCTTTCTGGAAACAGAACTGGACGAATATCTGAAAAAGCTTCAGGCAGACACACTGATTGTTTGCGGTATGATGACCCATATGTGTGTGGACACGACCGTGCGGGCAGCAATGGATTACGGCTATCAGGTGAAACTGGCAGCAGACGCGTGTGCCACGATGGATCTGAAACTGAACGGAGAAACCATTCCGGCAGATACTGTACATAAGGTATTCATCGCCGCTCTGGACGGAGTGTTCGCTGAAATCATCTGATGATTTTCTTTTGAATTGAGTCCAATCAACAATATTGTCTTGTTGCCTTTTCCCGCATCCATTGCACGATACTGTTTTTTCCATGCCGCAGAATGTATTGGACTACGTCCTGCTTACACATGATATGCTCAATAAAGGATTGATCCAGTGAATCCAGCAAATCTGCCGCGGAACACTGCGAATTGCGTCGTATCTCTTTAAGTATCCGGGTATCCTTCATTTTTCTGGCTGCTTCATCCTTCGGATATCCCTGTCCGAAAGGCTCGGAGAAAAGCTTTGCAATAGTATTCTCAAAATTTTCATAACCGCCCCAGGTATAATCTTCTCCCAACGGAAGCGAAACCGCGTTTCCGTTATTGATCTGGGCAAATAGATAGGCATCCATCGGAGAAGGCGCATATCCGCATAAAACACCCGGGAAACTGTTGCAGGCCAGCATCATTCCCTGACCCGAAGAACATCCTGTCACAATGAAATCAACCGCCTCGCTCGCAAGCAGCAGACCCGCAAGCACTGAGATTTCCACATAGCTGAACCGTTCCGGTTCATTTGCTTTACATCCGAAATTGATGATCTCATCATTGGCTGCATACTTTTTGACCGCATCAAACACCAACTGATTCTTTTCCGCCTGTGAAGTGGCTTGAATAATACCGATATTCATAAAAATTCATCTCCGATTATAATCATCCGTCATACGGCATTAAGCGCAATGATCTCCGATTATTCCTCAATGGCTGACCGACCACTCTTTGAGAACTTCATACAGTTCATCAAAGGAAGAAGCACAGTAGTTGATATCGTAAGCTTTCATCGCCTCTTCAATATCTCCGGACGGCATAAACCATACTGAATCCAGGGACGCGTTTTTTGCGCCCAGCATATCTGAAGAAAGCGAATCACCGATCATAATGCATGATGATCCGGGTTCCCCGATCTGATCCAGGCAAATATCGAAAAATGCCGCATCGGACTTTGTTACTCCCATGTCTTCACTGACGAATAAGCCGTCTATATACCGATCAAGTCCTGTGGTCGCAATCCTTCCTTTCGCATTTATGGTTGCGCCGTTGGAGGCAATATAAATTCTTGCGTCCGCTATGGTTTCCTTCACATTTTTTACAAATTCCAATGCGCCGTCCATCAGCACACCGTTCACGGACATGGTCCGGATGAAATCATCATTAATCTTCAGCGGGTTGAGTCCGGCTGTATCACCTTTGCAGCGGACGAAGACATCCTGAAATCGCTTCGTGAAAAGTTCAGTCCTGGAGATGGTTCCTTTTTCAAGTTCCAGCCAGAGGGATTTATTGTATGCTTTAAAAGCCCGATAAATCTCATCCGAGAATGAAAGACCATTTGCTCTCAGGACGATGCCGAGCGCTTTATATTCGGAAGCATGAAAATCCAGCAATGTCTGATCAAGATCAAAAAGAAAGTTGTGATGCATTCCGCACCTCCTGTTTGAATGCTGCTCCAAAACCGGTAACTGCCAAAGATGAATATTCGTCAAAGACAAAAAGTAGCCCTGCTTTCGTAAAAACAAACGGAATTCCTGATTTTCATTGACATTCATGCATCTCCTGTACATAATAGGTAGGCTGAAAGCAGAAACCATCAAGGAGGCAGCATGGAAATCCTTCTGATCCTGGAAATCATCGGGACCGTAGCTTTTGCGATATCCGGGGCAATTGTCGGCATTCAGAAGAAAATGGACATATTCGGTGTTTCGATTCTCGGGCTGACAGCTGCCGTCGGCGGCGGGATCCTCCGGGATCTGATCCTTAACATCACACCTCCGGCAGCATTCGTAAACCCGATCTTTGCCATTACTGCCGTCATCGTCAGCATCATCGTCTTTATCCGTCCCATCTATTCCTCCCTTGAGAAAAAAGGTTCGGTCTATGATATACTGCTGCTGATCATGGATTCCATCGGTCTGGGCCTGTTCACCGTAGTCGGCGTTCAGGTCGCAAAGACCTCCGTCGCCGGGAACAATCTCTTTCTGGTCACCTTTGTCGGTGTACTCACAGGCGTCGGCGGCGGAATTCTGCGGGATGTGTTCGCCGGCAACAGGCCCTATATCTTCGTGAAACACTTTTACGCATGTGCTTCAATCATCGGCGCCTGGGCGTGTGCCCTGCTCTGGTCTGTGATCGGGGATCTCCCCGCCATGGCGGTCGGCGCAATCCTGATTGTCATTCTCCGTCTCCTCGCCGCTTATTATCGCTGGAGTCTGCCAAAGCCCCGGTAATCGCCGGTCCCTTCGCGGAATACTGCTGCCTGCCCGTTCCACATAACCGTTCAGACATCAAAATCACCGTTCAGGCAAAAAATATTGACTGCCTTTGAGTTATGAATATAATATTGACAAACCATTTCAAAGGAGGATCTTTACATGGATATCAAGAAGATTATTCCGATCATCTGTATGCTTTCCGTCGGCGTCATGGTTGTTTGGGGACTGCTGGCAAATGATTGGTCCAAGAGCTGGATCGCCGTGGTTATCGGCGGCATCATCGTTGCCTGCCTGTCTGTCTGGAACGGGATGAGCAAGAATAAGTAAGCCCGCCGTGTTCCTGCGCCGCTGATTGCGGTGTTTTTTCCATCAATCTGACAGGCATCACCCGATATGAGATCTGAGGCATTTGTCAATAATCTTTTTTAGGTTCATTTAAGGTTTCGATTATATTCTGTATTTATACCAAATCAATCGAATCAGGAGGTATTCAATATGAAGCGGTATCCTGGCTCTGATGCTCATGCTTGCTTCCGCTGCTTATGCGGATTCAGCAATTGATGTGATTTTGAGCACCAGGACCACACAGGCATTTACGGATGAAGTGGTTCCTGCCGAAGATCTGGAAACGATCCTGCGGGCCGGCCTTTCCACCGAGAGTGCAATCAACCAGCAGCCTTGGTTCTTCGTGGCCGTGACCAATCAGGATGTCATGAAGGAAATTGCCGGCTCCGGTATGGGTTTTACTCCTCCCACGGGTGAAAAACCCGAAGGTTTCCCGGAAGGTAAACCGGAAGGAGTTCCTGAGGGAATGCCCGAAGGAATGCCCGCAGGTGCACCGAATGGCGATATGCCCGCTCCTCCGATGGGCGGAAGCGGTGCCAAAGCTTCACTGGGTGATTCCCCGGCAGCTATCATCATCTACAAAAGCGGAGAGTCCAAATCTCCGGATGCCAGTTTTGACTGCGGCCTTGCTACTCAGAATATGGTCATCGCTGCCTCCTCTCTGGGATACGGTGTAAAAATCGTTTCTTCTCCGACCAGAACACTGAATGGCGAGAATCATGACACACTGTGCGAAAAGCTTGGTGTAGATCCTTCCATGCAAGCTGTGGCCGTACTGCTGATCGGCAAAGCCGACTCCGGCGTTGACGCAGCCAGCAGCGCCACAACCCGGGAATCTCTCGAATCAAAGAGCAGTATGATTCAGTAAGCTTTTTCACGGTCTCTTTGTGATCGCCAGTCGCAAGTCAGTTGCACTTGCTTTGTCGGCTGCATCATGAGGGATATTACAGCTCGAATTCCTTCCCATATTCATCTGACAGAGGCCGCTTCTGCGGCCTCTGTCTCATTTGAGCAGACATTCTGGCCGGCTCCGAATAAAAATTTATCATGCTGTATTGACAGGAGCCGTTTTTTCTGCATATATATCAGTGAATGAACTTTGAAGGGAGATACGGGAGATGGAAAAGAAACTCTTCCGCCTGTTTGACTATCAGAAGTTTGAGCCGAACAAAGACCTGCAGCAGATGATCGACACCGTACACGCCCGCTGCCAGGCCAAAGAGCTGACCCTGGATGATATGGAGTGGGTCAGCGCCGCCGGTGAGCCGACGCCGCCTGTTATGGCTGAAGAAAAAGACCGTTAAATCGGCCTTTTTCTTTTACAGCATTTTCCCCCGCTCAGTATGCCGCTTCGGCTGCCATTATCCGTCATTCCGGGGTTCCTGATCATAACCGGAAGTTTTTTTTATATCGGGAGGCTGAGATGAAAACAAATATTCAATCGATCATATTCCTGGCCCTACTCCTTTTGCTGACAGCAACTGCTGTTCCGTCCTGTGCAGAATTGCCGAAGATAGAATATGCACCCGTACAATCTGTAATGATGTTGGAAGATTACCTGGCACAGGGGCATGAAGCGTGGTTCCTCACCGGTAAAAAGGCATACACCGTACAGGCTATGATGGTTTCCGAAGAAACTTCTTTTCATAACGATCTGGAAGTCGTTGATTATACCGTGACTGATGACGGTATCACAGTAATCCTTAAAGGATCCTTTGGCGAGATGTGGGCATCAAAACTGCCCAAGGTCATTTCAACCTACACAAAACCGGATGGCAGTGAGATCAGCGAAATCGATTTCGCAGACAGGGATTCCTATATTGATGTGATCTCCCGTGCGGAACCGGATTCATACTTTGCCATGCATGTACCGCTGAATGTTTCTGTTACGGTGAAAACGGCCTGGGGTGATGTACTGCATACGAATCTTCCCAACGCGCCCCATGGTGATGGAGATTATCTGGTATGCCGCGTAAATGAAAACGACGAGCCTGATCTTTCTGATGTCTGGATCCTCAACGGCGTTGTGTTTCCTGAATACTATGATACAAACCATATGTCATCCAAAGCAGATGACTGATTTTATCGCCGTTATGTCTCTCACGGCATAACCCAAAATGAAAAGGCCCGGTTTTGCCGGGTCTTTTCATTCAGAATCAGTATGATCTGATCAGGATGTAAAATTATTTCTCAGCCGGTTTCTCTGCGGGCTTTTCGGCCGGTTTCTCCGCGGGCTTCTCTGCGGGCTTCTGAGCCGGTTTCTCTGCGGGTTTCTGGGCCGGCTTCGAGGCGGGTTTTTGTGCCGGCTTCTGAGCGGGCTTCGGAGCCGCTTTCTGGGCTGTCTTCTGGGCCGGTTTCTCTGCGGTTTTTGTATTTGATTTTCCGCCGGATTTACTCTTCGATTTGCTGCTCGACTTTGCAGCCTGTTTCTGAGCGGGCTTCTTTTCCGGTTTCTTTTCCGTTTTCACTTCCGGCTTCTCTTCAGCTTTTTCTTCCTTTACAGGTACAGGTTGAACCGCTTCAATATTGGCTTTCACATTGTTAACGGCATCCGTAACGATCTCTTTCACCTGCTGGCGCCGTTTCGTCCGGATTTTACGCATATTTTCGGCCTGTTCCACAACATGCGCGTTAGCCTTTACCTGGAATTCCTTTGCTTTTTCTACAAACTCCTTCGGGGACACGGGGGCAGCAGGCATTCCGGGTGCAGCGGGCTTCTCATCCGGCAGCGCGTCTGCAACGGTTTGCTCCATTTCCATGAGTTTGGAGAAGAATGTATCCCACTGCTCTTTCCAAGCTTTCTCTGCGGCCTTCTGCATTTCCTGCTGCTGTTTCCAGAGCTTCTCCATACCAGATTTGAATTCTTCCCACTGGTCCTTGCCGCTGTCATCGGCCCAACCCCAGAAAGGCATGGAAGAGAAGAAATCCTTCGCATTGTTCTTTTTGTTCGCCATTTTTGTTTCTCCTTTCAAATTCAAAAAATAGATCTATTGTTTGAATGGTCGGCTCCGAGATCGTCGCTGCCAATCAGACTCCTTTTTCCGTTCCTTTCATACAGATCATTCATTCTTTTCATTTCCTGCAAGTTTATTATATCTGGAATTCTCTTTCGTTTCAAGGCCTTCGTTCTTTTTTCTGATAAAAAACTTACATCTTTTTTTGTCTCTGACTATTACCGTTTTCCATACTCCGAAGATGCCTGATCTTTCCGCCCCGATCGCCCGGCATATTATGTTCGTGAGGATTGCATAGCGTTTTTTCATCTGGTGTATAATCTGTATAGAAAACATTTGAGCCGATTCCGGTTTCAGAAAAAAACGCGTGAGGCAGCAGAATGAAAAAATTGTTTGATGAGATTCCCTGTCTTGAAGGAGAACGGATTATCCACAAAAAAATCACGGAAAACGACCGGGAAGCCCTTCAGGAAATGGGCTACAGAAAAAACATTTACCGTTACGAGCCGAGCTATCTTCTTGAGCAGCAATATACCGACATGGATCAGTTGCTCCATGATCTTTACGGTGAGCATTTTGAGAAAAAGCAAAACCTGTTTCTCGGTATATGTCTCATGGAAAAACCATCAGATCTTTGCGGGTTGGCAGAATTCTACGATTAAAGGAATCACCTGCATATGGTCAGCATCGGAGTTTGCCTGCGGGAGCAATACTGGAAAAGCGGAATCGGTACTGAAGCGGCAAAACTGATGGCTGATTATCTTTTTGAAGAAACCGATATCGAAATTATTACAGCCAGCACGATGTCTGACAACAAAGCAGCTGCCCGTTCGCTGGAAAAGAACGGTTTCATAACGTCATACACCGTTCATAAAGAAGATTGGGGCTATGACGAACCTACGGAAGCTTATCGGTGGTTCCTGTAAAAAACTTCTCCGCTCATTCCTCTTTTTTCTGCTTTTCCGGCATCCGGCCGAAGGGCATAAACGGGCTGACCCAGGGGAACCACTGGTCGATCATGCCGAACATATTGTTCATCATCTGCTGGTGCATGTAGAACATGGAATTGATATATTCATAAAGCTTGTAGTCTTCCGGATTTGCAGGTGTTCTATTTTTGAAATCGTCGGTTATGCTGACCAGGATCTGTTCGACAATATCCCCCGAATCATCCTGACAGGGCGTAAGGATGAAATCCGACATCCGGTCCTGCTCACGGACCGGATCCACTGTATATATATCGCCGGAGACCTCTCCCCTGTTGAGCTGATACATGTCGATCTTGCCGTTGGCATTCCGGGGAAGCGTCTCCGCCAGCATAACACGGCTGGGAATGTCGTCCTCCGTCAGCGTCTTCTCTTCGATGAAAACACGGCAAAGGGCCTTGCGGGCAACGTCCCTGGGGTCACCGGCCCCCTTCCGGCTCTCGATGCACAGCATAGGGATCGTGTCATGGCGCAGCTTGCGGTATACCGGCAAGACAGCACAGCCCCCGATATCCTCCAGACGGGAAAACTCCGCTTCCACCCTGCCGGACTCATATTTTCTGCCTTCCTCCCGCATGAAGAAGCGGTTGGCCCGGCCAAGATAGGTGATCCGCCCGTCCGGGTCCACGCGTACAAGATCGTTTGTACAGATATAGGGCTTCCGTTCAATAATCTCGACCTTGATGATATCCTTTCCGTCCAGCTTTGGCGCAGCCATGGAGTCTGCGGTCATGTAAAGCACCCCCTCGCCGCCCTTTTTCCCGGGCGAGAAGAAACGGCCGGTTTTTTCATCGCGGAGCCGAATAGTAATCCCGGGCATCGGATAACCGATGGTTTCATCATCCAGTTCCGGAGAAGAGAGACAGCACGCTCCACCCAACTCAGACAGGCCGTAGCCGTTCAGAATCGTAACGTCTTTGCCGCCGTGGGCTTCGAGGAATTCATGGTAACGCTTCTTCTCCGCCGCGGATACCGCCGTTCCTCCCAGAGCCACGAACTTCAGGCTGGAAAAGTCGAAGGGAGTATCGTCCGGCAGTTTTAACCAGCGTTCAAACATCGAGCTGACGCTGAAAAAGAAGGAGACACGATAAGTCGAGATAGCTTTATAGTACAAGGGATTCAGGAATCCAAAGGGAATCGTCACCACCGTCGCGCCCATCGCAAAAGGCAGATGAACCTGATCGATAATGCCGTAAGAGTTGCTGAGATCCACCATGATTGTGGACACCAGATGATCGTATGGCAGTGACAGATCCTTCAACATCATGAACCTCTCCACCGCCGCGTTCAGCGCGGCATCCGACAGGGGCACAGGCTTTCCGACCCCGCTGGTAGTGCCGGTGGTATGAATGATGAAGGCAGTTTCGTCGATCTCCCGCCTGGAGTATCGTACAGACCGGTAACCGAAGGACGCCAGCAGCGTCTCCATACAGATCGGCCGGTAAAGCGTCTTCATAAATGCATGCTTGGTTTCCTGTGCCGCCGTCATCATCGGGCTGGAAGTAGCGCCGGCCATGTGAACATGCAGGATGATCACATGGTTAAGCCCAAGCTCTTCCCGTTTGAGCAGAAGCTCCCCGACCAAATCCGGCTGTGCCAGGTCGTCCGTGAGAATGAAGTCCGTCAGCTTCTCCTGGAGGATAGTCTGCTTAATCCGTTCAGCATTAAAGGCTGACCAGGACGCCACCAGGGAAACCTGCGCACCAACCATATTGAGGCCGTAGAATGCAATAATAACCTCCGCACAGGTGGACCCCAGAATACCTACACGGGCATTCTGTTCTTCCGTCATATCCAGCGCGGTAAAAACCGAGGCATAACGCTCCCATTCACGGAACATGCCGCTGTAGGTATATTTCCTGTTTCCGTCAATAACAGCCAGTTTGTTCAAATCGGCATCATTCAGGCTGCACAGATCCTGAATGTACTTCCATGCTTTTTGTTCCTTCTTTACCTTTCGCTTGCCAGCTGTCACATCAAAAATACTTGCCGTTTTCATAAAGTCTCCTTTGCCTCAAAAAACAGAGTATAATTACCCCAATAACGTGATATCACAATGACAGTATGATATCACAATCATTCGCACTTCTCAATGCGATCATAATGTTTTTTCCATTCTGATACAGCGAAAGGTTTCTCCGTCCTTCATCTCTCCAGTTACTTCATACCCCAGCTCTTCATAGAATTCAACTTTATTGTCCCGGCTTTCGACAACGGTCTTCAAATAACGAAGATCCTCCGCCCATTCCTCACAGGCATCCACCACCATTGTACCGATCCCCCTGTGCCGGTATTCAGGAAGCACCACAACTCTCCCGATCATCATGGACTGCTCATTGATCGGATACATCCGCGCCGTGGCGATCGGAAAGTCATGATCAGTGACTATGATATACTTCGTTTCCGGGCCGTCATGTTCGTCAAACTCAGCCCGCAGGGGTATATGATGCTTCTTCGCCATAGCCTGAATGCGGACGTAATAAGCTCCGGCTTGCTGCCAGGTTTCTGTGGCACGAATAATCTCCAGCTCCGGAAGAAGTCTGATCTCCCGGATGTCCGAACTGTAAATGATATAATTACAGACTTTTATTGCCTCTTCGTCCCTGCCATATTCATGAAAACAATAGTCCGCAGGCTCTGTCTCCGCAATTCCGGTGAAGATACGGCCGGTGACATCTGTAACCTGAATCATTTTTTCATTACAGTTTGGTAAATTGATCATCTCAGCACCTCCCCTATGATCCTGCCTTTCTTCTCTGAATATGAATCGTCCCGTTACGGTTTTTTCATTTGCTGCTCAATGGCTGCGCAGAATTCAGGCATGGCCTTTTTCATGCGAACAAACTTGCCTTCACGGTTCAGGAAAACATGCTCTGATGTACCGGTAAACACCGGAACGTCTTTGACTTTCATCTCATAAATCAAAGTAATGATTACACCATTGAAATCCTTCACTCCAATGGTAATATCCACATCATCCCCGAATGTGCATGGTTTCAGGAAATTCACCTGCAAGCTTTTCACAACGCAAAGGACTCCTTCTGCTTCCATACGGCTGTAAGGGTACCCGATCTGATCCATCAGGTCAACACGAGCCTCCTCCATCCAGCGTATATAGTTTGAATGGTGCGTAATAGCCATCATATCTGTTTCATAGTACTGAACCTTATGCTTCATCCGTGTTCCCCCCGTTTTCCTTGATATCGAAAATAAAAAACCATTCAGAAAGCCGACTATCGCCTCATCTGAATATTCGCCGGAAACGAAAAAAGCCCTGCTTCTGAAAGTAAGGCATCCATCATTCATCCTCTTTGTCTTATCCTCATCTTTCATAAGTCGGCATTGGGCACCTCCGGACAGGATTTACACCTGACCGTAACGAAAATATCGAAAATAATATGAAGCAGAAATCAGATATAAAAAAGCCACCAAAAAAACAAATCGTTGATCGCTATGAATTTTTCTTTTGCATTCTCTGTTTGACAGAAAACACTCTCCGATTCATAATAGTTATTATCAATAATAACTTTGGAGAAACCTGATGATGCTGAACAAAAGATTCTATCTGCTTATCCTGACATTGCTGCTTGTTTTCCCGCTGTCCGCCCCGGCGGAATCGGATTACTGGATCTGCCCTGAATGCGGTCAGGGCGCCAACAACGGCAATTACTGCACAAATTGCGCTGCTCCGAGTCCTGCTCCGTCGGATGTGAATGATAATCTCACGCAGATTCCCGGGGAAACAGACCATGTGATGGTAGATATTCTCCGGATTGACGGATCCTCCTTTGTAAAGGCAAAAAAGAACAAGTATCTCTATGCTCCGGAGAAGGCCTGCGATGAGGACGAATCCACCTGCTGGCAGTTCACCGCAAAGAAAAACGCTGAGGAAAAAGGCTGGCTCAGCTTGATTATCGAAGGCGAAGATGTCGATGAAATCTGGATACGGAACGGAAACAGAATTCCCGGCAGCAAAGGAAAAGACCAATATCTCCAGTATGCCAGACCAAAGGAAATCCAGGTGCTTTTCGATTATCCGGACAGGGAGCAGATGGATATCATGGAGTTTACGCTGTCAGAGGAGAAAACCGACAGCTGGGAAAAACTGGATGTGGGCCGCCATGAAAATGTATATTCTGTCTGGATTGTGATCCGGTCTGTTTATAAGGGGACCAAAAAAGCCAATATAGTATGTCTGTCTGATGTCATGCTGGTCCAGAGAGCCCCCGCTGAAAAGGCCAACCCGCCTTGGAGATAACCAATTTCAGTATCCACACACCACAAATCATACCCATATCGCGGGAAGAATGATCCGCGCGTTATTCCGAAAAGAATGGATAGAAAATGAACGATCGGTTTTTATCCGGTACTTTATCGGCACAGGTACTCCGGCAAAAAAGGCATCGGAGAAATCCATGCGGGACTGACCGAGAGCTTACGGATCCAGCCCGAATTCTCTTGCCAGCGCTTCTGTCATCACCCCGACAGGAGCGTCTTGCCCGGTCCATAATTTGAAATTTAAAGCTGCCTGATTCACAAGCATACCAAGCCCGGTAATGGTCTTCAGACCCCGCCGGGCCGCCTCCTGCAGGAAAGGCGTATCCGGCCTGTTGAAAACCACATCAGCAACGACCATTTCCGGCCGAAGCGTATCATAATTCACATCCGGTTTCCCTGTCACATCCGGAAACAGCCCGATATTTGTGCACTGGACCAGAATGTTCGTTTCCTCCGGGATACTCACCTGCGGAATCCAGCGGAAATAGGAAGCTGCCGCATTCGTTCTTTCCGATACAGCGGAAGCTAGTTCCATACCCCGCTCCTCGCCGCGGTTAATGATGTTGATGTGCCGTGCACCGGCCAGTGCCAGCTCCACACTGACCGCCCGGGCAGCTCCGCCGGCCCCCAGAAGCGTTATCGTCTTTCCTGCCGGATCGATCCCATTATCACGCAGGGAGGTCAGGAATCCTTTACCGTCCGTGTTCTCCCCGATCAGTTTGCCGTTCTCGCTAATAACCGTATTCACTGCCCCGATCAACCGGGCAGCCTCCGTCAGTTCATCCAGCAGCGGAATCACTGCCACTTTATGAGGAATCGTCAGATTAAATCCGCGAAACCCCATCGCGCGTGCACCGTTCACAGCATCCGGCAAACGATCCTTTTCCACCCGGACTGTCAGATAGCGGTAATTCAACCCCAGCGTTTTATAACCGGCCTCCTCGATCACCCCTGTCGGATTTTCATCCACAGGATCCCCGAAGCACGCCGTCAGTTCTGCTCTGTAAATCTTCTCCTGCTGCAAAGCATAAGCCTCCTTCAATTCATCTCATTCTTACATCACTTTTTTTATGATCATCCCCACAATTGAAAACGCAACCAATGCGATCGCCCCGACAAGCAGAAGATAATATCCGGTGCCGTTCTGGGTCACCAGATTGATCAGCGCATCAATTTCCTTTATGCCCAGGATATCCCTGATTGAGCCTTTTTCGATAAAAAACATGACAAAGGCTGCCACACCCGACAGGGCAGACAGAAAGAACCAGCCAAACAATGAAGCGACCAGCCCGACCCCGGCAATAATGAGAACAATCGTTCCATGGCCGCCTTCCATCAGATTCTTTGATACCGTCACATTAACGGGCGAAGCGGAGATGAACGGAACAACAACACTGAGCCCGATCAATCCGCAGGCAAGAATGCAAAGCAGTTTCACAATCAGTTTCATTTATTCCACAACCTCTCTGTCTGATGTGTTGCGATATACTGCGGCCTGCCTTCCTGCGATCTATTCATTCCGGGCCGCATTCATACTATCCCATATCTGAATATTCGATAAAAAAAGAAAAAGCCCTGCTTTCAAAAAAGCAAGGCCGTTTTGCCGGCAGCGCCGAAAAAAATTAAAAAATATTACTTACGGTCATTCAGTAACATGAATTTTGAATACGGCTTCTTTTCCGCCGGGAAATGTCACCTTCAGGCGCGTGTCTCCGGGAGTCCTTGCAGACAGCATGCCCCGCTCATTCACCGAAATAACGGATTCATCAAGGAAAAACCGAAATAAGGGCGTCTATCCGAAGGCAGCAGCAGTTTTTCGTTCTCCGGCAAATTCTCCGGCCTATATTCACTTGTCCGTAAACACCTCTTCTTCTCATTGCTCCGTATTTGTTTTTCTGCTATATTGATTTCAATCCAACAGACGATTTATCCGCGAGGTGAAGCGCATGACATCAAAAAAACTGAGAGACCACGCCGACCAGATTATAAATGAAGCAATCGCGTCAGTCCTGCCGGACACCGCTGTCCGGCGGGCGCTGGAGAACATGGCATTTTCCGGCAGAGTACTGCTGGTGGCAGCAGGAAAGGCTGCATGGCAGATGGCCAAAGCAGCCTCGGAATGTCTGGGCAGCCGGATTGAAAACGGCGTGGTCGTGACAAAATACAACCATGTAAAGGGATCCATTGCCAACTTCACTTGCTATGAAGCCGGACATCCTGTGCCGGATGAAAACTCTTTTATGGGAACGCAGGCAGCGCTGGATCTTACGACAAATCTGACGAAAAAGGATACCGTGTTATTTCTGCTCTCCGGAGGTGGCAGCGCCCTTTTTGAAAAGCCGCTGATTCCCGGAACGGAACTGCAGGAGATTACAGAGCAGCTGCTGTCCTGCGGAGCGGATATCACAGAGATCAATATCATCCGTAAGCGTCTCAGCGCCGTAAAGGGCGGACGCTTCGCGCTGCACTGCAGACCGGCACAGATCGAAGCCGTCGTGCTTTCGGATATTCTGGGAGATCCGCTGGATATGATCGCTTCCGGACCGGCATGCCCGGATTCTTCCACAGCAGAAGATGCACGGCGGATTCAGAAGAAATATGGTCTGAAAATGTCGGATCATGCATTGGACCTGCTGGATGCGGAAACACCAAAGGCGCTGGACAATGTCCATACACAGATTAACGGAAGCGTACGGGAACTCTGTTCCGCCGCAGCCGGAGCCTGTCGCCGGCTGGGATATGAACCGGTGATTCTGACAAACTGTCTTTGCTGTCAGGCAAAAGATGCCGGCAGTTTCCTTGCCTCCATTGCAAAAACACACGCAGAGGACGGGAAAGCCCTTGCGTTTATCGCCGGCGGGGAAACGGTTGTCGTACTTACGGGAAACGGACATGGCGGACGAAATCAGGAGCTTGCCCTGGCAGCCGCACCCGGAATCCGCGGAATAGCCGGAACAGCTGTTTTCTCCGTCGGCAGTGACGGAACAGACGGGCCGACAGACGCTGCCGGAGGCTATGTGGACGGCGATACATGCAGGATTCTGGAAGAACAGGGGGCAGATATTGATATTGTATTACGGAGCAACGACGCATATCATGCCCTGGAAAAGACAGGCGGACTGATCTTTACCGGCCCAACGGGCACAAATGTCAACGACGTGGCCGTCGCGTTGATCGCAAAACCATCTCCTGCCATACATTGACCTCGTCTTCCCGCTCGCACCCCTGTATTTCATAGTAATCTGCCCGGCTCATTTTTCCTTCTATCAGCCATACAAGCTGTTCCTGTCCTTCCCGATCCTCCGGGATGATCCGTTTCGGCGAAGCCATCATTGATCCGCATAAATCTCCGCCAAATCATCCAGCCGAAGCAGCATCGGGCGTCCTCCGCCCGCGGCTCCCGTATCGATATCGATCCATGTCGGCGTTACAAACGCCCGCCCCTTTTCCCCGTAATACTCCGTCGGCGTATGTCCGAGAATCACCAGCCTGTCGTCCCAATATCTCTCGCTGATATAGGGTCTGGTCCACACCAGGTCCTTCTGATCATATTCTTCTATTGGTTTTTCAGGGCGGAAACCGTTAAGGCCCCCGTGAACCAGCACAAACTGTTTCATCGGCACAGCCACTTCCGCGCATACAGGCGCCGATTGGACATAGTCAAGCAAAATGGTCAGTTCTTCCGGGTCTGATTCGTTTAGTTTGACCAGATTGGCAATGGTGGTCATTCCGCCGTTCCTGTGCCAGAGAAACAGATTGTACTCCTGCTTCGGATCCAGTTCATTCAGGCTGAGCGTGACTGCGTCCATTGTGAACAGGAAAAGGCAGTCCAGCATCATCGCCTCGTGATTTCCCCGCAGCAGTGTCACATTAGGCTGCCGCATCATCCAGCGCAGCATGGCTACGCCGCCGTCCCCGTTCCGGTCGATCACGTCCCCGATCACATATAGATGATCTGAAGATCCAAAGCCTGCCTTTCTCAACAGATCCTGAAACAAATCCAGAGGATAACCGTGGATATCCGAAGTTGCATAGATCATCGCTTGTTTTTCTTCCCTTTATAAGCTGATCAGCGTCACAAGCACTTCCACCATCTTTTCCATGGCAGGTACCGGAATCAGTTCCTTGCGTCCATGGAAATTATACCCTCCTGTCGAAAGATTGGGACACGGGAGGCCTTTGAAGGACAGCAGCGCACCGTCCGTTCCGCCGCGGATTGGCTGAACGATCGGCTCAACACCATTTGCGCTGAAAGCCGTCTTCGCCCTTTCCAGTATCTCCGGATACTGCTCCACAATTTCCTTCATGTTCCGATAGGTGTCCTTCAGTTCCAGGACCACTGTCCCGGCGCCATAACGCTTGTTCAGCACTTCGCATGCGGTGTTCATCATGGCTTTTTTTGCTTCCAGTTTGCTTCTGTCGTGATCCCTGAGGATGTAACGCAATTCAGCTTTCTCTTCATTTCCCGTCATCTCTGTCAAATGATAAAAGCCTTCATATCCTTCCGTATGCTCCGGCCGTTCCCACGGCGGAAGCATCCCGGCAAACTCCATTGCCACCAGCGATGCGTTGATCATCTGATTTTTCGCATTCCCGGGATGAATGCTGATCCCGGTGATCTTCACAACACAGGAAGCAGCATTGAAGCATTCATATTCCAGTTCACCCAGGGCGTCTCCATCCACCGTATAGGCAAAATCCGCTCCGAAGCCTTTGATATCAAAGCGGTCAGCTCCACGCCCGATCTCCTCGTCCGGCGTGAAGGCAACGCAGATCCTGCCGTGCTCCGGTGCGTCCGGTGCCAGCATTCGTTCGCACAAGGTCATAATTTCAGCCACACCGGCCTTGTCATCTGCCCCGAGAACCGAATCCCCGGACGTCACGATCAGCTCCTGTCCTTTCAGCTCTGGCAGAAAATCAAAACCACTGATCTCTACGCCGTTCTGCAGGCGGATCACCCCGCCGTCATAGAAGGGGATCACCTGCGGACTGGTCGGCCCGGGAACAGCGTCCGATGTATCCATATGCGCAATCAGTCCGATCGCCGGCGCATCCGGCATACCTTTGGCTGGTATCGAGCCGTAAACATACCCGTTTTCATCCATACGAGCATCCTGAACGCCCATTTCCCGCATTTCCTTCACCAGCATATCTCCCAGAATCTTTTGCCCCGGTGTGGAAGGACAGCATTCATTCGCCTCACATGATGTGGTTTCCACCCTGACATACCTCAGAAAACGATCCCTGACACTGCTCATTGCCCAGTCTCCATTCTTTTTTGTCGGAGCAATTTAGGTATTACTCCATCTTCGTATTATTCGCATCCATCAGGTCCTGCATAACAGCCCGTCACGGCTCAATCACTCCCGGTTCTTTACCGCCCCGGTCTTTCCGTTCATACAGGGTCACCAGATGTTTCCCTCTCTTCCATTATCCCAGATAAACATCACTCTGGCAAGAAATTTATCAGAAACCCCGATCGCTAAAAAGCAAAGCAACATACAATCAAAAAACAGGAGAAGAGCTCATTTTCTCTCCCCCTGTCAGAACATTTCCTGATATCTTATACAGCCATGTCTCAAGCTGAACGGAACAGACCGTTCCTGTCCAATCGAAACTCAGATGAAATCATTTCCCGGCCGGTTTCTGTGCCGGTTTCTTCTGAGCCGGCTTTTTCTGGGCGGGCTTTTTCTGGGCAGGTTTCTTCTGCGCCGGTTTCTGGGCCGGTTTCTCTTCCGCTTTTACTTCCGCTTTTTCTTCCGCTTCTTCCGCAACGGGTTGAATCGCATCCAGGTTGGCTTCGACATTTTCAACGACATCCGAAACCGTATCTTTCACCTGCTGCTGCGTCTGAATCTGGATTTCAAATACAACATCAGCCTGCTCCACGGCGTGTGCATTGGCTTTCTCCTGGAATTCCTTCGCCTTTTCTATGAATTCCTTCGGTGACACGGGAACGGGAGGCATCCCGGGTACAGCGGCCTTTTCATCCGGAAGGGCATCTGCAACGGTCTGCTGCATGTCCATAAGTTGTGCAAAGAAAGTCTCCCACTGCGCTTTCCAGGCTTTCCTGGCGACCTTCTGCATATCCTGGTACTGATCCCAGAGCTTGCCCATGCCAAATTTGAATTTTTTCCACTGCTTCTTCTGGACGCCTTTGTTCCAGTCCCAGCCGGGCACAGGAGGGAAAAAATTCTTTGCCGCGATCTTTTTGTCAGCCATTTTTTTGTTCTCCTTTCACAACTGAACAGCATTATTGAAAGAATACACGTCATCCGTTATCTTTCAATATGGTTTTAACGGTTGTATGTTATCATACAAACACATTTCATGCAAGCACAAGTATGATCGGCAGAACTTTCGTTTTTCGGTCATTCCTCCGGCAGCACAAACGCGCAGATGAAGTACAGCAGGATACCAGTTCCCCATCCGAAAGCCAACAAGGCCCAGGCAATACGGATGAAGGTAGGATCGACACCCAGCCATTCCGCTATACCGCCGCAGACGCCGCAGATCTTCTTATCACGCGAACTCTTATGGATGCGGCCGTTCAAAGATCCCTTTCCGTTGCTTACAAAATACTGATAAATGAAGTACCCGATAGCCACTCCGACAGCGATTGTCATAACCGTTTTCATGATACAATCCCTCCTGCAGAATCATTCGGGTGATCAGGGTTTCGTGGATTCCGTCCCTTCACACTCATAGGTTAGACGGTTGAAAGAGAATTTCGTTACAAAGAGATTTTCAGAATTCTCCTCCGCCGAAGGAAGAAACAATTCAAAGCATTCTTCAGCCGCCCCGGTCATTCTTTGACCGTGAACAAATCATAACTCCGGAAGATGCGGAAATAAAGGACAAAACCGGAAAATATCACGGTTTATTTTTCCTTTAGGGGTTGAAGCAAGGGCGAGGGTTCGTCCCGGTGCCAGATGCACAGGCGGTGCAGAGGGCGTGTCATCATCACATACAGAACGCGGCAGAGGAACTCGTCCTCCGGGAAGTTCTCCGCGGAGGCGTCGCAGATGCCGACACAGTCAAACTCCATGCCCTTGGCAATGCTGGCCGGAAGGATCATCACACCGCCCCGGTATTCGGCATCCGTCTCCGAAAGCAGATGGGCACCAAGCTCTGCCCCGATCTGCCTCTGCAGCTTCCGGACCTGCTCCGCGGTCTTCTCAATCAGTGCGATACTGTGGTACCCTTCCTGCTGCCAGGCAAGCACCTGTTCCCGGATGAGGGACAGGCGCTCTTTTTCGTTCCGGGCCCGTATCATCCGCGGCTTTTCTCCGTGACGCAGGACCGATCTGGTTTCACAGATGCCATGAATGGGATACCGGCCGGCCACAGCCCGGGCTAGTTCCATGATCTCCACCGTGTTCCGGTAGCTGACGGTCAGCTGGGTCAGCGAGGCCTTATCCTCAAAGACCGGGCCTTTCCACTCCTCCCAGCTCCGGATTCCTTCATCCGCGCGGATTCCCTGATAAAGGTCCCCGACAAGGGTGAATGTTGCCGCGGGGTTGGTCTCCTTCAGCAGTTCGATCTGAAAGGGGGAAAAATCCTGACACTCGTCGATGACGATATGCCGCATGGGTTTTGTCTTCAGCCCGTAAAGCGTTTTGCAGATCAGCACCAGCATCGTCAGATCCTCCTGCCGGAAAGTGATTTCCCCGTCCGGCAGGGGCGCCTCAGGCACGCATTCCTGCATAAATGCCCGGTATACCCCTTCCATGTCCGGCAGCGGGAACCTGTCCCTGAACCTGGCCAGGTAGTTTTCCGCCCGGGCGTCGATCTCGCGGTGCCGCTGGTCCCGGGTCTCATACAGTTCCCGGATCTTCTGCTGCCGCAGCGCGCCGTCGCGCATGGTGGCGAGGATCCGGCCGGCTATCTGCTCTGCATTGACATTATATTGATCTTTCAGCATCTCAGCGGCGGACTGCACCCGCCTGTGGATCATCTTTTTCATCTCGCCGATGCGCTGTTCAAGCGGAAAATAGCGCAGATCCGTCATGAAAGTTTTCTCCACTTCCGCCCGGTCCATCAGCTGTACGCCGGCCATCTTAAACCCATTCGGCGGCAGGACGGTTTCCTGCAGGCGGTCCAGCCAGCTCTGCAGCTTTTCCATCAAGGCCAGGGAACCCTTCAGCCGGACCAGCTGTCCGGCCTGCCTGCGCTCCTCGGCAGAAAGGCTGAGATTCTTTTCCAGCCGGCTTTCCCGCAGAATCTTCGGCATCCGCCGGCCCATGCCTTCCCGGCACCATCCTTCAAAGGTGGTCTGCACCACGCGTTTCACGCCCAGGTCCGGCAGCACCTGGGAGATATAGGACAGGAACAGCGGATTGGGCGCCAGGATCATCATATTCTCCGGCTTCAGTGTTTTCTGGAAGGTGTAGAGCAGGTAGGCGATCCTGTGCAGCGCAATGGTGGTTTTTCCGCTTCCCGCCGCGCCCTGTACCAGCAGGTGAGCGTTCAGGGGATGACGAATCACGATATTCTGCTCCGCCTGGATGGTGGTGACGATCTCCCGCAACCGGTCCGTGGAAATGCTGCCCAGCACCTCCTGCAGGTAAGCCTCCTGGGAGACGATGCCGCTGTCGAAGAGACTGACCAGTTCCCTGCCCCGCACGGTCAGCATGCGCTTGAGAGTCAGTTCTCCCTCTACGCGGCCGTCTGGCGCTGCATAATCCATTTTGCCGATCTGTCCGGAATAATAGAGATTTGCGACCGGAGACCGCCAGTCAACCACCACCGGCGTCAGCGTGGCGGGGTCCAGGACGCCCCAGCGCCCCAGGTACCAGGTCTCGGGACTGCTGCCTTTGGGGATGAAATCCAGCCGGGCAAAGTAAGCCTGGCCGCGGGCCATTGTCAGCTGCCTGAGCCGGTCCAGCTGAAACCGGAACAGCTGCATGGTCACTTCCTCATGCTGGTCCGGATCCTCCTTCATCTGCACGTCCATGCATTCCCCGGCCTTTTCCCCGGTGAGTGCCTCCACTTCCCGGATCTCCCGGTCGATGGAATCACAGGTGCCAAGCAGACGGAGATGCTCTTCCTGTGCCGCCGGATGATCCGGCAATCGAATGTTTTCCATTTCCCTTCCTTTCCGGCCAAAAAATAAAAGGCCTCTGCTGTTTTTTCATATTCGCAGAGGCTTACATACTTTCATCCTGCAAGCGTGTGGAGGAGCATCATATCGGAAAACATACAAATTGTCAAGGGGCGGAACAAAAGAATTCTGCATATAATCACCAATCAGACACACCCCTTTTAAAACAAACATAATCGCTATATAATAGAATAAAGTAAAGGGTGGAGGATTGCTTTTCCCGGAACACAGCAAAGGAGGATTATTTCGTGTCATCTATCAAACAGGAAGCATTAAAGTGTCTGAAATGCAAAAAGGCTCAGTGCTCCGCGCATTGTCCCGTATCGACGGACGTGCCGAAAGTCATGGAGCTGTTTCTGAACGGAGAGATCAAACAGGCGGGAGAGCTGCTCTTTCTGAACAATCCCCTTTCCGCCGTAACATCCGTCATCTGCCCCCATGAAAGAAACTGCACCGGCCACTGTGTGCTGGGAAGAAAAGGAGAACCGGTGCAATTCTACCGCGTCGAGGAATATATTTCGAGATTCTATCTGGAGACAACGGAGATTCCGAAGATCGAAAAAAACGG
Source organism: uncultured Eubacteriales bacterium (assembly GCA_900315315.1). Lineage (GTDB taxonomy): Bacteria > Bacillota > Clostridia > Christensenellales > Aristaeellaceae > Aristaeella. The sequence continues at coordinate 21,226 of OMYT01000017.1, read as the reverse complement.
GATCAAGATCGCTGTCGCCGGTTCCGGTCCCGCCGGTATTACCATGTCGCTTCTGCTGCTTCTGAAAGGATATGACGTGACCATGTTCGAGGCGCAGGATAATATCGGCGGCGTGCTGAGATACGGCATCCCTCCGTTCCGCCTTTCCCGGGAGCTTCTGGACCTGTACAAGGATATTATGCTGCGCATGGGCCTGCACCTGAGGCCGAACACGAGAATCGGCAGCAACATCCTGATTGAGGACCTCTTCCCGGACGGCTACAAGGCCGTATTTGTTTCAACCGGCACCGGAAGGCCGAGAAAGCTGGGGCTGATCGGTGAAACGCTGGGACACGTTCACTTTGCCGTGGACTATCTGAAAACACCTGACGCCTTTAAGCTGGGAAACCGGGTCGCCATTGTCGGAGCGGGCAATGTAGCCATCGATGCGGCGAGAACAGCCATCCGGCGCAGTCATTCCCATGTCACCATACTGCATTACATGGGTGAAAACGACATGACCGCCAATTCCGACGAGATCGAAATGGCCCAGATCGACGGCGTTGAGTTCATTCACTATGCGCAGACAATTCGCATTCTTGAAAACTCCGTGCGGTGCGTGCAGGTCAACCGCATCGAAAACGAAGACGGAAGCGTCAGCTTCGAAGAGGATTACTCTCACGTATTCGATGTTCCCGCAGATTCCGTGATCATCGCCATCGGACAAGGACCGGGTGCGGACATGAAGGCCGCCGGGGTCAAGCTGACGCAGCGGGGGCTGCTGGAGGTAAACGAATGGGGTGAAACGGACACTCCCGGCGTATTCGCCGCCGGAGACATCGTTTCCGGCCCCCGGACGGTGGTTGACGCGGTCGCCTTTACGAAAAAAGTATTCAGGAGGATGGAAGAATACCTGGGTATGTCAACTGACGGAGACAGCCCTGCAGTGCCGCCACAGGGAGAATAATATCCCAAAATGTTTTGAACACAGCATGACTGATTGGCGGCCCCTCTTTCCCGGATTATAATGTTCCGGGAAAAATCCTGAATTCTGAAAAGGAGATTCATGCAAAATGAACAAAATGAAAATGCTTCCGGACGAGGAGGTTGCCGATGAGATCGTTGAATCATGGAAAAAGGCCGGAACGAACGTCCGCTGGGAATATGCGGACGAAGCCACTCAACAGGCGGAAGGGCCCCAGGCCTACATTCTCCATGTGGTGGACCAGGACAGCAAACCCATAGAAGGTGTCGTAGTGAATTTCTGCACTGACGCAGCCTGCACGCCTCAGGAAACCGATGAGACCGGGACGATCACCTATAAGGCCGATCCTTACAAATACCACCTACAGATTGTCGAAGTGCCGGACGGCTACAGTTGGGACGAAAGCTTTGACATGTATACCACACCCGAATACGGCGAATGGGTCTTGCGCATGAAGAAAGATTGAGATCGCACCTTCAGGATCACTGAAATACTTAATCAAACTTTGCTGCAAACGCTTACTGCCATTCTCCTCACATGCTTCGTATTTATCTATGTCAGTGCGATCGGCACCTGACTACATAGCATAGAAAAGAGAGCATCATCATGGAAGAGAACAATCACAAGGATACGCAGGAAGATCCCGTCCCCCTCACTGACGAGGAATTCGCCCGGTTCCGGAAGAAGCAGAAACGCAAAGGCTGGATCTTCACAGAAATCATCGATTTCATCCTGCACTTTTTCGATTAATCATTCGCGTGAATGATCCGGAATACGGCATGCCTGCTGAAGAGACCGGGCCGCCTTTTCAGGATCCCAATAAACCAAAGGGACAGTCTTTGTTTCAAACAGACTGTCCCTTTGGTTCATTTTGGCTCAATTACTCTTTTTCAATCTCAAAGGTCATGCTGCAGCTGTATTTCTCCGTGTAAACATCGTCATCGAAATCTTCGCTGTAGCCGTCCGGAGCCTCCACCACCGTCACATGGTATTTGTAGGCCGGTCCCTTGTAGACGCATCTACCCTCTTCGTCCGTGTAGGCATTGGTGCACCCGGTTGCAGAACAGAAGGCGATTGCAACTTCCGGGACTGGATCGCCGTTCTGATCCACAACCCGGACTGTATATGTCTGTTCCGCTTTGGTCTGCTGCGGCGTTTCGCCCCCATTGACCTTCTGCATGATCAGCGCCTGGAATTGATCCGTTTTTCCGTTCAGGTAATCTTCCAGCGCGGCGAAATAGTCTTCCGGGATCGGGCCGGAGATCGGATAATCCAGCACCCTGCCTTCCCCGTCGAGGAAGTAGGAAGTCGGGGTACTTGAGGCAGGCAGCACTTCAAACAGGTTTTTCGTAAGCTTTATGTTGCGGAAATGGTACTCACCGGTGATCTCCCTTGCTTTTTTGAGCAAATCCTCTGTCGCCGCGTCACACACGCAGCTGACCACAGTCAGGCCCTTATCACCGTATTCCCGGGCGAGGCGGTCCAGGTCCGGCATTTCCTTCTTGCAGGGCTCACAGAAGGTCTGCCAGAAGGTGATGACCGTCACTTTGCTGCCGGCAGTCAGGTCCGCGCATGTCACAGTGCCGCCATCATAATCAGCCGCCTCAAAACTGATCCGGGTGCCGGGTTCCGGCGGCTGTCCAGACTTGTCGCGTTCCTTCAGAGCGAACTGTTCCGGATGTTGCATGATCTGGTCCGCCACGTCAATGAACGCTTCCCGGAACTTCGTATCCACCTTTCCCAGGCGTTCCTGAACAAAGTCGGGTTTAAACGTTGTCAGATAATGGATATCGCTTTTTTCATCGGATAAACCCTCCTCATCGTGGAATCGTTCTGCAGAAACTGTTATCAAAAGTTTTCAGAGGTGATCATAGCAAAAAGTCCTCGACGGTCAACGTGTAAAACACGGGGAGGAACCGGTACGGATTCCATACCCCATATCGTTCAATCCGTCTGCGAATCAATCGCGTCGATCATCTCCTGCAGTTCATGAACCCGTTCTTCCCATTCGTCATACGCGGCCTCTTCCCCGTCCGGATCCGGCTCCTCGGCCATCATCTCGTCCAGGGTTTCCTGGAGCCAGGAACGGGAATCGAACACATCGCCAAGGAAACGATACATCTCCGCCAATCCGCCGTGGGAGGTCTCCCGGTATTTATCATTCATATCCTTCCCCGTCTGATACATGGTATTAACGACCACATCAAAAGATATTTTGCGGGTTTCATACAGGAACCGGGAAAGATTCACCGCGGAAATGGCGCGCATGGCAGCCACTGCGTTGCGCTCTATACAGGGAATCTGAACCAGGCCGCCCACCGGGTCACAGGTCAGGCCCAGATGATGCTCCATCGCGATCTCCGCGGCATACTCAATCTGTTCCAGGTTCAGCCGGTACAGCGCGGCCAGCCCCGCCGCAGCCATGGAGCACGCGCTGCCGATTTCCGCCTGGCATCCGCACTCAGCGCCGGAGATGCTGGCATTCGTCCTGATGACATTCCCGATCATCGCCGCCACGGCCAGGGCGTCCAGGATCTCTTCCTCCGGAAACCCGCGGTCCTTCTGCATATAATAGAACACCGCCGGAATCACCCCGCAGCTGCCGCAGGTCGGGGCGGTTACAACAATATTCTCACTGGCATTTTCCTCGCTGACAGCATAGGCATACGCGGCAATCACCCGGTTCATGGTCACATCCGCACTTTCGTTATAGCAGCGCTTTTCATAAAGGATCTTTGACTTCCGGTCCACCTCCAGCCCGCCGGGAAGGATTCCCTCCGCCCGGATCCCGCGTTCAATCGCGGCCTGCATAGCCTGCCATACAGTGGATAAATACTCCCGGAGACCGTCTCCTTCCCGTTTCCGGATCCAGTCCTTGAGTGTCATGTTCTCCCGTCTGCAGGCCTCCATGATCTCCTCAAAATTTTTCTCGGGATAAATCTCCCGCTCTTCATCATCCGGCTCATTTTCAAACCGAATCGAACCGCCGCCCACGGAAAACACGCGGACGCTTTCAAGCACCCGCCCGTCTTTGTAGGCCGTAAACAGCATAGTATTCGGGTGCGGAAGATCCGTTTCCTCCGTGTCTACAATGATCTCCGCGCCCGGCAATCCGGACAGAATCGCCTTTCCGGTGCCGTGCCCCGCTCCCGTAAAAGCAAGAGAGCCATACAGCGTGACACAGAATCTGTCCGCATCCGGATGCCTCTTGCCAAAGCGCACAGCCGCGTTATACGGGCCAACCGTATGGGAGCTGGAAGGCCCGTGCCCGATCTTATAAACACTGCGAATACTTTTCATGTGAATCACTCCTTTTTACGTGTTAGTCCGTCCCTTCCGGTATTTAATCCGGCTTTCTGTAAAACACTTTCTCTGACTCAGAATATACCATTTTCTCTTCCCTTCTGCAACGAAAAAACATTTCCTTGCCTCCCCCCTCTGCATCATATACACTGAAAAAAAGATGTCGGGAACTCCGGAAGCGTTTTTTTCGTCATACATACCGGAACCCTAAAAATACTGAAAGGAAGATCAACATGATAAAAAGACTGATGGCCATATTCCTGGGAATTCTGATGATGTTTAGCTTTGCATTTGCGGAAAAGACTGCCGAAACCCTCACCTCCGCCGAAGGGGAAACCGCGGAAACGGAAAATTATATGATTCCCCGGATGTTCATGAGCATGTTTAATGAAATGCTCCCCTATAATGTCGCTCCGATCCGTGAGCAATCCGGTGACGAGGAGGCGGACCGCCTGGTTGAAACGTGTTCCCTGACGGAATATGACGCTGATACAGAATGCTTTTACTATGGGTCCAAAGACTGGGCGATTGAGGTCGTCTTCGGTTTTGAGAAGGCGGAAGATGTTTCACCAGACAATCCCTGTCTGTTCTGGTATATGTGTCTGGCGGATGAGGCGGAGGAAAACGCCTGGCGTTTAGCAATGTATGGACTGAATCAGATGATTGCCTACACCTATCGGGACACTATGAGTTCGGATGTAATCCTGCATTATTTTCAAACAGTGACTCTGGGGGACATGCTGGAGCTTCCGGATGGATATGTGCTGAAAACCCTTCGGCCGGACGGAACTGATTATGTCGTCTTTACCATGGAGCCTGCAAACCTGCATTAATTATTTCTGACTGATGAAAACCCGCAAAGGTCCTGGTCCGTCTGCCGGCAATGCCGAAGCATATTTGCGTCAGTCATTCATTTATGATAGAATCTCAAAAGCCTTCTGTGCAGAGACCCGGATAACGATGAGAGCAGGGGAAGAAACCATGGACAGCAACGACAGGTTTGATTTTGAGATGGAACGCCGGCTGTACTATCTGGATCCGGAACTGCATACGCGCTTCAGGAGCGCGGTATTCGCTCTGCAGTATATTCTTTCGCACTATAAACTGATCTTCCCGGAGTACACGGACCACAGCAATCTTCATTCCCTGACCGTTATTGACTTCTGCAACCGGCTCATCGGCGACCGGCTGGACCGGCTGAACGCGGATGAGCTCTATGTGCTGCTGGCCGCGTGTTATCTTCATGACACGGGGATGGGCATCACCATGAAGGATTTTGAACTGTTCTCACGGGAAATTGACTTCGGTGATTATTTCGAGACGCATTCCCGCGATCATTATTCCATCACGATCCGGGACTTTCATCATGAGTTTTCCGGGCTGTTCATCCGGAAATACGCGGATCTGTTTGATATTCCCTCCGAAGCACACCGTCAAGCGATTATCCAGGTGGCGCGGGGCCACAGGAAGACAGATCTGCTGGATGAAAAGGAATATCCGATTGAATTTTTCGTGCCGAACGGGAACGCCATCTGCCTTCCCTATCTCTCGGCATTGATCCGCCTGGCGGATGAAATTGACGTCGCCGCGTCCCGAAACCCTATTCTGCTGTACGATATTAAAAGCCTGACAGATGAAACCCAGATCATCGAGAATAAAAAGGTTCGCGCCGTCCGCAGGCTGGAAATCAGGGAAGATTCCTTTATTCTTTATGTGGATCCTTCTGACAGGGTAATCCTCCGCCTTCTGTACGAAATGGCCGCCAAAATGCAGAAAACACTGGACACATGCCGGGCCGCAGTGCTGGGCAGAACCCCGTATGTGATTACGCAGCAGCGGATTGAACTGGTTGAACTGTCACCTTCCTTTACACTTCCGCAATGATAGTCTTCCCCCAGCACGGCCTCCAGGTGTGCCTGGTCATCCTCAGTCGGCATATATCCGGCATCGAGGGCTTTCCGGTACCATTCCGCCTATTTGTCCAGATCCTTCTCCAGACCTTTTCCCTCATAGCAGCATTCCCCCAGGCCGAACATTGCATCCGACACGCCCTGTTTTTCCGCCGCCGGGGCTTCCGCTGCCGCGGTATCGGCAAAAGCGGATCCGCCGAAAACGATAAAACACAGACAAAGCGCCAGGACAAACAGCATGATATTCTTCATTGAGGTTTCTTCTCCTTCAAAAGAATCTGATTCGCAAACAGGGGGACGGTACTTCCATCATGGAAGTGCCGTCCCCCTGTAATATTGGTGTAAGCTACGGTGTGGAATGACGGAGATCAGTCTTCCTTCTGCTCAGCCTGCTGCTTGGCAGTTTCCACCTCTTTGGCGATGGTTTCGGCGTCAAAGCGGTAGACGTTCTTGTTGTTGTACTTCACCAGCATGTGCGTCGGTCTCGTTCACCGTCATGAGCAGACCCATGTCGCCCTCTTCCATTCTCTCAGCCACCTGAGCGATCAGTTCCTGGCTTAAATGCTTATTGTCAGCGTCTTTGGCATCACCCAACAGGGCGCCGGCAACACCGCCCAGCACCACGCCGATGCCGCCGCCCAGCAGACCGATCAGGCCGCCGAGCAGGCCACCCTTAACGGTATCGCTGTCGGTGAGATACTCGGATGTGAAGTTGTCGCAAAGCTTGAGCTCACCATTCTGACGCTTCACCAGCGCAATCTGATAAATGGTGGTTCCGTTGATTTGGGGGGTCTCGGACAAGCCCTTCAAGGCCTGGCGGGCATCGCTCTCGTTAGCGAACTCTACGGCTGCAATATTGTACATGTGGAAATCCTCCTCTTTGAGTAAGTTTTTTGTTGATATTGATTATATTTCATGTTTGATTGTTTTTCAATGGGGTGTTCCAGAGTGTCACACTTTTGGAAGATTCACACGGTCATCTTCCAGGACCGTTTCGTGCGTAATGCCGGAACGCTTTTCTTCTTCAAGGCCCCTGATCAGTCCCAGATCAGCCTTCCGGAAGCCTCCTGATAGGTGTCCGGGATCACACCGTTCAGATTTTCCTCCAGGTACTTCATGACCACTTCGTTGTCCGGAAGCATGGTCATGGTGAGGATCGCCGCATCCCTGAACATCGAATAGCCATCGCCGCCGTTTAACACATAGCTGGTGCCGGTGAGCGTATATTCTTTTTCCGGATCAAGCGTCTCCTCCCCGATCTTTACATTGGTCACGCGCCGTTCCCCGTCCACCGAAAGAAACTGATTCTTTTCGTCTGCCGCAACGCTGCTCGGGATCTCTTTATTGACATGGAAAGTAATCCCCGAGACCTGCGGAAATCCTGCAGATATGTCCGGAAGCTTCGCAACTCCGAATTCAAGAGCATCCAGGATCATCTGTCCGGTCACCTCAGCCGTGACAACATCATTGGAATATGGCAGGATATTCAGCATACTGTTATAAGTAACATCACCCGCCTCCAGATTATTGCGTACGGAGCCGGCAGTCAGGAACGCAACCTGCGTGCCGCCGATTGCGCGGTAAGCATCCGTCACAAAGTCGCAGAGTCCGTTTTCCTCCACCCGGCTGATGTCATAGCCGTCTTCGTCCCGTACGATCATGTCATAGGACAGCGTCCCGATCTTCCGTTCCATCGTGTCCGCGTAAGAGGCAACGATTTCATCGATAAATGCCTTCATTTCAGGATCCACATACCGTTCCTTCTTACCCCGGGTCACCTTCTCAGCCTCCAGGTCCTTCGGGGCCGGGACTTCTTCCACGAGGCTTTCCTCCAGGCGGCCGTCCTTATAGATCACCAGTTGCCCGATTGATTCCAGCTTCTTTCCCGCCTGGGCAATCGGGATCTCCTTCCCCGTCCGGTCTTTCACGGTCCGGTTATAAAGCTCATGGGAATGTGCGTCGATCACCATATCCAGCCCCGACAGTTTTTCAACGATCGGATCACACCGGAAAGTTTCCGTGATCGTATCATTGTTTCCCAGATGGGAGACAAGGATCATATAGTCCGCACCGTTTTTCCGCGCTTCATCGATCGATTGCTGAAGGGCCGCAGCCAGGCGCTCCCCTGTCTCATCCGCCAGGAAATCATACATCGGTTCGCCAACTTCATTCAGAATATCCCTGATGGAAGATTTGACAAACGTATCCGGCGCCACCACGCCGACAAAGCCAATCTTCACATCCCCGGCCGCAAGGATCCGCCACGGCTCAAACACCGGTTCCCCGCCTGTTACACAGAAATTGGCACAGGTATAGCCGCACTTCAGTTCCTCCGACCGGTCTTCCAGCGCCTCAAATCCGAAATCGAACTCATGGTTTCCGGGCACTGCCAGATCATAGCCAAGGCGGTTCATTATTTTGATCAGTTCCGCGCCTTTGGAAATGGCTCCGATCGGGGCGCCCTGGATGGCGTCTCCGGCATCAACCAGGAGCACATGATCATACAGCTCCTCAAGTTCCTTCTTATAAAGTGCAAGGCCGTCGTATCCGATGTTATCCTCAAACCCAACATGAATATCATTGGTATGCAGGATCACCGCGGCTACGTCCTCCGGATTGCCGGCAGGGTATGCCTGCATGCCCTGGTCAGCAACGGGCCCCTCCGTATACGCAAACGCGCACGCCGCGAGGGAAAAGCACAAAACGACCAGCAAAACAAATCCCAAACGCTTTTTCATATTCCTTACGCTCCCTATTTCTTTATGATTACTGTATGGTCTGTCAACCCATCTGCAAATCACTCGCATCTATCAGATCCTGCAGCACATTGATCCGGTTCTGCCACTCGTAATACGCGTCTTCCGGATCGAAAGGCATGGCCATACGCCTTACCCCCATATAAATGATTTCTTATGCTCACAAAATACCATCTTTTTTGCATCCGTGCAAGCAAAACCACCCATATCATTCCTGCAAAAAAATAAACACGCTCACGGATCAACTCCGTTCCCGGCAGGAACAGTCTGAATCAGCAGAGAATATTCTGTTTTGCAAACACAACTCGCGCGGCGAAGGGAGACCTGTGGGATGAGAGGGATTATGACTGAAAGACATGTGACCATAATCAGAAGACTGCTGTCTGTATTGATCTCCGTGCTCCTGACAGCCGGATTTGTTTCCAGCTGTGCCGCAGAAACTGAAAAACCCGTGATGTCCGTTCTCCGGGTGAGCGAAATTCCGGCCCGGGAATGGCAGAAAACAGCCGTGTTCCCGGATTGGAAAGGCTATCCCGATAACACCCTGGCAATGGTGGATGCTTCCCGCGATCTGGTGATCGTTTATCTGACCAACTAAATCAATTCTCCCGTGACTGACGGGAGTAACCAGAATAAGTTTGACGGAAATGCCTATACCGCTTCCTCCCTGGGTTTTGTTCCGCAGATCCTGTCCATCGGCCTGGATGAGCAGGCGGATATTTCCGCCCAGCTGATGGATCTGCTGGCGGATATGGCCGCGGAAAGCCTGAAGCTGATCCCGGAAGATGCGGGTTCGGATCATCCCTCCGTCAAAAACGCACGGAGCAAGATCGCCGTTCTGAAGGCCTGGGCGGAAGAAACGGAAAAAAAAGAATATGCTCTTTTTGCAGAGGAACTGACGAACAGGCTCGCAAAGTAATTCCTCCTGATCCATCGTTTCCGGCAGGGATTCGTCCGGATCATCGACCCCATCAGGTTCGAAAGGCATTGACACAGTCAACCGCCTTTTATGCCTATGATTCAGCGCTCCGCCCAGTTCATCTTCTCTTCAATCAGCCGTACAAGCGCCTCCAGCCCCACCTGATCTTCCGTGCTGAAGCGGTTCTTCACCGGACTGTCGATGTCCAATACAGCCATAACCTGCCCGCCCGCATGAATTGGGATTACGATTTCGGATTCCGAAGCACCATCGCAGGCAATATGACCCGGGAACTGATGCACATCCGGAACCACGACGGTCTCATCCCGGGCAACCGCGGTTCCGCACACACCCTTGCCCGGGGTAATATGGATACAGGCCGGTTTCCCCTGGAACGGTCCTACAGTTAGTTCTCCGTTTCTGAACAGATAAAACCCTGCCCAGTTCAGATCCGACAGCGTGGTCATGATCAGCGAAGAAATATTACTCAGTGCGGACACATACCAAGGTTCCACCTCCAGAATACCCTTTGCCTGTTCAAACAGTAATTCATACTTCATCATTTGCCACTTACGCATCCTCTTTCTTGTCCGGATCATCATTCTTCCCGGTACTTTTCCATCATTTCCTTGAATAGCTCCGCTGTGGATGGGGGCGTAAACGTAATCGCATTGGCTCCGGCCTCAATGGTCCTGGCGATGTTCTCTTCCGTATTCCCCCCGCTGGCAATCAGCGGAATCTCCGGGAAGCTTTGCCGGATCTTTGCCACAACCTCCGGTGTCTTTCCTCCGCAGGCCACATTCAGAACAGAGGCGCCCGCGGCCAGCCGGGCTGAAATATCCGTGCTCTCCTGCGTCACGGTAATGATCACCGGGATGTCCACCGCGGCGGCCACGGCAGCCAGATTCAGATTGTTGATCGGCGCGTTCAGAATTACGCCCATCGCGCCCTGGCATTCCACATCCTTGGCCAGCGCAATCGTCCTCAATCCCCTCGTCGTTCCCCCGCCGACGCCGCAGAAAACCGGGATATAGGAAGCCTTGATAACGGCATCGCTGATCGCCTGCTGCGGCGTAAAGGGATAAACCGCGAACACGGCATCCGCGTCACAGTTCCGGATGATTGCCAGATCGGTCGTAAAAACAAAGGTCTTGATCCGCCTGCCGTTCACGATGATCCCGCTGGCAGAATAGCAGGCTTCCGGCATCTTCAGAATATGATGCCGCAGCGAACTCTGGATGTTCGGAATATAGTTCTTCTCCATATTGTCTGCACCTTTATCTCATCTTCAGGCCCAGTCGCTGCCCCAGATCTGAACCGCTCCGGTCTCCCCGTCTTTACGGACCCACCAGATCAGATTCTGGTCGACCCGAACATAGCAGGCCTCCGTCCCGTCGGGCATCCGGTCCAGAATTTCCTCCGGAGTGATTTCCCCGCCATAGGGGGACTGGATATAGATCACAGGCTTCGAAGGTTTCTTTGCGGCTGACTTGGCTGCAGCCGGTTTCTTCATCTGTTCCGTCTTTTTCATCTGATTTTCCTCACAGATAGCTTAATATAATAAATCAATGCAAAATACTCTCTATTCAAAAATAACATTAAAACTTGATTTCGGCAACAAAAAATAACTGCCACCCGAAGGCAGCAGCAATGTTCCGCGTGCCGGCATCGGTGGGCGTTACTGTTCCGTTCATGTTACCTGTCGGTATTGCGCCCGTCCAGAGTTTTCCGGCGATCTCCGGAACAGAAGCGTTCTTTCAGTCCCAGTTCCATTGGATCAACTCCTTTCGGATGCTTCCGGGAAAGAGAGAAAGATAATCCTACAAAAAACACCTCCGACACATCGGTTCTGTGATATATTGTTCTGGGGTTCAACAACCTGATTTGGAGAATGAGACGAAATGGAAAAGAAGTTCAACCGTTTTTCCGTACCGCTGGGATTGCTTGATTACGTCAATCCGATCCTGTATACCATTACCATGATCGAACTGTTCCGCCACTGGTATCCCCAAATGCAGCCGTCTTATGGGATTCTCTTCCTGATCGGGGCAGGTATTTCGGTCTTTTTCGGCTTGCTGATCCCGACAGGCAAGGTTCTGGTCGAGCTGAATGTGATTAAGTTCCGGATGCCAGTCACTCTGGTTTTCTGCGTAAATGCCGGAATCCTGCTGTCCGGGCTGATGCTCTTCCAGTCTGTGATGAACATCCGGCCTTCCGTCCTGATCTTTCTGATCCTGGTGATCATTGTCAGCCTGGTCTTTCTGTATCACCAGACGAAGAAAATCAATACCATCGCCGTGCTGACCGGAGCGGCCGGCTATCTGCTGACCTATGTTTCCCTGATCACACTCTCCGCCTGCAGAAATATGGTATTCCCGATTGTTCTGTATGCCGTGGCCATCCTGCTGTTCATTATGCTGTGCGGAATCGGCATCAAGGCGGATCTGAAAAACCCGAAAGTTCACTGGGTCATAGAGGCATCCAATATCCTTTGCCAGTTGTTTGTTGCTGTCGGCACAATCCTCCTGTTCCATTCCTGACAGATAGAAGGGCGAATCATTCCGTCTCTTTTTTCATTGACAGGATGCATCCTCCGTTTCATAATATCAATTATCGGCAGCCATTTAACACCATTCCGGAGGAAAAACATGGGACTGACAATCAATGATATCCTTGCCGCAAAAGAACGGATCTCCGGCTATACACCATGTTTGAAGGCTGTACCGCGCTGCTGCAGGATATGGCCGCCGACAATGAGGCTCTGATCAACTATCTCAACTCCCTGCCTGACGGCGCACTGCAGGAACGCTACGGCGATCCCTATGGAGACGGCCGCATCGTGGCGGTTGGCGAAAACCGGGCTGAATAAGAGTACTTGATAGGAAGGATGCAAGAGACCTATGAAAATCGCAGTCAGATATTACACAAAAACAGGAAATACAAAACGGCTTGCAGAAGCAATAGCCAAAGCTGTCGGAGTTGAGGCAATGCCGATTTCCACTCCGATCACAGAGCCCATCGACATCCTGTTCCTGGGCAACTCCTACTATGCCTTCACCATTGATCCCGAGGTGAGAACATTTGTTTCATCGCTTGACAAAGAAAAAGTTGGCAGGATTGTTAACTTTGGATCAGCGGCGATGATGAATTCCACTTGGAAAAAAGTCAAGGCTGTAGCTGATAAGACCGGCATCCCGATGGACGAGAGAGAATTCCACTGTAAAGGTGAATTCAAGGGTGTCCATAAAGGAAAGCCTGATGAGACTGACCTTAATGCAGCAGCAGAGTTTGCCAGGAAGATAGTGAAAGATCCTGCAGGATATTAACCTGTGCTTTGCCTCAACGCTTTATCGGCAGTCCGCTGATCATCGTCAGCAGGTCCAGGTAAAACGGCCGAACATCATGCTTATGCATAAGGCCGCCCTGCAGCCACATATGATCTCCGTTCAGCACCGGAAAAACATTCCACATGCCATGTTGGACCTGTTCCCGATCCATCGGTTTCGCAGGCGCACCGTCCGGAGCCATGGCGGAAATCGTATTAACAAGCCCGTCGTTATCCCGCCAGCGTTCATCAATCTCAATACCGCCGGCGGTCTTTCCGGTGTATGCGCCGATCTGGCAACTCCGCGCATAAAACAATGGTTCCATTCCCCGACCGGGCCGGCAGGTTCCGTCCGGGGATTTTTCCGTAGCCCGGCATGGCACAGAAAAATAATATACCCCCGGCAAGGTACTGATTTGTTCATTCATTTCCCTTGCCCGGTCCAAATGCATATCATAAGCAGCATAATCCCGGATGTCACGCCCGTCTTCCCTGGATCTTGCGCCTCTGGACATCACACTCGCCCAGTATTTACTCCACTGCGGCACCTTGACACCGGCCGGATCAAAGCCCGGATCCTCATGAAGATCATAAGCTGTAGCGCCGTTCATCGGGGAAGCCAGCGTCACAATGCTATGGACACGTTGTTCCATTCCTCCAGCGAAAAGCGGAGATAGATCATCCGGATCGGCGGACCCGCGTTCTTCCTCATCCCCATGGGCCATCAGGTCGGAAAACACTCGGACCGTTGCTCCGCCAAAGGAATGCCCCAGCAGCACCAGACGGGTATCATCATTCCAGTCGGCAATCAGCGGGCAGGAGGAAAAATCGCGGCCATACCGGTCATGCCGGTATATGCCGCTGTGAGCTTTACCGTAATCCGTCCGTTTGCCGGCCAGCTGGGCATACAGTTCACAGGCACGGTCCCAGGCGCTTCCGGTCGGGGAAACAGAGGCCGATAACAATCGAAGCCCTTTACCCTGAGAAAGCCCATCAGGTCCCCGCCGCGCATACCCCAATAGGGCAGCCTGCGGTATGCCTTATCATAACTGCCCCATCCGGACAGGCCGTGGACAAATACAAACTTCAAGCTGCTCATACCGTTTTGGTTATCCTCACTCCGTCCGCATATCAATCACGTCAATCAGATCCTGCAGAACATTGACCCGGTCCTGCCACTCGTAATATGCGTCCTCATTCCTGTCCGGATCCGGTTCCCAGGTCATCATCTGATCCAGTGTTTCCTGGAGCTGATCCCGGAAATCCACCATTTCCTCCTGATCCATCGTATCCAGCAGGGAATCATCCAGATCATCAATCTCTTCAGGCTCAAAAGGCATGGCCATACAGCATATCCTCCATTTTTAAATCATTTCTGCTACTGACAAAACATCATTATTCCCGACCCACGGAACGGTCACTTCCGGACGACCAGCACATTCAGGTCTGTGTAGTATGGAACCGTGACGATCGCACCTTCCGGCATATCTCTGCAAGCATATTCTTCAAATGGAAAAGACCGACGGAGGGCACTCATGATCGCATTTTCTTCTTCTGTGTGCTCTGCTGCCTTTTTCTGTTGGTATGCTTTCAGTTCTTCTTCACTCATCGAAGAAATACCATCCCTGACCATTCCCTCTGATGATCCACGGGTCCAGAACACAGCGTCCACATAACCCTGAGAAAGCGCAAGCGCACGGCTCACGCTGTCCACCTGTACCAATTCAACATTAACCCCTGTACGAGTGCCGATCTCAGCCAGCACGGCTGTATTAAAGCCTGCCGGGATGCCATAAGGAGTCATATAATCCATGGGCGGTATAGCTCCGGTAACACCTATCCTCACTGTCTTTGCGCCTTCAAACACAGGCATTTCGATCGGTACAGCATCTTTACCCGCAATTACATCGTCTATCTGCTCTTTGATCAGGCGGTCCAGGGCACCGTCTGCCTTCATGGCGGAAATAGCTTCATTGAACTGATCCCGCAGTTCCGTATTCTCTTCCAGCATCATAAATGAGTAACCGCTGCAGAGGCGATCCAGCAGATCCTGTGAGAATCCCTGTGCCTTTTCCGGATGATACAGAACGGCCTGTTTCACTTGATCATTTACTGCGCACATATATCTTGCCGTGCAACTCGGTACATCCACGGCATTGATTTCACCGGTCTGCAACGCCATAAACAAGGCGTCCAGCGAATCATAAGCAATCATCTTCGTTCGCGGACTTCCCCGGTCGACGGATTCCAAAACACCATGTTCTTCCAGATAATCAAACGCAAGCCGTTCGGCTTCATGCCTTGAAACATAATCCGCTTCTGTCATACTTAGATAAGATAAATAGCCGTAGGCACCTCCGTCATTCTCCCCCGCAGCCATTGACGGAACCGTCAATATGCTCATTGCCAGCAGAAGAACTACGGTTAATGAAAACAGTTTCTTCATCGTTTTGCTCCTTTTTCCTTTTCATTTTTATCGGAAACGCCTTCCGGCGCAGATCATCCTCCGAAGCCCTCACCGAACACCAAATCAGGGCTTTATCAGTTCTTCCAGCGTCTTAAACAGCGTTTCCGGCTCCACAGGCTTGGAAAGATGGGCATTTAAACCGGCCTGCATGCTTTGCTGAACATCCTCATCAAAAGCGTTTGCCGTTAACGCTATGATAGGAATTTTCTTTGCATCAGATTTGTCAGCAGCCCTGATTCTCCGGGTCGCCTCCAGTCCATCCATCTCCGGCATCCGCATATCCATCAGAATCGCATCATAATAGCCTTCTTCGTGTTCCTCAAACATTTCCAAAGCAATGCGCCCGTTTTCCGCATGGTCGGCCCGAATCTCCCGCATGGAAAGCACCATCATCATGATTTCGGCGTTTACCGTGACATCTTCCGCCAGAAGCACTCTGCGCCCTTTCAGCTCTGCCGTTTCCCGGACAAGCTCCGTTTTTTTCTTTTTGAAAGCTTCCCTGAATTCATCCAGCACCGCCCCGGCAAAGAGCGGTTTCGCAACAAATGTATCAACTCCTGCCGCCCTAGCTTCCTCCTCAATATCATCCCAATTATATGAGGTGAGTATAATTACCGGCGTTTCATCCCCCACGGCATCCCGGATTCGGCGTGTCGTCTCCACACCGTCCATGTCAGGCATGCGCCAATCCACCAGAATCAGGTTATAGGGTTCCCTCCTGGCATAGCGCACTTCCGCCATCTGCAAGCCTTCCGCCCCGGAGAACGCTTTTTCACAGTTCACGCCAACCTGCCCCAGCACAAGCTGTGCATGTTCACAGGCGATCGGATCGTCATCAATCACCAGCACGCACAGTTCCTGGGGATCCAGATCATTTTCTTCTTCCCCGGCGCTTTTGCGATCGCTGTCGATCAGTGTAACCATAACGGTAAACGTCGTTCCTTTATGCTTTTCGCTCTCCACTGAAATCGTGCCGTTCATCAGTTCAACCAGACTCCTGGTGATGGCCATTCCCAGACCTGTGCTTCCAAAGCGGCTTGTTCTGGATGAGTCCTCCTGGCTGAACGCATCAAACAGCTTCGGAAGATACTCCTGACTCATCCCAATGCCCGTATCGCTGATGATAAAGCGCAAAGTGGATTTTCCATTGAATCGTGCGGTTGATTCCACAATAAATGTGACAGTTCCGCCTGATGGTGTAAACTTGACTGCATTCCCAAGAATATTGATCAAAACCTCTCGTAGCTTCATATCGTCACCGATATAATAATCGCCGACCGAGCCATTCACACGGCACACATACTCAAGGCCCTTTTCTCTGCACTGGCCGCTTATCATCGTATTGACCTGGGACAGCAGCTTCGCAAAAGAAAACTCTTCATTGTTCACGGTCATACGCCCGGACTCGATGCGGTTCATATCAAGAATGTCGTTGATAATGCTAAGCAGATGCTGCGCCGACAGCCCGATCTTCTCAAGATGCTCCCGTGTCGCTTCAGAAATGCCGGGATCATTCAATGCAATTCGGTCCAGACCGATGATCGCGTTCATAGGTGTGCGGATTTCATGGCTCATGTTTGACAGGAAAGCTGTTTTCGCCTTATTGGCCTGATTGGCGTCTTCCAGCGCAACGCTCAGCGATTCACGCTGTTCTGCCAGTTCCTGCATCATTTTCTTTTGTTCTGTGATGTCCATGAAAACACCTATGTAGGTGATAGGAGAACCATCGGGACGGCGAGTGGGTTTGCCAACAGCCCGATACCAGCGATATCCTCTGTTTTTTGTCCGCAGACGGTACTCCACATCATAGGTCTTTTGCCCGGTATAGTCGGAGATCGTTTCATTATACTCCTTCAGTACACGCTCCCTGTCATCAGGATGTAGCAGGTCGGACCAGGATTCCAGTACATCCGGAAAGTCATCCATGCCATGATACCCGATCATTCTTCGAAATTCATCGCTCCAGGTTACCCGGACCATCGCACCGGTTTCATCAAAATCCATTGTCCATTTGCCGGATCCGAGCATTTCATGAATGGTGTTGAGAGACGCTGCTTCGTTCTGCAGTTCGACGTACAGAGCATCGTGCTCCTTCTCCTTGGTGATATCAATCGTCACGCCTCTGTACTGTAACGGTCTGCCTTCGGAATCCCGACTCAGCATCCCCTTGCTGCGAAGCCACCGGATAGAACCGTCCTTTTTGAAAAAGCGGAAATCATATCCCGCTGTTCTCATGATGCTTTCATCAAAAACATTGG
This sequence comes from uncultured Eubacteriales bacterium, assembly GCA_900315315.1. Lineage (GTDB taxonomy): Bacteria > Bacillota > Clostridia > Christensenellales > Aristaeellaceae > Aristaeella. The sequence goes on along the minus strand of OMYT01000017.1, from coordinate 3,324 downwards.
TAGTAATCCCTTCAACAAAAGCTTTCCTGTCTTCCGGATGAATCCCCTGCACGAAGGATTCCAACTCATTCGGAAAATCATGCCAGTCTTTATAACCCATCAGTCTGCGGAAGCCATCGCCCCATTGTACAGATGCCACAGAACCGTCCGGTGCATAGTCGATCACCCAGCTTCCTGCTTCTGTTAAATCAGTCAGCAAACGGTTCGTAGCAACCAATTCTTCAATTGTATTCATGTCCTTTTCTTCATTTATTAAGTTCATAAAGAGCTCCCTTCATACAGGCTTCCGTATGGGGAACAACCCCTTCAAGCACCAAAGACATCAGACCGTAAGCTTCGCCCAGCGCCGCGATGGGCAGATAAACCTTCTTTCCCGGAATTATTTGGTTTTCTTGTGGAAAACAATGACCCGGTCATAAACAAGCTCATAATAATCAGCTCCCACCCCTGTTTCATCCAGATAGACCCGAAAGAGGATAAAGACTGGACTTCCGTTGTCAACGCCGTAATACCGTCCCTGTTCGTTGCCGGTGGCATATGGAATGACGGCTGTATGTTCGTCCATGGGCGTGCGGGCCATTTTGTAAACATAGTAGCCTTCAGCCTCATCCTGATGCTCTCCGATATATTGCGCGGCAGAACCCGCCAACATGGAATCATAGATGGTGCAGACCCCGTTTACCATAGGACGTTCATGAAGCACCGCGTTGAAATAATGAGCCTTCCCGGTATAGGCATGATTCACACCGTAAACCACCACAAAATCTTCATCGCTCTTCAGTTCAAAATCGCCAGAGATCAGATAAGCCGCGTCATGCACATCGCCCTGGGCATTCATGTCGTTCAGGTAGGAAGTGATCCCGTCATAGAAAGGAATGGTGGTGAAAAACTCTTCATAGTCGTACTCATCCTTGTACTGATCGAGAATATTCCTGCGGATCGTATCGAGGTTTTCCGCCGCATTGACAAGCTTTTCGGTTTCATGGTGCCCCGAGCCCCGGGCCTGCAGCGGCGCCACAGGGAACGGCGCCTCTTCCACTTCCTCCTTCGGAGTCACCCGCAGGACGGTCGCGTTCTCCGCCAGGCCTTTCATATATTTCTCATAGGCTTCCCGATCCTCCGGCTGGGAGATCCGACCGAAGAGGCTGAAGGTATCCCGGCCCTTTTCCAGGCCGACCCTGTAAACGCCGGAAGGAATTTCCATCACATTGACGATATCTTCCGGATATCCGGCCTCAGCCAGCTGTTTCAGCACGGTATCGCGCACCGTGCTGTTGGCACAGATCACGATCACCGTTTCCGTACCGAAGGGGCTGTCTCCGTCATGCTTCGCGTTCAGCAGGTTGACGGGAGATCCGACAGAAGCAAAGATCGTATGATAATCCCCGGACCGTTCGTTGCCGACCTTGAAAAAGCCCTGGGTAGTGGAGTAATCCTTTCCTTCCATCACCGCCGAGAACATGTCATAGACGATGAAAGACCAGTATTTGCAGGGATCCGGCAGTTTGGTAATCACCACCACCGCTTCATCCTGACGGAGCTTGAAGTGCATACCGGCAGGAGCAAAATAAGGATTCTCCGGATAGTTCTCCACCTCCGGATCATCATAGGCAGTGGGCATTTCGGGATCCCAGTTCCGTTCCGCGTCACCGGGAGCCGCATCCTGCTCCGGAGCCGGAGGCAGATTCAAGATCACATAGGCGGATCCGGCATTATTCCCGAAAACCGTCAGCACCTTCCCCTCCGACGCCAGCCGCAAGGTGTCAAACTCATACAGAATACCGTCCTGTACCAGGAAGCCGGCATTTTCCAGGTTTGTCCGAGCATCTGCCGGCGACCGGTCCTCCGCAGCCCCGACTGAAACCGCCAGGCAGGCAATCAGCAGCACAGCAAGTAACAGAATCAATCCCTTTTTCATGATCTTTTCCTTCCTTTTACGTGTTAGTCTGCTCCGGAGATCACAATGAAGTCCATTCCAGAGCTGTAGAAAACCGACTCCATCTATATCTGAATATTCGCCAAAAATGAAAAAAGCCCTGCTTCCGAAGAAGTAACAGCAACTCCAGTCAGGTCCGGAACCCCTTCATCTTATTCATATCCGCAGATCCTCCGCCTTCAGTTGATCAGAAACATGTCATGTGATCATCCATACTCATTTTAGTGTAGCCGTCGTAACATTTACAAGGTTTTTTCTTTGTCCGCAAACAAAAAAGGCCATGATCCGAAGACCATGGTCACACTGCCTGTCGATACATTGACGTTCATTCAGCTAATCTTTACTACATTCTCTGCCAATTCGGAGCTGTTATATATTTCATCCGAAGGAAGATCCGTCCGGTGAGCCTGTCCGTCCGGATCAGATGGTTTCAGGCGGCATCGGCGGTTTCGGACCGAAGTATTTCTCCATTTCCGCATTGCTCAGGCCGAAGGCTTTTTTCGTAAAATCCCACAGCTTTGTCGGCCGTTTCCGGATCACGTTCCGGAGGCGTTCCACTCGCTTCTGCCAATATTTGTAAGCACCTTCCGCCGTCCTCGGCGCTTCGGAAATGATGTCTCTGTCGTTTTCCGGTCCCCAGCGGACCCAGTGCCGCACCATCTCCGGTTCTATCAGCTCCACCAGTTCGTCCAGCACTTCCATCATCGTGTCCGTTGTCAGTTTTCGATAGATTTCGCCGTATACGGTCAGGTACCGGTCCTTGTATTCCGGAACGGTCAGCAGTTTCCGAAAGATCGTATTGTCGAAATTGAGCTGACCCATGCCGCTCTTCTTGGTATAACTCTTCGGACTGTTGAATCCGGAGTTCCACAGGCCGTAGTCCAGATCGTTGATCAGCCATTTCCATTTGCTGCCGGGAGCGTTCAGGCGGTAGATGCGGAAATTGCCGATATCGCTGTTGCCAAAGAACATCTCGAAGCCCATAAACCAGAAATAATTGTCCACATCAACGTTGTCTAGGATGTACTGCAGATCATCCTGTTTTTTGGCCGGATTGCCGGCTTTGATCTTTTTGATCATGGCCTTGTATTCCGTATTGGATCCGTTCTTCGCTCTGCTGCTTGCCTCCAGCAGGTCCATCTGGCCTGCATCCTCCAGATCCATCCCTTCAAACTGCGCGACCATATATTCGTCCACCCGTTCCCGCAGGTTCATATGGCCCCAGTACTGACCGTTCAGATATACCACATAGGGTTTCCATGCCTGATGGGCCACGGTGATCCCGAACAGATCCATCAGCCGGCTCTGAAACCCGTCCTGCAGCCGGGTCCACATGCAGTCATTCCCGCTGTTCCGCAGCACGAAGCTTTTATATTCCTCATAATCCC
>OMYT01000004.1 GCA_900315315.1 uncultured Eubacteriales bacterium | reverse complement strand
GGCCGAAACCCGTTGATTTTACTGGTCTCGCGCCATTTCTCTTCATACTGATTTTTTAGTGGGAAACCCGTTTAGTCGGAAATGTCATGGAAGTTCAGGTGAACATGTACGAGGGGTTTTTGATCACATTCGTCCCCAGTCCGGAAACAGTTTTCCGACGTCCGCTTTCGCCACGGAAGTAAAACCCATACCTGTCCATTGCAGGAACATCATCGCGAATACCAGCAATACTGCTGCTGAAATCTTCCGGTTTCTCCTCATTTTCACATGTCCTCCTCAGTTCTGCTTTGTCCAACTCCGGAAATGCTCCGGATACTGACATTATTACCAATAAATAATAGAAGTCTGATTTGTCCTGTTACGAGAACCCGCGGTATCGATCCGGGGAAAATAAGGTCGGGGATGAACCTCGCTCGGTACCGGTCCCCGTCAGAATCAATGTGTATTTATTCTGCTGGTACAGCAACAGGGATAAAGCCGAAACCATGCTGTGCAGCAAAGGTTTCTGCTGCGCCGCCGATGGGTCCGAGAAGCGTAATGTTCGGCAGATTCTCCCGGTTTCCGAAGGTTTGCCCGTTTATTTGAGCTGTCATTGAAGGAATGTAAACTGCAACAAGATTCGGACAACCGTCAAAGGCGTTTTGCTGGATTTCCGTATTTTTTACGCTCAGCGCAACGAAGCGGAAGGCGGAACCCGCAAAGGCTTCTTGCTCAATCGTGGTCAGGTCATCAGGTGCAACAAGATCCGGCTGACCCCATACAGCGTAGAACGTCACGCTTTCGGTTGGGGTAAAGCTGTTGCCGGGCCAATATCCCGCTGCTGTCGCGTTCTGAGCTGTTGCCCAACCGAGGAAATACCAGTCCGTTCGTGTCGGCATAGTTGCCGGCAGTACGATCTCCTGATTCATGATTACTGTCCGCGCTCCGGACGCGTCTGTGCCGCCGTTGGCGTCGAAGCGGATTACACTGCTGTAGTGAATTGTTGCGGTGGTGAGAGGAGTGTTGTAGTTGGCAATGGTTATGGCATTCCACTGCTCCTGTGTGCCGCCGTACCAGACATCGCTGAGATTTTGACTGCTGCTGAAAGCGTAACTGCCGATACTCGTTACCCCAACGGGGATGGTAACAGCCGTCAGGTTACTGCAGCCATAAAACAGGCTTTCGCTGACGGCAGTCAATCCCTCAGAAAGTGTGATGTTTGTCAGGGACGTACAGCTCTGAAAAGCAGATTCGCCGATTTCCGTTACATTATCCGGGATTGTGACAGATGTCAGTCCGCTGCAACCATTGAAAGCATAGCTTCCGATCCCGGTCAGGTTCATCGGGAACGTGATGTCTGTCAAGCTGGTACAATCATTGAAAGCATAATTACCAATACCGGTCAGACCCTCAGGGAGTGTGATCCCTGTCAGATTGCTGCAGTCAGCAAATGCGCTGTTCCCGATTCCGGTTATGCCTGCCGGAACAGATATATCGCCTGTTGCCAGTCCGCCTGGATAAAGAATAAGCGTTTTTCCATCCGTGGAATAGAGAATACCGTTTACGGAATGGAAAGCAGTATTACCGTCAGCCAAATTGATTGCCGTCAGTTTGTTACAGCCGGCAAATGCTCTGTCGCCAAGATCAGAAAGGTGCTTCGGGAGAGTTATCGTTGACAGATTACTGCACCAGGAGAAGGCGGATCTGCTGATCTTAGTCAGGTTTTCCGGAAGTGAGATGCTCTCCAGGCTGGTACAATCGGCAAAAGAACTTTCTTCAATGACAGTTATTCTCGCCGGGATTTCAACATGTTTCAGACTTTTGCAGGCACAAAAGGCAGAGCTGCCAATGGTTAAAAGGTTTTCAGGAAAGGTAAGATTTGCCAGGCTGCCGCAACCGGTAAAGGCCATGGTTCCGATCGTTGTCAGATCCTTCGGAAGTGTGACATTCGTCAAACCGGTGCAGTTAAAGAAAGCCGTAGTACCGATACTGGTTACATGTTCCGGGATGGCTATCTCTGCCAGGCTGGTGCAGTCATAGAAGGCCGAGCTTCCGATTGCTGTTATACTATCTGGAATCGTGATATCTGTAAGGCTGATACAGCGTTTAAAGGCATTATTGCCGATACTGGTTATGCCATCCCTTACAGCAACTGAGGTTATTTTTCCTTTGTAGTTCAGCCACGCATCTTTGCTTGTAATGCTGGCTGAAAGATTATCCATTGCTCCCTGCCCGCTGATTTCCAGGAAACCGTCGCTCTCAGTCAGGGTCCAGGTGAGATTGCCCCAGGTGCCTGCATGATCCACGATGCGGCAGATAACCGATTGCGGATCCACGTTCTCATAGTTTTCATCACCTGTGACCTTATACCAGACATAGTAGGTTCCGGTATCTGTACCGGTCGGGATTGCTTCGGAATAGGCTGATGCGCCGGGCGCGGTATTTTCTGTTGTCACGGCATAGGAGATCGTCCCGCCGGATGTGGAGCCCGCTGTAATCAGCCCCAGAGGATTTCCGGTATAGAGCAGGGGAGAGATTGGCGCGGGAGCCGTAACAACCGGAGTCCCTTTTACAATCGTAAACTTCCAGCTGTTGTCTTCAAACGTTCCCGCAAGATACCTTGTTCCCTCGGCTACGTTCAGCTTGAAGGTGTATTCTCCAAGCGCTGTGGCGCTGTCTACTTTTTCTCCGTTCTTATAGTATTCGACTGTGACCTGGCCCATGCCCGATATACCACTCTTGACGGTTACAGTAACTGTTTTTGCGGCCCCAGTGTAGCTAAGATCCGTTGGCGGAGTGATATTAAAATCATTCAATGAAGGCTCTGTTTTGGTGAAAATCCCACTCTCCTGGTTATAATGGATGGTGGCGTTGTTCAGCGCGGTATTATATGTGCCGACCGTGATCTCTCCCCACTGCGCTTGCGTACCTTCGTAATATACATCCGCCAGTGCGTCGCAGCCATAAAATGCAAAGTCGGCAAATTGTGTGACGCTTTTCGGGATTGTGACTGCTGTCATGCTTCTGCTGGGGAATGCATATTTGGGGAAACTTGTTGTCCATCCGTATTGATAGTTGCTGTCCGTGCCGATCGGACCCGCCGTCATAAGTCCGGTGCATCCGGTGAACGCTGTAGAGTCAATATTGGTCACACTGGCGGGAACCGTGAGGCTCGTCAGCCCAATACAGTTTAAAAATGCGTTATAGTCGATTTTCGTCAGGCTGTTCGGGAGCGTAACGTCCGTCAGGCTGCTGCATCCGGCGAGTGCATATTGCCCGATCTGTGTCACGCTGTTCGGGATCTGGATATTTGTCAGGCCGGTACAATTCTGGAACGCATTATTCTGTATAGTTGTTACCTTGGAGGGAATCGAGATATCCTTCAATGAACTGCAGCCATAGAAAGTATAATTTCTAATGATAGATACATCATCAGGAATCGTAATGGTTTTCAGGCTGCTGCAATTATAGAACGCGTACCCACCGATGGCTGTCACTTCATTGGAAAACGAAACGCTTTCCAGAGCTGTGCAGCCGTAAAACAGGTTGCCTTCAATTGTCTTGACCCCATTGGGAAGGGTTATGTTTTTTAAACCGGTGCAATTTTGGAATGCGGTACCACCGATGGACGTTACACTTTGCGGAATTGTAAGCTCCGTCAGTGCGCTGCACCTGTCGAACGCATAACCATTGATGCTTGTCACACAGTCGGGGATGGTAATCTCTGTCAGGCTGCTGCAGCCGGAAAACTCGTATAAAGCAATGCTTTTCATCTGAGAGTAGATCGTTACTTTTGTCAACCCGGTACAGTTATAGAATGCACGATCGCCAACACTTGCAACAAGCCTTGGAATCGTGATGCTCGTCAGGCCCCTGCAGTTTCTGAACGCGTCAGCCCCGATCTGCGTTACAGTTTGCGGGATCTCAAATCCTGTCAGTTTAAAGCAGTCATAGAAGGCGGAATTCCCGATCTTTGACACACCGGCGGTGGAAGATGTGGAAGCAAACGTTACGGTTGCCAGATTGCTGCACCCATTAAACATACCGTTTGGTATGACTGATACGCCGCTGGGAATGATAAAGGCTGTCAGGCTGGTGCACTTGCTGAATGCGTTTTCTCCGAAATTGATTGTGTTTCCGGAAAATGTGACGCTCGCAAGGCGGCTGCAATCAGCGAACGCATATCCGCCAAGGCTTGTAATATGATCCGGAATGACCAGGGTTGTCAGGCTGCTGCATCCCTGGAACGCGCTGCCTCCGATCGTTGTTCCTGAGCCCTGGGGGAGACTGATACTTGTCATTCCGCTGCAGTATGCAAAGGCGCTGCCGTTAATGGTGGTTACGCTGTCCGGAATCGAAACAGTCCCCAGTTTGGCACAGTTATTAAAGGCATAATTCCCGATTGTTGTTACACTGTTGGGAATACTGAGGCTTGTTAATTCACCACAGCCGTAGAAATTATTATTTCCGATGCCTGTGATTCCCTGATTAATGACAACAGAACGAATCTGGTTTTTGTAATTCCGCCAGCCATCTGTTGTGCTGCTGTAACAGTTTTCCATCTGTCCGCTGCCGGAAATCTCCAGAAGGCCGGTATCAGACAAAGTCCATGTGCAGGGGTTGGTTGTGCCCCAGGTACCGCTGGCGATTTCCGATGCCTGGGCCGTAATACCGCAAAACAGTGTAATCACCGCAATTACGGCTGAGATGAAAAGCCATCGCGTGATTTTCTTCATATCCGAGCCTCCCATGCTATTTGATATCGAGATGCTTTTTTTGTTCTTGGGCATCCGGTATCAGAATATATATAATTTCCCACTTATAATGTACGATAACGGCTCTTCCCCTGTCTATCGGGGGAACCCCTGTATTGGCCCCGGAAACGTTGAAAAAACAGGCTTCCGTACGGAGAAGCCTGTTGACAGCGTTTCGGATTCATGTGACACGTTTTATATTTTTCGGTTCCGGCTTTCATGATACAGGTCCGTGAGGCCTGCCCGGGTTGTGGCGCCGGTTTTGCGGTAGAGCCGGGTTATATGATCCTGCAGCGTCTTGACCCGGATGGACAGCCGCTCACTGATGACAGCTTGCTTGTCCTCGGTCAGCACAAGTTCCCGAAGCACATCTGTTTCGCGCGGGGTCAGGCTGTACTGTTCCCGCATCCGCTCCAACGTCTCTTCCGGGCTGAGCAGCCGTGGGGCTTCCGGAATGGGTGCTTCGGGTGAGCTTGGGGTTTCGTTCGACTTCATTGATATTTCAGGTGTGCTCGACGCCGCCAGGTTGAAATTCCCGCTGACAGCCATCAGGAAAATAATCACGGCGACACCAGCGATATCCGTGCCGAGAACCACCGGGGCCGGGAGTGTGGAAAGATGAATGGCACCGGTCAGCAGCACCATCCCGCTATCAATGATCCTGCCGAAAGGAGCCCATAACGCCGGATGCCTTGTGCCCGGCGCCAGATGCCAGAATGTCAGCAGATAATAGGAAGTAAAGGCGGCAATGGAGCAATAAAATAGGCACATGTTCAGCCAGTGCGAGTCCGGGTTCCCGATCAGGACAACGTTCAGCAGCGCGATCAGCATGATGCACAGGGAGGCAATAGGTACATATCTGCCGTTTTTTCTGTCTCCGATGACGGCAAACAGCAGATACCCGGGCATAAGCATCAGGCGAGGCCAGCTGTATACATTGTAAGCGCCGTAGTCAGACTGAATCTGCAGATGATGGATATATTCATTGTAAAAACAGGCGAACAGCACAAACACCGCTGTAATCAGAATCGTAAGCACAATCTGTTTCGGCGGAGTATGCTCCGCTTTTTCGGCTGCCTCAGCAATGGCTTCCGGCTCTTTGCTCAGCACAAGATATCCGAAAAGAAGAAATGCCGCCAGCATAAAAACCGGCAAAAGCGGCGATATCCCATGCCGGATCTGGAGCAGATATTGCAGCACAACAGCGACGGCGCTGCCGATTCCCATGCTTTTCGCCACAGACGCGCCCGTTACGGTCTCCAGACTCATCCGGTAATGTGCCGCGCCGCCGACCAGACCGATGCACAAGGCAGCCGCCATGGAGACAATTACATAGAACATGGAATCATAGCCTGCAAAAAGCATCACCGCCGTGCAGGCAAAGAAAATCCCGAAAACGGCATATGCAATTAGTTTCCGGATTCCGGAGCCCTTTGGATTGGCTGTATAATGCCGGACATAGACAGCATGCAGCAGGAACCCGAGGATCACAAAGACCTGAAGGGCGTAATAAACAAACTCCCGCTGCCCGGTAGCAAGACATCCTTCTCCGGCGTGGTTCGCCAGTCCCAGAACAACAAACTGCAGAAACGCAAAGGAACCGAACAGGCAGGTCAGTCGGACACTGCGTGATATGATGCCGGATAAAGATCGTTTATCAGTATGTGACGGGACATGCTGTGAAAGTGCGGATTTATTTTGCATGACCGTTAAGTTCCTTTCCAGAGACACAAAAGCAGGAGCTTTTGATGCCGAACAGCCGGACTGTTCGTTTGCGGCCTGATGGTAAACTGTTTCAGATGTTTAGTATAGCAAATTTTGAGTTGATTCGCAATTGAGACCAATGTGTGATAATATTGTTCGGAACGGTTTCTGCGGATATGATGATCATTAACATGCCGGTCTATTACTACAACTGGCCCGCGCAGCTGAAAACCGTTGTGGACCGGTTCTACTCCTTTACTGGTGAACTGACTTCCATGCAGAAAAAGACCGCACTGATCGGCGCGGCCTGGGATAACACGGATAGTGTCTTTGCGGTGGTAACAGCTTACTACCGTCAGCTTTGCGCTTATATGGATTTTCAGGATCAGGGCGTGATCGAAGGCAAAGGCTGCGGCACACCGGACATGACCCGCAGAAGTAAATCCATGAAACAGGCTTATAAGCTGGGAACAGGGCTTTGATCGGCCATATCCGATCATTTGGCTTATGTTCGTTTTATGAGATATAATAAAGATGCCCGGAATTTACAGGGAAATAGCAGGGAGGAATAACAGTGATTACGGTTAATCTGTACTATAAAGGCACAAACGGAAATGCCAGAGCTTTTGCGGAGGAAATGGAAAGCTCCGGCATCGCGGAAAACATTCGGAAAGAGCCCGGCAATCTCCGCTATCAGTATTTCCAGCCGCTGGATGATCCGGAAACAATCCTGCTGATCGACAGCTGGACGGATCAGGCTGCCATTGACGCGCATCACGCATCTCCCATGATGGCGCAGCTGGCCGCGCTCCGGGAAAAGTATGATCTCCACATGACTGTGGAACGTTTTGTGAGCGAAGATATCGGAACAGACGAGAGATTCATCCGGAAGTAAGGAAGAACAATCGTTGGGAGCAGACTCATTGTTCGTTCTTTTCCGTCGAGACACAAACGGTGTTTTTCCCTTTAGCTTTGGCTTTATACAGCGCGGTATCCGCACGAACAGCCAGGGGATCGGGGTCTTCTCCCGGTTGAGCCTGTGCGACACCAAAGCTGGCGGATACTTTTCCGCATTTCTCAAACCGGAGTTTTTCGACTCCCTGACGAAGTTCCTCTGCAAATGCCGCGGCTGACCCCTGTGTGGCGCCCGGCAGCATAAGCATAAATTCTTCTCCGCCCCAGCGTCCGGCGGATGCGTCTGTATTCAGCCCCTGGACTTTCTGCTGAATCAGATCGGAAACCCGCATCAGCACCTGGTCGCCTTCCTGATGACCGTAAGTATCATTGATATGTTTGAAGTCATCCAGGTCGATCATGATGATACTGGTTGCATTCTCTCCGTCCGGCGCTTCTTTTTTTGCTTCAATCCGTTCCGTGATGCGCCGCTGAATTTCACCGCGGTTATACAGTTTGGTCAGTCGGTCCGTGATGGCCATTCTGGAAAGGGTGGCGTTAGCCTCCATTACTTCCGCGCTCGCTTCGATTACTTCCGCTGTAGCGGTGTTGATGAAGTTGACCAGCCGGTTGATCATGGACATGGTGGATTCGTTAACGCCCGCTTCCTTCCGGACTGCGGGGGCCTTCTGTATTTCAGCTTTCCCTTCGCGCATTCCGGCGACAACCAGTGTCAGATTGTGATGATCCATACTGTTTTTCCAGCGGATCAGTTCCCCGGCAGTACAGAATCCGTATGTGGGTGCAATCTGGTGAAATGGCTCGATTTCCCGAGAACCTTCTGTTCCGCCCCAGAATGTTTTACGGCCGAAGCAGTCAAAAACAGAGATGACATCAGGCGCGAAATCACTGATCATCCGGACGCACTCCATGACATCCTGCATGATGGTTTCCGGATCGCCGTAAGTGAGATGAAGAATGCTGCCTTCGGGAATTCTTGTGCTCATGGTAAGGGCGCCGTTCTGATCGCAGGACAAGGTATGTCGCAGGAGCGTCCGGTCCTCATGCTGAACGGCAAACGGGAACTCCAGAGCGTTGTAGAAGATATGGTCGTCATTGGGAATTCGCAGGTAATGCTCATAGATCTGATAAGCCGGCTGTCCGTCCAGTTCATGGAGCACATAACCTTCCGCCCGCGTTACATTCATCGAGTAACCCAGCGGTTTCCATCCGCTGACATAGGCGTACTGAATATGGAAATCTGTTCCGCCGATAAAAGACATGAGCACACCGGCATCGCAGAAGGGCATGCCTTTTTTGAACAGAAAGGCCCTGAATGAATTATCTCCGAAGGCTCCGCCGCCCCATACCGGGATATCTTCCGGTACTTCTTCCTGGATGATCTGGCACACATCCCGGATCGGAATCGTATCGATCGTTGTGATCACCTCAATGGCCTTTAAACCCTGAAGGCCATTCAGACATTCGCGAAGGGAAGCCCGGAATGCGGATGAATCCCCGTCATCCAGGGGGAACAGCCGTGTCGAAACAAAACTGTCCTGCTTTTCAAAGAACGTGCAGGAAATCACCAGTTTCTCGGTGGAAACCTTCCCCTCATAAATGCATCCGGAGGCAGAGGAACCGATATAAGCGGCATCAGACATAATTTCATCGATGATTGCACAGGCGGCTGTAATTTCGGATTCGTCCGCGCCATCGGAGAATATATGAATAAAGGCAGGTCCGGAAGCGCATTGGCTCTTCCATTCAGATACGGTTGCCTGAAATGTCTTTTCTTCATAGACTGTCTGGAATTGTTTCATGGTACTTATCTTCCTTCCGTTGGTCTGATCCGGGAGATGCTGAAGACGGAAAACCTGAATACACAGCTTTGGTTACACTGCTTCATTTTAACACTTTATCTCATGTAATTCAAGAAGCCTTTTTGTTCCGGTTGGCCTGTTTGCTCCAATCGGGTTTTCTTTTTGATATTGCTTGCGATTATTTGTATTTCTGCAGCTCGGCTTCGTCAATGCTCTTATCTTCCTTCAGCGGAAGGCGCATACAGCCTAATCCAAGGCGTGACAGTTTTTCCCCGCAGGCTTCATTGTACAGCATCCAATTGCTCCCCTTCTCATTTCATATGCTTTTCCCGGAACGCAACCGCGTTGTTCAGCAAGCCTTCCGCAATCGTTCCGGTGCCGAAGCCGAAACCATGGCTCCTGCATAGACAAAACCGTCGCCGGCATTGCAGATGGTGTATTTCGCGCTGGACGTGCCTTTAAAGAAGAATATTCCAGTATCTTTTTTCGCCAGGTCAGACTCTTTTTCCTGTTCGGAATAGATATCGTAAAAAATTTGCTCTCCTGCATCTGCTTTCTGCCGCATCCGCGCCCTTGGTGCAGGCAGCAGCATCCCTCATGGCGTTCGGGTTCTGACCATCTCAGGAAGGAAAGTACAATGCCTTTGGCAAATACAAGTATAGATCACCTTGCATGGCTCCAGGCATTGGAGAAAAGGAAATGAACAATTCGTCAGATCGACTGTGATTTGGAAAAAGTTCGGCACATTTGAATCATTAACATATTATGGAGGTTGAATATGGAATACAGACGTCTTGGAAAAACCGGTTTGCAGGTCAGTGAAATCGGCTTCGGCGGTGAATGGCTGGAGCGGCATGAGGAAGGCGAATCCATCGCCCTGATGAAGTATGCCCACAGCAAGGGAATCAACATCGTTGACTGCTGGATGCCTGACCCGAAATCCAGAGATATTATCGGGCAGGCCATTGCAGAGGATCGTGCAGGATGGGTTGTCCAGGGCCATATCGGCTCCACATACCAGAATGGGCAGTATACCCGGACGAGGGACGTGGAACAGTGCTGGATTGCATTTGAGGATCTCCTGGCACGGCTGAAGACGGACTATATCGATCTGGGTATGATTCACTATGTGGATCTGGAGAGTGACTGGGATCTTGTTTCCCGATCCGGCCCCTATCTGGATTACGTCGTGGAACTGAAAAGGCAGGGAAAAATCCGGCATATCGGATTATCCACGCACAATCCGCTCATTGCCATCAAGGCAGCGGAAAGCGGATTGGTGGAGATGATTCTGTTCAGTGTGAACCCTGCCTTTGATCTGATGCCGCCGACAGACAATATTGACAACTATTTCGCGGATACCTATGCGGAAGGCCTGAACGGCATTGATCCCGTCCGGATCAGAATGTATAAGATCTGTGAGCAGGAAGATGTCGGCATCACCTGTATGAAGCCTTTCGCAGGCGGCCGCCTCTTTGACGCAAAGCGTTCTCCCTTCGGCGTGGCGCTGACGCCGGTTCAGTGCATCCATTACGCCTTAACCAAGCCGGGTGTGGCTTCCGTCCTCTGCGGCTATGATACAACTGAGCAGGTTGACGCCGCAGTGGCTTACGAAACCGCTCCGGACAGTGAGAAGGATTACGCCACAATCCTGGCCGGCGCGCCGCAGCATACCTTCGCCGGCGGAGAATGTACCTATTGCGGTCATTGCAAGCCCTGCCCTGTAGACATCGACATTGCCATGGTGAATAAATTGTATGATCTTGCAGTCATGCAGCCGGAAGTCCCCGCTTCTCTCAAGCAGCACTATTTTTCCCTGCAACACCATGCAGGGGAATGCATCGGCTGCCGCGGCTGTGAAAGCCGCTGCCCCTTTGGCGTAAAGGTTGCTGACAGAATGACCGATACTGCAGAATTATTTGGGAAATAACAGGTGCGGAATCGCCATGGTCGTCCCGTACAGGACCATCGGGATCAAGAAGGCCGGAGATGTTGATATCCTGAATGTCAAATGTGAACCGATCATAATGGGTTCTTTCCGGGGAAAACCCGGATTCTGCCCGGCGTACCACATGAACAAGGACAAATGGATCACAATCCTGCTGGACGGATCAGCAGAACAGGAAGATATCAAGACCTTGTTGGCCATGAGCTATACCATGACAGCAACGAAGCTTCGGAGGAAAAAATGACGTCTGAAGAACTGAGAACAATCTGGGAAAAAGAAGAGAGCATTGCTCAGATCAGGGGATGGGATTTTTCTCATATCCACGGAAGATATGAAGAGGAAAATGCTCTCCCGTGGGATTATGAAACCATCATACATGAATTTCTTCGTGAAGACATGAAGCTTCTTGATTACGACACAGGAGGAGGTGAATTTCTGCTGTCGCTCCATCATCCCTATGGGAATACTGCTGCAACAGAGGGTTATCCCCCTAACGTACAGTTCTGTCGTGAAAAGCTTCTGCCTCTGGGAATAGATCTGCGTGAGTGTGCAGACGCTTCACACGTTCCCTTCAATGACAGTTCTTTTGATATCATCATTAATCGCCATGGCGATTTCGATCCGTCAGAGATCCGGCGCATGCTGAAAGCAGGAGGCTTTTTCATTACGCAGCAGGTGGGAAGTGAAAATGACAGAGAACTTATTGACGCTGTCCTTCCCGGACTAGAGAAACCTTTTTCTCATAATAATCTGAAAGAACAACGGGAAGCATTTGAGAAAGCTGGCTTTAATATCTTAAAAGCAGAAGAAGCGTTTCCCCCCATTTGGTTTTTCGATGTCGGAGCCTTCGTGTGGTTCGCACATATCATCGAATGGGAATTCCCCGGATTTTCGGTAGAGAAATGCTTTGATCGTTTATTGCAGTTGCAGAAGATCATTGAAACGGATGGTAAAATAGAAGGCACAACTCACAGATACCTGATCGTCGCACAAAAGCCGGTATAAGGTAAACAAATCGTTCCCATCACCGGCTCAATGCATCGTAAACCAGGTTCCGGAGCGTGGGATGAATCTCGCTGTAGGAGCGGATCATATTCAGGATCTCCTGGGCATAAAGAATGCTGATATGGTTGACCGGATCTACCAGCGTGTATGCACCGCCTGCGCTGTCCCAGCCGAATTCACCCTGAGGCGTGGGGGAATCCTCCGGATGGATCAGCGTACGGACTCCCAGTCCGTAACCGTATTCCATGCGCCACGGCATCTGATATTCGGAAAGCATCACCGGTGTCAGCTGGTTTTCCGCCATTCTTGCCAGGCTCTCCGGAGACAGGATCCTTGCGCCGTCTTTGCCAGCTCCGCCACAGGCCAGGGCGTCCATCACGGTCGAGTAGGCTTCCGCCGTGCAGACAAGACCCGCTCCGCCGCTCTCATACCGGTCAGACAGACAGTAGATATTCGTCTGCTCCACCGGGCGGATCTCCCCTGATTCCGTATCCACCATATACTGAGCGGTCAGGCGCTTTTGAAGTGTATCATCCGGATGGAAATACGCGTCCCGGATCCTTAGGGGGCCGAAGAGATGCTCTTCCAGGTAATCCCCGTAGGTCTGTCCGGTCACAGCCTCGATCATCGCCGCGATGACGTCATGGCCAAAACTATAGGAATAATGCGTACCCGGCTCAAAAAGCAGCGGCATCTCCGCGATAGCCGCCATCATCTCCCGCGTGGTAGCTTGATTGTCCGTCGCTTCCTTCAGGGCAAGAATCGGCGCGCCGCCGGTGTCATAATTCAGGCCTGCTGTCATGGTCATCAGCATGCGAAGCGTGATCGGTGTCTTTGCCGGATGGTGCGGATCGGCCAGGGTGGGAATCTGCGGCGGCCATTGGTTCAGCACGCAATGATCCGCGACTTCCATTTTGGCAAACTCCGGCAGGTACTTTGTCACCGGATCGTCCAGTCCGATTTTCCCCTGCTCGATCAGCTGCATCGCCGCGGTCATCGTAATAACTTTTGTCGCGGAATACATAATATACAGATCGCTTTCGGCAACGGGAACCGATCTGTCATAGTCGCTGAATCCGCCCATCCGTCTGAAGATCGTTTGATGATCTTTTTTGATGATCAGGTCATATCCAGGCACGCCGTAATCCTTCTCAAGATCATCCAGATACTTCGTCAGCCTGCTGAAATCCATCTCTCCCGTACCTCCTGCCATCTACGAGTGAATCACCGTCGGGTCCATCTTCTCCAGTGTTGTGCACCCGGTATAAGCCATCGCCTTCTTCAGCTCGTTGGTTGCCTTGGTCAGATAATCTGCGACGCCGTTCTCCGCGTCCTGTTTGATAGCCGTCATCAGCGGCCGCCCGATGCACACGCCCTTTGCGCCTAGAGCCAACGCCTTGAAGGCATCCAACCCGGTTTTGATTTCACAGTCCACAAACACCGGCACCTGCCCGTATGTCATCTCAGCAATCTCGGGCAGCAACGCCATCGGCGGAAGTGCGTATTCGATCCGGTTGTTGTGGTGGGACAGCACCAGTCCCCGCGCTCCGGCGTCCAGGCACTTTTCCGCGTCCCGGGTACTCAGCACACCTTTGATGATCACCGGTAAGCCGGTGTTCCGGCAGATCTCCCGCAGTTCCTCCGTCCTCAGCGCGGTCATCTCATACCCGGAAACATTGTCCGGGGAGCCGTCGTCCGCAAACGGATGATCGATATCAATGCCCACTGCCAGCAATCCGAGTTTTTCGGCATGCTCGATTTTTCGGTAAAGGATATCCCGGTCCGCATAGGGCTTGATGATCTCGATCATCGGGCCGCCGTAAGCCGCCAATCGCTCGATCTCTTCCTCCTCCGCCATCCCGTACCACAGGATCGCCCCGGCTTCCTTTGCTCCTTTCGCCAGCGCTTCCGCAGCGCCGGGATACATAAAATGGTCCAGATGAGACAGCGCTGCCGTCATGATGGGCGTGGCCGCCTTTGTCCCGTACAGTTCGAAATCAAGAACAGGATTGTCTGAGTCCATGTACCTTGTTTCGATCCGCAGTGAATCCAGATACTCCCGAGCAATGCGGTTGGAATTGCCGATATCGCTCATTTACCGTCCCTCCTGTTTTTGTATCATCCTGAACGCAGCGAAGCGGAGTCGAAGGATCTCCCCGCCGCAGTGGATTATATATATTATACATGAACAATGCTATATGGAAATCCCGTTCTTCTCCGCGATCTTCGCCAGATAATCGTACGCCTTTTCGTATTCCTCAAAGGTCGTCATATGCTCCAGCAGCACCGGGGCGTCCGTCGGCAGTTTTTCATCCAGGATCTTCAGAATCTTCACAAAGTCCAGCGTTCCCTCCCCGGGAGAGCATTCCTCCAGGATCGTCGTCAGGTTCGTCGGGTGCATCCTCGAATCCTTGATGTGCGTGCTTTTAATGAACGGCGCAAGCTCGCCGAAGCATTCCTCAATGAACTTTTCCGGTGCCAGATACCGGCGCGGACAGTTGATCATATTGACAAAATCCATATGGGCGGCAAACTGCGGCCGGTTCACATCCCGGATCAGCTGCAGGTAGTTTCCCGGGCTGTCCGGGATCATCCAGGGCATGGGCTCCAGACAGTAGAACGCACTTTTTGGCGAAACCCTGTCAATAATCTCCCGTATGCTGCGGATAATCCGCTCATAAGTTTCATCCGTGAAGTTGGATGGGTCCGCGGCGTCCCAGCCCGCAGCGCTGTCCGTTCCCGCGATGTTCACGCAGCAGGCAATTCCCAGTTCGTCCGCCAGGGCCAGCTGTCCCTCGGCATAAGCCAGTGCCTCCGCCGCGGCTGCCGGATCCGGATCAAAAAGGTTCTTCCATACCCCGATCTCGGCAATCATAACTCCGTGCCGGTCGCAGATGTCAAGATATGCCTCTGTTTCCTTCCGGGGGGTGTACATGTTGAACGGCGCGGTCACCGCCTTAAAGCGGGACCGGATCAGCAGCTGTTCCCATTCTTCCGGCCCGGAATACTCTCCGGAAACCGTTCCTCCAAGCAGCATCTTACGTGTTCCTCCCGTAGATTTCCTTCATCTCCAGCAGCGTACCAAGATCTTTTGCAGTATCAAAATATTCATAGGCTTCATAGCCCTTCTCCTGCTTGAACAGGGAGCGGTATCCCTCCAGGGCCATTTTCCGCTCGTCCTCTTCCAGCAGCCCGTTTGACAAAAGGCACACAGAGCAAATGGAAGTTCCATGGTCCTTCAGCCACTGTGCCCAGGGATCGTTGTCCCCCAGTGGCTGGATAATCTCAAACCAAAAATTCTCCGTCAGGACGCTTTTTACCTTCATGGTCGTGTCGGTAATTGCTTTCCCCAGATACCGGGTATAGGGTTCCCGGACCATTGGATGTTCTCCGGATCCCTCTTCCGGTTTTCTGTCCGTTCCCAGCAGCCGTTCATAAGCGCCGGCCGTACGTTCCAGATCGTCGGTTACAATAATATACTGTTTCAAAGCTCTTTTAATGATTCTATCAATTACAGTTCACTCTATGTCAAGTATATGTGATTGGCATCTTGACTTCAAGTCAACTTTATGGTTTATGATATTGGTAAACCGGAAAATAAAGGAGGATGAATTCATGGAATTTCAGGATTTGATTTCAGCACGCCGGAGCGTCAGAAAATACGAAAAAGGCATTGATCATGAGTCTCTGTTGGGCATTCTGGAAAAGGCCCGCCGCGCTCCCTCATGGAAAAACCAGCAGACCGCCCGCTGCTATATCGTCGAAACGCCGGAAACTTTGGAAGCTTTTCGCGCTGCCGTTCTTCCTTCCTTTAATCAGAACAGTTCCGCAAAAGCAGCCCTGATTGTGACCACTTATGTAAAGGATATCGTCGGTTTCAATGACGGAACCCCTGTCAATGAGATCGGGAATGGCTGGGGCGCTTATGATCTGGGCCTGCATGATGCGTATCTGATCCTGGCTGCGAAAGATGCCGGATATGATACCCTCATCATGGGAATCCGGGACGCGGAGGCGATCCGGGAACGGTTAGGCATTCCCGAAAACGAAGAGATCATGTCCGTGATCGCTGTCGGAAAAGCCGGTGAGGAACCTGCCCTGCGGCCCAGAAAAAAACTCGATGAGGTTGTACGTTTCTTCTGATTGCTCGCGATTTTTCAATGACGAAGGAGGATTTACCATGAACAACTTTACTTTTTATTCCCCCACCTGCTTTGTTTTCGGTAAAGATTCGGAAAATCAGGCCGGAGCTTTGGTTAAACGCTTCAGCGGCAGCCGGGTCCTGATTCACTTCGGCGGGGGCAGCGCCCTCCGTTCCGGGTTGATCGACCGGGTGGAAGCTTCCCTGAAAGCGGAAGGCCTTGTCTCTTTCCGTCTCGGCGGCGTGAAACCCAATCCCCGCAGTGGCCTGGTCTATGAAGGAATCGAACTGTGCCGGAAAGAAAAGATCGATTTTATTCTGGCCGTGGGCGGCGGCAGCGCCATCGACTCTGCCAAAGCCATTGCCGCCGGAACGATCTATGACGGCGATTTTTGGGATTTCTACAGCGGAAAATATATTGAAGACGCGCTCCCCGTCGGCACGGTGCTGACGATTGCGGCCGCCGGCAGCGAAGGCAGTCCGGACAGTGTCATTACCCTGGAGGACGGGATGTTCAAGCGCGGCGCCACCGGGGATGCCATCCGTCCGAAATTCTCGATTCTGAACCCCGCTCTGACCCAGACGCTCCCGCCTTTCCAGACCGCGGCCGGGATCACGGACATCATGGCTCATCTCTATGAACGGTATCTGACCAACACCCCCGAGGTTGAAGTTACAGACCGGTTGATTGAAGCCCTGCTGCTGACCATGATCCATGAAGGGCCGCGCGTAATCGCCGATCCGGATAACTATGAAGCGCGGGCAAACATCATGTGGGCCGGCATGATGGCACACAATAATTCCTGCGGCGTCGGCCGGAGCCAGGACTGGAACAGCCATAAAATCGAACATGAGCTGTCCGCCCTGTATGACTGTGCCCACGGTGCCGGTCTGGCGGTCACACTCCCTGCCGTCTTTACCTATGTGATGAATCACGATGTGATGCGCTTCGCCCAGGTGGCTGTCCGGGTCTGGGGCTGTCAGATGGACTTTGCCCATCCGGAAGCCACCGCGAAGGAAGGCATTGAAAGGCTGAGGCAATTCTTTACTTCCATCGGAATGCCGAAGAACTTTGCGGAGCTCGGTGCGAAGGAAGAGGATATTCCCGCGCTGGTGAACACGCTGTGCCGCGGCGACGGACGCGAGGGCAGCATTTCCGGTTTCGTAACCCTTGATGAGTCCGACTGCACAAAGATCTATCATCTGATGATTTAATTAACCTCTCAACACAATCGGAATGCCCCCATATTGCCCAACGCTTCTCTGGAGATATGATGGAATGAAAACAAAGGCTAAGGAAACCCTAATCCGTTTGCTTGTCCTGCTCGGCGGGCTCATTATTGCCCATCTCGGCGTTACCCTGTTTCTGCTGGCTGATCTGGGCTCGGATCCGTTCAATGTGCTGATTCAGGGTCTTCGTCTTCTGGTGATGAAAATCGCGCCTGTTACACCCACACACGGCACAGTGCATATGGTCATCTGTTTTCTGATCATTCTGATCTTGTTGATTGTTGACAGGAAATATGTGAAGATCGGAACGGTTGTCTGTATGTTCTGCGGCGGGCCGATCATCGACTTTTTCTCCTGGCTGCTGGGCGGCCTTGGCATCGGAACCGCCGGTCTTCCGGTCAAGATCCCGATTCTGGTCCTGGGCTGTGCCATCCTTGCCTTCGGGATGTCGATCGTGATCCGGTCGGAAGCAGGAACAGGGCCGAATGATCTGGTCGCCGTCGTAATCAGCGATAAACTGAAAATCCGCTTCAGCATCGTCCGGATCGTTACAGACGTCCTCTTTGTGCTGGCAGGTTATCTCCTGGGCGGCCGTTTCGGCGTCGGAACCGTCATCTGCGCATTCCTGGTCGGTCCCGTGGCGGAATTCTGCATGCCTTTCTCCTCTTCCCTGGTAAACACCTGTCTCCGTCGTTTCCTCGGAAATGAAGCCTCTCCCGGTTAACACAAGCCGGATATAACTGAATGTATACTTCATTTTTCTGAAAGGAGCTCCATCAAATGAGCATTGATCTGAATACCATGCCCAAGCTGGGGTTCGGCCTTATGCGCCTGCCCGAGAAAGACGGAACCATCGACATAGACCATGTGAACCGTATGGTCGATGCCTATATGCAGGCGGGCATGAACTACTTCGATACCGCTTATGTCTATCATGGCGGCAATTCCGAGAAGACCATAAAGGAAGCCCTTGTGAAGCGCTATCCCCGGGATCGGTTTATGCTGGCGACAAAGCTGCCCGCCTGGATTTTGAAAACTCCGGAAGACCGGGACCGTGTTTTCAGTGAACAGCTGGAACGGTGCGGCGTGGACTATTTTGATTTCTATCTCCTCCATTCCATCGAGGACGGCAGTAACGGAGAAACCTATGAGCGCCTGGACTGTTTCAATTGGGGACTGAAAAAGAAGGCGGAAGGCAAAATCCGGCATTTCGGTTTTTCCTTCCACGGAAGCCCGGCTTATCTGATACAGGTGCTGGATGCCCATCCGGAAATAGAGTTTGTCCAGATCCAGCTGAATTACGCTGACTGGAAAAACCCGGTCGTCCGTTCCGGCGAGCTGTATGAAATCCTGCATGCCAGAAACATCCCCATGATCATCATGGAACCGGTCAAAGGCGGAACCCTGGCAAGCCTGAAGCCGGAACTGGAGCAAATGTATAAGGCTGTCCGTCCGGAAGCCTCCGTTGCCTCCTGGGCGCTGCGCTTTGTCGGTTCCCTGCCCGGGGTCATGACAATCCTCTCCGGCATGAGCACCGCTGATCAGGTGGCGGATAACATCAAAACCTTTTCACACTTTGAACCCCTGACAACAGAAGAACGGGAACTGGTCGATAAGGTTCGGACCATCATGCTCGATACGCCGCTGATCGGCTGTACCTCCTGCCGATACTGCGCCCCCGGCTGTCCCATGAATATTTCGATCCCGGATGTTTTCCGTGCCGTGAACACCATGAGCCTGTACGGAGACGTATTCCGTCCCAAGGCTTTCTACGGAGGCGTACTCAGTCTGGGGCACGGCCGTGCCTCAGAATGTATTGCCTGCGGACAGTGTGAAGGTGTCTGTCCGCAGCATTTACCGATCATTGACCTCCTGAAGGATGCAGCTGAAAAACTGGATACCTGAAAGCACTGAACGGCCGGAAATCCCGGCCGTTCGTTTTAGGTTTCACGAATCCATTCAGAAGTGAACAATGACACTGTATGGTTTGGTGCTGTCCGTCTTTACCGAAACCTGTCCGTTTTTGATATTCAGGGTATAAACCGCGGCTGTTTCTCCGCTCAGATCCGGTATCGTCACTGTGAGTTCCCCGTCCGCCGGCTGGAACACATGGAGCTCTGCCCCGTCCGTATAATCATAATCCGGCCGGCTGTCCACTTTGCCCATGGGAATCACGCTGTTCGGGCGAACCATCAGCGGCAGGGAAAGGAAGCTGTGTGTTTCCCGTTTCCAGTTTCCGCCGACAGATTTCTCATCTGTCAGCAGACTGGTCCACGTGCCTTCCGGCAGATAATAATCCACATGATGGTCCGCATGCATCACAGGCGCCACCAGCAGGTTTGCTCCCAGCATATACTGCCGGTCGCACGCTTCGCACCCGATCTCCTCCGGAAATTCCAGCATCATCGGCCGCATGACCGGGATACCGGTCCGGTGTGCTTCCGCAGCCGCGCCGTAAAGATATGGCATCAGCCGGTTCTTCAGTTTGGTAAAGAAGCTGACCACTTCAACCGATTCTTCGTCAAAGTTCCACGGAACCCTGTAACTGGAGGAGCCGTGAAGCCGGCTGTGGCTGGAGAGAAGCCCGAAAGCTGCCCAGCGTTTATAGACATCCGGGGAAGCAGTCTGCTCAAAGCCGGCAATGTCATGGCTCCAGAAGGCAAATCCGGAATGAGCGATACTCAGCCCGGAACGGAGCGTTTCAGCCATGCTCATGAAACTGGCACTGCTGTCCCCGTTCCAGTGTACCGGAAACTGCTGGCTTCCCACAGTGGCGCTGCGGGCGAACACAAGCGCATCCCTTTTTCCCCGATAAGCCTCAATGGTTTCAAAAACCATTTTGTTATACAGGTACGTATAATAATTATGCATCCGCAGCGGATCGCTCCCGTCGAAATACCGGATTCCGCGGACGGGAATGCGCTCGCCGAAATCCGTTTTGAAAGCATCCACTCCCATGGCCATCAGTTTCCTCAGCTTCCCGGCATACCATTCCCTCGCCGCCGGATTGGTCACGTCAAGGATGGCCGTGCCAGGCTGCCACAGATCAGTCTGCCACACATCACCGTTTTCCTTGTGGAGGAAATATCCCCCTTTCAGTCCTTCCTCAAACATGCTGCTTTCCTGGGAGATATAGGAATTCAGCCAGCAGCAGATATGAAGCCCCCGCTCTTTCAGTTT
Organism: uncultured Eubacteriales bacterium; assembly: GCA_900315315.1. Taxonomy (GTDB): domain Bacteria; phylum Bacillota; class Clostridia; order Christensenellales; family Aristaeellaceae; genus Aristaeella. The sequence goes on along the minus strand of OMYT01000004.1, from coordinate 86,360 downwards.
TTTCAGCAGGCCTTCCGGATCCGGAAAGGTGTCCGGGTCCCATGTAAGGTCGGTAAGGTGGTTTTCCTTCATCCAGAAACAGTCGAAATGGAATACGCTCAGCGGAATGTCCCGTTCAGCCATACCGTCAATAAAACTGGTGACCGTCTGCTCATCGTAACTGGTTGTAAACGACGTGGAAAGCCACAGGCCGAAGCTCCAGGCCGGCGGCAGCGCGGGTTTCCCTGTCAGGTCCGTATACCGCTGCAGCACGCCTTTCGGAGTTCCGCCATAAATCAGGTCGTAGGTCATTTTCTGACCTTCCTGGCTGAACTGAACCCGTTCAACCTTTTCGCTCGCCACTTCGAAGCTCACATCGCTGCTGCTCTCCACCAATACGCCATAGCCCCGGTTGGTCATGTAGAACGGCGTGTTTTTATACGCCAGTTCGCTGGCGGTTCCCCCGTCCCCGTTCCACATATTGACGACTTGTCCGTTTTTGACATAGGCCGTAAACCGCTCGCCCAGGCCGTAGACCAGTTCACCTACATCCAGGTTCAGCGAATCAATCATATAGTCCTTGCCGGTGGGCTTGCAGTAAGCATGGGCCATCCCGTGATATTCGGATTCGGTCAGTTTATTCCCGTCTCCTGTATAGGTAATTCTCCAGCCCTTTTTTGCCTTGCTGATGACCGCCGCAGCTCTGCCGCTGCGGAATGTCCAGGCTTCGTCTGTTTCGGTAATCTCGGGGATAACTGGTGATTCTTTCAGGTCAAGATACGGTCCCCGCTGAACAACGCCCCGGAAGTGCTCCACGGAAACGCGGATCACATCCTCTATCGGGGCTGAAAAAGTCACCGTCAGCGTCGCGTGATTCATGATATCCCCGCGTCCGCGGATCGGAACAGACGGACAGATGATTCTCAGGCTCTTGTCCGTGATCGTCGCCGAATAGCTCTCAATGGCGAAATGCAGGTCATACTCCGGCTTTGTCAGCCAGTAACCGTTCGTAAACTTCATGTTCCGCTCCCCCCTTATCCTTTTACGGCGCCCGCAACAACGCCATCCACAATATATCGCTGCAGGAAGATAAATACAATAACCGACGGCAGAATCGCAAGCACCATAGCCGCAAGCGCATAGTGCCATTTGGTGTTCAGGGACCCGACAAAATTGTAAGCTGCAAGCACCAGCGTCTTGGAAGCAGGGGTGCTGTTGACCATCAGTAAAGGAAGCAGGAAATCATTCCAGATCCACATGACATCCAGCACGACAACCGTTGCCGTAACGGTTTTCAGAAGCGGGAAAATGATTGTCCTGAAGGTTCTGAAAGTTGATGCACCGTCGATCATGGCGCTTTCGTCAATTTCTTTGGGAATGGACTTCATAAAGTTAAAATAGATAAAGGTCGCCATCGGAATACCGAAACCCCAGTATTGGATGCCCAGGCCCCAGGTGCTGCCGTTTAGATGAATAATATTCATGAACTTCAGCAGGGTGATCATGATGGTCTGAAAGGGAATCAGCATCGGCGTGATGATAAAGGTGTGAATCGGTTTGGTTAACTTCGTCTTTCGGCGATCCAGGATATAAGCCGCCATGGCGGAAAAAACAACGATACCGACAATGCCGATGATCGTAATGACAACGTTGTTCCAGAACAGCCGGAAATACTCCATCTTCTCAATGACATAGCCGTAGTTATCCCAGGCAATCTTCGAGGGAAGGGCCAGCACATCGGTCAGAATCTCCTTGAAAGGCTTCAGGGAATTGTTTGCCATCAGAAACACGGGATAGATATACAGGCAGGCCAGCAGGATCATGACGATCAGGAAGATGATATGCAGCGTGCGGTGCTTTACTTTGTTCTCCGTCATTACTGCTCAACCTCCCTGCGCTCGAACACTTTGAGAACCACCTGGGTAAGGATCAGAACGATTACAAAGAATACGATCGCTTTCGCCGAACCCAGTCCGTAGTTATTGTTCTGAAATGCTTCCCGGTAGATATCCAGCGTGGCGGAATAAGTTGCCCCGCCGGGTCCTCCTTTGGTCAATGCCAGAATAATGTCAAATACTTTCAGCGAGTTTGTCAGGGACATGAACATACAGGTTGTAATGGACGGTCCCAACAGCGGCAGAATAACCCGGAAGAATCGCTGGCGGGCATTGGCGCCGTCAATGCTGGCTGCCTCCAGCACATCCGTGGGAATCGCCTGCAGTCCGGCCACGTAAAGCACGATATAAAAGCCGAGGGACTGCCATACGCCGACCAACACAATCGACCAGAATGCCAGATTGCCATCCCCCAGCCAACTGTAATTCCAGATGCTCCATCCGGTAATCTCAAAAAGTTTTTCAAACCCCTGCGTAAAGATAAACTTCCAGATAAATCCGACGATGGTCATGGACATGATATACGGTAGGAAAAACATCCCGCGCAGGAAATTGGCGAACCTGAATTTTCGCGACAGCGCGACCGCGAGCGCAAGCGCAAAAACGTTGCTGAACACGATGAACAGTGCAGCATATTTGAAGGTAAACAGCAGCGCATTGACGAACTCCGGGCTGCCTGAAGAGAAAATGGTTTTAAAATTCTCGAAGCCGATAAAAACGGGATTCCGGGAAATGCCGTTCCATTCCGTCAGGGAATAATACCCGCTCATCACAAACGGTATATACATGGCCAGCAGCACCATGATCACGGCCGGAGCCGTAAAAATCAGCGTATCTTTGAGCGCCTTCCGGCTCATCGGGCTCACGGGTTTTCTCTCCATGGCTTGTTCCTCCGCAGTTCAGTTTTCTGAAAAAGAACCGCGCTGCAGCCATGGCAGCGCGGCTGAATGTTTCAATCCTTATTTCGTTCCGTCCAGTTCCACACACTTAGCTTCAATCTGCGCACAGCATTCGTCCTTTGTCAGGCTGCCGCCGATGTAAGCCTGGAGCGCCTCACCCTTGGCCTGGTGATAGCTGTCGGAAGAGTAGCAGATGCTCAGCGGAGCGGTTCCGTCAGCAGCAGACAGCTCAACGCCTTGTTTGATGATCTGCATGTCAGCTACCTTGGCACCGGTCACCGGCGGAATTACTCCGGCAACATCGCAGAACCAGTTCTGGCCGTATTCGCTGGTATACCACCAGTTGACGAAGTCCAGCACCGCCTGAAGGTTCTTGGAATCCTTGTTGATACGAAGCGCCTGATCAGAGCCACCGATGATCTGGCTCTGAGCGGGATTGTCTGTCACAGGATACCCCGCGAAGCCAATCTGGATTGAATCGTCAATCGCAAGCACATCCGCTTCTACCCAGGCGCCCTGGCCGACCATCATGGCAGCCTTTCCGGTTCCGAAAGCGGAATCCTCCCCGGCCAGGTCCGTCTCCAGGGGTTTGTTGTCGCCGTACTTCACGCACAGGTCGATGAAGCGGAAGAAGTTGTCATATCTCTCCCTGTAGAAAGCCCGCTTCGGCGACAGACTCGATTTCGACATACAGGCTGATGAAAGCCTGATGAATATGGAGGTGCCGAAGCTCGGCCTGCTGGCGCTGACGGAAAACGCGATTACTCACGGCATGGCGGACAGAACAGAACCTCTCACCATCACCATCATCTGCAAGGCGATGCCGGATTGTGCTGATTTACGGGTGATCAACAACGGGAACTGTATTCCCCCGGAAAAACTGAGGGAACTGCAGGACTCTGTCCGGGAGGAATCGGTTAACCTGGAGAAAAACATCGGTCTGGGAAATCTGGCAACCAGACTTAGGTTGATCTATGGAGATAAAGCCCGTCTGGAAATTTCGAGCGGGGCGGAATCCGGACAGGAAACAATGGTGAAACTGATCATCCCCAGGGAGGTACGCCGTCATGTACAGAACCTTAATTGTTGATGATGAACAATCAGTTCATCAGGCGATTCGGGCCCTCGTGGACTGGAATGCGTTGGGGCTGCGGCATCCCGAGTCTGCTTACCACGGGGTCGAAGCGCTGGAAATGATGGAAACCTTCCGTCCGCAGATCGTCTTCGTCGACATGAACATGCCCAGGATGAATGGCGCGGATTTTCTGGAGCAGGCTGCTTCCCGCTATCCTGAAAGCCGCTTCATTGTTGTCAGCGGCTATGATTCCTTTGACTTTGCCCGTGCGGCGCTTCGCCACAATGTTGTCGACTATCTGCTGAAACCTGTCGACGAAGAGGAACTGGCTGCCGCGCTGAAAAAAGCCGTCTCGCTCCTTCCTCCTCAGCCGGAAGAAGCGCAGACGGCGGATGATATCGCGGATAATCTGAAAAAATATATCGATGAACACTACCGGGAAGAGATCAGCCTGGAGTTTCTGGCGGAACAGTTTCACTTCAGCCGGGAGTATATCGGCAGAATTTTCCGCGCGAAGCACGGCTTTGCTGTCTATGAATATATCCTACAGGTAAGGATGAAACAGGCAGTGGAACTCCTGCGGAATCCCAAGCTGACTTTGCCTGTCATCGCGGATTTCCTGGGTTACAGCAATGCCAATTATTTCAGTAAAGCTTTCCGGCGTTTCTACGGCATCTCTCCCAGTGATTACCGGAATCAAAACTTCCGGCAATAACCAGGAAGCCGGGTCATAATGTCTCATTGGAAGGGAAGAAAAGCCCCCTTATTTTGTGTACTCATTACACATCGGGTGCAGCGCAGGCTCATCTTCCTCGATTTCCGGGAACCGTAAAGAAGTCTCCAGGAAATAATTGTCCGTCAGATCGTTGTTGACCTTGGACACTTCTCCGCAGATCAGTGGTCCGCAACCGGCTTTTGCCCCGAAAATATGGGCCATATAGGGCGTCAGCGAAATGCTGTTGCCGGGAGTAATCAGGATTTCTTCTCCCGCGTGATAAGTGTGTTTGATCCCGTCCTGGTATACGGTGACGTCCGTATCCAGCTGTTTTCCGGTCTTGGGGTCCGCGTTCCACAGGAAGATCTGCATCACGCCCCCCGCCCGGTTAATGATATCCTCGGTCTTGCTCACATGGTAATGGTTCAGCAGACGCTGGCCTTCCTTCATGATCAGATATTTTTCGCAATAAGGGACACCCGCGTCCGGATCCGTATCGCTTCCGTTGCGAACCGTATAAAGCACCGTACCGATTTTATCAAAGTCTCCGCGGCCGTAGTCGGTGATGTCCCAGCCCAGCATCAGCTGCCGGATCAGACCTGTTTCCGCTTCATGTTCCTTCCATTCGGCCGGGGACCAGTCTGCGTATACCGGAAGTGAAATATGATGGGATTTCATCAGGTCAGCCGCCCACTGAATCGCACTGTTGATTTCAGATCGTTTCATTTTTTTGACCACCTTTACTATTAAGTTAACAACTCCGTTGTTATTGATGATATGCTAACTTGTATTTGTACGTTTGTCAACGCGCAATTTTGAAATACCGATGCATTTTATACCTGGCTTTCCATGCACAGGATTACATATGGCTCCTGTGATACTTCGCCAAAAAGCCGCGCTCGATATCTGGCGTTTTCGCAGCGGCAAATGAAAAACAGGCGAATTATCTGATGGTAAGACTGAGATGACCTGTTCTGTGTCGCACTCAGCGAAACAAGAATGCGATCAGATCAGATGCTGTATCCGTCTCCGGCGATACAATAATCTATATACTCAAACTCGTCCATAGCTCCGCTGTTATAATAATCTTCAACCTTTTGTTTGCCGTACATAATAGAATCCAGAACCAATTTGACAGGTTTCGGCGCATTGCTGTCTGTGAGTCGGTACTCTATCCCATTAACCCACGCTTTACTCAGCGAATAGCATTCCAGAAACGCGGAAAGTGCAACCTCTTCCAGCCCTTCGGGGAGTTCCAGATGCTCCAAGGCTTGACACCGCAGAAAAGAATAGTCGCCCAACTTGGTGATATTCCTTCCCAGTGTGACAGATTGCAGATTCCCGCATTCGTAGAAAACCTCGGATCCCAACTCCGTTATTCTGTCAGGAACAACTATGGATTTCAGCTGACAGTAAGAAAACGCACGGTTTCCGATTTTACATACACTATCAGGAATGGTTATTGTTTCTTCGTCACCATGATATTTTTTTAATATTCCGTTTTCTATCTCAAAGTCCATAATGACACCTCATTGATCACATCTGTTTGTGCATCAGTTCATAACTGATAAACGCGATTCGCCGACTGTCTGCTGCCCAGGAATTTACGTTCATTGATCCCTGACCGCCCAGAAAAGTGATTAGCTTTTCTTTGTGACTGCCGTCTGCATCCATTCTCCAGATTTCAACTGTCATGTTTGGAAGATGCTCATCCGGCTTCAGATCGCCCTTTCGGTAGGAAATGTATACCACCTTTTTTCCATCCGGAGAAATATGCGGGAACCAGTTGTTCCGTTCATTATCCGTCATCTGAGTACATTCGCTTCCATCCGTGCGGATCCGCCAGATCTGCATCAATCCCAAGCGGGTACTGTTGAACCAGATATATGCTCCGTCGGGAGAATATTCCGGGCCGTCATTAAAACCTTCGTTCGTGATCCGTTTCTCTTCTCCGCCCTCTGCCGGAATGGTATAGATATCCACTTCCCTTTTCCCGTTTATCTCACGAAAAGCACAATAGGACAATTCCTTTCCGTCCGGAGACCAGCCATGAAGGAAACTGGGGGTATTGGGGGTAATCAATTCAGGCTCCCCTCCGGCTGCCGGCATTGTATAGATCCGTGATGTAAACCCTTCTCCCCCAAAGGTCATATGGCTCACACCAATTCGTTTCTCATCAGGAGACAGCACATGGTCATTGTTACAGGCATCACATTCGCCAGTGTCAATCATATGCGTCCCGTCACTCACCGGATCGTATTCCCAGATTCTCCCGTCAGCATTATACAGAAAAGTATCGCTGTTCTTTTTCCAGTTCGGCGCCTCAATGATATCGTCAAAGCGCCGAAGAGTTTTGATTTCTCCGGTTTCTGTATCCAGAATGTTGAGATAGCTGACAGTGGCGGAACGACAGCCTTCGCAGCCATGAAGTTTCCGGATCACCGCTGTGATATCGGACAAAATATCCGATGATTGGTCCTGATCCAGGATTTGCGGTAAACCAATTGCTCTGGCAAACTGAAAAACTGGTTCAATCTGAAGATCTCCCTTTCCGATCATTGTTTCAGTTCCGGCAAGGAAATCTTTATAATGAACAGACCGTACTCTTTCCCTGTTGCTCCATAGAAAAGATTCCGGATCAACCCCTGCTGCCAGCAGCCAGCCTGTATCAACCTGCAATCCGATATTGCCCAGACAAAGATCCGCAAGGTATTCATAAGCTGTTTTTCCGTCAATAATCGTTTGGGCATCCGTCAATTCATTGTGGAGCAGGAGCTCCGCACCGAACTCCTTCATCTTATTCGCCGCCGAAGCGTATTCAATCGCCGTCTGTTGCAGTTTTTCTTTTGAGAGACTTTGCGGTGATTTGACAACGAATTGATAAATCCCGTCATGAATTGCCAGTTCCCGGATCCGCGGAAGATCCGCCAGAAGATTCTGGGATGCCAGATGAACGGAACAGATACCGAGACCGTTCTTCTTCAGCAACGGCAGATAAAGGTCGTGAAATGAATCGACCGTCCAGAAAGCATGATCAAGCCCGGGAATCGGGAACATTGTGATACAGGGCTCCACGAAAGCAACACCTGCGTTATGCAGTTCCCTGAATATTTCATCGGGTTGCCGACCCTTCAGGTTGTTCAGAACCCCAAATAACTGTACTCCGTAATTCATCTGCTGTTTCTCCTTTTCAGATCAGAGATCTTTCCGCGTCTCCTCTTGCTTCGGCTGTTCCTGAATAATATCCAGATTCCAGCGGTTTCATCACAAACTGCGATTTCGGTTCGTAGGTTTTTCCGGTTGTTGCTGTCCGATCCATACCAATAAGCACTTCCATGCAGTGTAAACCGTATTCCTTGCTGCATCGGTTGTCCTTTCTGTTTCCGCGCATGGCCCATGCCATCTCTGCAATACCAATACCTCGGTTTCCGTAACTGTCAAACCATTCCGGCTGCCCGATAACATTTTTCCCATTATAGCCGTGCGTAAAGGGGAAAGTAATCTCCTCCTGTCCCTGAAGCGTCAGCCTGACGGGGCTGCCGAAATGATTGGGATCGCCGACTTCCAGAATCCCTTTTGTTCCGTATATCGTAAAGCCGTGTTTCTCCTCGCCGATTGTGTTCCCGTCAAAAAGCACGCTTCCGACAGCTCCGTTCTGAAACAGCAATGCGGCAGCCACCACATTGTTTCCCGGAATCTGCCAGCTTTCACCTGGTTCGGATGCAAACAAATGTTCCGCCTTATGAATCGGTGCCGGCATTCCAACAGCCCTGACAGATTTCACAGGGCCGACCAAAGCAAGCAATGCACCAATATAATAAATTCCCACATCGTAAGGCAGAGAGCCGCCCTCATTTCGAAGGAAGCGGAATGTTTCAGAGTTCAGCGATTGGTTTCTGTTGATTTTCACCTGTACAGAGGTAATCTCTCCGATCAATCCTGAATCAATAATCTTTCTTGCTGTCTGGATCCCTGCGCCGAGAATCGTATCCGGTGCCACGCCCAGATACAAGCCTTTCTGATCGGCAATTCGGATTAGTTCTTCTGCATCTTCCAATGTGGTGGTAAACATTTTTTCAGTATATACATGCTTGCCGGCCAGCAGCATTTTTTTAATGATTTCATAATGTGAGGTCGGCGGAGTTAAAACGACTACAAGTTCAATATCATCCGCGTTAGCCACTTCATCTATGGTGAGAACCTTTTCAATACCGAACTTATCTGCCTGTTTCCTGGCTGCTTCCTCGCTGCGATTGCTTACTGCAACCAAATCAATAATATAGAACAAATCTTTCAGATTCCGGATGTAAATGCTGCTGATCATACCGCATCCGACAACAGCGGTCCGTACCTTTTGTACTTCTTTCATTTGTATGCTCTCCCCTTTTTCAATTTGCTTATATGCTTATTGTAAACAGGTTCGCGAAGAGCGTCAAGACATACGAAAAAGCCGCCCCGTAAGAACAGGGCGGCCCAAAACACTTTATTGAAGCGTTTTCAGAAATTACTTGGCCTGAGCGGCTTTCCACTCGTCATACTGTTTCTGCACTTCAGCGATGATCTCGTCCATGCCGGCATCGGTCAGGGCGGCCTTCAGCGCTTCAATGCCCAGTGCGGGATCATCAGGATCAACCTGACCGCACATCAGAGGATTGGCCATTTCGCTCACAACAGCGTCAACTGCCGCGATCTGATCAGCCACATTGTCCTTCACGAAACGGAAGCCCAGAGAAGCGGTGGCAACAGCGTCATCCGCATAGCTCTGCAGCAGCTCGTTCTTCTGAGGATCTTCGCTGGTCAGCACATACTGGAGCTTGGTGTTACCAACGGTCCAGGCACCGCCGTGCACGCCGTACCAGTTCTGGTCGGTCAGCTCAACCTGCTGATCATTTACCTTGGTGTAGTTCACGCCTTCTTTGCCGAACAGCATCAGGTTAACCAGCGTGGGATCGCTGTGCATGAGGTTCAGATACTTCATGGCAGCTTCGGGATTCTGGCAGGTTACCGGAATACCGAACATGGAGCCGCCCGCATGGGTGGTCACAACATACTTGGGCTGCATCGTGATTTCTTCGTACTCGAACTCAGCGGTAGCATTGGCGGCATACATTTCAGCGGCCTTGATGCCGTTGCCCTTCAGGGGCTCGCAGAAGGCGAGGAAGTCGCCGCGGCCGAAGGTGCCGTTGTAATCGAAGCTGGTCAGAGCAGCATCGGGGCTGATGTAGCCCTTCTGGGCCCAGTCATACATCAGGCGGATATGCGCTTCCTGTTCGGGGGTAGCGAAGATGCTGTAGATGGTCTCGTCAAAGGTACCGTCTTCCTGCTTCGCCATCTTCATCGCGATGGAGTTGGTTCCCATGCCGCACCAGTCGGGGCACCAGGGTTCATCAACCCAGCGGCCGGCCTGGCCGTCCATCAGATAGGGGTACTTGTCCGGATACTTTTCCTTATACTTGGCGAGCCAAGGCTCGAGATCAGCAGTCGTCTTGATGGAAGCATCATCAGCAGTCACGTCCCAGCCGATTTCCTTAGCCGCGGTCTTGTTGATAATGAAGCCTTCCGGCACGCACAGTTCCTTGTTCGTGGGGATACCGTACAGCACGCCGTTCACCTTGACGCCGTCGAGGAAAGTCTGGGGCAGGGTCTCTTTGATGCCCTGGCCATACTGCTCCAGCAGCTCATCCAGAGGCATGAGCAGACCGCCGGAAACTTCCACGCCGTAGCCTTCCCAGTCAGCGGTGAAGATCAGGTCCATCTTCTCGCCGGACTGCAGGGCGTTGATGGCCTTGTCGTTCCAGTCGCCCCAGCCGATGATGTGGTAGCTCACATTGGCGCCGATCAGCGGCTCGATGTACTCATTGACAGCCGCCTCAACTCCGGCACGGACAGCTTCGTTGTCGCCATTGCCGACCCAGTAAATGTCCAGGGTGTAGGGGGCGTCAGCCATCGCGGTGGGAAGCAGCGCGAGGACCATAGCCAGAGCCAGTAACAGGGATACCAGTTTACGCATAATAGGTTCCTCCTTTTTATTTTTTCAAGAGCCATATGGCTCGTGAAATCAGGTTTAGCCTTTGACCGCGCCGACGGTCAGACCCTTGACGAAGTACTTCTGGAAGAAGGGATAAGCCATGATGATCGGCCCGACAGTGACCACTGCCATTGCCATGCGGAAGGTTTCCGCCGGCAGGTTTGCCACGTTCACGCCGCCCATGCGCGACGCATTCTCCTTCAGGAAGCGCAGGTTGTTCATCGTCTGATAGATCGTATACTGCAGATTGAAGTACTGGGCGGAGTCGTTGATCAGCAGGCAGTTCCGGAAATCGTTCCAAATGCCGATCGCGCTGAACAGGCCCACCGTCGCAAAACCGGGAATCGCCAGCGGCGCCACAATCTGAATCAGTGTGCGCCATTCACCGGAACCGTCGATCCGGGCGGATTCAATAATCGCCTCCGGCACAGTGGATTGATAGAACGTCCGCATGATGATGACCCAATAAGCGGAGAAAGCCATCGGCAGAAACAGCGCCCATACCGTGTCCTTCAGGCCCAGCACGCTGCGGGTCATGTTATAGTAGCTCACCATACCGCCGCCAAAAAGCATCGTAAAGAAGCTGAAGAACGTGAAAAACTTCTTGAACCGGAAGTCGGGCCTGCTCAGCGCGTAACTGTACAGGCCAACGGTAATCACCGACAGCACCGTCCCCGCAAAGGTTGCGATCAACGTATTCTTATATGCGGTCAGAATAATGGATCCGTCTCTGAACAGATAAGTATAAGCGTTTGTGGAGAACTCCAGCGGCCACAGCCGGTAACCGTAGGTGGTCAGCGCGGACTCGCTCGTAATCGAGGAAATGATGATAATCCACAGCGGGAAGATGATCAGGATGCAAAAGATAATCAGCAGGATGTTGAAGAGCAGATTGGTACCGCGGGAAATCTGGTTCCGGGCCATGCTGTGCTTCGCCGCTTCCTTCTCGGCCTTCATCAGTCTTTTGGCCTCTTTACGGTCAACGGTCGTCATTGTTCATTCCCCCTTCCCATCAGAACAGCGCCATCTCGGGCTGATGCTTCTTCACGATCTTATTCGTGATCAGGATCAGCACAAACCCGACAACGGACTGGAAGAATGCGCCGGCGCCGGCATAGCCGAAGGAGTTGCGCAGGTTGCCTTTCTTCAGCATGTCGTATACATACACGTCGATGGTCGTTGTCACCTGACGCAGGGTGCCCGAACCGTTCGGCAGAGAGTAGAACATATCGAAGTCGCCGTTGAAAATCCGGCCGACGGCCAGGATCTGCAGCATCACGATGGTGGGCATCAGCTGCGGCAGGGTAATGTAGCGGAACTGCTGCCACTTGCTGGCGCCGTCGATCGCCCCGGCTTCGTACAGCTGTTCGTCAAACCCGGTCAGTGTGGCCAGATAGATAATGGAACCCTGGCCGGTGTACTTCCAGATGTTTGCCAGCAGGAAGATCCAGGGCCAGTACTGTTTCTGGGAATAATACTTGATGGGATCGTGTCCCAGGGTCGCGCCGACCTGGTTGAAGAAACCGCTGAAGGAAATCATCGCGTACAAGGCATACATAACCACGATCCAGCTGATGAAGTATGGCATGAAAGCGATTGTGTGATAGACCTTCGCAGTCTTACGGTTCCGCATTTCATTAATTATAACTGCCAGTCCCACCTGCAGCACCACGCCGACAACCATAAACAGCAGGTTATATCCCACGGTATTGCGGATCAGCATGGGAGCATCTTTCAGCAGATAGGTAAAGTTATTGAGACCGTTCCAGGGAGACATAACCAGGCTGTTCAGGAAAACGTTCTTGAACAGACTCGTTTCCGTCGGCACAGTCATCTGATAGTTCTTGAACGCCAGAACAATACCCGGCATCGGCAGATAACTGAACATGAGCAGAAAGATCACACCGGGCAAAACCATCGTCAGATAGGCCGCTTGCCGTTTCCATCCTCCCTGGGACGCATGCTTGCCTCTCGGAGCGGGTTTCCTCGGATTCACTACGCTCATGTATATTTCTCCCCTCAATGTATTCAGAAAGCACTAAAATGAACATTGATAAGTATACTCTGTACAGGACAATTTATCAACCACAAGATGTAGAAATCGTAATAATTGCAACCATTTTCGCCATTTTTGAAAGGGTTCGGAAACGATAACAATCCTTATATTTCAATCGTTTGCATTTTTACGTTTTTTTTCCTTTTTTTTCTTTTCCAGGGCTGTCTCTTAATTACGAAACGTTTCCGTTACTCCGTTATCGTTTCCATTTCGGTCCATTTCATTTCAATACCACAAGATATAGTAGTCAGTTATTCGGTCGGTTTTCCTCATTCTCCATGCGGCGGGACTCTTCAATTTCTTCTTCCCAGGTCAGGTGTCGATATTCGTCCGCCCTGGGATCTTTCTGAAACCAATCCAGGAAATCCTCCATCATGGCCACCGTCCACATCCGGTCAATCTGCGCAGTGGTATAGGTACCGCTCTTAAGCCGGTCGAATCCGAAAAAATCCCGCACATGATTCTTCTCCGCCCGGACCACTACCGTTTCTGCCAGGTGGGCAGGAATGAATATTACACCGCTGATTGTTCCTAAAACAACATCCCCGGGCATGCAAATTGCCTGACCGATCCGGCATGGCATATTGTATCCCGTCATCGAGCAATTGCCGATCCCGGTCGGATCCGTTCCCCTGTAGAAAATTTGAAAGTTCTCCATTTCTGCGATCTGCTGAAGATCTCTCACGCCGCCCCAGATTACTGCTCCTCCTGTTTTTGTCCGGGTTCGGATAGCTGTGGAAAGATTACCACCCACATAGGTACCCTCAAATATTTTGTCATATAAATCTACAACAACCACATCATCTTCGACCAGGTTATCAATAACCCATTGATTGAAAAAACCTTTATGGCCTTCTTCTTTCGTACCGATATCCATCAGAACCTGATCCAGATCGGGTCTCTTGGGAACCATGACCACTGTAACTGCCCGTCCCACCAGGACTGAGCCCGGTGACGTGACTTTGAAGCTGCATTCCCAGTTGTTCCGGTAGCCGCGATCCCACAGCGGTGCCCATGCTTCTTCAAAAGTGATGTTCCGCATCCGGCGAAGAATATCCTGGCTGACCTTCGGCCTTCCGTCCGGCAGGCGTTCGCCTTTCCATTCCGGCGTCAGTCGAATGATGGTATCACGATCATTAAAGAACATCTTTTTCATACCTCCTCACTGATAATTTCCCGTGTTTCTTCCGGTCCTACAGTCTCTGCATTGCACATCGCCGGAAATAGATCATGTAAAAAAATGAGTTGTTCAGGATGCGCATAAGATTGGTTATTCCCAGCCCGGTCAGACTTCAGCGGAGTTCAATCTCTGCCGATACTTTTTCATCCTGGCATGAACCGCCTGCATAGATCAGATATTTCCCCGGTTCCACAATCTTTTTCCCCTCTGTTTCCATATAAATTTCCAGATCGCAGGGATTTACAGTAAATTCTGCCTTCCTGCATTCACCGGGCTGGATATCATGGAGGCGTTCAAATCCGATAAGACGGCGGATTGGGTGCACGGTTCCGGATTTAGATATCCGTTTGATATACAGTTGCGGAACCTCATCACCGGCCATTCTGCCGGTATTTTTCACCGTCACCGAAATTGCCAGTTTGCTTCCTTCAGTATCGACCGAAAGATTGCTGTACTCAAACCTGGTATAGGAAAGGCCGTATCCGAACGGATACAGAACAGGTTTATCGAAATATCGGTAAGTCCTCGGATGGTTGATCAGGTCATAATCCTCCATGGGCGGCAGATCCTCGTCGCTCCGGTACCAGGTCATCAGAAGGCGCCCCGCCGGATTCGCCTCCCCGAAAATTGCGGCCGCCAGACCGTTGCCGAGATCCTGGGAACCGGTTGCGTTGGTCAGAATCGCCGGCACATGCTCCTGCATCCAGTTAATAGCGTAAGGATAGTTTGTGATCAGAACTACCGCTATGTTCGGGTTTACTTCATATACCGCCTCCAGCAGTTTTTCCTGAAGCGGGATCATTTCGATCGTGCTGCGGTCAATTTCTTCCTTTGCGTTCATCATCGGATTGCAGCCCAGTGCCACGATGACCTTTTTCACCTTTTTCGCAAGCGCCTTCGCGCGCTCAATGCCGTCAGAGACAATTTCCACTGTCAGGGTTACGGCATCCTTTTCAGAGCCGGCCCAGGCTTCCGCTATATTCCCGCCTTCCTTGGTATTGCTCTCCGGCTTTCTCCGGATCAGCGGATCCGTCTTTAGTTTTCCGTCCTTTATGTACACATTCCGGTTACCGAAACAATAGAGTTTCACATCACATTCTTCGTCATTCCAGTATTCGGTAAGTTCAACGCAGTTTGCATTCCTCGCCTCCGGGATACGGACTGCATCCGCTGTGCCGATTGTAAAGTTTTCATAGATCATAAAGGTGAATGGCTCATCAGAAGAAAGACTGATTTTTCCGTCCGGCTCAGCCTTTACGTACTTCCGGTAGGCAGGCGCGTACAGGAAATTACTGCCGCATCCCCAGTTCATTTGTTCAAAAATGATTGCATCCTCCGCATTATCAACCAGCACCAGTTCCGCCGGTTCCGCTTTTACGAAATCTCGGGGCGTCTGTGCAGGATGGCTGCCGCCGATATATCTGTCCCCGACTCTGAACCGGAACAAGTTCAGTCCGCTTTCATAGGGCACCGGATGATGCATTTTCTTATCAAGGCCCGCCTTCAGTGTTACCTTGTACATGGGTTTTCCGCCATACCAGTCCATAAACCAACTGTTCCCGATATGGCCGATCAGGGCGATATCATCGTCTTTCCCGAACGGCAGGAAACCGTCCTCATTTTTCAGCAGAATATTGGATTCTGTGCTCATCCGGAGGGAAGTTCGCTTCGCCTCGTCTGTTCCCACATCCGCCATATCCAGTTCCGCATACGGATCCTCCGGATCAAATGCGCCTTGTCGGATCAGTTCCGTAACCGTGCAGAAAATGGATTTGTCCATCTCCGCCTCCGTGATGAGACCACGCTCATAAGCTTCCCGTGCTGCTTTCTCAACTTCGGCGGGGTTGTCCAGCATCGCGTCCACGCCTGCCTTGACGCTCTCTGCCAGGGTTTCCGCATGAGTCTCATAATAACGATGGAAGGTCACGGTCTGCAGAAAATCGCCGCCGTCAGTCATCGCGTACCGGATTCCCCACTTGTCTTTCAGCAAATCCTGCACCTCGTGGTTCAGCATTGCCGGCAAATGGTTAATCTCGTTATAGGAGGTCATCACCCCCTCTGCATGTCCTTCCTGTGCGCAGTAACGGAATGGCTCCAGCTCATAATCGTATTTAACTTTGTCACTGACGTCAAAACTGTCGTATGCACGCCGGTATTCCTGGTTGTTTGCATAAAAATGTTTCAGCACCGCACCTGTCCGGATCCTGTCGCCGCGTCCCCCCGGTACGATTGGCGTCCCATCATAATTGTACTCATCCTGCATCCCGGAAATGTATTCAGAAGCCATCTTGCCGGTCAGGTAAGGATCCTCACCGTAGCCTTCCTCGTTACGTCCCCATCGGGGATCGCGGCACATATCGACAGTGGGGGCCAGGCGGCAATGTCCGCTTTTGCCCACGGCATTTTCAAACGCCCGTGCCTCCTTCCCTGTAATATCACCGGCCCTGCGAATCAGTTCCCGGTCAAAGGTTGCCGCCATACCAATCGGTTGGGTAAAGGAAGTTGTCGGGGTCGGGGGATACGCTTCACCCTGTCCGGCTCTCGCCTGAACCCCGTGAGCGCCTTCACCTCCGCAAGTGGAAACGTCAATCCCCAGTCTTTCATTCCGGATCCGCAGGGAAAAACAGGAAAACTTCTCCTCGATCGTCATTTGTGAAACAAGCCATTTTGCCCTTTCCTCAACCGAAAGAGCAGGATTGAACAGAGGTGATTCCGGGTAAAACGCTTTTCTCTTCATATGCAGTATCTCCGTTTTTTCTCTTTGATTATCGTTCTTCTTCTGCAAATCTCCCTCTGCTGCATTCCATGATACGCCTTTCCTATCTCAACATTTGCCCGCAGTCGATGCGGATACAGCTGCCGGTCAGCGACCCGCCTGCTTCAGAACAGAGATACCGAACAGTTTCCCCGACCTCTTCCGGAAGTACCAATCGGGTTTTGACCCGGAGATCCGGATTGAACACTTCCTTCGGACGAGTATTGCAGAAAGATGGCTTTCCCGTCTTGAACTCGATTTTGGCTCCGCCGAGACTGATGCAGCTCACAGGAATGTTATCCGGCATCAGTTCGATTGCAGCTTCCCGGGTCAGCATTTTGACGGCTCCTTTGGTCATAGCATATCCCGCATCAAAACAGGTTGGCCGTTTTCCGTGTACGCTGCCGATATTGACGATTCGCGGCAGCGGGCTTTTTCGGAGATACGGCAGCGTCTCCCGAATCATTCGCAGATACCCGGCGAAATTGATATCCCAGATGCGTCGGATCAGTTCAGAATCATACTGATCCGCAAAGCGGTTAAACTGCATAGCAGCATTGTTGACCAGAATATCCAGCCGGCCGTATTGCTCAACAGCCGCCGAGACCATTGTTTTAACCTGTTCCGGATCAGACACATCCGCCTGGTAAACAAATGCTTCTCCGCCGGATTCCCGGATCTCAGCCAGTGTTTCCTCCGCCATCGCGCGGTTGGAATTGCAATTGATCACACAGCGGATTCCGGCCCTGCACAGTGTTTTAACGATACCTGCCCCGACACCCTTCCCGGCACCTGTGACCAGAGCAACCCGGTCCTCCGCCGGCTTTTTTGTATTGTCTGTCATAGACAGTTTCGGTGTTGGCGCAAACTTCATTGGTTTGGCCGGTTCATTTGTTCGTTCCCCGTAATACATCGTCATACCGCCGTCTGCCCGCAGATCGCTGCCGTTCAGCGGCGCGGCTGCCGGCGTTAACAGGAAAGCCAGCAACGGATTCAAATCCCCCGCTTCCGGCAGATGCCGTGTCGGATAGCGCAAATCCGTTCCATAGTAAAAATCCGTCAGGTCGCTTTTTAGATCCGGGTCATCCGCGGAAGGTCCTCGCTGCACAAAAAAGCTCAGTACACCTTCGGGCCCGTAATCCTGGCTGATCTCCCGGCTCAGCATCTGAACCGCCCCACAGCCGGCGCTGAAAAGTGTACCGTATCCCATCGGTTTTTCCGCATGAACACTGCTGAACCAGATCAGATTCCCGCGGCCTTTTTTTCGGAATAAATCTCCTGCAGCCTTTGTTATACACCAGGCAGCAACAGCTCCTTCATCCCTTGCCTGCGCAATAAGTGTCTCATTTGTCTTCTCCAACCGGCATTGAAAGGGTGGCGGCGCCGGATGAATCACTCCGGAAAGAGTCTCCCCGCAGGATGCAACAAATTCCCGTACGGCTTCATCGTCCCAGAGGCATAATTCCTCCGGAGAAGTCAGCACCTGCCATCCCTGTGCTGAAAGATATTCTCGCGCATTTTGCATTTCACGGGTCCGCAAGTCCGTGATCCATACGCTTTTCATCGTTGTTTTCTCCTCTGTCAGCATCAGCTCCAGGTACGGTCATGGGAATAAATGTTATCCCAGCGGCTTGTCTCAGCCCATAATTCCGGATAATCCGGATGCAAATGCTCCCTGATTACTTCATCATTATAATCTTCTATACCCAGGCCGGGTGCGTCAGGAACAGTAATAAAGCCATCCTTCACTAGCGGCTTCTCATTGCCCAGGGTAATATCATTCCACCACGGAACATCCACAGAGTGATTTTCAAGCACATAGAAATTTTCTGTCGCCGCAACCGAGTGCACGCATGCAAGCGCGGATACAGGTGTTTCAGCCATATGTACCGCCATTGCCACACCGTAACGCTGCGCCAGATCACCGATTCGTTTGTTCTCCATGATACCGCCGGAAGACAGAATATCCGGATGGATTACGGAAACACCTCGCGCTTGCAGCAGTGGTTCAAAGCCCTCCGCCAAAAAGATGTCTTCTCCTGTACAGATGGGCACAGTTGTACTCTGGCTCAGACGAACATATTGATCAGTATACTGCCAGGGAATCATATCTTCTGCCCAGGCAATATTGTATTTTTCAATCCGGTTGCACAGGCGGATGCAGTCTTCTACGCACAGATGTCCAAAATGATCGATCGCCAGGGGTACTTCATATCCAATTACACTCCGAACATCCCGCACATATTCCTCCAGCACGTCCAGACCCTTTTCCGTTACATGGATACCGGTGAAGGGGTGCGGCACATTGAAGAAATCGTAAGCGCGGTTGTACATCATACGTTTCGCGCTGTCGATCGTATTTCCGCCGGCCCAGGACAGTCCCTCATACTGATTCATCTCTTCCATGAGGCCCAGTGGGGCGCATACTGTACCGGGAATACCCTTCAGGATCCCCAGGCCAAGATCCATCTTCAGAAACGTGAAGCCTTTTTCCATCCGGTCTTTCAAGGCGTTGCCCATATCTACGCCGGTATGTTTTCCTTCCACATCTGTATCACAATAGCAGCGGATCCGATCCCGGTATTTCCCACCAAGCATCTGATATACAGGCACCCCATATGCCTTTCCGGCCAGATCCCACAGGGCGATCTCAATTCCGCAGACACCTCCCCCCTGACGAGCCGGCCCGCCGAACTGCTTCACTCTTCGGAATAGTTTCTCGACATTGCAGGGGTTTTCTCCCAGAATGCGGCTCTTCAGCATCTCAGCATAGACACGGTTTCCCCCGTCTCGGACCTCGCCGAGGCCAACGATACCCTGATTTGTATAGATTTTCATCAAGGTACAGTGCATCGGTGCTCCGACAATATCTGTAAAGCGGAGATCCGTGATTTTTAGTTCACTCGGATAGGAACAACGATTGACTTTGGATGAAATAAGTTCAGACATTCTCCCACCTCCTAATGTATTCTGCGCTGCAGGCAGACCGGTGCCTGCGCCTTTATAAACATACCGGTATCTTCCAGCCTTTCTTTATGAAGCCTGTAAGCCCGGACTTCACCATCATATTGGCTGGCAACCAGTACTGTGTTTCCGGTAATCATAAAGTCTCTCGGCCAGCGAACACAAGGCGAAAGGACTGGATTTTCAATTGTCCCGTCTGCTTCAACGGACATCACAGCAATACTGTTTAATCCTCTGTGCGAAACCAGAAGGTTGTTCCCATTCTCTGTAAATCGAATGGCGGCAGCAGTATTATCTCCGGAGTAACCCATTGGAATCATAGGAATCTGCTGAATGAGACTAAATGTGCCGGATTCATCCTCCTTCCACACAAGCACAGTCGAGTCCAATTCTGTTACACAATAAAGCAGTTCCGGATGAGCCGGATGTATTGCCAGGTGCCGTGGTCCGCTGCCGGCAGGTGTTTTCAGTCTCCCGGATACCCTGAGCTCTCCCCAGTCATTCTCATAAATAACAATCTCATCCATTCCAAGATCACATACAAATAATCTGTTTTGTCTTGTAAAGGCGCAATGTGCATGAGCAGTTTCCTGCCGGTCTTTTCTCGGGCCGCTTCCCCAGTGATGGCACTGATCCGTTCGTTCATTTGGAATTCCTGATTCATTCAACCTGAAACATGTAACACTGCCGCTTGAATAATTAGCTGCATATAGCCATTGTTTATCTTCTGAAAGAGAAAGATAGCAGGGATCCGCTCCATCTGTGGAAATCCAGGTCAATAATTTGAGCGACCCCCGGTCAATTTCCCATGCACAGACAGCACCTTCTGTTTTTTCTTCTACTGAATAAAGCACAGGTAACTCCGGATGTTCCAGCACATAGCTTGGATTGGTAAAACCTGTATAGACGCCTTCTGTCTCAAAGCCTTTTTCGGGGTTAAAACAGCATCGAATAAGCCCTGCCTGTTCCGGGCTTGCATAACTGCTGATCCAGAAAGATTGTGAACCCATATATTTCTCTCCCGTTTGATTGTCTGCTCTCAATTAACAGTAAAATGCAAACGTTCTCATTTTCGCTGAAGGTATTATGACATTCGTCATATGTTGTTGTCAAGATAAATGTGTGCCATGAGGTATAAATCTCGAAGATTGATACACACCCCAACATCCTTTGCTTTTTCTTTCTCAAAATGTTACCATTCAGTTATCACATGATTATTCATTGCCTGCAGGGAGGAATCGTGCTATGACAGTAAAACAATCAAGCGTTTTGTTCGACCCGTCCACCGGAAAAGCCCGCCGGCTGGAAAAGCAGCTGATCCTTCAGAAGGAATCGGATCTGTCCACCATGATTGAATCCAATGTAATCGGGATTTATCCCGATTACACATTCCAGACAATGGAAGGTTGGGGCTGTGCGATGACAGAATCAGCCTGCTTCCTTCTTTCGAAACTTTCTGTCGAAGAAAGAAATAAAGCCCTGACCAGATGGTTCGGTCCGGAAGGTATGGATGCCCGCTTTATCCGGATCCATATTGATTCCTGTGATTATTCCCTGTCTGAATACCAGGCAGTGGAAGATCCGATCAGTGATCCGGAACTGGCTACTTTCACAATTGACCGTGATCGGAAATGGATTCTGCCGATCGTGAAAGAAGCTTTGGCTTTGGCAGGACACCCGATACAGGTGCTGCTTTCCCCGTGGTCCCCTCCGTGGCAATGGAAAACACCGCCTGAAATAAGTCACAACGATGCAGCTGTCTACGGCGGTCAATATGCTGAGGTCGATTTGAATAAACCGGGCAGATGCTTTGGCGGTCGGCTGAAAAAAGAGTATTATGGTTCCTGGGCAAAATACCTGGTCAAATATCTTCAGGCCTATCTGGCGGAAGGCATTCCGGTTACGATGCTGTCCATTCAGAACGAAGCATCTGCTGCCACCAGCTGGGATAGCTGCCTATGGAGCGGAGAAGACGAACGCCTTTTCCTGAAAGAATATCTGTATCCGGAAATGGAAAAAGCCGGGTTGGCTGGAAAGATTGAACTTTTTATCTGGGACCACAACAAGGAGAGGGCTATTGAGCATATTGACGAATTTATGGGAGATCCGGATGCCGCAGGAAAAATTTCCGGTTTTGCCTATCATTGGTATTCCGGTGATCATTTTGAAGCCCTGGATCTGCTCCATCGGCAGTATCCGGATCAGATCCTGATGCACTCGGAAAGCTGTGCGCTTCATATTCCCGGCAAAGTTTCTTCACTGCCCGATAAAAATGAAACCGAGCAATCGGAAAAAACCCCAAACGAATGTGATTATGACGATGCAATCGCTTATGCCCACGATATCATCGGCGACCTGAACAATGGTATGCATCGGTGGATCGACTGGAATATGATCGTAGACCGGACAGGAGGACCTCGTCATGTTTACGGCGGTTTCTCCGCGCCGTTGATTTTCGAAGAGAATGGCTCCTTCAGTGAAACTGTCAGCTATCTTTATCTGAATGAAATCGCTAAAGCGGTCCACGTAGGCGCTGTCCGCCTTGGTAAATCCGTATGGAATCGTGATGTGGAGGTTACCGCCTGGCGGAATCCGGACCAGTCCGTTTCCGTATTAATACTGAATCAGGCACAGAAAGACCTTGCGGTAAACCTGCGCATCTCCGGTTTCATCCTGCAGAATGTCCTTTTGCCTGCACGCGCCTTATCTGTTATTCGTTTAGAATAGCTTCCTGCTTTCCGTTTGATAGAAACACCCTTCCCGGGCAAATCCGGAAAGGGTGTTTTATATCCTGTAAATAACTGTTATTGTTTGGCAACAAGCTTCCAGGGGTATTCCACTGTCAGGATCTCATCTGTGATGGAATAATAGCATAACGTATCTGCAAACACATCACCATAGTGTAGCAGGAAAGTGCCTTCTGCGGTATCATTGATGAAATTTCCCGAGAATGCACTGTCCTCCAGGAAATATCCTGCCGGGGTAAATACAAAATTGCTGCCGTCGTCCGTTCCTTCCCAGATGCCGATCAAACCGCCCTGTCCTTCTACCTCTTTACCCCGCTTATAGGTGGTTTGAGGGTAAATCAGCTTCTGATCTTCCGTCACTGCATATCGAAGGTTCATGGTGTTCCCGTCTGCATCTGTAAGCGCCAGAAAAGATCCCTGGTCTTCCCAGTGATAATCTTTTCCTTTATACCAGGCACTTCCGTCCGCTTCAATCCTCAGGACAGGTGTCTCTGGTTCATATTCAAAAGCCCATTCACCAATCAGGGGCATTTGTTCTTCGGCAAAAACAGCACTTGGAAGTACAATACTCATCAATAGCGCCAGAAAAATAGCCCCCACTCGTTTTGCATTTCTTTTCAAGTCAGTTCATCCTTTCTGCCAAAATACGGGAGTTCCGCCGGAACTCCCGTATGGATGGTGGAGAATAATTATCCCTTGACCGCACCGGCAATGAAGCTCTCTTGAATTTGTTTGCTCAGGAAAACATATACGATCAACGTCGGAATCGTAGCCAGTGCCAGCGCTGCGCCAATAGGACCCCATTCCGTCGTGTACTGGCCGCTCAGGCTCTGGACACCGACAGGCAATGTCTTGAAAACGTCCTTGCTGATAAACACCGTAGCAAACATCAACTCATTCCAGCATTGCAGGAAAGTGTAGATACCTACCGTGGATACAGCAGGCAACATCAGCGGAAGAATCACCCGGCAGAAAATACCCCATACACCGCAGCCATCCAGGAAGGCTGCTTCATCCAGATCATAGGGAATATCTCCCATGAAACCTGTGCAGATCAGGATTGCCATACTCAATGAAAACGCTGAATATGGAATAATAAGCGCCCAATATGTGTTCAACAGGCCTACACGGGACAGCGTCGTATAAAGAGGAACGATGGCCGCGTGAATCGGGATTGTAAGACCCAGCATAAAGAATGCGTTCATCTTCTTGTGAAATTTCCATTTGAGCCTGGTAATCGCATAGGTGGCCATAATGGCTGCTCCGAGCGTAATCAGGATGGTTACGACCGTCACCAACAAGCTGTTGAAGAAGTAACGCCCCATGTTTCCGACGTTCAGCGCTCGTTCGTAGTTACTCCACAGCCAGTGCTGCGGCAAACCCATCACGTTCTGGCCGAAAATCTCCTCATTGCTTTTCAGGGAGAAAGTGAACATCCAGTAGACCGGGAAAAGGCAGATGAGCGCCCATAAGATCAGGCCGATCTGCACCAACACATCCGTCCACTTAAAGCGATGCTGCTGTGCCACGGGGATGTCCGACTGATTAATCTTCGTTCGGGTCATCTTATTTCTCCTCCTTGAACGCAAAATTGATCAGCAATGCAAACACAAAGCAAAGCACGATTAACATCACCGCAATCGTGGAACCCATGCCGTACCGGTTCCGCAGGAACAGCAGATTGATCATCAGTGTGCTGGGTACTTCAGTCGCGTGGTTTGGTCCGCCGTTGGTCAACACGTAAATCATATCGAATGATTTCAATGAACCGGTTACCGCAAAAATGACACTGACCCGAAGGATCGGACGGATATAGGGAATGGTGATATACCGACTCACCTGGCCCGGCGTACAACCGTCCAGCATGGCTGCCTCATTCAGTTCCGGGGGCATACCCTTGATGCCTGCGTACATCAGCAGCATATGATAACCCACGTACTGCCAAAGGATCGGAACCAGACAGGCGCCCATGGCCACATTTTTATCCCCCAGCCATATTCGGGTCCAACTGTCCAGCCCCAGTGAACGCAACAGGGTATTGAGCACACCATATTCCGGGTTATAGATCTTGATCCATAATTGTCCGATAACAACTGAGGAAATCAGCACGGGCATGAAATAGATCGCAAGATACCACCGCTCACCCTTCACGTGCTGGCTCAGTTTCAGAGCCAGCAGCAGAGCAAAGGGAAGCTGGATGCATACAGACAGCAGCGCCAGCAACATAACGTTCTTCAGAGCCCGCATAATGTTGATGGATTTGCTGGTAAATAGCTCCACATAGTTCTGAAAACCGATGAACTCAGGGGTTCCCAATCCGTTCCATTCCGTCAGACTGTAATAGCCTGACATAGCGATCGGGGCAATCAGGACTCCGAGAAACAGAATCAATGCGGGGAGCAGGAACAGAAAAATGTTCAGCTTATAGCTAAATGGTCTTCTCATCTTCTGTATTCCCTTTCAACGAAAAATCGAGGGAGACGGTCTCGTCCGAAGGCGAAACCGTCTTCCTCTTCGTAATCAGACTTTGTAGTATCCGATAATCGATTACTTGCTCAGTTCAGCAGCGAGGCCGGTGCAGAAACCTTCTGCATCAATTTCACCGGCGAATGCCAGACCGATGTAATCCAGATAGGTGTTGGCCGCGTCAGCGCTCAGGAAGTTGTCTCCGAACAGCACCATACCTTCAGCCTTGCCCGCGATATCCACAACCTGGGCAACCAGATCGGAAACCTTAGCTTCGGGATCAGCAGTCCAGCAGGGCAGGTTCGCGCCAGACTTGTAGTCAGCATCGGACATGAACTTGGCCAGTTCGAAAGCCAGCTTCACAGCTTCTTCCTTGTGCTCGGTGGTGGCGGTTACAGCCAGGGTGTTGTTGGGTCCGCCGATCAGCTCGTACAGGGAAGCATTGTCGGGATTCAGCACCGGGAACAGGCCGGCCTTGAAGGAAGCAGCGTTCTCAGACTTGGAGATGTCGCCGCAGTTCCAGGAACCGTTCTGATAGAAGGCATACTTGCCGGCGATGAAATTGGTCTTGACTTCATCGTTGCCCAGCGCAGCAGCATTGGGATCAAAGTACTCGTTCTTTACATAATCCTGGAAAGCGGTAACGGCAGCCTTGATGCCTTCGTTGTCCCAGCTCTCGCGGCCTTCATAGACATCAATCAGCTTCTGGGTGCCGATGGATTTGATCATCAGAGGCTCAAGGTACTCAGACAGGCACCAGAGTTCTTTGCCGGAAACACCGAAAGGAACAATGCCCTTGGCCTTCAGGTCTTCGCAGCACTTGCTCATGTCTTCGATGGTCTCCGGAATGTGATCCCAGCCGGCTTCCTTCAGCAGATCCATGTTGGCGAACAGAACGACGCAGCTCATGGTGTAGGGCACGCCGTACAGTTTTCCGTCATAGGTCGCGTTAGCGCACATATTCTTGGCCAGGTCATCTT
Organism: uncultured Eubacteriales bacterium; assembly: GCA_900315315.1. GTDB lineage: Bacteria > Bacillota > Clostridia > Christensenellales > Aristaeellaceae > Aristaeella. The sequence goes on along the minus strand of OMYT01000004.1, from coordinate 60,621 downwards.
TGTAGGCATCATAGTACTCGTCCAGGCACAGTACGCGATCAGCATTCACGAAGTCGCCCAGGAAGCTCATGCCCCAGGTGAAGAACACATCAGGCAGATCGGTTCCGGCAGACATCGCAGCCTTGATCTTGGTCTTGTACTGCTCATTCTGAGTGGTTTCATGGTTGACCTTGACGCCGGGGTTCGCAGCTTCGAAAGCAGCGATGCCGTCGATGTAGGTCTGATAGCTGGCATCGCTCTCAACAGCGATGGACCACAGGGTCAGTTCCACATCCTCAGCGGAGGCAAAGGACATCATTCCCAGCAGCATCATGGCCGCCAGAACCAGGGCTAACAGTTTCTTCATGTTCGGGATCTCCTTTCAACTTATGTATATTTCCTCTGCGACCTTTCGCGGTCACTATAGCCATTATAGTCCCATGTACGTACTTATTCAAGTGCTTTTTGTAAGTTTTCAGACAATTTTTGACCAGTCTTCTCATTTCGGAAACGTTACCAGCCTTGAAGCAATCGTTTTCCGGGTTTTTTGTCCGCATTGCTTTTTGTTTGTTTTTTGGCTCTTTTCCCCTCTTCAAACACCTTGGCGGCATGCTCAATAAGTAAATACAGCCGGGGAAAACGCAATGATTGTTTTACTGCCGGACAAAATGTGATAAACTGAGTTATGAAAAAAGAATTAGAGGGGATACCAAAATGAAAAAAACACTTATTCTGATCCTTGCCGCCATCCTGCTCTTTGGAGGTATTCAGACCGCAGCCGCGGAAAACATACCTTCTCTGAAAGAAATATACGCTGAAAAATTTGATTTCGGAGCAGCGGCGCCCCAGGCTGCTTTTATGAATACCGAAACCATGGATTTGATCAGGAAGCAGTTCAGCATTCTGACACCGGAAAATGAACTCAAGCCGAATTTTGTCATTGATTGGGCGGAAAGCAGAAGAATTGTAAAGGAATCCGGAGATGAAACCGCTGTCGCCGTTCATCTGGACAGCGCAGTCCCGTTGCTTGATTTTGCCAAAGAAAACGGCATTAAAGTCCATGGCCATGTATTGGTCTGGCATATCGAAACGCAGGATGAATTCTTCCACGAAGGGTATGACACTTCTGCTCCCCTCCTGGATCGGGTAAAAATGCTCGGCCGTCTGGAAAACTATATCCGGGAATTGATGGATCTGCTGAATACCCGGTATCCGGGCCTTGTCGTTTCCTGGGATGTCGTTAACGAAGCCATCGATGACGGCTCTCATACCCTGAGAAAATCCAGATGGTATGAAACTGTCGGCGAAGATTATGTGGAACGTGCTTTTGAACTGGCCAGGAAGTACGCTCCGGATGGAACCCTGTTGTATTATAATGACTATAATACAGCTTATCCGGGAAAACTGAAGGGAATCCTTCAATTGTTGGAAAAGCTGCAGGCCGAAGGAAATATTGACGGTTATGGTTTCCAGATGCATCATCGGGTATTGGAACCCGGTATGAGCATGCTTCGAAACGCCGTAAAAGCAGTTGCCGCCACCGGATTGAAACTGCGGGTAAGTGAATTGGATGTAGGTATAAAGAAAAACACGGAAGAGCAATTCAAAAAACAAGCAAAGAAATATGCCGATGTAATGAATCTGATGCTGGAATACGCTGACCAGACTGAAGCGGTACAAGTCTGGGGGCTGACTGATGGAATGAGTTATCGCAAGTATGAGTACCCGCTGCTGTTCGATGCATCCTGTAATCCGAAACCGGCTTTCTGGGCCGTAGCTGATCCCAGTCAGGCGTTCGAATAATTCCCGATTACCTGGTCAGATCCTTCACCCATTTGTACTTTCGGAAACGATACATGACCCATGGAATTTTGCCCACTTCGTCCAGGCAGGTGCAGCCATACACAACAAGCACCGGCCAATGAAACACAAACGCGCCGAGCAGGGCCAGCGGAATTGCAACTCCCCACATACAGACCGCCAGGGAATACATGTCAAACAGAGTGTCACCTCCGCCGTCCAGAACGCCGTTGATCGTCACAGTATTTACGCAGCGGCCGATCATATAAACCGCCATGATGATCATCATTCCGGTTAAATACTGCCGTGCCTCATCCGTCAGAATAACCATCCGGACGACCAGCGGTGTCAGTGCAAGAACCACAGCCATGGACGCAAATCCGATGATAAAGGATATGTTCTTCAGTTTGATCCCGTATGCCTTTCCTTTTTCCAGATTGCCGGCCCCAAGCTCATTGCCGACCATAATCCCGGCTGCACTGCCAACGCCGTTGCAGACACAGCAGATCAGGTCCCGGACCACCGCAGCCACCGCATTGGCCGCCGCGGCATCCGTACCCATATGGCCCATAATCGCCGTATAGGATGTAAACCCTACGCCCCAGAAAAGTCCTCCGCCCAGCAGTGGGAAGCACTGCCGTCGGAAATCAGCCGCCAGCTGCTTCTTCTTTTCAAACAGTTTGCTCCAGACCGGACGCAGGAACGTCTCCCGGGATGAAATCCCGATGCACAGCGCCAGCTCGACTACTCTCGCCAGCGTCGTTGCCAATGCGGCCCCTCTGGCTTGCATGGCAGGTGCCCCGAGCAAGCCGAAAATAAACACCGCGTTCAGGATGATATTAATCACGACCGCTGATGAAGAAATCCAGGCACTTGGCGTTACATGATCCGTTACCTTCATCGTGGTCAGATAGCATTGTGATATGCCCGTGATCAAATAGGACCAGCCGGCAATTCGCAGATAGGCGCTCCCGATTTCAATGATCGGATCGTCATGGGAGAACAGACGCATCAGCAGCTCCGGGCAGAATTCGCAGGCCAGGAAAAAGATCAGGGAGACCACGCCGCACCAGCGCAGCATCATATTGAACAGACTCCGGACCGTATCCCGGTCTCCCTTGCCCCAGTACTGGGCGCCGAGTATCGAACCTGCGGCAGTGACCGCCATCAGAAACATGTTCTGGACAAACTGGATCTGCGTCGCCAGGGATACTGCCGCCATCTCATTCTGTGCCACCCGGCCCAGCATCAGTGCATCGCCCGCCGCCACCGCTGCGAGCATCAGGCTTTGGAGAGAAATCGGCAGCGCCAGTTTTTTCAGTTTTTGATAGAAAGCGCCGTTGTCGATCTGCATTGGTTTGACCCACCTTTAACGAATATCAAATACGCTGCGGACTGAAATCTTACCTGGGTCACCGCGAACAATCCGAACTTTCCTGGTACCGGCGTTCATATCAAAGAAGTTATCTTCCAGCACGGTATCAGGATCGCACTGGATCTCCACACTGCGGGCATAGGCTTGTGCAGTGACAACAATCTCATTTCCCTCCTGATGTGCTTCCAGCCTCGGGTTCGTAAAGCGGAAATGTTTCGGTGCGCAGAACAGCACCGTTCCGCTGCCCACCGTATCCCCTTGCTCATTCTCAAGGCTGTAGGCCACATAGGTTCTGTAAGTGTCCTGATCAGAGAAATCCATTTCATCCAGCCAGACAGCAGACAATGCAGGTATGGTCACCGGGCAACATCCCTCTTGTAAAATCACAGCATCCGGATTCCGCAGGCTCCAGCGTACCGTTCCCCGGAACTCCTCCCGTGTCTCGTTGGATACATTCAGCCGGGCGGATTTCTTCAGCGGGAAAGGTTCTGCATTCACATTGGTGTTCTGCGTCAGCGTTCCCTCCTCTGCACAGGAGATCAGCACCGGCGAGAAAAAGCGTTTCTCATAATAATGCAGCGCTTTCCATCGACCGTAATAGTCGATGCTGGCCCAGCTGGTCACCGGCCAGCAATCGTTCAGCTGCCAGACCAGCGCGCCCATGCAGCGCCCCCGGTTCCGGCGCCAGTGTTCCACACCGTACTGCATGGCCTGCGCCTGCAGCAGCTGGGACGCATATACGAACAAATCGAAAGAAGAAGGATAGAGATAAGTCTGGGATAAGTATTCCGCGATCTTCCCGTTGGCGCTGGCGTTCCGCTGGTGTTTCTCCATGATATAGGAGAATACATTCCTGTCTTCCGGCAACGTATAGCTTTTGATTGTCGCCATGCAGGGGAAGCTCTGGAATCCGAACTCGCTGGCATACCGGAACAGGTGATTACGATAATCCGTAAAAGGCTTCAGCCCATGCCAGACTTCCCAGTAATGGCAGTCACCCCGGTTCTCATCCTGAGGCTCGTCAAAGCTTCCTCCGGAGGAAGGGCTCGAGGGCCAGTAGAATGCTTGTGGGTCTTCCTCTTTCATGATTTTCGGCAGGATATACTCATACAGCTTGATATAATCTGCCGTCAGCTTCTTGCTGTTCACCCATACACCCCAGGCTGCAAAACTTTCCATCTCGTTGTTGCCGCACCAGATTGCGAGAGACGGGTGATGCCGCAGTCGCCGGATATTGTCCCTGAATTCTGCGCATACATTCTTCTCAAATTCCTCTGTCAGGTCATAAGCAGCGCAGGCGAACATGAAGTCCTGCCACACCAGCAGCCCAAGTTCGTCACAGATATCGTAGAAATAATCGTCGGGATAATATCCGCCGCCCCATACACGAACCGCATTCATATTCGCCGCCTTCGCATCCTCCAGCAGGCGGCGGGTTCGTTCCGGATTTACCCGCGGCAGCAGATTGTCCTCCGGAATGTAGTCTGCGCCCATGGCAAACACGTCCACCCCGTTGACGCAGTGACAAAAGCTCTCGCCCCACTGATCCTTTTCCCGGCGGACCGTCATGGTGCGCAGACCGACGCGTTTCTTCCAGGTGTCAAGGATATGGTCGCCGTCGGAAAGCGTAACTTCCACTGTATAAAGTGGTTGATCACCGTATCCCACCGGCCACCAGCGTTGCGGGTGATCAATCATCAGGCTGCAGTCTGCGCCTTCCGCTGTAAATGTCTGCCCATCCGGCGCAGTCACAGTCACGGATATTCTGGTCTCTCCTTCTGTTACGTGTTCCGTTCGCGATAGAACGTTCAGCGTGACCCTGTCCTCTTCATGATCTTGCAGCACAGAAACATCCCGCAGCCGGGCGGTCTCTATGCCAATCAGTTCAATATCCCGCCAGATTCCTGCGTCAGGCAGCCGGGGACCCCAGTCCCAGCCAAACATGCAATGTGCTTTGCGCAGATATGGAAATCCAAGCATCGCATCCGTAGTGCCTTCCAGCGGCTGCCGCTCATAAGCTTCCCGGATAAATTTTGTCGGGGAAGCGAAGGTAATCCGGATGGAATTCTCTCCCTCATGCAACAGCTCCTTCACATCAAACTCCCAAAGCCGGTGCATATTGTCCGCCCTGCCGGCCTGACGGCCGTTCACCTCCACTGTGGCCAGGGTGTCCAGGCCGTGGCAGCGGAGCAGAACAGCGTCGCATTGCAGCAGCTCTGCCGAGGCTGAAAAAGAGCGGCTGTAGATAAAATCATATTCCATGATTTTGAGGGCTTCATTCTCGTTATCCCGATAAAACGGATCGGGAATCAGCCCTGCCGTCTGAAGATCATGGTAAACTGATCCCGGAACGGATGCCGCTGTTTCCGGAAAAGTGTACCCGGGGATACTGAGGGTCCATGTGCCGTTCAATGATTGCTGTTTCATAAGTACCTCCCTGTTTATGTAAGTGTCCCTGCCCGCCAGTCACTGTCCGGCGATGCGTCCCTGCTGTCTGCCGCTTTTCCTGCAGCTTTCATCCCTTTTGCATAATACCGCCGCCGGTATTCCGAGGGTGTCATTTTTGTGGCTTTTTTGAAGCAGCTGATAAAGTAACTCTGACTGCTGAAAGCCAATATCTCGCTGATCTCCGTGGAGGAATAATCCGAGTACCGCAGCATGTTCCGCGCCGTTTCAATCCTTCTCCGCAGCACATAATCCGAAAAAGCCTCTCCGGTCTCCTTGTGAAACAGTACGGAAAAATAACCCGCGCTCAGATTCACATGCTCTGCAACCTCATCAATCCGAACCGGCATATGCAGATTTGATTCAATATATTCTATCGCTTCCGCCACCGCGCGGGTATAGCTGTTTTCTTTTCTCACCATAGCCATTTTCGAAGTAAAGAACGAAAACATCTCCCGGTGGAGATCCATGACATCTTCTTCGGATTGGCACAGTTCCAGTTTCCGGATATACATATCGCTGGTATTATAGGCAGTTTCACCGTCCATCCCGCCCTCAATGGCAAAGCGGGTTGCTAATGTGATGTTTGCCACGAAAAGATACTGCGCATTTCTGAGCGGATCAGTGCTGAGGCCCACCGCCATGGTTTTCCGCATCATTCGCTGGCTTTCCTCTGTCGCGGCCGGATCACCGCTTTGCATCATCAGGTATTGCTTCAGTTCTTCCTCATATCCGTGATGCTGAAACTCGTTTTCCCGGTTGATATAGGCCAGATAAGCCAGCTGTTTCTCCGGATTCTGGATTTTCTTCATCTTCATTCTGCCGCCTTACAAACCGTGCCGTCCGAACAGATATACGCTTCCGGCCCTTCGATGTCATCTTCTCCGTGTTTTTCCACCGCCGCCATGGATGCCGGCAGATTATATGGTAATTTCCCTTCTGCTTTCCTTCTGCCGAAGAGAATATCAAGCAGCACGGGCAGACTGCAGCCGAAATGGATCAGGATCCCGTCCGCCAGAGGCTCCCATTCCGCCGGTACCGTCGGATTATGCATCTGCATACAGACAATCACCGGCTTGTCTCCCAGCCTTCGGTGGGCTTCCTCCAGGTTGTCCAGGTCTTCTTCGTTGATGCAGCGGTTTGTCTTTCCCCGGTAACTCCGGTTGGTAAAGTCCTCCCGGAAGTCGCCTCCGGCGATGCTGACCTCCCGCGCTTCCGTCGCCATATAGGGGCGATACTGCAGCGTCAGGGGCAGATACCCGTTTCCGCCCCTTGCCCGATCCTCCGGATCATATGGATCTGACAGCGGGCTTTCCATGAAAACAATCGCTGCATCCGCCTCTTCTGGTGTTTCTGCCCGGGTAAACCATGAACCGAAGCCAAAACCTTGCAGCGGATCCGTGACTGTTTCCGGCAGCATGATCCGGAAGAATGCCTTGTGTGCTCGGATCTTTCTGTTCGGAACCCAGACCTTCATCCCTGCCTTCAGGGGCAGCTTTCCCTTTCTGAGCATAACCGCGCTGCGGGCCTGAGCTTCCAGACCTTCCTTCACAAATGCTGCATTACCGACAATCTGCTCGCTCTCTTCAGGATCCAGATAAGGATTCTCAAACAGCCCCAGCCGGAACATGCCCCTCAGCAGCCTCCTGGCGCTGAGTCTCATTCGTTCCTCCATAAAGTCGGCTCCATACCGCTCCTCACCGATTTTCCAGGCTTCCAGGATCGGCTCCGCCCGGTTGTTGCCTCCGAACTGATCCACACCGTTCATGATAATCCGCAGGTGTCTCTCCGCCTCTGTCAGTTCATTTACCCCGTAGCAGCGGCTTCCAAAGCTGTCAATGTTCGGATCGGGATCTCCGGTGATTCCCCAGTCTGTGCAAACTACGCCGTCATAGGCATATTTCTCCCGCAGCAGCTCCTTCAGGATATACTCATTATAGCTGTTACCAACCTTTTCATGATCCTCCAGCCAGCTGACCGTATAGTATGGCATAACAGCACCTGCTTTCCCGGTCGGCCCGTCCAGCCTGAACGCACCTTCCGTAAAAGGACGCAAATGCTCTTCGAATTTTCCCGTCGGATACACGGCAAAACATCCGAACGGAAAATGCGCATCCCGTCCGCCCTCCCCGGTGCCGCCGCCGGGCCAGTGCTTAACCATGGTGATGACGCTGTCCGATCCCCACCCGTCCGGGCTTCCCTCTGTTGTCTGCATCCCGTCACAGTAGGCTTTGACCATCGGGATAACCTTCTCCGGATTGCTTCCCAGTGTATCCTCCAGCCGGAACCAGCGTGGCTCCGTACTCAGGTCAATCTGCGGTCCCAACGCTGTTGTGATTCCCAGCGCTCGGTATTCTTTCGCTGCCACTTGTGCAAATCGCCGTACCAGTTCCGGATCTCCGGCGGCCGCCATTCCGATGCCTTCCGGCCATTTGCTCACGTCACTGCCCGCCGTCCGGAATTCCGCACCGGCTGCCGTAGCGCCGTGCCGCGGATCGGTTGAAATATTAACAGGAATCCCCCAGGGTTCTTCCTCGCACATCTTCTGGAGATGGTTGCTCCACTCCGCCGATATGCGGGCGCTCTTCACACGCATCTGAAGCACATGGCGAATGTGGTCCTCCTTCAGGAATCGAATCTGCCCGTCGCTCAGGTCCGATGCATTGTATTTTGCCGGATCAAAAGCTTCTCCTCCATATGTATCCCCGAAAGGACCCCCTTCCTCGAAAGGCACCATCTGATGGGAGGAATAAAGCATCAGACCGGCTATTTCTTCCCGACTGAGCCTTGCAGCCAGGTCAGCTGCCCGGGTTTCCGCGTCAAGGCGCCAGTCTTCATATGGCAGCAGTTTGCCCGTTCCGGCCAAATCCTTGAAGGCATATCCGTCCTCTTCCAGAATGGGGACATTGCCCGCAATCCCAATGTTTTTGCCGCCTTCGTTACGGATCAGTGTTCCGTAAACTGTCTTTTCTCTGCTCCAGCTCATGTTTTTTCTCCTCCGATTTGTATGCTTATGGCAAAACAAGCCCATTCATGATACCAAACGAATTTGTTATTTTCATAATTATTTTGTTATTTTCTTTCTTCCGGATCTGTTATCATTTTGGTGTCAGGAAAGGAAAGACTGAGAATTCCTTTTCCTGACATAAGTGGGCACAAAAAGACGGGAGTTTTCCTCAGGATTCGGATAAACTGATCCTGCAACGGGAAGACTCACATGAACCAAGGAGGTAACTGAAAATGATGATGAATCTGATGAGCAACAATATGGCAACCATGATGGCAGAAGACGCGGGCGCGCCCGAGCTTCGGAATCCTCTGAACAGCTGCATGCAGACAAAGGGCTTCTTCAGCCGGCTCTTCAGCCGGAAAAACAAAAATGCTTGATTCTTTTTAAATCGGGGCAGCGGAACATTCCGCTGCCCCGATTGCTTTTTTGTTGCCTATGCTTCGTTCATTTTTTTCAGCATATCGAGCATCATCTCTTCAGGTACGGCACCGCCGCCGAAACTTAACGTTCCGCGAATCGGCATATAGCCCATCATAGCTTCACCCATATCATCCGAGATGGCTTCCTGGGCTGCTTCTGTCTGGTTCTCATCAGCTATGCTGAAGATCGCAAACGCTTTCTTCAGGAACTCACCCATGATGGCATTAGCCTTGGGATCTGCCATAACATCCATCACTATGCTGTCCAGATCGAAATGCCGCGGAAGTTCCGTCGTGGATTCAATCTTTACTGTCGCCCTCAGGGGCAGATTTGCCACGCTATCGCCGACTTCAATGGCAAAATCGCCGGTTTCCACATACCAGTCATGGATCTGCGTGTTCCAATATGCAAAGGAACGCTTGCAAAGCGTAAATGTAACCTCTTTGCTTTCGCCGGGCTGCAGTTCCACCTTCCGGAAGCCTTTCAGCTCGCGCACGGGGCGCACGGCGTTCATATAGCCTTCCGTGTCACCTGCATACAGCTGGACAACCGCCTTGCCGGCTCGTTTGCCTGTATTTTTCACCGTGACTGTTGCCGTCAGTGTGTCCGTATCCTTGATGGATTCCGCGCTGAGCTTTAGATTCGAGTATTCAAACGTAGTATAGCTCAGCCCGTAACCGAAGGGGAACAGCACATCCATCTTCTTCTTGTCATAATAACGGTAACCCACGAAGATGCCTTCCCGGTATTCGGTTCCGCGTGGCTCACCGCCGTAGAACAGATAGCTCGGGTTGTCTTCCAGCTTCATGGGGAAACTTTCCGGCAGATGGCCGGAAGGATTCACGTCGCCGAACAGAACCTTCACCTGTGCCAGCCCAACCGCCTGTCCGCCCAGATAAGCTTCCAGCACGGCCTTGACCTTGCCGATCCAGGGCATTTCGACGGGACTGCCGTTGTGCAGCACCACTACCGTGTTCGGGTTGGCTTCCGCCACCGCCTCAATCAGCCGGTTCTGGCTTTCGGGCATCCGCATATGAGACCGGTCATAGCCTTCGCTCTCGTATGAGTCCGGCAGGCCCGCAAACACAACGGCAACCTTTGCTTTCTTCGCTGCCGCCACCGCCTCGGCAATCATATCAGCCGGTGCGTCATCTGCCTTCACGGAATAGCCCTGAGCATAAACCACCTTCAGCCCCTGCTCCTTCGCAGCTTCCACTGCGCCGGTGGTTCTGAAACAGTTGATGTGGCTGCTGCCGCCGCCCTGGAATCTCGGTTTCTCGGCAAACTCGCCGATGAAAGCGATTTCTTCTTCCTTTGAAAGCGGCAGGAGATCATCCTCATTCTTCAGCAGCACCATGCATTCCGCCGCTACTTCAGCCGCCAGCAGATGCTGGGCCTCCATATCCCACGGAGTTTCCGGCTTTGCGTTTTCCACAAAACGGAAAACAATGTTCAGAATCCGCTCGCAGCACAGGTCGACTGCCTTCTCATCCAGCTTCCCGGCCCTGACCGCTTCCACGATCTTTCGGTCGTTGATCCCGCCGGAAGCAGGCATTTCCAGATCCAGGCCCGCGGCCACGCCGGCCACACGGTTGCTCACCGCGCCCCAGTCGCTCATTACATAGCCTTCGAAGCCCCATTCCTTCCGCAGTACATCTGTCAGCAGCCAGGGGTTTTCGGATGCATAGACCCCGTTAACCCGGTTGTACGAGCACATCACGGTCCAGGGCTGCGCTTCCTTCACGGCCATTTCAAAAGCCGGGAAGTAGATTTCACGGATGGTCCGCTCGTCACAGTCGGAACTGCTGCTCATCCGCCGATGCTCCTGACTGTTCAGGGCAAAATGCTTGATGCTGGTGCCGACATTCTTGCTTTGGATGCCCTTGATTAAAGCTGTTGCCATCACGCCGGTCAGATAAGGATCTTCGGAAAAGTATTCGAAATTGCGGCCGCACAGGGGACTGCGTTTGATGTTCACCGCAGGCCCGAGCAGCACGCTCAGTTTCTCATGCTGGCAAGCTTCGCCCAGGGCTTCGCCCATTTTTTCCAGAAGTTCGGGATCAAAGGAGGCCGCTGTCGCACTCGCAGCAGGGAAGCAGACCGCCTTGATACTGTCGTTAATACCGAGATGATCCCCTTCTTCATCCTGCTTACGCAGGCCGTGGGGACCGTCGCTGACCATCGTCCGGGGAATGCCGAGGCGTTCCACGGGCTTGGTATGCCAGAAGTCCTGGCCGGACAGAAGTCCGGCCTTTTCTTCCAGCGTCATCTGAGCAATCAGATTACGAATGTCCTTTATATCCATATGTCACCTCTGTTCGTTCATGCGTCCTGCAACAGATCCACCGTACTCAGATCCCAGGGTTCATGGATCTTGGGTACGTCGGAAATCAGCCGCTTCGTATACGGGGCTTCCGGCTCAAGCATGACTTTGTCCGGCTTCCCGCTTTCCACAAACCTGCCATGTTCCATAATATACACAGAGTCTGAAATGTAGTAAGCCAGACCGATGTCATGGGTGATAAAGATAACCGTCATCCCCGTCTCATCCCGTAGCTTCAGCAGCATATCCAGGATGGTCGCCCGGGAGCAGGCGTCGATCATGGAGGTCGGCTCGTCTGCCAGTAGGATATTGGGCTTCAGCAGGAAGATCCGCGCAATCATCAATCGCTGCATCTGGCCGCCGGACAATTCGAAGGGATATTTGTTCGTCAGCTCTGCGAACTTCAGATTCACGAAACTGCAGGCTTCAGTCATCATCTCAATCTTCTTTTCCTTCGGCAGGTTTCCGCCGCCCCGCATATTGATGCAATCCAGCAACACCGAGTCGATCTTATGAAATACATTATAGCTGGAAAATGGATCCTGGAAGATTGCCTGAATACCCTTCCAGTATTCCCTCTTCTTTGCTCCGGTGGAAATATCCCGGGGTTTGCCCTGAAACATAATCTCTCCGTCCGTCGGTTCCAGCAGGCCCAGCAGCATCTTTGACAGGGTTGTCTTTCCGGAGCCGGATTCACCCACGATGGAGATCAGCTCGCCTTTGTGGAAATCGAAATCCACATGGTCCACCGCCACGGTGGTCACCTTGCCGGTGTGGAACACCCGGGTCACGCCCCGGCCGCTCAGGCACAGGGGTTCCTTGGAAAAGTCCTTGTCCCGTGTCCCGAAGGATACGCTTTCACGGGTATCTTCAGCTGTTTTGATTTCATCAGTCTTCACTTGCGTACACCTCCCTCAGCTGTTCCACGGGCATGCTGCAGCGGTAGGTCCGCCCGCCTCCGATATCCAGCAGCGGCGGCGAAACCACCTTGCAGGACGGGGTTGCGTACCGGCAGCGGTCCGCAAAGCGGCAACCGGCCGGCGGATGTTTCAGGTTCGGCGGTGTGCCGGGGATAGCTGTCAGCTTTACGTCGCGGGTACCTTCCTCCGGCACCAGAATGGAGCGCATCAGACCGCGGCTGTAGGGATGAATCGGATCGAACACCATTTCATGAGCTGTACCGCGTTCCACAATCTGACCGGCATACATGACCATGATGTCGTCCGTCACGTTGTACAGCAGCGGCAGCTCGTGGGTAATGAAAATCATGCTCTTGACCAATCCGGTGTTCAGCATGTCCTTCATCATCTTGATGACCATCTTCTGGCTGGTCACGTCCAGCGCGGAAGAAGGCTCGTCGGCGATCAGTACCTTCGGGCTCAGGATTGTGGAAACAGCAATGACGACGCGCTGCCGCATGCCGCCGGAAAGCTCCACGCTGTATTTGTCCAGCGCGTCCACCGGCAGACCCAGTTTCGCGAAGCGCTGCTCCGCCATCTCACGGATTTCCTCTTTGGTCATCTTCAGCTCGTGGGCAAAAATCACGTCCTCGATGAACTTGCCGACCTTCCTCGTCGGGTTCATGGCGTTCATAGCCGCCTGGGGAATGTACGCGACTTCCGTGCCCAGCACGGTTTTCCGCACCACGTCAGGATCCATCCCGGAGATGTTCTTCCCGTCGATGATGATCTCGCCGCTGGTATAGTGCAGCGGAGCGAAATAATAACCCATCAGGCTCAGCGCCAGGGTCGACTTGCCGCAGCCGGATTCGCCGGCGATGCCCAGGCTCTTGCCTTCCTCAATATCCAGGGATACGTGGTCCACAGAGTAAACATCTTCACCCTGACGTGTGATGTATTTGGTGGTCAGCTCATGGACCTCAAGAATCTTGTTTGCCATTTTGCCTTTCCTCCTTTAATCACGCAGCGTCGGGTTGAATACCTGGTCAAGACCGGTATTCATCAGGTTCAGGGAGAAGGAGATCAGCGCAATCACCATGATCACCGGGAAATAGGCCCACCATGCATTACTGGAGGTGTACGCGCCGAAGAGCTTCGCCCAGTTCATCATCAGACCTAAGGTCGGCAGTTCGTTGGGGTTCGGTCCCAGACCCAGCATGGACAGCTGTGCTTCCGCCAGGATCCCGGAAGAAACCTGCAGGATGAACGCCATCACCACATAGCTGGCGATGTAGGGCAGGATGTCCGTCGTCACGATCCGGAACAGGCTGTGTCCGCTCAGTTTGGACAGGTTCACGTGGTCACGGTTCCGCAGGCTGATCACCTGGGACCGCACAGAACGCGCCGTCCACACCCAGCTGGTGATGCCGATGATCACCGCACATGTCACAATGCCGCGGGATTCTGCACCCAGGGCAGAGTAGATCAGAATCAGCAGAACAAACCCGGGAATGACCGTAAAGATGTTCGCGATGAACATCAGAATATCATCCAGAACGCCGCCAACATAGCCGGCCAGCAAACCAACCAGCAGCCCGAGCAACGTTGCAATGGAACCGGCAATCAGGCCGATCAGCAGAGAAATGCCTGTCGCTTCAACCAGTTCGGTCAGGGTGTCACGGCCGAAGTTGTCTGTACCCAGCGGCAGGTTTACCGAATTGGCAACCTCATCCACCTTCACAAAATCGTTACCGTTCACTGTTTTAACAGTAGCGTCGTCACCCTCGCCTTTCACCACGCTCATCGTAACATTGCTGTTGCTGCTTTTGATTTTGTTGTCCAGCCGGCGCAGGGCGTTCCGCTTCGCCTGGGTGGCAAAGCCTTCGTATTTGTTCTTCTTCGCGTCCGCTTCGTCGTAGTTTGCGTTCCAGGCGACCAGCAGATCTTCCATCTTTTCATTGCTGGTGTCCAGCCCGGATACGTCCACACCCATCGCCTTCAGGTAGTCAATCATCATCTGGCGGTCTTCCGTCGGCAGGCTGGCTTCCAGTCGGTTGGCTGCGGCTTCCGGCAATTCCACGCGGTAGGTATCCGTATCGTTTGCATCATAAACGGATAAATAAGTTCCGGGTTCCAGGAAACCCTTGCCCAGGCCCTGAAGAGGATCCCGGTGTACAAACCAGGGATAGATCAGTACCGTCAGCAGAATGATCATGAAGATGATGAAGCCCACCAGGAAGCGAGGAGAATGGAAAACATTTCTCAGCGTATTTTTCATTTTTCATCCACCCCCCTTAATCAAATTGCGCGGCTTTGACCCGCGGGTCAATGAACGCATAGATAATATCCAGGAGGAAACTGGCAATCAGCACCATCACCGTTATAATCAGGGTACATGCCGAGATCACAGGATAGTCTGAAGAATTGATCGCCGCGTACATCGACATGCCAAGGCCCGGATAACTGAAAATGGTCTCCGCAACCAGTGCGCCGCCGACCATGGCGCCGATACTCATCGCCAAACCGGTCACCTGGGGCAGCATCGCGTTCCGGAACACATAACGAACGATTTTCTTATCTTTGATACCCAGAAAGCGGGCATATTTGACATAGTCTGCGTTCAGCTCATAAATGGACATGCTCCGCATGCCCACCGCCTGTCCGCCGATGGAAATAAGCACGATGGACCAGAACGGCAACTGATAATGTGCGATCACGGAAGAGATAAATTTCCAACTGAAGCTGGGAATCATGCCCGGGTCAAAAGCGCCGTTGACCGGAGCCCATTTCAGGTTCACCGCAAACACGACCAATAGAATGACCGCGGCACCGAAAGCCGGGATCGCGCTGAAAAACAGCGTCACAGGCATCAGGGCTTTATCATAAAAACTGCGTTTGTAGGCCGCCAGGGCGCCCAGCAGGTTGCCCAGCAGCCATCCGACCAGTATGGCCGGCAATTGAAGCGCCACCGTCCACCAGATACTGGACCCGATGATATCGGAAACCAGTCGTGGATACTGGCTGTAACTGACACCGAAAGTACCGTTGAATGCGTTTTTAACGAAATCCCAGAACTGGCCGAAAATATCCTTGTCCAGTCCGAATTGATGTTGATAATATGCGATCTGTTCCTGAACCTGTTCCTGGGTCGCGCCGGGGCTGATATTCTTACCGACGATCGAGTTAACCGGATCACCCGGCATCAGTCGCGGCAGAATGAAATTCAGGATTACTGCAGCAATAAAAGTAATGACAAACCAGAAAATCTTCTTTTTGAAGTATTTCCGCATGCCTTTGGTCATTGCGTTCTGCCTCCCTTGACTGAAAAGGCGGCCATGACCCGCCTCGGGCAGGATCATGGCCGCCGGTTAACATTGGATTACTTTACGAGCTCCAGATTGTACAGAGCAGCAATGCCGTAGCCATCCGTGCAGTCCATCGGCGGAATGTTGTTTCCGTCGTCCTTTTCCGGATAGCCGGTCCACACGGTTTCATTCACAGCGTGGAACACTTCGGGACGATACATCAGGGAGAAGCTCGGAACCTCTTCCAGATAGATCTTCGTGGCTTCGGTGTACAGCGCCTTCAGCTCAGCTTCATCCGTGGTCAGCGGGATCTGCTTAATGATCTCGTCGATCCGGTCATTCTTGTAGTGGCCGAAGTTACCGCTCCAGTTGTTGTCGACGCCGACAAATTCGGAGCTCATCAGAGCACGGACGCGGGCCCAGGGAGCAGCGGGTTCTGCGCCGGGCGGGCTCCACATGAAGATTTCATACTCGGTCTGAGATCCCTTGGTAAACACAGTCTGATACTGATCCCAGGTGGGGAAGGTCGCGATGATTTCAACGCCGATGGCCTTGCCGGCTTCGGCAACCATGTTCATGGCAGCCTGCCAGTCGGTCCAGCCGTCCGGGCAGCAAGCCTTCAGGCTGATCTTCTCACCGTTGTACTCGCGCCAGCCGTCTCCGTCGTTGTCCACGATGCCGGCTTCGTCCAGCAGCTTCTTGGCGCCTTCAACGTCCTTGCCGACCCACTGCAGATCCTTCACAGCGTCGTGATCAAACAGGGCCTGCTCACCGTCGGTGGGGTTCATCACAGAACGCGGCACATCCGCGAAGGACGGGCTCTGGTTGGTCATGGCGTTCTCGATGATGTTGTCATAGTCAACCGCCATAGCGATCGCCTTGCGGAGTTCCTTCACCTGCATCACCGGGATGTCCATGTTGTACCACGCGGTAGGCATGGTCACGCAGATGCCGTAGGGAGCTTCGTCGATGTAGGTCGCTACCGGCAGTCCCTGCTCTTCCCACAGTTTCTGCACGTTGGCGATGAACTGCTGGTCAACGTCGATCTGGCCGGCCTGGAATGCTACCAGCGTTGCGTCGTTGTCCTTGTAGATGGTGTGAGCCATATACTTCGGAGCGGGCAGCTTGCCCCACATGGAGGCATCCTGTCCCCAGTAGTTATCGTTGCGGACGAAGGCAACCAGCTGGTCGTTCGCAAAGTAAGGACCATAGGGGCCGGAATAAACCGCATCGGGAGTGGGATCGGTCCGGATGGCTGTAGCATCATCGTTATGCTTCGCGCACAGCGCTTCTGCCCATTCTTTCTGCACGATGTAAACACCGGTCAGGAAGTCCAGAACCTGCAGAGGATTGGCGGGCTTGCCTTCGTCGTTCAGCTTGGCCTTGATCAGCACGTCGCCGTCTTTATTCTCGATGCTCTCAATGTAGGGAGAATAGCCGGTATAGGTACCGTTCTGGATCTTCGTGCTGATATCCCAGGTCGCAACCACGTCGTCAGCGGTCACAGGGGTACCATCGCTCCACTTGGCAGCGGGTTTAATCTTGAGGGTCAGCTCGGTCAGGTCGTCGTTCCATACATAGTCGCCGTCAGCGAGCAGGGGATAAAGCTTGCCGTCCAGGGCATTGTACATATACAGGGTTTCGAACATGACGGTCCGGGTGCCACGAGGTGCGGCAGACAGGATCAGACCGTTGTTCATATTGTCGCCCAGCGGGTTGTATCCGACGATCGGATCCCACTGCTGGCCGCCAAAGTAAAGGGTTTCTTCACGGGGCAGGTCCTTCGCTTCTTCAGCGCCGGCAATCGCTACCATGCTCAGCACAAGAGCGAGAGCCAGAACCAGGGACAAGAGTTTCTTCATTGGGTTTCCCTCCTTAAAAATATGTGTTTTGACCTGACGGTCAGAACGTACGCTTTGCTGCAGACAACCTTTGTCTGCCGGGAACTTGCCAATCCCTTTCGGCGGACCCAAACATGTCATTTCCGTCCGGATTGTTCCCTTTTTGATCATCTCTTGCGATTTTATCAAGGATCCTGAAACTTGTCAACTCGTATTTTTTTATATCAAATATACACAACATCTGCCCGTTTTGCTTATTTTTTGTCCATCTTCTTGGTCTGTTGAGATCCGTTTAGTCAATTCTCAGGATCAGCGTCAGAATATTTTCTGCTGCCTTTTCCATCTCTTCCCGGGTCAGGGCGCCTTTCGCCATGGCTTCCTGCAACCTGTCCGGGAAACCGGTCGCCATCTTCATGTCATTTCCGGCAGCGGTTTCCTTGTAATGTTCGCCCAGCGTCCACCAGTCCGTGGTCACCATCCCGTCAAAGTCCCATTCCTCCCGGAGAATCCCGGTCAGCAGGTCCTTGTTTTCGCTCGCCCGGCAGCCGTTGATGATGTTATAGCTAGACATGATGGACCAGGGGCGGGCTTCCTTCACAATGATCTCAAACTGTTTCAGGTAGATCTCGCGGATGGCTCGTTCAGACGCCCGGCTGTCGCTGTGCCGCCGGTCGGTTTCCTTGTTGTTCAGGGCAAAATGCTTCGGCGTCGCCGCAATACGGTAGCTCTGGACACCCCGGACCAGGCTTGCCGCCTGCTTTCCTGCCAGCAGGGGGTCCTCGGAAAAATACTCAAAATTCCTGCCGCACAGGGGATTCCGATGAATGTTCACGCCCGGCGCCAGCCAGACCATGATATTGTTTTCCTTTGCTTCCAGCGCCGCCGCCGCGCCGACTTCATACGTGATCTGCGGATCCCAGGTACATCCCAATAAGGTAGCGCACGGGAATGCCGTAGTAGTCATGCCCAGTTCAGGGCTGAACCGGATGCCAGCCGGGCCGTCTGCCGTCATAATATTCGGAATTCCGTAGACCGGATTATTCCCGTAGCCGAATGTGTTGGCCAGGCCCATATTGGGCTGTCCGCCCAGCAGACTGGCCAGATCGTCGACAGGCAATGCGGCAATAAATTCCTTCAGACCGATCTTGCCCTCCGCCACATCCTGCAGCTTCATCACCGTCGACCGGCCGAAATCTTTGATCCGCGGTACATAGCGCACTTCCGGGGTCGCGTGCATGGCTGCATTCTCCATCGGTGTCAGAACATTCGCAGTCGGATCATTGCACAACACAGTGGGAAGTTTCTCATATGTTCCGTCTGCCAAAAGCCGCTTTTCCAGAGCGGTGGGAACCATCCTGGCAGTCAGCTGCTCCGTAATCCGGTCCTCCGCCAGTATCCAGGTTTCCGCTGCCGTAACAGTATCCCGTACGCTGGTTCCGATATGGAAGCGGTATTCTCCCGCTTCCAGCACCCAGGCGGATTTGGCCGCCTTGCCCAGATCGTCGTAGCTGGCCATCTGTGAATAGGGAAAACGGATCATGACCCGTTCCGTTTCTCCGGGAGCCAGAAGACGCGTCTTCCGATACCCGGCCAGTTCTCGTTTCGGTTTACTCAGCCTGCCTTCAGGCGCCGAATAGTAAACCTGCACCACTTCCCTGCCGGGAAAGTCCCCTTCATTGGTTACCAGCGTACTGATCTCCGCTTCTGCCTCGCCGAATACAGCTTTCTGCTCCGTCAGCGAGAACCGGGTATAGCTCAGTCCGAAGCCGAATGGATATACAACCTTCTCCGCGGCGCCCGGAATCGTCTCGAAATACCGGTAACCCACGAAGATATCTTCCGTGTAGTTCACATATTCATCGCTTTCATAGAAATCCGCACAACCCGGATAATCATCCAGATCAGCGGCCCACGTATCCGTCAGTTTGCCGCTTGGTGACGCCAGTCCTGTCAGCAGTTCCGCCTCGGCGCAGCCGCCCTCCATGCCGCCCTGGCAGGCCAGCAGCACCCCCTGGATATGCGGATCGTCCCGGAAGCAGGCGGTCTCCATGATACCGCCGGTGTTCAACACCACAATGGTCTTCGCAAAGGTCTCACTGACGGTTTTCAGCATGCTGCGTTCCGCGTCGGAAAGGTAGAAATCTCCCCGTTCAAACAGCACGTCGCTCATACTCACCACGTCGTCGGTCACCGGTTCCTTCCGGGTAATCTTCGCTTTCGAAGATTTCCTGTCCCATCCTTCCCCGGAAAACCGGCTGAAGGAAACGATTGCCGTGTCGGTAAAGGCCCGGGCTTCGCACAGCAATGCTTCCGGTACCGGCGGCTCCGCCATCATCCCCGGAAGCCAATGTGCTGCGTACTGCGATGCGACATATTCCTGATAATACTGTACCGTTCCCTGAAAGATTGCCTCCGTTCCGAGGATCTCCGTCAATCCGTCATAAAGATTCCGAACATAGGGAACCGTCACGTCCCCGCTGCCTCCTCCGCCCTTCACATAGTCGATCGTTGCCTTACCGAACAGCGCCACCTTATTCCCTCTGGGCAGCGGAAGAACATTTCCGGTGTTTTTCAGCAGGACCATGCCCTCCCGGGCAGCTCTGCGGGAAAGTGCGATATGTTCCTTCCCGGCCGTAACCCGGCGGCCGTCCTCACCGAGGGGCAGTCCGGGCATAAAGCGTGCGCGGATCCATCTCTCCATATTCATGAACCTCCTGTGCTTATTTCTGTTGTTTGCCATTTGAGGAAAATGCAAACGTTCTCATTCCTATGCGTATTATGACATTTCTGCCTGCACATTGTCAACGGTCCTTTTCTCCGTGGTTTCCTTTGTATTCATGATCTGATTGTTCGCTCGCAGCATCAATCTGCCTCTTCATTTCTCTGACTACTTCCCGGATGCTCTTGTTGTCTGTATCAATCACAATATCTCCCGGGCAGGGCGGAAGATGCAGCCAGTAATAATTCGTTTCGCCTTTATCGCCCCGCTTCTCGTGCCGCTTTTCCAGCGTCTCCTCAGAACAGGTGAGCGTAAAGGCGATGGTTTCATAATCTCTGGCCGTAATCCCCTTCAGTATCCCTTCCCGGATCTGCGTGTCCGTCAGCACGACGGAGGTGAAAAATACATATTCAAAATCCGAATCCAAATAATTTGAAAGAACAAAGGACATGCTTTTGTCTCCGTTGCGGAGACGGCTGTCCGTGACCGAAAAGGGATGCACGCACCAGCACCAGTCCCCGTCCAGATACGCGCTGTTGTCATAGCTTTCAAAAAGCCGTGTGCCCACAGCTGTCTTGCCAACGCAGGGAGATCCACTGATGAAGATCAGCTTCTTTTTCATCGCCCAGCTTTCTCCTTTGCTGTAAATCTGAACAGCGGATCGCCGTTCTCTTCCGTGCCATACTGCACCATGCCGCCCTTTTCCATAACCCGGGCGGAAGCGATATTCTCTTTTGCACAACCGCCGTGTACGCTCGAAAGCGCATAATCCTCCACAGCAAGCCGCAGCAATTCCTTCACGCATTGGGTTCCATATCCCCGATTTTGGTATGCTTCATCCAGCAGGATGAAGATTTCAGGTTCCGAATGATTCCTCGTGCCGTCCAGTCCGCACCAGCCCATGATCGTTCCGGGACGCTCCTTCCTGCACACCGCGAGACAAAGATGACAGATACTGCCCTTCCCATTCCTTTCGTAATTCCCACGCATATAGGCAATAGCTTCCCGCGCCTCTGCATCAGAAAGCGGATGATGATCAGCAGGCCAAGTCCTGGCGGCCTCTGCCACATCATCCTCTGTAACAAAACGGAGAAACAGCTGTTCCGTTTCAAAGCCCGGCTGTTTCAGATATGCTGCAAGGACGGTATCGATATGATTGACACTTGTGGGGAGATGCATCATATGATGCGATGTCATCGGCGTTAGGATCATGCCGCCTACTGTTAATCTGCCCCAGAAGACCAGCAGCCACACGGAACGGAAATCTGTCGTCACGCCTCCTTCTTCCAAAATCCGCATAACCCACTCTTCCGGAACCATGGATTTGATCTGTTCCAACGTCAGTGCCGATAAAATACGTCGGGTATTCTTCCCTACAGCAATCATATACTTCCGAAGTTCTTCCGTATTTATGTTTTTGCCCCATTCGATCACTTCTTCCATCTCCAGTGCATTGCCTGTATCAGTTATGGAAGAACCAATCTTTCTTTGCCATTCATCATTAAATATCTGCTTTCCGTTTTCCATCAGTATGTTACTGACAAGATCTTCAATTCTGTAAGTATGCCAGAATTGCCAGCAAATAGGGACTATTTTGGTTCCAGCATAATGAAGGTCAGTATCCCATGTCTCTCTGGGAACCAACTCATTCTGTTTTCCCTGCATCATATAATCCAGCACGAAATCCGCAACTGTTTTCTCCGTTCTTCCGGATATCTCCGCCGGATGAACCATCGCATGCAAATCCAGGGCAAGTTCCCGCATTGACTCAAGATCATTTCCCTCAAGCGCTTTCTTCAATTCTTCAAACTTGTTGTTGATCTCGGAAAAAACAGTTTCTTTATTCCGCATACTTATATCCTCCATGGAAAACAAAATTCAAAGTCATTTGGAAAGCCCGAGCAGGTTTTTCGGTTCCAATGATAGCATATCCTCAGGGATTTTTCAGATAAATTTTTGCCGCTGGCATTCATCAAAAGAGGGGTAATTCTTTTGTTCGTCTTTCCTTTCTGGCCCTCTTACGATATAATACCACTATTGAAACTGACAGGGAGGAAATCCAATGAGTGAGAACACCCTGCTGCCCGAAGAGGAGCCGGTCCTCACCGGCCAGCCCCTGGCTGCCCGTATGCGGCCCTCTTCGCTGGACGAGATTGCCGGGCAGCAGCATCTGCTCGGTCCGGGCAAAGTCCTGCGCCGGCTGATCTCCTCCGACAGCATCTCTTCCATGATCTTCTGGGGTCCGCCGGGGGTTGGGAAAACCACCCTCGCCCGGGTCATCGCCCTGCAGACCAAAGCAACGTTTATCGACTTTTCCGCCGTCACCAGCGGCATCAAGGAAATCCGCCAGGTGATGATGAAAGCCGAGGAGAACCGTGTCTACGGAATGCGGACCATCGTTTTCGTCGATGAAATTCACCGCTTCAACAAGGCCCAGCAGGATGCCTTCCTGCCCTTTGTGGAAAAAGGCAGCATCGTGCTCATCGGCGCCACGACCGAAAACCCGTCCTTCGAGGTAAACAGTGCGCTTTTGTCCCGTTGCAAGGTGTTTGTGCTGCAGGCCCTCAGCCGGGAAGATATCCTGACCCTGCTGCGCCGTGCCCTGACGGACGAGCGCGGCTTCGGCAGGGACAAAGTCACCATTACCGAAAAGGCCCTCGGCGCCATTGCGGATTTCAGCAACGGCGACGCCCGCAGCGCCCTCAGCTCCCTGGAAATGGTCGTCCTTAACGGCGAGGTCGGGGAAGATGGGATCACCGTCACGGATGAGATCGTCGCCCAGTGCCTCAGTCGTAAAAGCCTTATGTACGATAAGGACGGGGACGAACATTACAACCTGATCTCCGCCCTGCACAAATCCATGCGTAATTCCGACCCTGACGCTGCGGTTTACTGGATGATGCGAATGCTCGAAGGCGGCGAGGATCCCCTGTACATCGCCCGGCGCGTGCTGCGATTCGCCGCGGAAGACGTAGGTCTCGCCGATCCCCGGGCCATGGAGGTCGGCGTGGCCGCTTACCAGGCCTGCCACTTTATCGGCGTACCGGAGTGCAACGTACATCTGGCGGAAGCCGTCGTCTATATGTCCCTGGCTTCCAAATCCAATGCCATGGAAATGGCTACGATCGAAGCAAGGGAAGCCATTGAAAAAGAACCGGATGCTCCGGTCCCGCTGATCATCCGCAACGCACCGACCCGCCTGATGAAGGATTTGTCCTACGGAAAGGGCTACAAATATGCCCATGATTATGAAGAAAAGATCACTGCCATGCAGTGCCTGCCCGACGCGTTGAAAGACCGGCAGTTCTATCATCCTACCGATCAGGGACAGGAAGCCCGCTATAAGGAGCGCCTGGAACAGATCCGTGCCTGGAAGGAAGATCAACGGAAAAAGGAATCTCAGAACAAATGAATAAAATCAAACATTCCCGCCTGCTTCAAACCGTTTTTCTCTTACTCCTGTGCCTCGCCCTGGTCCTGCCCTCCGCCCTGGCCGCTAAAACCCCTGACCGGGCAGAAATCCGGGTATCGCTGCGGCGTCTCAACCTGACAGACGCCGTCTGGATGACACTGGAAGGCCGCTACTTGGCCCGCTGCGCGGACGGAACAGAGCTTCTGCTCCCGGCCGACACGAACGTCACTGTCTTCCTGCGCAGCGGAAAGTTCGTCCTTTTTTCCGGCGCCGTCTCCCTGTCCGCCGGGAAAAAACTGACCTTCCTGCGGCAGCAGGAAGGCGATACCGTACCCGGCATCCGTTTCAATCTCCAGCAGGGCTTCTACCCGGGAGACCTGTCCCTGTCTGTAAAAGACGGCGCGATCCAGGCAGTGCTGTCCCTGCCGCTGGAAACCTATCTGCAGGGCGTCGTGCCCTATGAAATGAGCGATTCCTTTCCGCTGGAAGCCCTGAAAGCCCAGGCCGTCTGCGCCCGGACTTATGCGCTGAGCAAAATGAATCCCGATGCGGACTATGATGTTGTGGACACCACCAACGACCAGGTTTTTAAGGGCCTGAATCCCGAATACAAAAACACTGCCCTTGCCGTCAACGGCACGGAAGGGCTGGTCCTGACTTACAAAAACAAGCTGATCACCGCCTGGTACGGCGCTTCCAATGGCGGTCAGACCGAACTGCCGCAGCATGTCTGGGGCGGAGATGATATCCCTGCTTGCTTTGACATGACAGATGACCCCTGGGATGCTGAAAATCCGGACAGTCTCGTTCGGAAGGCGGTTCTGAAAAAAGACGGCTCGAATCTTTCTCCGGCGTTTCTCCGTCTGCTGCGCGAGGCACTGAAGTCTGAACCGGAAATGGGTGACTTTGATCTGGAAGACGATACTCCATTCCGGGTGGACTTGATCCGAAGCATGCAGGTGACCACGCCACGATACAAAGAACCCAGTCGGCTGATGACCCGGCTGGAAGTTTCCTTCTCCTGCTCCGCGGCTCTGAAACCCGGGCTCACCCGTCCGCAGGAGGACGGCGATGAGCTGGATATCCGAGACCTGATGGGTGAGGAGCCGACCCCTGCGCCAACGGGAACGCCGGAGCCGGCAGCGGGTGAGTCCGTACCGGTCTTCGCCGGCAGCTTTGACGTCACGCTGGAACTGTTCCCGGGCGTCCTGAACGCCCTCGCGCTGAGCATCTCCGGTGCAAACAACGAGATTGTCACCATCACGGAGGACGACAGTGCTTTCACGCTTACCTCCGCCCGCTACGGCCACGGCGTCGGCCTGAGCCAGCGCGGTGCCGAGTACCAGGCGAAAAAGGATAACCGCAGCTTTGAGGAAATCCTTTCATTCTATTATCCCGGCGCAAAGCTGAAGCAGTACAGCGGGGAATCCGCTCCCCTGCCCACACCGGATCCCGCCCTGGCCGTAACGCCCGGCCCGGCACCGACCGCGACACCCCGGCCGACCCTGATGCCGGTGACGGAAGATCTGCCCGAAGGCGCCTGGCTCGCTGAAGTCGAAAACATCGATGATGACAGCAGCCTGAACCTGCGCGCCGAGCCATCTCCCGCCGCGGAAATTCTGATGCGTCTCTTCCGCCATCAGAAGCTGATCGTTCTGGAGAACGCCGAAGTCGACGGCTGGGTCAAAGTCAAAACCGACGCCACCGAAGGCTATGTGATGCTCAGTTTCCTGCAGAGAATCAAATAGATGACGAACGGTCCTGCTCTTGATATGTCAAAACCAGATCCGGCAGGATAATCATGATTTCACCGGGATGGTCATCATCCGGTTTCCAGAAAACCATAGCGCGAATCCGGGCTGATGTGATCCGGTAGCCCTTGTTTTCCAGGCGTTTTACCCGTTCCATGCAACTTGCTGAAAGTTGCACCGCCGCCTTATCCGTTTTTCCCTTCAGCCATAGTCTCTTATCCTGCCAGATCAGCTCTTCTCCGCACCGCATCTCCCGGGTCTCAATCTGCCGGGTTTTGAAAAAGCCAAGCGTTACATCCCTGTGCGTCAATGGCAGCAGAATTTCCTCAGGCAATCCGTATATGTCTTTCACCTTGGTCGTTTTAGTTGCCTGCTCGTTCAACCCGGCCAGCTGACTGCAGTTTGTGTGAATCCGTAATTCATGCCTTGCGCGGGTAACAGCCACATACAGCGTTCTTTTAGCTTCATCCGTGTCGAGATGATAGTTTTTCAGCATCAGGTATACCTGATCAAATTCCTTACCTTTTGCTTTGTGCATTGTCGATACTACTACGGTCTGTTCGTCCGTTTGCTCGAAATCTTCCATTTTGGACTCATGAAGGAAGGTTTCCCAATCGGATCTGTATCGGATCCGGTTGAGCTTTCCAAAGGTGTCGATGATCTTCAGGCACAAAGGGAGCATTGTGCTCTCTTCATATGTCTGCTCCAGTTCGCTCCGGGCCCTGTCCCAGTCCTCCTCGCCGATTGCTGTGCTTCCGGTTCCCAGCCGCGCCATAAAGTACCGGATCTCTGCAAGATTAAACAGATCAAATCCTTCATTGGACTGGATCAGCGAAGCCCGGATGCCCTTCCTGTTCAGCAGTCCGGCAATTCTGGCAGCTTCCTCGTTGGTTGCGGTCAGCACACAACGGCTGCCCGCCTGACTGTTCCTCGAAAGATCCTCTGCCACCGGGATTTCCAGATGCCCTCCCGTGTAGAAGAACAGGCAAACCTCGCCGTTTTCTCTGCTGATTGCCTTTATTTCTGTTTTTTTCATCCGATGGTTGATCATCCGGGCAAAGGCATTCGCAAAAGCGACGATCTGACGGTCACTGCGGTAGTTATCCGTCATTTCAATCACCCTGCTGCCTTCGCCGTCGATCAGTTTCCTCATGAATTCAGAATCAGCGCCGCGGAAAGCAAAGATATTCTGGTCATCGTCCCCTACGGCAATCATCCGCATACCTTCATTTTTCTGCCGGATCGCGCAAACCAGTGCGTATTCCTTTTCGTCCATATCCTGCGCCTCATCGATCACAAGCACGGTTTTGGCAATGCGTCCGCGTTCAACCCTGTCTTCCAGAATCAATTTCGTTGCGTCTTCAATCACATGATCGCTTTCATCAAGATTCCCGATCTTTCCAATCAAATCGAAACAATATGCATGAAAGGTTTTGATCTCCACAAAATGCGCCGCGTTCCCGATCAGGTCCATCAGCCGTTCTTTAAACTCGGTTGCCGCCGCTCGTGAAAACGTCAGCATCAGCAACTGTTCATGTTTGATATCTTCCATTGTCAGAAGGGATGCCAGCTTATGAACCAGCACCCGTGTTTTTCCGCTTCCCGGTCCGGCTGCAACCAGGATTCCCGTCGCGGTATCCTCTTTGATGATTTCCATCTGGACAGGTGAGAGCTTGCCGAAGAGACGTTCGTATCTTTCCGGAGTCATATTTCGGCTGATCTCCAGCCTGCGCTGCCCGTCTTGAAAATATTTCCCGAGAAAAGCCGGATACTCCATATGGAAATAATCACTGACAAACTGAAGCGCTTTCTGTGTATTCCTGTCCATCAGATGGGCATATTCACCCACGATATGAATCTGCTGCATCTTTTGCTGATAGTACTCTTTGAGTTGCTGGTAATCTTTCGCTTTATACTGGACTCTGTTGTTTGTTTCTTTTCGCTGAATCTGAATAGCGTTATAGGAGACCAGAAAGCCGCCTTCAATCCGGACGGCTTGGATCCGGCCGAGATAAAGCAGCGCCTGCTGCACTTCCTCACCGGTGGTGATAAAGCCGTCGAAACTGAACCTGCTTTCCCTGTTGAAAGCATCCGCCACCTCCTTTACCGAGAAGGCTACGATTGTTTCCTCCCCCTCCTGCTTCAGGATTCCTTCCTTACGCGAAAAAAGATATCCGACAATAAAACGGGTCAGTTTGTCCCGCCTGTCCAAATTCTCCCTTTGCCGGGCCACTGCCTGTGTCCGATACAGCACGGACCGCTCGCCGGCTCCCGGCACGCCCTTGCGCAATTGATTGCTGATAATCCAGTACAGGACAATGGTTTTTAAATCCCGCACACAGCAATCTGTCAGGCCGGAACGCACTGCCATATCATTCAGTTCCCTGTAGTCCGGCGCTTCTCCATCCTCCAGGTGGTACAGCAAAAAGTGCTCAAGCCTCAGAAAATGTTGAAGTGTCTTTGCGGAGCGATTCTCTGTGTCTGTGCGCTGCAGCATGGCAACCAGATCCTGCTCGTCCGCCAGCAGCCCTTCTTCCCTCATCAGAAGGATGGAATCAACAACCTCCTTTTTGGAAAGCCCCAGCCGGTCCGCCAGATAATCCACCCTTGATTCCGCTGCTTCAGAAGATCCGCGGTAAGTGTTTTTTCTGGAAATCAGATAGCCCAGTATCCGCTTTGCCGTGGTTTTCTGGCTTTCTGTCATACGTTCGCACTTTTCCAGCCGTTTCACTGCCGCGGTCATATTCGGCACCTGAATGCTGTTAGCATAGATATGGGGCACATTCCGGCCCCGTTCTATGTATCCGGCATTTTCCAGCGCGGCAATAGCCGTCGTAATGCGGGTCTCCATCTCCGTAACCGTGTCGTCCCATCCCGCCTGTCTGCTGATCTCCAGCAAAGAGCAACTGACCCGGCCCTGCCTGCCCGTCTGCTCTTTGATTGCATGCCAGACCTGCTGTATTTCGTTCATACTCAGCCTTGTCTGATTCAGCAGCACAAAGTGCTTATCCAGGTCCTCTTCGTTGAACAGGACATAGCATTCCGCCTGAAGTGATTCATCCCGTCCGGCGCGTCCCGCCTCCTGCGTATAGCTTTCCAGTGAATCTGATATGTCGTGATGGATTACAAGCCCGACGTTTGGTTTGTCAACCCCCATGCCGAAGGCCGACGTCGCAACAATGACCTGAACCTCATCAGTCAGAAATGCGTTCTGTATCCTTATTTTTTCCCGGCTGTCCATTCTTCCGTTATATGGTTCCGCCGCAAAGCCGTCCCGTGCCAGCCGGTCCGCAAGCTGTCTCGTTTTTCTCACTCTTGAAACATATATAATGGTCGGGCAGTTCCGCATCTGCAGCAGATTGCGGATTTCATTGTACTTTTCTTCGTCGTTCTGCATAAACAGAACGATATATTGCAGGTTTCTGCGGGAAGCTTTGGTTGTAAACAGTTTCAGTTCCAGATTCAGTTTCTGCCTGAAATAAGTCTGGATATCCCGGATCACCTGTTGTTTTGCGGTGGCTGTGAAGCAGGAAACCGGGATGGTTTGACCGCTGCATTTCCTCTCCTGCAGTTTCCTGATGAAGTCTCCGATATACAGATAATCCACCCGGAAATCCTGTCCCCAGGAAGAAAAGCAATGTGCCTCGTCAATCACAAATCTCACAACATTCCTTGATGCAAGGAGATTTTCCACCGTGGCGGAACGAAGGGCTTCCGGTGAAATATACAAAATGGAAGCTCTGCCGTTCGCTACACGGTCGATAGCTTCTTTGCGCTCAAGCGGATCCAGAAGGCCGTTGATCGTTACGGCATCTGGAATCCCCCGCTCTTCCAGATGATCTACCTGATCCTTCATCAGGGACTGAAGCGGAGAAATAACCACTGTAAGGCCGCGGACACTCTCTCCCGCAATCAGCGCCGGCAGCTGAAAAGTCAGGGATTTTCCTCCTCCTGTCGGAAAAACAGCCAGCAGAGATTCTCCTGCAATCGCTGATTTGACAGCCTTTTCCTGTAAGGGTTCGCCTTCATAAACCCGGAACGAGTCAAAATCGAATATTTCTTTCAGCCGGATTTCAGCATTCAGGCGCCTTGCGCAAAATGGGCAGTCCTTCTGATTACAGATGGTTCCCCGCAGCTGCCGGATCATTTTCTCCACCTTCGGATATTGACGAATCACCCACGGCGGCGTAATGGAATACCTGTCTTCCACGTTGATCAGCGCCAGCGTATACGCCAGCTCAACCGGCGTCTCCCGGATCATCGGCCCCAGTTCCGCATATTCGCAGATTTTTCCCCGGAACAGGCGTTGGATCAGTTGCATTCTGGTTTCCTGAATCGTCTCTTCCTCCGCAGATGGATCTGTGGTTTTCATCTCCTGCACCAGCGAAAAAAAGCCGGAAAAACCTTCTTGTTCTTCCAGCAGTCCCTCATAGATCCTCTTCGTTCCCTCAGGTAGTTTCAGATAGGCTGTCATCTCATCATCAAACAGCTCTTTGCACTTGATCGCGTCATTCAGCGGATTATTCAGTTCTTCCGACTGCAGTTTATCGTCTTTCAGAAGTCTGTGATACGGCTTTGCCGGAAACAGCAAAGCGGACAGATACAGTGTGTCAATGACCTGCACCCCCGGGCAGGTCTGTTCCACAAGATCCCTGATATATTTCAGATCAAATCCAACGATATTATGACCCGCAAGATACCTGACTCCATGCAAAAAAGCAGAAAACTCTGACGGAGAATCCGTATGAAGAGAAACCCCGTCCTGACGAACAGCGCCAAAGTCTCTGATTCGCCCGTTCGTGGGAACAACCTCAACATCCAGAAAAACCAAATCTTTTCTCATCATGTTCTCCGTTCACTCGAACAAGCTGTGATTCCGGCCTGTCCTCTGTCTGAAAACAGCCCGGCCAAAAATGAATATTTCTCCTCATCGTTCCCATCGGAACATAAAATGGCTCCTGTATGTCATGAAGCTTACCACAATCAAAGTCTTTTTTCTACTGCGAAATCAAAAAAGGCATGTGATTAAAAACCGGCCGCAGATTGCTCTGCTGCCGGACAAAAGTCTCTTGTATGATCTCCGTCAAAACAACCCCGTAATTTTCCCGTTCTCGTCCACGTCGATTCGCTCGGCCGCAGGTGACTTGGGCAGTCCCGGCATCGTCATGATCTCGCCGGTCAGCGCGACCACGAAGCCGGCGCCCGCGGAGACCTTCAGGTTCCGCACGGTCACGGTGAACCCTTCCGGCGCGCCCAGCAGGGCAGGATTGTCCGAAAAAGAATATTGCGTCTTGGCCACACACACCGGCATTTTGTCAAAACCCAGCGCAGTCAGGCGCTCCGCCTGCTTCTTCGCCGCGGGCGTCAGGGCAATCCCGGAGCCACCGTAAATCTTCTTTGTGACGGCTTCCAGCTTCTCCTCGATGGAAGCGTCCAGTTCGTAAGAGAAGGTGAAGTTGCCCTTTTCTTCCTCACACAGGCGTACAACCTCGCGGGCCAGGTCCTCGCCGCCCTTGCCGCCTTCGGCCCAGACCGTGGAGAGGATCGTGTTGACGCCCAGCTCCCGGCACTTGCGGACAATGAAATCAATCTCCGCGTCCGTATCCGTCGGGAACCGGTTGATCGCCACCACGCAGGGCAACTGATACACGTTCCTGATGTTGTTCACATGGCGCAACAGGTTCGGGATGCCCTTCTCCAGCGCTGCCAGATCTTCGTTCGCCAGCTGCTTCTTATCCAGACCGCCGTGCATCTTCAGGGCGCGTACCGTACCGACCACCACCACCGCGTCTGGGGTCAGGCCGGCCATGCGGCACTTGATATCCAGAAACTTTTCCGCCCCCAGATCCGCGCCGAAGCCGGCTTCGGTCACCGTATAGTCACCCATGCGCATGGCCATGCGGGTTGCCATCACGGAGTTGCAGCCATGGGCGATGTTCGCGAAGGGGCCGCCGTGCACGAAGGCCGGCGTTCCTTCCAGGGTCTGTACCAGGTTGGGCTTCAGGGCGTCCCGCAGCAGGGCTGCCATGGCGCCGGTTGCCTTCAGGTCACCGGCAGTCACGGGCTGATCATCATAGGTATAGGCCACAATAATCCGGCTCAGGCGCTCCTTCAGGTCCGCCATGGAGGAAGCCAGGCAGAACACCGCCATGATCTCGCTGGCCACGGTGATGTCGAACCCGTCCTCCCGGGGCGTGCCGTTCATCCGTCCGCCCAGGCCGTCCACCACGAACCGCAGCTGCCGGTCGTTCATGTCCACGCAACGCTTCCAGGTGATCTTTTTCACGTCGATTCCCAGGGCGTTCCCCTGCTGAATATGATTGTCCAGCATCGCCGCCAGCAGGTTATTCGCCGCGCCGATGGCATGGAAGTCTCCGGTGAAATGGAGATTGATATCTTCCATGGGCACCACCTGGGAATATCCACCGCCGGCCGCACCGCCCTTGATACCGAAAACCGGGCCGAGGCTCGGCTCCCGCAGAGCCACGGTCACGTCCTTGCCGATGCGGGCCAGGCCGTCCGCCAGGCCGATGGTCGTAGTGGTCTTGCCTTCTCCGGCGGGAGTCGGGGTGATCGCCGTCACCAGGACCAGCTTGCCGGGCTTCCGGTCCGTTTCCTCAAGCAGAGCCGGATCGATCTTGGCCTTGTATCGGCCGTACTGCTCCACGTATTTTTCATCCACGTGGGCCTTTTTCGCAATCTCCATGATCGGCTTCATTTCACACTGCTGGGCGATCTCGATATCTGACAAATAAGCCATGATTATTCTCCTTTATCTGAAATACTCCACCGCGGAGCGGAACATCCCGATGTCGTAATTCCCGGGCACGTTCTTATACAGATCTTTCCCGGTCCGCTCGCTGTGTCCCATCTTGCCGAAGACCCGGCCGTCCGGACTTGTAATCCCTTCAATGGCATAAAGGCTGCCGTTGGGATTGAACCGCAGATCCATGGAAGACTGATCCTCCAGATCCACATACTGGGTAGCGATCTGTCCCTTCGCCGCCAGTTCCCGGATCAGGCACTCCTCCGCCAGGAAGCGGCCTTCGCCGTGGCTGATCGGTACGCTGTACACCTCGCCGACCCGTGTTCCCCGCAGCCAGGGACTCAGGTTGCTCGCAATCCGTGTACGGACGATGCGGCTCTGATGCCGGCCGATGGTGTTGAAGGTCAGCGTCGGGCAGTGTTCATCCGTCTCAATGATTTTTCCGTAGGGTACCAGTCCCAGCTTGATCAGCGCCTGGAAACCGTTACAGATGCCGCACATCAGGCCGTCCCGCTTTTCCAGCAGCTCCTTGACAGCGTCGCTGATTCCCATGTTCCGGAAAAACGCAGTAATGAACTTTGCGCTGCCGTCCGGTTCGTCACCGCCGGAGAAACCGCCGGGAATAAAGATCATCTGGCTCTTCCGGACCTCGTCGGCAAACGCTTCTGCGCTGCGCGAGATCTCTTCTGCCGTCCGGTTCCGCACCACGAAGATCTTTGTCTCCGCGCCGGCATCCTCCATGGCCCGGGCGCTGTCGATCTCGCAGTTGGTTCCCGGGAAGGCCGGGATCAGCACCCGGGGCTTTGCCGTGCGGACCGCCGGCGCCGGCCAGCTCTTTGTCTCATAATGGAAAGCTTCCGTCTGATCCTTTGCCCGGACCGCCGGCCAGCAGGCATCCGCCTCCGCCCGGTCTTCCGGCGTCCATTCGGGATTCAGCGTCGGGTAGACTTTTTCCAGCTTGTTCCGTCCCAGCTCCCGCAGCTCTTTCAATGTTACGCTGCTATCGCGCCAGGTGAACACCGGCTCATCCAGCACGATACCCAGTTTGCTGCAGGTAAACTGTCCTTTCCCTGAATCAGCTCTCCACTCTCCACTCTCCACTCTCCACTCTGCAATAAAACTCCCGTACCTGCACTCCGCCAGCTCTGCCAGTTCCCGATCCTTTTCAAAGGCAAAGCCCATTCCGTTGCCCAGGGCCATCTTCATCACGGAAGCCAGGCTGCCGCCGGTCTCAACCGTCCGGCAGGAGACGATCTTTCCCTCCCGGATCCATTCGGCAATCCGGTCATACAGTGCCAGCAGCGATGCCGTTACCGGCAATCCCCGCTCATCCCGCTCCGGCTCCAGGAGCATCACGGGGTGTCCTGCCGCTTTGAACTCGGAGGAAATGATGTCCCCGGTCTTCGCCGTTGTCACCGCAAAGGAAACCAGCGTGGGCGGTACATCCAGTTTCTCGAAAGACCCGGACATGGAGTCCTTGCCGCCGATGGCCGCGATTCCCAGATCCATCTGGGCGTCAAAGGCGCCGAGCAGGGCCGCCAGCGGCTTGCCCCAGCGTTTTCCGTCACCTCCGGGCTTCTCAAAGTACTCCTGGAACGTCAGATACACATCCTCGAAGGATGCGCCGGAGGCAATCAGTTTGCTCACCGAATCCACCACGGCCAGATACGCGCCGTGATAGGGGCTGAAGGAAGTCAGTTCCGGATCATACCCCCAGGCCATCAGGGAGCAGTCGTCCGTATGGCCTTTCTCCAG
Source organism: uncultured Eubacteriales bacterium (assembly GCA_900315315.1). Classification (GTDB taxonomy): domain Bacteria; phylum Bacillota; class Clostridia; order Christensenellales; family Aristaeellaceae; genus Aristaeella. Next base: position 26,821 of record OMYT01000004.1, on the reverse strand, counting down.
GCTGATCTTCTGAACCATCGCCTGCACGGGCGTCAGCTGATGTTTCCCGCCGAAGGGCATCAGCACGGATCCCGCGCCGATCGTGGAATCAAACCGCTCCGAAAGGCCCCTGCGGGAGCAGACTGCCAGATCCTCCGCGGTCTTTTCCATCTGTGCGGCAAAGTCCACAGGCTTTTCCATGTTCATTTCCGTCGCGGGTTTCGACGCCGCGGGGGTGATCACGGTATGCTTCGGAGCGCCGTTGGAGTTCAGGAAATCACGGCTGATGTCCACGATGGTCTTCCCGTTCCAGCGCATGGTCAGACGGGGGTCCGCCTTGACTTTTGCCACCGGGCAGGCCTGCAGGTTCTCTTCCGCCGCGAGGGCCAGGAAGGTTTCCGCGTCTTCCGCGGCCACCACTACGGCCATCCGTTCCTGGCTTTCGGAAATCGCCAGTTCGGTTCCATCCAGGCCGTCATATTTCTTCGGTACCGCGTTCAGGTCGATATCCAGGCCGTCCGCCAGTTCGCCGATGGCGACGCTGACGCCGCCGGCGCCGAAGTCGTTGCACCGCTTGATCAGCTTTGTCGCCTTCGGGTTGCGGAACAGGCGCTGCAGTTTCCGCTCCTCGGGCGCGTTGCCCTTCTGCACTTCCGCGCCGCAGGTTTCCACGCTGTGCGCATTATGCGCCTTGGAGGAGCCGGTCGCGCCGCCGATGCCGTCCCGGCCGGTGGACCCGCCCAGCAGGATCACGATATCCCCGGGCGCCGGGCATTCCCGGCGGACATTTTCCGCCGGCGCCGCCGCAATCACCGCGCCGATCTCCATCCGCTTGGCCGCGTAGCCGGGGTGATAAATCTCATCCACAATGCCCGTCGCCAGGCCGATCTGGTTGCCGTAGGAGGCATAGCCTGCCGCGGCGGTCGTCACCAGTTTGCGCTGGGGCAGTTTACCGGGAATCGTTTCGCTCACGGGCCGGGTCGGATCCGCCGCGCCGGTCACGCGCATCGCGCCGTAGACGTAGGCCCGTCCGCTCAGGGGATCCCGGATCGCGCCGCCGATGCAGGTTGCTGCACCGCCGAAGGGCTCAATTTCAGTCGGATGGTTGTGGGTCTCGTTCTTGAACAGCAGCAGCCAGGGCTCTTTCACCCCGTCCCGCTCCACGTCCATCTTTACCGTGCAGGCATTGATCTCTTCACTCTCGTCCAGTTTGTTCAGTTTTCCGTTTTTCCGCAGGTATTTTGCCGCCACCGTTGCCAGGTCCATCAGGCATACGGGCTTGTTCTCCCGGCCCAGCGCTTTCCGTGTGTCCAGATAGCGCTTCCAGGACTTCTCCAGCACCGCGTCTTCAAAGCGCACACTGTCGATCTCCGTCAGGAAGGTAGTATGGCGGCAGTGGTCGCTCCAGTAAGTATCCAGCATCCGGATCTCCGTGATGGTGGGCTCCCGGCCTTCCTCCCGGAACCAGCTCTGGCAGAATGCAATATCGTCCGCGTCCATCGCCAGGCCGTAATCCGCCACGAACTTTTCCAGTCCCGTCCGGTCCAGTTTGGTAAAACCATCCAGTGTCGCGACCTCCGTCGGCACGGCATACTCGGTCCGCAGAGTTTCCGGCTTCTCCAGCGAGGCTTCCCTGGCTTCCACCGGGTTAATGACGTATTTCTTGATCTCCAGGATCTCCGCGTCTGTCAGCGTTCCGTAAAGGATATAAACCTTTGCGCTGCGGATCAGCGGCCGCTCACCCTGCGAGATGAACTGCACGCACTGCGCCGCGGAATCCGCCCGCTGGTCAAACTGCCCCGGCAGGTACTCCACCGCAAACACGTCCGCCGCGCCTTCCGTGCTCAGTTCCGCCGAAGTGTCGTCCAGCTGCGGTTCGGAGAAAACTTCCCGCACCGCCAGATCAAAAAGGTCCTCCGGCATGTCCTCCGCGTCATAGCGGTTCAGCAGCCGGACCTTCTCCAGTCCCTGAATGCCCAGGAATGTCCGGGCGTCCTTCCGCAGTTCCCGGGCCTCGTTATCCAACCCCGGTTTCTTCTCCACAAAGATCCTGTAAACCATCTTGTTCCCTCTTTCGTGTCATTCCGAAGTGTCACCTTATTGACATCCTTTGATTGCTCTTTGACCGATATCTTTTCTCATATACCGGTTTCCGAAGGTTACCGTTTCCGCCATGGCGTAGGCCTCCTTCACGGCCTCGGGCAGGGTATCGGCCACCGCCGTCACACCCAGCACCCGCCCGCCGGAGGTCACCAGCTTCCCGTCTTTCAGCACCGCGCCGGCCACGAACACATGATCCTTCACTTCGTCCGGGATCGTGATCTCATAGCCCTTCTCATAGCTCAGCGGATAGCCCTTTGAAGCAAGTACCACGCAGCAGGCATGCGCATCCCGGAATTTCACTTCGCATTCCGAAAGTTTCCCTTCTGTCACCGCCTGCATCACCGTCAGCAGATCGCTCTCCAGCAGTGGCAGCACCACCTGGGTCTCCGGATCGCCGAAACGGCAGTTGTATTCGATCACCTTCGGCCCGTCCTTGGTAATCATCAGGCCGAAGTAAAGGCAGCCTCGGAATTCCCGTCCTTCCGCCTTCATTGCCCGGATCGTCGGCAGGAAGATCGTTTCCATGCAGCGTTCCGCCACTTCCTCCGTGTAGAAGGGATTCGGCGCCACCGTACCCATGCCGCCTGTATTGGGACCCGTATCCCCGTCCCCGGCCCGTTTGTGATCCATGCTGGAGACCATCGGTTTCACGGTCGTTCCGTCCGTAAAGGACAAGACGGAGACTTCCGGCCCTTCGAGGTATTCCTCGATGACGATCCGGTCGCCGCTTTTCCCGAACTTCTTGTCCTCCATGATCTCCCGGACCGCACCGCAGGCTTCCTCCCGGGTCATCGCCACGGTCACGCCCTTGCCCAGGGCCAGACCGTCCGCCTTCACCACCGTGGGAATCGGCGCGGTCTCCAGATAAGCCAGCGCGTCAGCCGGATCGGTGAATACTTCATAGGCCGCGGTCGGAATGCCGTATTTCTTCATCAGGTCCTTCGAGAAGACTTTGCTGCCTTCAATGATTGCTGCGTTCTTCCGGGGGCCGAAGCAGGGAATCCCCTCCGCCTCCAGCAGGTCCACACAGCCCAGCACCAGCGGATCATCCGGTGCGACCACGGCATAGTCGATCTTCGTCCCGCGGATAAAGTTCACGATACCCTCCAGGTCTGTCGCTTTGACGTTCACGCACTCCGCATCCTGTGCGATGCCGCCGTTTCCCGGCAGGGCGTAGATCTTCTCCACCCCCGGGTTTTCCTTCAGTTTTTTGATGATGGTATGCTCACGGCCTCCGCCGCCAATCACCAGAATATTCATAATGAATCTTCTTTCCTTTGTTTTTCTCAACTCGATATAATTGTAACCGAAGGGGTGTGGGGGCAATCGGAAAGCCCCCACATTCCTTAATGATGGAACAGCCTCATATGCGTAAACGCCATCGTCATCCCATACTTGTCGCAGCACTCGATGACCGCGTCATCCCGGATGGATCCGCCGGGCTCGGCGATATACTTCACGCCGCTCTTATACGCCCGCTCAATATTGTCGCTGAAGGGGAAGAAAGCGTCGGATCCCAGCGCCACACCCTGCCGGGTATCCAGGAAGGCGCGCTTCTCCCCCTCGGTCAGAGGAGCCGGCTGCGCGGTAAAATACTTCTGCCAGTTGCCTTCGGCGCACACGTCTTCCTCGTTCTGGTTGATGTAGCCGTCGATGACGTTATCCCGTTCCGGCCGGCCGAGATCCGCGCGGAAGGGCAGGTTCAGCACCTTCTCATGCTGACGCAGGAACCATGTATCCGCCTTGGAACCCGCCAGGCGCGTGCAGTGAATCCGGCTCTGCTGGCCGGCGCCCACACCGATCGCCTGTCCGTCCACCGCATAGCACACGGAGTTGGACTGGGTATATTTCAGTGTGATCAGGGCTACAATCAGGTCCCGCACCGCACTTTCCGGCAGGTCCTTGTTCTTTGTCACGATGTCCTGCAGCAGTTCCCGGTTGATCTCGAAGTTGTTCCTGCCCTGTTCGAAGGTGATACCGAACACCTGCTTGCGCTCCTGCACCTCGGGCACATAGTCCGGATCGATCTCCACGATATTGTAATTGCCCTTACGCTTGCTCTTCAGAATCTCCAGCGCTTCCGGCTCATATCCGGGAGCGATGACGCCGTCGGACACTTCCCGCTTCAGCATCTTCGCGGTAGTCACGTCGCATACTTCGCTCATGGCCACCCAGTCGCCGAAGGAGCACATCCGGTCGGTGCCGCGGGCCCGGGCATAGGCGCAGGCCAGCGGAGAATCATCCAGCCCCTCGATGTCGTCCACAAAGCACGCCTTCTTCAGGTCTTCACTCAGCGGAATACCGACAGCGGCGGAAGTGGGGCTCACATGCTTGAAGCTGGTCACCGCGGGCAGGCCCAGGGCCGCCTTCAGTTCCTTCACCAGCTGCCAGCTGTTGAAAGCATCCAGGAAATTGATATAGCCCGGACGACCGGACAGGATTTTGATCGGCAGTTCGCTGCCGTCCTTCATGTAGATCTTCGCGGGTTTCTGGTTGGGATTACATCCGTACTTCAGTTCAAACTCTTTCATTGTGATCTCCTTCTCACCTGTAAAAAACTTTTTTCGCCGAAGGGGTTCAGGGGGCGCAGGCGCCAGTGGCACCTGCGTTGGAAGGGCAGGAAAGCCCCCTTATTTATCTGTGCTTGTTGACCATCCGGTCTTCGGTGTCCCCTGTCTTCAGATCAATGTACCGTACATACAGGCTGATCTTATTCTGCTCGTTCAGCGCATTCCAGATCCGCTCCGTCATCTCGCCGATATCGTCACAGACCGCGATCCGCTCCGGTTCGCCCTGGAAGGTCGGAATCGGAGTCCCGTCGCATACATAGGTGTGAATAAAATGGCCCAGGCCATTCTTCGGCTCATAGCTGTAAGTAAAGCGGTTGCAGGCGCTGCCTTCCGCGTCGGCGCTCTTCAGGATGCTCATCTGATAGGTAAAGTCGTCCTCCCCGAATGTCAGCATGCCGCTGATGCGGGGGGTAAAGTTCGGGCCGTCCGGCTCAAACTCACGGCCTGCCAGCGCTTCGGAGAAGCTCTTGCCGGCCTGCAGGCCTTCCACAATGGTGTCCGTCTGGTTACCGTTGGTTACCACCAGATGATTCTCAAAGGAACGGACTGCCGAATAGATGATCAGGGAAGGATCCTGTACCTTTGCGGCGTCATAGGGTTCGGTAAAGACTTCGCCGTTCTTCTCGACAAAGATCCGGTTCCGGCTGTTCTCGCTGCGGCCCATGATGAAGTAGGCTGTCATCGCACTGGTACCGTCCGGCGTCTTGCCGATCACGATGCCGCGGCCGGGATAGGTGTTGTCCTTCAGCAGTTCCTCAGGTGTAAAGATTTTGTAGATATCCATTTTTGCCCCTCCTTGTGTTTTTTATCTCCGCTCTTCACTCTTAACGCTCCGATCTGGAAACAATTTCCCTGGAAATTGTTTCAACGCTCTTTGGCAGAATAACCCATTCTGCCTGTTTCATCACCCTGCGCTGCAGGATCTCCGGCGTGTCTCCGGGCAGAATATCCACCGCCTTCTGGGCAATAATCTCCCCGCCGTCCGGGATCTCATTCACGAAGTGAACCGTCGCGCCGGTCACCTTCACGCCCCGGCCCAGCGCCGCCTCGTGCACTTTCAGCCCGTAGTATCCTGCGCCGCAGAAGCTGGGAATCAGGCTGGGATGCACGTTGATAATCCGCCGGGAATACCGGGTTGTAAAGCTCGGTGTCAGGATACTCAGGAACCCTGCCAGTACGATCAGGTCCGTCCGGTTTTCTTCCAGCGCGGCGATCAGTTTCTCCTCAAAAAGCATCTGTCCGCCGCAGGCTTTCTTGTTGATTTCCATGGAAGGAATCCCGGCTTTTTCCGCGCGTTCCAGCGCGTAGGCGCCGGCGCGGTCGCTGATCACCAGCGTCACCTCGCCGTCGGGGATCTCTCCCCGTCCGGCAGCGTCCAGAATCGCCTGCAGGTTGGTCCCCCCGCCGGACACCAGCACGGCAATCCGCGCTTTCCTGCTCAACATAATCAATCTTCACTCTCCACTCTTAACTCTTCACTCTTCATTTCATACGATCATGATCTTCTCTTCGCTTTCAGCAATCTCGCCGATCAGATACGCCTCCACGCCCTGATCCTTCAGGATCCGGATCGCTTTCTCCGCTTCTGCCGCGGGAACCACAACGCTCATGCCCACGCCCATGTTATAGGTGTTAAACATATCCCGTTCGGAAATCCCACCCTTTTCCGCAATCAGCCTGAAGATCGGCAGCACCCGGATCTTTTCTTTTTCGATCCGCGCACCGAGTCCGTCCGGAATGCTCCGCGGAATATTCTCATAGAAACCGCCGCCGGTGATATGGCTGATGCCCTTTACCTGTACTTCCTTCATCAGGGCCAGCACCGGCTTTACATAGATCCTCGTCGGCTCCAGCAGTGCCTCCCCGAGGCTGCGGCCGCCCAATTCCGCCACCGGTGCTTTCAGGTCCGCATGCTCAATGTCGAACACTCGGCGCACCAGGGAGAACCCGTTGGAATGTACGCCAGAAGACGGTAGCGCGATCACAACGTCTCCGGCCTGCATCGTCCTGTTGTCAATGATCTTCGCCTTGTCCACAATCCCGGTGGAATAGCCGGCCAGGTCATACTCATCCTCCGGCATCAGGCCGGGATGCTCGGCGGTCTCCCCGCCGATCAGTGCGCAGCCGGCCTGCAAGCAGCCTTCACACACGCCCTTGACGATCTGCTCAATGCGTTCCGGCACGTTCTTTCCGCAGGCAATATAGTCCAGAAAAAACAGGGGCTTCGCACCGCAGCAGATGATATCGTTCACGCACATCGCCACGCAGTCGATCCCCACTGTATCATGCTTATCCATCAGGAAAGCGATTTTCAGCTTGGTTCCGACGCCGTCCGTGCCGGAAACCAGTACGGGATTTTCCATCCCGCCCAGATCAGGCTCGAACAGACCGCCGAAGCCGCCCACATCCTCGCAGACGCCGGTCACGGCTGTCTTCCGGATATGCTTTTTCATCAGTTCAACAGACCTGTAGCCGGCGGTGATATCCACGCCCGCGGCGGCATAAGCTTCAGACCTTGAATTCGTATTCATGCCGTTCTCCTTTCAGTTCCTCTTCTCTCCACTCTCCACTCTTAACTCTCCACTCTGACTACCTACTCCTCTTTCCCGTTCCAGCAGTAAGTGCACAGTTCGCAGGGATCAATGCCGATGGCCTTGATGACGCCTTCCAGCGTCTGGAACTCCAGGGAAGCGAAATGGAACTTGTCGCAGATAACCTGCCGGAGTTTCTTTCCCCGCTCCGTCGTCCCGTCGGCATACTCGTCGATGTACCTGAAGCCCTCTTCTCCTTCCAGTTCCAGGATCACCCGCCGGGCGATCAGCTCCAGATCGCTGTTGGATCGGGAGAAGTTCAGGTACTTGCAGGCATACATGATCGGCGGACAGGCGCTGCGCATATGCACGGATTTTGCGCCGCTTTCGTACAGGAACTCCACGGTCTCCCGCAGCTGCGTTCCCCGGACGATTGAGTCGTCCACAAAGAGCAGGTTCTTATCCTTGATCAGCGCGTTCACCGGAATCTGCTTCATCTTGGCGATCTTGTCCCGGTCCGTCTGGTTCGCCGGCATAAAGCTCCGGCTCCAGGTCGGGGTATACTTGATGAAGGCCCGGGCAAAGGGTTTTCCGCTGCGGTTCGCATACCCGATTGCGTGAGGCGTCCCGGAATCCGGCACCCCGCCGATGTAGTCGATGGGATCATCCCGCCCGTTCGCCGCGTCGTTCTCCGCCAGGATCGCGCCGTTGCGATAACGCATCTCTTCCACGTTCACGCCTTCGTAGGTCGATGTCGGATAGCCGTAATAGCTCCACAGGAAGGAACAGATTTTCTTTTTCTTTCCCGGTGCTGCCAGCTGGGTCATTTTCTCCGGACTCAGTTCCACGATTTCTCCCGGTCCAAGCTCGCAGACATCCTCGAAGCCGGTTTTGTGATAGGCAAACGCCTCAAAGGCAACGGCATAGCCGTCCTCCCGCTTTCCCACCGCCACCGGCAGCCGGCCCGTCCGATCCCGTGCGGCAATCAGGGTGCCCTTGTCCGTAAGGATCAGAATGGAAGCTGTCCCCTCGATGGATTTCTGGGCAAAACGGATTCCTTCGGCAAAATTGCTTTTTTGGTTAATCAGTGCGCTGAGCAGCTCCGTCTGGTTGATCCTTCCGCCGGTCATGGAATCGAAATGACCGCCGCTGAAGCTCAGGTACTGCTCGATCAGTTCTTCCGAATTGTTGATCACGCCGGTCATGCAGATTGCATACGTTCCCAGGTTGGAACGAATTAGCAGCGGCTGCGGATCCGAATCCGAAATACAGCCGATCGCGGATATGCCGCGCATCTCTTCGAAAATATGCTCGAATTTGGTCCGGAATGGAGCATTGCAGATATTATGAATCTTACGCTGCAGGCCGATCTCCTCATCCCAGGCCGCCATGCCGGCCCGCCGTGTTCCCAGATGGCTGTGATAATCCACGCCGAAGAATACGTCCAGCATACAGTCCTGTTTGGAAGTGATCCCGAAAAATCCGCCCATGGTTTTTTTCTCCCATCTGTAATTCTGAATTCTTACAGCCGTTCGGCTATACTCATGTCTTTCGTCAGCACGGCCTCGGCGTCCGCTTTCCGTTTCGCGTCCAGCTTTGCCGCCAGTTCCCGGTCCTCCACGGCCAGAATCTGCGCCGCCAGCAAGGCAGCGTTCGCCCCGCCGTTCACGGCCACGGTTGCCACCGGAATGCCGGAAGGCATCTGTACCGTGGAGAGCAGGGCATCCAGGCCTTCCATGCAGGGGCCTTTGCAGGGAATCCCGATCACCGGTAATGTCGTGTTTGCCGCGATAGCGCCTGCCAGATGGGCCGCCATGCCCGCCGCGGCAATCAGCACACCAAAACCATTTTCTCTTGCCTGAACGGCAAAAGCCCGGGCTTCCTCCGGCGTGCGGTGTGCGGAATACACGTGCGCCTCAAACGGTATGCCCAGGGCCTTCAATACATCCGTTGCTTTTTGGATCACGGGCAGGTCGCTGTCGCTGCCCATGACGATCCCGACTTTTCTCACGGTCTGTCCCCCTGTTTCAAAACATTTCAACCCTTGAGATTTGCCTTTTTAAGGCCTTATTACTATACCCAAAAACACGAACATTGTCAATTGAAAACACGTATTATTCGTAGAAATGTAATATAAAACCCGAACGTTCAGAAATATTCGTTCGGGTTATTTTCGTCTTTTGCACTTTTTGGGTGTTCCTTGATCACCTTTTTCCATACTCCTGCGAAAACAGGCTCACATGTCAGATATTCGACGCCTTTGTCTCGCACCAGGTGCAGCGGTATTCCTTCTTTGTCCGGTCCGTCAGGCAGAAAATCTGGTCCAGTTCCTGCTCGCAGGAAGTGATACAGCGTGGATTCTTGCAGAAGAGTACATTAACAAGCTTCTCCGGCATCTCAATCCGTTTCTTCTCTTTCAGCTCTCCGTCCCTGATAATGTTTACCGTTGCGCCGGGATCCACATAGCCGATAATATCCAGATCCACGTCGATCGCTGCATCAACCTTGATAATATCCTTCCGTCCCATTTTTCCGGAGACCACATTGGTAATCATGGCTACCGGTGCCTCAAGATTCTCCAGTCCCAGCAGACGGTACAGTTTCATTCCGCAGCCGGCAGCAATATGGTCGATCACAATCCCGTCCCGGATGGAATCTACATTCATGCCTGCGTTCCCCCTTTCAGTCCCAGCAGCATCAGGATCAGCGCCATGCGCATATACTTGCCGTTCAGCACCTGCTTGAAATAGCAGGCTCGCGGATCGTTATCCACCGCCACGCTGATCTCGTTCACCCTCGGCAGCGGATGCATGACGCTCAGGTCTGCCCGGGCCTTCTTCATCTTCTCTGGTGTCAGGATATAGCTGTCCCGCAGCCGCAGATAATCTTCCTCGTTGAAGAAGCGCTCCCGCTGTACCCTTGTCATGTACAGAATGTCCAGATCGCCGATCACCTGCTCCAGGTCTTCGGTCTGGGTATAGGGAATCCCCTTCTTTTTCAGCGCGTCACTCTTTACATAGCTGGGCACTTTCAGCTCTTCCGGGCTGATCAGCACAAACTTCAGTCCGTCATACCGGCTCAGGGCGTTCAGCAGGGAATGGACCGTGCGGCCGAACTTCAGGTCACCGCACAGGCCCACGGTCAGGTTTCCCAGCCTTCCTTTTTCCCGGCGGATTGTCAGCAAATCCGCCAGCGTCTGGGTCGGATGGCAGTGGCCGCCGTCACCGGCGTTGATCACAGGCACGGACGCGTTCCGTGCCGCAACCGATGCCGCGCCTTCCTTCGGATGGCGCATGGCGATAATATCCGCGTAGCAGGAGACTGTCTTGGCAGTATCCGCGACGCTCTCGCCCTTTGCCGCGGAACTGCTGTTCGCCCCGGTCACGCTCAGCACATTGCCGCCCAACTCATACATGGCCGCCTCAAAGCTCAGGCGTGTCCTTGTGCTGGGCTCAAAAAACAGTGTCGCCAGTTTTTTCCGGCGGCAGGCATCCGCATAGTCGTCCGGATGTGCGATAATATCCTCCGCCGTATCCATCAGCCGGTCCAGTTCTTCCATGGTCAGATCCGGAATATCGATCACACTTCGCGCCATCGTTATATCCTCCAGCTTTCATCTGCCGGATCGTTCCGGAAACGGATCAGCCGGGAGATATCCTCAGGCCGGATATAGCCTTCCTTCGCCGCTTCTTCCGCGATCACGTCAAAATTTGTCAGCGACACGTTCTTCACGTTTGCCGCCGCCAGGCGCTCAATCCCTTTCTTCATGCCGTAGGTGAAGATGCTTACGATACCAAGCACCTCTGCACCGGCCTGCCGCAGCACGTCCACCACTTCCAGCACGCTGCCGCCGGTGGAAATCAGATCCTCCACTACAACCACTTTCTGACCCGGTTCGAGTCTGCCCTCGATCTGATTCTGCCGCCCGTGGTCCTTCGCGCCGGAGCGGACATATCCCATGGGAAGACCCATCAGATGGGCCGTAATCGCTGCATGGGCAATGCCGGCGGTTGAGGTGCCCATCAGCACTTCCACGTCCGGATATTCCTCTCCAATCAACTGCGCCAGGCCTTTCTCCACGTCCGTGCGCACTTCCGGCGCCGTCAGTGTCAGCCGGTTATCGCAGTATACCGGGCTCTTGATTCCGCTCGCCCAGGTAAAGGGTTCCTCCGGGCGGAAAAACACCGCCTTGATTTTCAGCAGGTCCTGTGCAATTTTCCGGTTCAGTTCTTCTCTCGTCATGATTCTTCACCCCACAAATTCATTGATGCACCGTTCATATGCCGCCACCGGATCCACCGCTGCGGTAATCGGCCGGCCGACCACGATATAGTCGCTGCCGACCTTCTTTGCCTCTGCCGGAGTCATAACCCGTTTCTGATCCCCCACATCACCGTCCGCGAACCGGACACCCGGCGTCACCGTCAGGAAATCCGCTCCGCAGACCTCATGCACCTTCCCGGCCTCCAGCGGTGAGCAGACCACTCCGTCCAGCCCGGCCTTCCGGGCATTCAGCGCGTAGTGCATAACCACCTCGTCTATAGGCTTTTCGATCAGCAGGTCTTTCTCCAGCGTCTCCTGATCCGTGCTGGTCAGCTGCGTCACGGCAATCAACAGCGGCCGCGTTCCATCCGGCCGGGTCAAACCTTCGATCGCCGCTTCCATCATCCGGATGGTCCCCGCCGCGTGCAGATTGCAGATATCCACGTCCAGATCCCGCAAAACCGTCATGGCCTTTTTCACCGTGTTTGGAATATCATGCAGCTTCAGGTCCAGGAAAATCCTGTGCCCCCGGGCTTTGATCTGCCGGACAATATCCGGACCTGCACCGTAAAACAGTTCCATCCCGATCTTCACAAACGGCTTCTGTCCCTGAAACCTGTCCAGAAATGTCAGCGTCTGCTCCGCGTTCGGAAAGTCACAGGCAATGATAACATCTTTCCCCATTTCAGCAGTCTCCTTTCAATTCACCCAGTGATTGAATCCTATACTGATCCATAGCCGCCGGCAGATCCTCAATGATTTTTTTGCTTGCATATGGGTCTGCCAGGTTCGCCGCGCCGACTTCGACAGCCGTTGCCCCGGCCATCATCATCTCCAGCGCGTCCTCCGCGCTCGCAATCCCGCCCATGCCGATCACCGGAATCTTCACCGCCCGGCACACCTGCCAGACCATCCGCAGCGCTATCGGGAACACCGCCGGTCCACTCACGCCGCCCATGACGTTTTTGATCACCGGCTTCCGCGTCTTCAGATTAATCCGCATCCCCTGCAGCGTGTTGATCAGCGAGATCCCGTCCGCTCCCGCGTCTTCACAGGCTTTTGCGATCTCTGTAATATCTGTCACGTTCGGACTCAGCTTCATGATCACCGGTTTTGTCGCCACCCGCTTGACCGCCCGGGTAACCTCCGCCGCGGCCTTCGGATCCGTTCCGAAGCTCATTCCGCCGCCGTGGACATTCGGGCAGGAGATGTTAACCTCCAGCCATCCGACCTGCTCTTCTGCGTCCAGCTTTTCACAGCTATAGGCGTAATCCTCCACGCTGAAGCCGCTGACATTCGCCATCACCTTCTTATGGAAGACCTCTTTCAGCTTCGGAAGTTCCTCACTGATGACCTTCTCCACCCCGGGGTTCTGGAGCCCGACGGCGTTGATCATTCCCGCCGGGCATTCCGCAATCCGCGGCGTGGGATTCCCGAAACGGGGCTCCCTTGTCGTTCCCTTGAAGGAGAAAGTACCCAGACAGTTGATATCATACCACTGCGCAAACTCATATCCGAAACCAAAGGTGCCGCTGGCAGGAATTACCGGATTGTCCAGTTCGATGCCGCACAGGTTCACTGTCAGTCGTCCCACAGGATCTCCTCCTTTTCCAGCACCGGACCTTCCCGGCAGATTCGCTTATACCCTGTGATCGTTTTGCAGCTGCAGCCCATGCACGCGCCGAATCCGCAACCCATCCGTTCCTCAAAGGAAAACTGTCCGGATGTACAGGTGGCTTTATACACCGCCCGCAGCATCGGTTCCGGTCCGCAGGTATAGAAATAGCTGTAGTCTTCCGGCAGCGCATCCGTCACAAAACCCTTCACGCCGTAACTTCCGTCAACGGTGGTCACCGTTGTTTTACAGTCCATCTCCTGAAAAGCGCCTTCCCCGAACACTTCCGCCTTTGTGTTAAAGCCCAGCACCGCCTGCACTTCTTTCCCGGCATCCCGCAGCATTCTGGCCAGTTTGATCAGCGGAGGCACACCCACGCCGCCGCCCAGCAGCAGCGGATGATCTCCCGCTTTCGACAGATCATATCCGTTGCCCAGCCCGGTCAGCACATCCAGGTATTCGCGTTTTCTGATTCGGCTGAGCTGCTCTGTTCCTTTGCCAACGACTTTGTAAATGATAACCACATTGCCCGGATCAGATTCACATACCGAGATCGGCCGCCGTAAATACAGACCGTCAATCCGAATATTGATAAACTGTCCGGGTTTCTGCTCTTCCAGTTCAGGATTTTCCAGAACCATCTTATAAACATTTTCCGCAATCCGGATGTTCTCTGTCACCCTCAATATCTGCTGCTTCATTAAGCCCCCTATGCGTCAATCGTTGAAATCGTCAGTGTTGTTTCCTCCAGCACATCCAGCAGCACCCGCACCGTATCCAGGCTGGTAAAGATCGTCGCGTTGTTCTCCGTCGCACACCGGCGGATCTTCAGCCCGTCGCTCTCGCTCTCCGGCTCGCCGATCTCCCGGGTGTTGATGATATAAGCCACATGTCCCTGCCGGATGCTCTCCAGAATCTCGTTGGATCCCTGGCTGATTTTCAGCATCGCGTGTGTCCGGATGCCGTGTTCCTTCAGAAACCGGGCCGTTCCCCGTGTCGCTTCGATATTGAAACCCAGGTTGTAGAAGCGACGGATCAGGTCCAGCGCCTCATTTTTGTCCCGGTCGGCAATCGTGGCCAGTACCGTTCCGTAGTTCTGCAACCGGGTCCCGCCGGCCTGCAGTGCCTTGTACAGTGCGCGGTTCAGTTTGTCATCATAACCGATCGCCTCACCCGTGGATTTCATCTCCGGGCTCAGATAGGCGTCAAGCCCCTTGATCTTGTTGAAGGAGAATACCGGCACCTTCACGTAGAACCGTTTCTTCTCTTCCGGATACAGATCGAAGTACCCCTGCTCCTTCAGGCTCTTTCCGAGGATAACCTCCGTTGCGATATCCGCCAGGGAGTATCCCGTCGCCTTGCTCAGGAAGGGAACCGTACGACTGGACCGCGGATTCACCTCAATGATATAGACATTATCGTTCTCATCCACAATGAACTGGATATTGTACAGGCCGATAATCCCGATACCCAGGCCCAGTTTCTTGGCGTACTGCAGGATAATTCCCTTCACCTTGTTGCTGATGGAGAAGGCGGGATAGACGGAGATGGAGTCGCCGCTGTGAATGCCGGTGCGCTCCACCAGTTCCATGATGCCGGGTACGAACACATCCCGTCCGTCGCAGATGGCATCGACTTCAACCTCTTTGCCGCGGATGTATTTGTCTACCAGCACCGGCTTATCCGCATCGATCTCCACCGCGGTCCGCAGGTAGTGGCGAAGCTGTTCCTCGTCCCCGACGATCTGCATCGCCCGGCCGCCCAGCACAAAGCTTGGCCGCACCAGTACCGGATAGCCTATCTCCTCGGCCGCCTTCACACCGTCCTCGATCCGGGTTACCGCGCGGCCCTGGGGCTGCGGGATGTTCAGGTCTTCCAGAATCTTTTCGAAGCTGTCCCGGTTCTCAGCCCGCTCGATCGCCGCGCAGTCGGTTCCGATGATTTTCACCCCGCGGTCCATCAGCGGCTGGGCCAGGTTGATGGCGGTCTGGCCGCCCAGGGACGCGATCACGCCCTCCGGCTTTTCGAAATCGATGATCGCCATCACGTCTTCAGGCGTCAGCGGCTCAAAGTACAGCTTGTCCGCCGTCGTGTAGTCAGTGGAAACCGTCTCCGGGTTGTTGTTGATGATGATCGCTTCGTATCCGGCCCGGCGGATCGTCTGCACCGCGTGCACCGTGGAATAGTCGAATTCGACACCCTGGCCGATGCGGATCGGTCCGGCGCCCAATACTGCAATCTTTTTCTTCTCCGTCAGGATACTGTCATTTTTATTGCTGTAGCTGGAGTACAGATAGGCGATATACTTACCCGTGTGCAGCGTATCCACCATTCGGAACACCGGCGTAATCCCGTTTTCCTTCCGCAGGGCGTAAATTTCCGTTTCCTTTCGGTCCCACAGGATCCCGATCTCCTTGTCCCCGAAGCCCATCTTCTTGGCTTCCCGCAGCAGTTCCGTGTCTCCCGGGGCCGCCTTCAGGCGGACCTCCATCTCTGTAATTTTCTTCAGGGATTCCAAGAACAGCTCCGTGATCATGGTCTTCTCATGGATGGACGCAATGTCCTCCCCGCGGCGCAGCAGCTCCGTCACTGCGTACAGAGTATCCGCCCGGAAATCTTTCACATACTCGCGAAGCTCTTCCGTCGGCATCTCATCGAATTTCGCCAGCTGCATATGGCATACGCCGGTCTCCAGACTGCGTACGCTCTTAAGCATGCACTCTTCCAGCGTGCTTCCGATGCCCATCACCTCGCCGGTCGCCTTCATCTGGGTGCCCAGCTGATTGCTGGCCGAGGTGAACTTGTCGAAGGGGAACCGCGGGAATTTCGCCACAATATAGTCCAGGGAAGGCTCCATGGCCGCGTTTCCGCCGGCCACCGGAATCTCCTCCAGCGCCATGCCCAGGGCAATCTTTGCCGTCACCCGGGCAATGGGGTAGCCGCTGGCCTTGCTGGCCAGAGCCGAAGACCGGCTGACCCGGGGGTTGACCTCGATCAGGTAGTATTTGCTGCTGTTGGGATCCAGTGCAAACTGAACGTTGCAGCCGCCGGCGATCTTCAGTTCCCGGATGATCTTGATCGCACTGTCGTTCAGCATCTTCAGGTCCGCGTCGTTCAGGCTCAGGATCGGGGCCACCACGACGCTGTCGCCGGTGTGAACGCCTACGGGATCCACGTTTTCCATGCCGCAGATCGTGATTGCCTTGTCATTGCAGTCCCGCATGACTTCAAACTCGATTTCCTTATATCCGCGCACGCTTTTTTCGATCAGCACCTGATGCACCGGACTCAGCCGGAATGCGTTTGTGCCGATCTCGATCAGCTCTTCCTCATTGTTCGCGAAACCGCCGCCGGTACCGCCCAGCGTGAACGCCGGCCGCAGTACCACAGGATATCCAATGTCCTGCGCGGCCTTTTTCGCCTGCTCCAGGTCGTAGGTAATCTCACTGGGGATCACGGGCTCGCCGATGGACTCGCACATCTCCTTGAACAGCTCGCGGTCCTCCGCCCGCTCAATGCTCTCGCTGCTGGTGCCCAACAGTTCCACGCCGCATTCCTTCAGCACGCCCTTGCGTTCCAGCTGCATGGCCAGGTTCAGTCCGGTCTGTCCGCCGATACCGGGTACGATCGCGTCCGGCCGTTCGTACCGCAGAATCTTCGCGATGTATTCCAGCGTCAGCGGCTCCATGTAGACCTTATCCGCGATCGCGGTGTCCGTCATGATCGTTGCCGGGTTGGAGTTGCACAGCACCACTTCATACCCTTCTTCTTTCAGGGCCAGGACCGCCTGCGTTCCGGCGTAGTCAAACTCCGCCGCCTGCCCGATGACGATCGGGCCGCTTCCGATGATCAGTACCTTCTTGATGTCTGTCCGTTTTGCCATGCTTTTGCCTCCTCGTACAGCTGAATCTTTATTCGCTCTCCGATCTTCTCACTCAAGTGGGAGTATTTGGCCGAAGGAGCGCGAGGGCGATCGGAAAGCCCTCGCATTCCCTGCTCGCGTCTGCAGACGCGAAATTATTGCTTTGCTTCAAAAACAGTTCTGTTATTGTGAACTGTTTTCACGCACCTCCCGTAGACCTTCCTTCCTGCAAACGGTGTTGCCCGTCCCTTGGACAGGAATGTCTCCGGATCGATCTCATAAGCCGTATCCAGCTCCCACTCGCACCGGTCGTTTTCCCGCAGGGGAATCCCGAACCGTCTTCGCGGTGCCAGCGCCATCAGTTCCGCCAGTCTCTCCAGCGGCAGGATCCCGGGCCTCACCAGTCCGGTGTAGAGCACCGGAAACGCGCATTCCAGCCCCACAATCCCGAAGGCGCTTCCCGGAAGTCCCCGGCTTTTTTCCTCCGCGCTGTGAGGCGCGTGGTCCGTAGCGATCATATCGATGGTCCCGTCCAGCAAACCTTCCACCAGCGCTTCCCGGTCTTCCTTCGCCCGCAGCGGCGGATTCATCCGGAACCGTCCATCTTCCTGCAGATCGTTCTCGTCCAGCAGCAGGTAGTGAGGCGCTGTTTCGCAGGTCACGTCGACCCCGTCCCGCTTCGCCTGTCGGATCAGTTCCACACTCTCCCGGCAGCTGATATGGCATACATGGTAAGCGCAGCCGGTCTCCTTTGCCAGTTTCAGATCCCGGGCAATCGGCCCCCATTCGCTCTCTGAGCAGATTCCCTTATGCCCGTGCTCCCGGGCATATGTTCCGTCATGGATATATCCGCCGTGCAGCAGCCGTTCATCCTCGCAATGGGCCGCAATGATCTTCCCCAGCTTCCGGCACTGTTCCATCAGGCTGCGCATCATGCTCTCGCTCTGGACGCCCTTCCCGTCGTCTGAAAAGGCGATAACACGCGGCGCCAGTTCCTCCAGCGCAGCCGCTACCTCTCCCTTTTCCCCGACGGTCAGCGCCGCATATGGGTACACATCCACGATTCCGCCGGCCTCGCGGATCAGTTTTTCTTCCTCTTCCAGATGGGAAACGCTGTCCGGCACCGGATTCAGGTTCGGCATCGCGCACACTGCTGTATAGCCGCCCGCGGCCGCGGCGCGGCTTCCGGTCATAATCGTTTCCTTATAAGAAAAACCCGGCTCTCTGAAGTGCACATGCACGTCACAGAAGCCGGGAAAAACAAACACACCGTCCGCTTTCCGGACAATCTCCCCCAGAGTTGCTTTCGCCGGGAATCGGGTTTCCTGTCTGACCGTCATTCCGCAACCCTCCTGTCCTTTCCTCTCATCCCGAACATCGTCGAGGGATTTCATCAAAAAAGCTCTGCCGGAGATCGGCAGAGCTCGGATCGCATGAATGCAGCGCCTGCCGCGCCTGCGGCATACGCCTTTTCCGAATCTTGCCGATATCTCTGTATCGCCTTAAAGATCGGTACCGGTATATTTTTTATCATACTGCCCGGGTCTTGTCAAGGGTCCGCCCGATCGTTTTTTTCCTCTTTTCCTCCGTCGGGGATCTCTTTTTCTGCCGGTTTTGTTTCAGCCGGTTTTTCCTTTGTTTCCTTTGCCCTGGCCGTCTTCATCTCTATCCGTTTCTCCGGCGACATGGTCTCCCATTCGTCATTGCCGTCGCTGTTATCGTCATCTTTCCGGCCGCGCACCAGATCGATCACGTTACCGAAGCCCAGGCTCACCGCCTGCGCCATCAGCCGGTTGAACACCCGCCGGGTTTCCGGGTTCACTTCCTTCCGGTTGCCGACCATGGTCAGCAGGCTCCGGAGTTTCTCACTCGTCAGATCACTCATCTTCGTCGCCTTGGTGGTATGCACCAGGCGGAACAGCGTATCCACAAAATCCGCCCGCTGCTCGGGCGTGCTGTTCTGCAGCCACTCATGCAGCGTGTCCCGGACAACAGTCGCTGTATGATCAATGGTTTCCAGCGTCTCGAATCGCGGACCGTAAATCTGCCAGGTCATCGGATCATGCTGGCTGATTCCGCTGGCCTCGGAGTGCACCACGGTATAGGGCTCATAGTAATCCATCAGCAGGCCGATGATGCTTGTCTGGGGAATATAGGACCGGATCTTTTCGCGGATCCGCCCGAAGCCTTCGCTCTGCGACATTTCCCGGTTCATACCCGGTCCGTCATAGGACCAGATACTCTCAATCCGCTTCTGAATCTTCTTCGACACGCAGGCAGATGCGTAAACTGCCAGGTTCCCGCCTTTGCTGTGGCCAACGAGCCGCAGCGGCCGGTTCGAGAGTTCTGCTGCCCGTGTCAGATAGAGCGTTGCGGCTTCCTGTGCCGGCACCCGGGTCTGGTAGGCCATGTTGAAGTCTTCCCGCCATCCGACAATCGTGTTGTCGGTCCCGCGGAAGGCAATACAGGTCGTCCCGTCCGGCAGGTCCAGGCACATGGCGGAAAACTGCATTTCAATCTCATGATCCGTCAGCGCGATTGCATGATGCATCCGGGTTTCTGCGAATCGGGTGCTTTCCGCCATTTTGATAAATAACTCTTTTCGGGCGGCAAAAGAGCTGGTGCTCCCTTCCTGGATTGCGTCAATCCGGTTCAGTTCCTCCAGGGTCCAGCCGCTGCTGCCCCCTGCCCCGTGGAAATCGAGATAACTGATCGTCGCGCAGCCCAGCCCGTCAATGGCGTCCCAGGGTACCGCTGAAAAAGGAATATCTCCGCGCCAGACCATGTAATCCAGCATGTTTGCCATGGTTTATGCCATTCCTTCCGTGGATTTCTTCATTTCTTCCCATTCCTCCCGGGTAATCAGGCATTTGCGGGGTTTGCTGCCGTCCTTGGCCGCAACGATGCCCCGTTCCTCCATCTCGTCTGTCAGCCGGCCCGCCCGGGCATAGCCGATCTTCAGCCTGCGCTGCAGCGTACTGGTGGAGATCTGCCCGTCGGCAATCGCGAACTCAACCGCCTGCTCAAACAGGCCGCCGTCCCCGCCGCTCATGTCGCTGCTGTTGATGATAATATCGGCGCCGCCGCCCTCCGCGCTGCCGCTGGCAATCTGGTCCAGCTTCTCCAGAATATCCGGGTCATACGTGCTGGGATTCGCGTTGCGCACATGGGTCACAATGTTGTTGACCTCCTCATCGCTCAGGAAGCAGCCCTGCACCCGTGTTGGGGCAAAGGAACCGGTAGGCAGATACAGCATATCGCCCCAGCCCAGCAGCTGCTCGGCACCATTGCGGTCGAGGATTGTGCGGCTGTCCACATAGCTCGCCGTCTTGAAGGCAATCCGGCTCGGAATGTTAGCCTTGATCAGACCGGTGATTACGTCTACCGAGGGGCGCTGCGTCGCAACGATCAGGTGGATGCCTGCCGCGCGTGCCAGCTGGGTCAGCCGGCAGATATATTCTTCTACGTCCTTCTTGCAGACCATCATCAGGTCCGCCAGCTCGTCGATGATAATTACGATCCGGCTCATCGGTTTTTCCGTCGGTGCAATCACGCTGTTGTAGCCTTCCAGGTTCCGCACTTTACGCTCGGCAAACTTGTCGTAGCGTTCCATCATCTCCGCCACTGCCCAGGCCAGGGCCGCGGCGGCCTTGTGCGGATCATTCACCACCGGGATCAGCAGATGCGGGATCCCGTTATAGCACTGCAGCTCAACCACCTTCGGATCAACCAGGATCAGTTTCACCTCATCCGGACCCGCCCGGTACAGCAAGCTGTTAATGATCGCGTTGATGCATACGGATTTACCGCTGCCCGTCTGTCCGGCAATCAGCATATGCGGCATCTTTGCCAGATCGCATACGATGGGTGTGCCGGCGATGTCCCGTCCCAGTGCCACCGTCAGCAGGGATTTGGCGTTTTGCATTTTATCGCTCTGCAGCACTTCCCGCAGCGTTACGGTGGATACCTTCTGGTTCGGCACCTCGACGCCCACCAGGCTCTTGCCCGGAATCGGCGCTTCTATCCGTACGGATGTGGCGGACATGCCGTAGGCAATGTCCTTTTCCAGCTCGGATACCTTGTTGACCTTGGTACCCGCCGCCAGTTCCAGTTCGAACCGGGAGATCGCCGGTCCGTGGGTCACATGCACCACCCGCGCCTGCACCTTGAAGCTGGCCAATGTTTCCTCCAGCTTGCGGGACCGCATTTCATCCTCTGCGCTCGTGTCTGCGATGCCCTGCCTGGGCATCGCCAGATCCGTGATCGGCGGATAGTTATAAGGTGTCGGTGTCCAGATGTCATTTTCCGCCGTGCGGACTGTATCCGCTTTCGGGGGCAGCTTGACCGGCGGTTTGTAAGCCTCTTCGCCGATTGTCTGCTGCACCGCCGGAATCACCGGTTTGGCGGGAGTCTTCTTTTCAGGCTTCTCCTCCACGGGCCTGCTGTAGTCTGTTGTCGGTGTCGCAGGCTTTGGGGGTTGGGATACGGACTGTTTCGGTTGGGATGCGGGTTGCTTCGGCTGCGAAACAGGTTCTGTCCGTGCCGGCGGTGTTTCAGTCTGCACAGGCTGAACTTCCAGCGCCTGTTTACGTCTGCGCGCCGGAGTCTCTGCCGGTTCTTCCTCGACAGCCGGCGGTGTCCAGTGGGTCTGAGGCTGCGTAAGCTCCGCGCCTGTCGCCGTTCTGCGGGTTCTCCGCTCCTCAGTTTCCTGTGCAGATTTGACTTGCTGCTTCAGCGTTGTTCCGTCGCTCAGCCCATCGTATTCTTCTTTCTTGCTCCGCCCGAAAATCTTGCTCCGGAAAGAGGCGTCCGTCCCGTCGGTTTTTTCACGCTTTTGTTTTCCGAAGATTTTGCTTTGGTGGCCCGTGCTTGCAGATACCAGCTGACTGGTGGTCGTCAGATTCTGCCAGTTGCTCACGCCGCCGTCATCCCGGACGGGTATACCCTGCCCGCCCATGCCTTGCTGAGATATCTGATGCGCAGTAGTCTGCATATACTGCTGCTGTTGCTGTTGCTGCAGAATCCTTGCCTGCTGTTCCTGCCAGGCGGCCCGCTGCATCTCCTGTTGCTGCTGCCAGGCCATTTGCTGCTGTTCGGCACGTTCCCGTTCCGCCTGCTGCTGTTCCCGTCGTTTTCCTGCCTGTCCGGTCAGCAGATCCCGGATCCGGGAAGGTGTCAGGTTGAATGCCATCAGCACTGCCAGCAGCGTCAGGATGAATACGATCGCCGTACCCAGTACCGTCCCGAGATATTTCCACAGCGGCCAGGCCAGAATCGTCCCGATGGCTCCGCCGCCGATTAAAGAATTCGTATACTGAGCGCCTTCAGAATAAGCTCCGTTAATCACTGCGCCCCAATTATCACCGAATTTGCTCTTAAGATGTTCCATTGCATTCGGAACCATGAAAAGCGTACAGATCCCGATGAAAGCGAGCATCCCGAAGACCCAGGGCAGCACCGGCGCCTTTTTCTGTGTGGACCAGATCACCAGACCTCCGGCCCACAGAATCAGCGCGGGCAGGACATAAGCAAGAATCCCGCACAGGCCGAAACAAATCCTGCGCAGGCCCTCGAAAATGTTGCCCGTCATATTCAGTTCCACTGCCATGAAGATGATGGCGCCCAGCGCAATCAGCACCAGACCGGCAATATACCGCAGTGCCATCGCGTCCGCCGAATAGGCCGGCGCCTGTCTTCGTCCGCTCCCTCTTTGAGCCATTCTTTCCTCCCCATGTGTCATCCCGAGCGCAGTCGAGGGATCTCCCCCGCCGGAGCAGACATCACTCCGTCAGCACCACACTGACCAGCGTCCCGTCCTCATCACTGTAAAGCTGCAGACGGTAATTCCCGCAGCTGTAGTAATCGCATTTTCCCGGAACAATCCGGTTCGCCTCCGCCTTCTCGTCGGAAATCTCTGCCTCGCTGTCCGGTTCTCCGAGCGCATCCAGCCACTCGTCCCGTTTCGTCTCTCCGATGCACAGGCCATACGCGCAGCCTTCATCCGCCCGGATCCCCTGCACCACGCTGTGCTCCCAGTCCCGGCTCAGGTCATCCGTCAGCAGGTAAACCTTGCGGAAATCGCCGCCTTCCAGTGAAAACATCCTGCCGCCTTCATATCCGTCCGGATCTGTCAGCAGATGGTACCTGTCCGTCAATTCCTGCATCTTTTCGCCGATCGCCGCCGGAATCCCCGGCAGGCGGCCTTCCGATGCCGTGCTTTTCAATTTCTTCGCACTCTCCGGCGAAAGCGTGATCATCTCCTCCGCGCCCAGGCGGCTCAGGATGCTTCCATCGCTCAGGTTCAGCACCTCCCGCAGCCGATACCACCCGATCCGGATCTCCCCGGCCCGGTCGTTCAGGGTGCTCAGGTGATCTGCCGGATACAGCAGCCGCAGTCCGACAGGTTCCATCACAAAGGTCTCCGGTATCGGGGTCACTTCGCTGTTCTGCAGGTGGGCGCTCAAATCCGGCGCCACCTCGTCTTCAAGATAGCTTTCGATCATCTCCCGGGCCGCTGCCTCGTCCGTAAACAGTTCCTGCAGCCCGATCTCATGCCCGTCCCGCAGGTCAATATTGCTCCCCGTCAGGGCATGGGCTGTGCGCGTCGTCTCCAGCGCGCCTGCTGCGGACACCGTGCAGCTGAACAACTCCTCGCCGGTAATCCCGCCTGTCCATTCCGTCCTCAGGCTTCCGCCGGAGATCAGCTGCGCTGCCCGTGCCAGATATTCCGGGATCCTGTTGTCCTGCTGAATCTGATCGTTGATCTGTTCCCCGAGCGCCGCATCCTCCGTTCCCGTGATCGCGGGGTAGTGAATGCTGATCTCCTCCGACAGATCCAATCCTCTGTCCTCGACGCGGACATCCGTTTCCGCCAGGCAGCATCCTGCAGCCATGATCAGCACAACTGCCAGGCAGTACAGCTTCCGGATCCTGCAAAAAATCTTCATTCCCCATCCCTCCATGAACTTATATTTTACAACCAATTGCTGTTTCGGGCAAGTCCGCGCCTGTCCCTATGCGCTTTTCGGCGAATTTGACAGGCATTTTTTGCCTCGTTATAATGAACGAAACAGCAGGCTGAAAGCCTGCTTCTGATCCTGATATATAGGAGGGGATTCTCCTTTGTCGGCCGGGAAAAAGTTCTGGAAGGTTCTGCTAAAGATTCTGGGGGCAATTCTTTTCATTGGCCTTCTGGTGTTGGCCGCCGTCTCCCTGATTCTGGCAAAGCCTGCCCCGGAGAAGACGGATTCTTCGGCTGCGGCCCTCTCCCTGGCGCCAAGCCCTGCACTGGAAATCAAGGATGAAACGGAACTGTACCGCCTGGTCGCTGCTTTCCCGGCTCCGGTCATGAGCTTTATGAGCGGCTCCGGGATGACCTTTGTTTCCGCTGTTTCCTCTGATGCGGCAGTCTCCGGCTCCTTTGCCCGGAATGCCACCCTTTACTGGCAGACAGAGGCTGGGCAGCCTCTGATCCTGCAGAGCATCTGCCCAGCCGATTCCCTGAGCTTGCTCGAGGACGGCTTTCATTTCAGCGCTTCCGCAGGGCCGGCTCTCTTCGGCAGCCCTTCCGTCCGCATGGAAAAAGGCGACACCGTCCGTATCCACACGGCGACAGATCAGGCGCTCTACGTTCTGATTCTTCCCCGCTCTCTCAGCAGCCGGATCTCCGACCTCTCCCGCTCCCTCCAGCTCTTCACCGTTAATCACGAAATCAAAGAAGAATAACAAAAAAGCAACCTTCTCCCCATTATAGCCGAAGGGGGGTTGGGGGGCGGATCTGTCCCCTCTACATTATGGCCGAAGGAGCTCGAGGGCGATCGGAAAGCCCTCGAATTTATTTGCAAAAGACATATTGATCAAGTCTTTCAAAAGCTTCCTTTACTTTATAGAAAGGAAGCGCCAAATTCATCCTGATCCCCCACGGATCCCCGAACATCCTCCCGTCCTGCCAGGCCACACCTACATCCGTACCCATCTTCTGCAGTTCATCGATCGTCTTCCCATGCGCCTTGCACCACTCTTCACAGTGCAGGAACAGCATATAGGTCCCTTCCGGTTTCTGCAGGGTGATTCCCTTCCAGCGGGTCGTAATCAGATCATATGCAAATTGTACATTTTTGCTCAGCGTTTCCCGCAGTTCGCTGACCCATGTTTCCCCTTCAGGCGTATAGGCCCCGATCAGTGCGTGCATGCTCAGCACGTTCATTTCATTATATGCGCTCAGAGACGCTTCCTTCGCTTCCCTCTCCCGCAGCCAGTCGTTATAGATGATGTGATAGCTGCCGACCAGCCCGGCCAGGTTAAAGGTTTTTGAAGGAGCGTAGAAAGCCGCTGTGTGGCTGCGGGCATAGTCGCAGACGGACTGCGTCGGCGTATGCCGATGGCCGTCCAGTAAAATGTCTGACCAGATCTCATCCGACACCACCCAGACCTGATGCTTTTCAAAGATCCCCATGGCTTTCCGGATCTCATCCGCTTCCCAGACCCGGCCGCAGGGGTTATGCGGATTACAGAAAATCGTGGCGTGAATATGGTTTTCAATAATCTTCTTTTCCAGATCTTCGTAGTCCAGCCGCCAGATTCCGTCTTTATCCCGGTCCAGCGGATTGTGTACGATCCGGTAGCCGTTGTTTTCCAGTACATGGGTGAACCCGATATAGGTCGGACTCTGCACAAGCACGTTGTCACCCTTGGAGCACAGCACATTCAGCGTGGAGATCACGCCGCCCAGCACACCGTTTTCATAGCCGATATGTTTCCGCTCCAGGCCGGTAACTCCGTTGTGCTTCTCATGCCAGCGGATGACAGCACTGTAATAATCATCCGAGATCGCATAGTAGCCGAAGGCCGGATGCTGTGTCCGCCGGATGATCGCGTCCTGGATTGACGGACACGTGGCGAAGTTCATATCTGCCACCCACATGGGGATTGCCTCAAAACCTTCCTTCGGTCCGGCGGGTGCACCGGGTTCTCCGATTGAATCCCATGCGATCGCGTCTTTTCCCCGCCGGTCAGGCATCGTTGAAAAATCGTATTTCATTTTTTACTCCGCTCCGGTCCCTTCCAGGCCGATCTCGGCCGCATGGGGACGCATCCCTTCAATACAGATCTCCGCAACTTCCCGTACTTCCATCCCGAGCATCTCGCAGCCCTTTTGGATCAGTTCCCGGTCACACTTGGCAGCAAATTTCTTGTCCTTATACTTCTTCATGAAGCTCTTGACTTCCAGATCCTGGATACCGTTGGGCCGCATCCGTGCGCAGGCCTGGATGATGCCGGTCAGCTCATCCACCGTGTACAGACTCTTTTCGAGATTGGTTATAGGCTCCACATCCGAGCAAATGCCCCAGCCATGGCTCAGGATCGCCCGGACATCCTCCTCGTCAACCCCGGCTGCCAGCAGCGGTTCCTTCGTATGCTGCAGGTGCTCCTCCGGATACTTCTCATAGTCGTAATCATGCAGCAGGCCGATCGCCTGCCAGTGTTCGACATCCTCTCCGAAATGCTCCGCCATAGCTCCCATGGCATAGCTCACGTTCTTCGCATGGATGATCAGGTGTTCTTCCGTCACCATGGTTCCGTTCAGTTCCGCTGCTCTTTCCAGGCTCAGCATATAGGCTCCCTCCTTCTCTTTCCCCGGCATTATCCCATAAAACATCCAAAAAAGCCAGTGATAACAAAAAGACCTGATCTTTCGATCAGGCTTTTTGGCTCCCCAGGTAGGGCTCGAACCTACAACCCTTCGGTTAACAGCCGAATGCTCTGCCATTGAGCTACTGAGGAATATGGGATCCGGCGGCGACCTACTCTCCCGGGCCGTTACCAGCCAAGTACCATCGGCACTGAAGGGCTTAACTTCTGTGTTCGGTATGGGAACAGGTGTGACCCCTTCGTCATT
>OMYT01000028.1 GCA_900315315.1 uncultured Eubacteriales bacterium | reverse complement strand
TGCAGATATGAAGACGGACAGCTCATCGCTGTCCAATCACCATTGCTTTGGTTTTATCGTAGAAGACCGGTATTTACAGAAAACATTTCACAGAGCCGACGGAAGGCAAACACATGAACAAGCGGCTCGAATCCTTGGATTACAGATTCGAACATATTACAGACGCGTAAAAGATCTGAATATCTAATTACCTACCAAAATTTTAGCCACCTTAATTCCGTGGCTTTTTCTTCTTTTTCACCAGAGGAGGATACCCCTCTTCCACGCCAGTTGGCGACGGGTAAACATATTTGCTTTTGACGGTATATTCTTCATCATCAATCGGATAATAGCGGCCTACTGGTTCCGGCAGTCTGGATTTATATACGACCGGCCCAGTTTGGGGCAGCTCCTTTTCATAATTTATAGCAAACGGTTCAGACTTTATCTGCCGAACAACCTCTTCTTCATTTCTGTGCTCCAGATATAAACACAAAGTATCAAGCAACTCACGCGTACTGGTCCTCTTCAGAGTTTCATATACTATATTCCTTTTTTCCGGAGACTCAATACTCAATTGCCACGCCAAATCAAAATAACTCCTGACTGCGGAAAAGCCAGACAGCAGCAAAACACCTTCTGAAAAGTCTTTCAGAAATTTCTCCACAGTAACCGTCCGGTGGCTTTCCAACCCGCGAAGAAAAGTCACTACCTGATTGATTTCATCCAGTGAAAAACTACTAAAATAATCCGATATGCCCGATTTCTCTGTTGCCATCGTCACACCTCATAAAGGCAAGATAATCAAGACACAAGTTCCCCATCTTGCTCCATAATGCTTTCTATATCTTCAAATATGGCTATGTCCGCTGAATCACCGATATTCTGTTTCTGCTCCGAATACGATCCGGTAAGACGAACCCAACATGTTCCTGGTCCTTTTTCCACAAACAGCAGATCGCCAAAGTGTTCCATCAAATAATCTCTCGTTATAATATGATTGTTATGGACCGCAGCATAAGCCTTTGATCTCATGATCAGTTCAACGCAGAGTTTACTCATTGTAATTCGGCAAATGCTTGCACGTTTCCCGACTTCTTCCTCAGACCTTCTCTTTTTTTCTTTGACAACAGTTTCATTTACTTCAGGGGCAGGAGTACAGGGAATATCATTCACTTTTTCCTGAACGCTTTCTTGAACTGTTTCGGAAACCTGATCAGTTTTCTCAGACGTAATATTCCGCGCTATTTCCTTATCGGCTTTATTGTCTGTCAGATCAGTTATAAAGCGCAGCAACTCTGCCGCCGTAATAACTTTCAAAGCTCCATACACGGAATCCTGTTTAACCTGAGATCCGATATCCAATCTCACTGCTAAATCAAAATAGGCTCTGACCGCTGAAAATCCGGACAATGGAAAATAGCCCTCGGAAAGACTTCCCAGCGTTTTTTCAGCTTCAGGAATCCTAAGATTTTCCAAATCACGAAGAAACTCTATTGTCTTCTGAATCTCTTCTGATGAAAAATCCTTACAAAAACCTGTTATCACCGAATTGATAGCTTCCATCTCTTAAACCTCATAAAAACCCGGACATCAAAAAGCCAAAAGATCATCAATATTTTCGTCTTCACGCGTACCTGTCTCACTCAGCGCCTTTTTAATTTCCTCAAGCAGATCAGACATGCGTACATTCGCCACCAAATCCCATACCACCTGATTGGAAAACATACTTTCCTGCGAAACCTTCTCGGCTTCTGCCAGCAATGGCTTGATTTTTTCAATCGCCGACAGCGATATCTTTCCTGATGATAAATCTTTCAACTCATCAGCATTTACAGCATCCAGCATACATTTCATAGAATACAATTTATCATGCAGGCTATTCATCTGTTCGACAGACAAGGACCGGATTTGCTCTCGAATAAACTCTTTCTTTTCTATTACCTGTTCCGCCTCTGTCAATTTCTTCACCTCATTCTCTCATCACTAAACAAACTCCAACTTCAATAATTCGCACACATATTAGGGATGGCAACTGCAATTTAGCGGGCATCATCCTCTTTAAAGCCCACCAGACTAACCGTTCCACCGCCTGTGAGTGTCTGTATCAAGGAATAAATAACCTTATTGACGCGCCGATATTCATAAGGCAATTCAATTCCCAATCTGGAATTGAATTCCTTCTGCAACTTATCATTTTCTTTCAATTCCCGTATGTCTGCATCAATCTTTTTCAGCCGTGCTACCAATACTTTTGTTTCAGGCGAATTGCAATTAAGCACATCCTGATCAACCGCCTTGAGGCGGCACAGACACAACAGGAGTTCCAATACATCGCGAATTTTCTTCGGATTGTATGGAAGCTTTTTCGGATTCTTCCATTCATCCTCATATAAACACGCATAAATATTGGCCAGCAGATGATCCAGATCCTGTTTTCTGTTGGGACCCTTATAAAACTCAAAAACCCATCCTTCAGTCTGATAACAAACACTGCTTATAGCCAATAAAGAATATACATGCGGGTGATTGGGATCCAATGTGTACAATGCATTTGTAAATCCATCCCATATTCCATACTGATCATCATCGCGCAAGACATAAGCAGTCAACAATGCCCAGCTTTCCATAGGAGTTCGGCTTTTGTTCTTTCTGAATGCGTCGACTATTGCTGCAACATCTTCATATCTCTTGCCTTTCTCATCTTTCAAGGCATAAAGAATTCCAAACAGACATGCAAGATCTGTCATATTCTTTCTTAAAACTCTGGCCGCGTTCGTTGGATCACCCTTTGGAGGTGTATATCTTTCCGCTTCAAGATTATGGCCTGTTGGTAAAACACCATTCATCACATCAGCAACCGTTTTAAAAACACCAGAATGCAGCAATTCATTTATCTGTGTTTTTACCTGGAAATAATTACTGTCCCTGAAATAATTCTTTACCGGAAAGAATGGCCAGAATCTTTCATTCAAGCCCCGAAGATAATTTGAATACAGACGATTTTTACCTGGAAATATCGAATTCCTGAGAGCAGACTTTGAATGTACATTCTTTGAAAAGTCATGAAATCCCTGATATATCCGATCACACAACTCCTTGGTTATGGATTCATCTTTTGATGTGTAGCTTGGGGCAGGATTCTCAAGTAATTCAGAATCACGCCAGACGCTCACTATCTTTGTCCCATCTTTGCAATCAGCTTCCAGACGGTAAGAATCAACATCACCATATGTATAATATATCCGCAGCTCAACTTCTGTGTCTTCCTGCAGCGGTTCCTTGGGTTCAAATCTGGCAAGCTTTTCTTTATTCATTGACCCATAAACTTCACGAACCAATGGAAGATCATAATGCGGTTTTCCTTTTGCCAAAACAATAGTGCCATTTTTTATTGTCATCTCAACGGATTTGCCGATATATGCGGAAACTATCTGCTGTTTTCTGTCCTTCTCACCAATCAGTTCCAGATCATCAAACGTGCCATCCCGGTGAACCGCCAACTGTAACCTCGGAAGATATTCTTCCCATAAGGTCTCTCCTTTTTCCGAACGTTTCCGGATTTCTTTGCATCCCTTCTCAAGTGCCTCAAAGCTATATATGCTTTTGTTCTTGCATTGTCCGAAATTGCACAGGGCAAGCACCGGGACAGAAGTGCTTTTTTGCACCGCCTCGGCATCCTTTACGATTTCATCGATTAACTTCTCAACAATACTGTCATCAATCCAAACATCAACAGACGTGGCTCCATCTGTGAGAATAACCGGCTTTTTTTCTTTTGAAAGCAACATATGTTGCAGCAATTTTGTGTCCAGCAAATCGTGCTTCATCTTTTCCGTAAACGGAACATTATACTTTTGCTGGTATTCTTTCATATAGGAAAAAGCCAGCGTCTTATAGCACGGATGCTTCCCCTCAACAGGACGACGACCTATCCGCACGAAGACTGGATACCCTTTCCTGCTCTTCTCCCTGCGTATTTCTATTGCCATGAATTCCTCGCCATCATAATCCAGGCACAGAAACCTCTCTGGAAGCAAAACTCCCGAGGTCGCGGAAGAGACCAATGCCGCATAAGCTAAAGCTATACTCCGTGGAATCATAAAGAGTCTCTGGCCGTTTACCTCTAACTGATTTCTGAAAAAGTAAGAAAAATCATCAACAACATCCGGCATAAGGCACAAGAGATCCATGTTTGAAAACACAATAGATCTGCGGCCAACACAATCCTTGAGCGATTCCCTTATAACAGTTTCCTGAAACTCAGACGCATCATCCAGAAACGGCTCATATGCAGTTATCAGTCTGTCAGAATATATTCCATCCCTTCGGCACCTGACAAGAGTTCTTTTGACTGCAATATAAACAGGCATCGAAAACACATCATGAGAATCATCCATATTGGAAAAACAGACATTCAGCAAATCGAAAAGATACGACTTGCTGATCCTCTGTTTTTCCGGCGCCCTTATTTCAGGAATATACTCAGAACAAGCCTTTGCAAACCCCAAACATTCCCCGACAAACACATTCCGAAAATTGGGCTCAGCAGTTTCTTTTCCCGCACTGCTCTCAACAGATTGTTCTGTACTTTCCGGAGATTGATCCTCATCAGAAGCCCTGTTGCTTTCCGAAACATCTTCAGCCGTATGCTGAACCGTATGTCGCATTTCATCAGCTTCATAAGGAACTGCAGATGAATCATCCGACGTCCCACTGGAAACAAACGGTTCCTGCAATTCACCATCATGTGATTTCCCAGCATTTTCCAGTTTGATTTCCGGCATTCTGGTTTCCCCCACAACAATTAACGATTGTTATTCATTTTCTTCAGCGCAACCATATTAACCCTGACATAAGGCCTGACCGAAACAAAATCCAGATACATACTTTTATTCCTGATATTTCCACTGCCACTGATAACTTCCGCCAGCCTGCGTTGTAAATCCATAGTTCTCAGCCAATATGGTGCAAACCCTTCCTTATTTGATTTTGCGCCATGACTGACAGCATATGCGCTAGGTTCACAGATCCTGATTCCAGGATCAGAAAGATACAGCTCCGCTTCTTCATGACTGATAATTGACACAAACGAGTCAGTCCCATTAATATTTTCCAAAGCTTTTCTTTCATATTCAGTGAAGGCCTGTTTAAAAAAGTTATTGTTCAGCCAATTAAACAAAGATGATTTTTCCCACGGCAAAGACATTGTTTTTTCATTTATCTGCTTTCTGTCAAGCGATTTGCTGCTTATCAGCCAGGCAGTTCCGTCATCCAGGATTCTGAAAACCTGCCACTCAACAGGAGTTGTATCTTTCCCTGACGCAGTTTGCGGATAACGTCCCAGAATCACAGTTTCACCAACATGCAAGGCACTCTCAGCTGATGGCTGTTTTTGTTCCCTTCCGTCCTGATTATCTCCCTGATTATTATCCGCAGATTGTTGTGAAGCGGCATCATCCGCTCCATATAAATCCGTGATTATTACATCATCTTTCAAAGCTTCCGCTGTTTTTCCCGAAATGTTATCCTGTACCACCTGTCGGCCGGCATTTTCATCATCCCATGTTTTTTCTTCATCTTCAACCGTTTCCACCGGCCAGACTGTCGGATCATAATTCACCGTCGGTATAGTCCGAAGATCAAGATACAATAACTCTTCCGTTTCGGATCGCAGAATCAGTTCATGCTGATCAAGCACCAGTACAACTGGCTCCCAGAACCTTGTAGTCGGATAGATGGCTATCTGATTCGTTACCGGTTTTCCTGAACTGTCAGCAAAACAAAGCATTCCCCCATCATCGCTCAGAGAACCATAGCAATCCATAATTACGGAATCGGTATAGTGAAGAATGAACGACAGAACGATCCAGAACCCAACCTGGAAATAACGTTGCTGAAGCATTTCCCAACGAACTGCAAGATTATCTTCTATCCGGGACAACCTCTTTACCGCATCCCAGATCATCTTATAGTTAACATCGCACATTAATTTGTTATTCTGCATCACCTGTTTTTCCGCAGGCACATCTGACAAGTCACCATAACGAATACGATTGTGAAGAGCAAGCAGATCCCGAATGTTTTTTGTCGGAACACCACAGGATTGAGCAAACCGGCATGTCATACAATCCGTATCCCGAGTCCTGTCCTGTATAATATCATGCAGAATATCATACAGATACAACGATTCCCGGTTTTCCTTTGTGTCAGCGGAAAAATGGGTTACGCTTGTCATAATTTTGTTTTCCGGAGCAATCTTTTCCAACACGGACCTTCCCGGCCGTCTGGCCATCCACCGCATTGTTCTGGAACCTGTGTTACGCAATTGTGATGCTGGCACTTTTTCTGATCGTTTCTCAATCCGTTTACTCGGTGAAGAGACAATATGTTTCAATGCGGAAACGCTGTAATTCGCTATGCTGACAAAATCATCAACAACAAAATCCTTTTCGCATTTTCTCCTTCTGGTTGCAACTTGAAACAGTTTCTCCAGGAACTCGGTAAACAGCATGGAAAGATATCTCCCGCTTGTCCGTTCCATACTGTCCTGCATAGTAAGGCTGAGGATGTCACTCAACCTGACCATGGCATCCCACCAGGTTTTCTGTTCTTCTGACAGCAATTCCGCTTTGTTATGAAGAAGGAATTCCTTTTTCGGGAATTCAGGCACTTTCATATCGAGCAACAGTATCATTCCTCCATAAATTTCGCGCTGTTCCACCGGAACACTTCAGAAGTCTGATCACATGCATTCTCGAAATCTTTCTGCATGTTTTCCGGGAGCAAGTCCCTGATGGCGCCAAGATGTTCTTCATTACGACCGCGTGTTTCCAGACCACGCAATTTAGGCATCATTTTGAAAGCAACCGCGTCACAAAACGCCTTTTCCATCTCATCTGTTTTCTTATCACCGGAAATAACCGTAGGATAATTCAGAATATAATTCTCTATACTCTGCCATACACGATGCCCCAGATTTCTACCCATTTGCGACATTGATGTATTGATTTTCTGAATTGTTTCCTTCTTCTTTTTCAGCAGTTCCTCAACTTCCTGATTAGCATCACGCTTTAGTGCATCTGCTTTCCACTCATTCCACTTTTGGAAAGACAAAGTCATCTGCGGAGGCTGAAGAGGTGTATTGTCCCTGTCAAACAGTTTCTCCGGGCACGGGAATGTAATCAGCATACTACGGTCAACAACTTTATCGGACAAACCTTTTGTTGTCTCATCCTCATTCATCGTTCCTGTCCAAAGCACATTTCTCCCAATCATAAGCCGCTCTGGCTGTTCACCGGATCCAAGCGCTATATCATACTCCGAATATGATTCAGCATTACGTGCTTCTTCAAATTTACTCAGGAGATCAGCAAAATACTGTTCCGGATGAGCAAGATTCATCTCATCAAGCAATACCAGCAGCATATCATCTGCCCGTTCCTGATTGCTCTGCATCTGATACAAAGCGCGAACGACTTCTGTTGCCTCAAACCGATTTTCTATCGCATTGAAATACCCGAACAGTGATGAGGGGCTATCCCAGTCCGGTTTAACCGGGATCGACACAAAATGCATTCCTCCATGACGGGCATACTGACGGGGAAGTTCCGATTTGCCAGTTCCACTGACGCCTGCAAGCACCACCAGAGGTGACCATTCATTGATCTTCAACGTTGTATGATATGCATACAAAAACCTTCTGGACAAAATAATGCCACTCTTCTTTGATTGTTCAAGAATATGATCAAGCCATTTGATTTCACTTTCCAGCGCCTTATGTGCCTTGCGCGGCTGAGCACCGGTCAGGAATCTGGGCGGTTCCTGAATCGGCGCTATCATCTGGCCCCTGGTCACACGTTTCCTTTCATTCAATTCATTTACCAGATGATCCACCATCTGCTGATATGTGGATACATTATCCTCAGCGACAGCCAATTTATCTTCCGCGCCGGCCATCACAGCCGCTTTGTTCCTTGCGTCTGCCAACTGTGCCCTTAGTTTTTCAACTTCCTTCCACAGTTTTACAGTCTCATCCGCCGCGGTTCTCACTGCGCGGGCGTTATGATCGAAGATATTGCAGCTTTCAATGGCATCCAGTTTGGCTTTATAATCGTCTCTTTCTTCCCTTAGGCGTTGGCTATCCTCGCCCTGAGATTCTCTGTAAAGAACCGTAAGCCTGTGATACTTGTCATTCAGTTCCTTATTGGCCGCAACCAAGCGCCCTTCGTTTTCTTTTGAGGCTTTCAGTTCGCCACATACTGTTGAATACCTTTGTTCTATTGCGTTCTCCAGGCTCTGGTTAAAGCTCTGCTTTTCACTTTCCAGGCTTTCTTTTTTCCATTGGAGATCTCTTTCTTTCTCTTTCAATTCCCCTTCTTTTGTGCTTAACGCCTTTTCCCGCTCCTCCAGTTTCTTTCTGACCGCTTCCGTTTTTTCTTCTACTCTGCTTCTGGTAATCTCCGGTATCTTCGCTTTTTCCACTTCAACAGCGATTTCATCTTCATGTAGTTTTTCTTCTCTTGTTTTGATTGCTGCCTGTTGCGCTTCGATTACTTTCTGAGCGTCGGCCTTGGTATTCTCTGCGTCCTGTTCTGCTGACTGGCAAATCGCGATTGCCTGTTGACTTGCTTCTTCCCTTTTCCTGTCAGCATATTCATTCGCGGAATTTCTGATGCGTTCCGCTTCACTTTCAGCGGTTTCCCGGATAGACCTGGCTACCGCCTCCGCGGCTGCTTCTTTTCTTCCTATAATCTTTTTTTCCTCACTCTGAGCTGATGTCAGGATTTCAGAAGCCGACACTTTCGCTTCCTCCCTGGCATTGGCAATAATTGTCTCCGCTTCTGCCTTTGCTGCCCCAACTATGCCTTTCGCTGTTTTTTCCGCTTCGGCTTTTTCATTTTCCATATCAGTTCTCGCCTGACGGATTATTCCCTCCGCCTCAACTGACGCTTTGCTTTTTTTCTCTTCAGCGTCCCTGATGGCCTGATTAACAGTTTCCATTGATTGCCTGTTGGCTTCGTCAATAATTCTGCCGGCTTCTTTTTCTGCTTCTTCTTTTTTTGCGGTGCCTTCTCTGATCAGCTGCTCTTTAGCGTCGATGATTCCTTGCGCCTCATCATTCAGCATCAAAGATGCTTTTCTCTCTTCAAATTCCGCATTAACCCGATCTCTCTCTTTCTCCGCGGAAGAAACAATCGAGGCCGCCTCACTGCGTGCATTATCCGTAGTTTCCTGAGCTTCTTTCATAGCTGACGCAATAAACTGATCATGCTCGTCAATAATCTTCTGTGCCTCCTCATTCAGCCTGAGGGTTTCCTTTTTTTCATCATATTCTTTCTGAACGCGGGCGTTTTCTGCGCTGGCCTCGGCGTTCTCTGATGCCAGCCTGGCGTTTTCCGCCAGAAGCCTTTCATTCTCAGCTTTTGCTGCGGCTACAATATCTTCGGCTTTTTCTCTGGCCGCGCGAATAATCTCATTCTCTTCGCTCACAGGCTGATCCTCAGCTGGATTGTTTGCCATCGAAACTTCACCAGGCGTTTCAGGTTCATTATTCTGTCTGCTTCCTGTAAATCTCGAGAAAATACCACCCTTGTTTTCATTTGCCATCTTACTCATCCTCCATTATCAATCTGCAAATCTGATCGCAAACCTCAAGAACTCGGCGATGGAATCTTTCCAGCTCATCCGGATCACCAGTAAAATCCGTTTCATTGCTATGACCACGCCTAACATGTAATTGCACACATAACTCAACGATATCCGGTATGGATCCTGTAATCACAGCCAGTAAGCCAGGATATTCCCGGTCAAAAACAGCAAACAACATCATGAGTTTATTTCTTAGCGAAAGAAGATGAAGATCGCTGTCCTCATCCACCAGCTGATATGTATCAGGCGGGGTTGCGTCGATCTCATGGACACAGCCATATTTATCGAACAAAGCGACCGCGGTTTGCCAGTCATCCCCACCCTTCCCTGTAAAGCATTCTTTCACAATCGAGCGGCCGCTCTCCGAATCCCAATGCGTCAATGCCTCATATAACACCCGGTCCAGCAGATTAGTACACGTACTGTAATACTCCGGATCCTTATAAAAATACTGGAAACACGTATCTTTGCCCAAACCCGCAGTCGCCGGATTCCCAGCCAAGAAGGCATAATTCCTGATTTGCGCGTCTGCTTTGATCTCCGCTGCGGCCTTTCCGTCCAGTATCCTGGTTCTTTCACTGATCTGTTCCTGAGATACTTTTACAGAGATCATTTCTATGCACATCTCAAGCAACGCTTTCATTACATACAATTCAGACACAGAAAGGACTTCAGGAACAGCATTCATATCACGATGCTTATTCACATTCCTGTAAGACCTGGAAACTTTCATGGCCTGAAACAGATTCGGGCAACTAGCAGCGATTTTCCTGAACGGATGGTTGGGATTTCCATCCGCTTCAATCGAAATCGCCGCTATCAGTTCAGTCAGCGGATAGATATATCTGTTGCGTTTATTGTCAGTGGTTTGTTCATTCTTTGAAAGAGTACCTTCCTCTGCCAGTTTCAGAATTCTTGATACATCTCTCGCCTTGATTCTGTTTTTGTCAAAAAAGTCCCTGAACACCGGTGAATCCTGGAAACCCGCCCTCAGCGCTACAGCGCTGAACAACTCCTTGTATGATCTTCCCGGATCGCTGTGTGAATTCAGAATACTGCTGATATTATGAATCTTCTCTGTCTGCGGAATACTCTCCCTGGGGAACAGATTTTCCACAGCCTGCGTAAAGACTTCCTCCATAGCCGAGTAAAAACTGACAGTGATTTCTTCCCTGACTTTATCCGGCCATACAGGCATTGCGTCATCACTTTTGCCTGATTGCTCCGGAAAACGGCTGAAAAATGTGGAAACCTTTTTCGCCACCTCTGGATACTTCTTCAGATCCGGATACATTGCCATGACTTTTTTAGCTGTTTCCTGCTTGATTATCTCGAATGTTACCGCAGCGTCCAGCCTTTGATTCCATATTGTCTCCAGCCTTTTAATTCCCGCCAGTAGCTCCGCGTTCCTCTGGGGATACTGATTCACTTTCTCCCGCAGTTGGTCCAGCAGCAATTTCGAGTTCCCTTTTGAAAAAGGACTCATTAACTGAAGGTCGCTCAGAGCATTATCATCAACATATATATGAGCGATTACCCAAACAGGATTACGCTGAAGGGTATCCTCAATTCCCAATGCCTTTTCCTCATCAATTCTGCGTTGCAGCCGGTTCTTCAGCAATTCGATTGTTCGCGCAGTCATTCTCGTATTCGGGCGCGGCAGACTGTCGTACGGAGAATTATTGCTGTCATCCACACCCAGAATGTGAGCGTATTCACCCCTTCTTCCAATACTGATTCCGTATTGCAGCTCATTTCTTTCATAACTGATCTTAATGGTGCTTGGATCAATATAGGACCATTCTGTATATGTCTGCTCGTCAAAGCACTCGATAATATAATCATTTATCAGTGGATTGAACATCACGTGCGCCGGATAGTATTCTCTTTGTGTGTTTTCCTGCCCGGTCCGGATGTCTGTATTCTCAGCGTATTTCTTTATAATTGTTTTAATGACTACATTATTCAGGCAAGTCCTCTTGGATATATAATCAATAATCCGGTCCTCTTTCCAGCCATCATTCTTCTTTATTTCCAACAACTGAATGACAGTCTTGATAAAAATGTTATCAACCAACCTGCTTCTGCCTGTCATATCTACAATCGCGTCATAAAACGGCAGCGCAACAGATATCACCGCGCTGGATTCAGCCATATATGGATACTTTACATTATCTTTATCCTGCTGACGGCGGACCAGAATAGTTTCAGGCCTTGAGAACACAGGCATCATCCACACCTCCATTCGCGCACGTCTCATAGATTTCCGCAATAGCCGGCATTTCCTTATGTGCCTGTTCAGCCCTTGCGCCGCTGACCATTCCCTTATCGCCCACTACAATAAGGCACCTTTTTGCCCGGCTGATGGCAACGCATTGTCTGTTGGCATTGGATGTAAAACCATAAGGATGCTTGCTCTGATTATATGATGGCAAAGAACGCACCAAAGACAAAAACATAATATCTTCTTCCAGGCCTTGGAACGCGTCCACGGTTCTGATATGTATCTTGATTCTATATTTTATAATCTGACCCTTTAAATACTCATCATCCAGTATCGCCGCCCTGAGTTTTTCCATCTGCGCCTTATAAAACGTGATTATTCCATACGTGTATTTTCCCGGATTGTCAGAATTCCTGAACATCTCCTTCAGCATCTTTATGATAGCGTCTATTTCGCTCTGGCGATACCAACTGTTTTCCGCGGATTTCATTTGATAGCCGACTGGAACGTCGAGCCATACCAAGTGTTTTCCCGAAATCAACGGTAAATCCGCCGTATGGTTTTCATCATTTCCCAGAGGAGATAGTATTTTTTCACCGTTCCCCTCATAAAAACACCGCGATACGATATCACCCAACGTTTTCGGCATTCTGTACTGCTCATTCAGTCTGACAAAACGCTTGATATGATCTCTCTCCTCAAGCTTTTTTACCTGCTCTATTAATCTTTTGAACAACGGTTCCCTGATCAGTTCATCCAGTTCGGTTTTCTCATAACCTTCAATCTGCTCATATACCGTTTCGCTGACAAACTGAGGCAACTGATTCTGGTCACCCACCAGTATAATTCGCTTCCTCGCGCATGCCATGGGAATCAGCAAATCCGGCGGACAGGAACGGGCAGCCTCATCTATCAGAACATTTTCATACTCTACCTGCGGCCCTTCATAATCCGAACTATTGTCCCTGGATAGTCCTTTATGGCCGGACACCACACTTGAAACTGCCCTTTGGTGCGTGGCGGCTATAACTGTCATAAACTCTGACAGCCATTCCTTCAGCAAGTCTTCATTGTCCGGATCAAACGCGCTGTGATAATCCGTAAGTATCCTTTGCTCGTCTGTTTCATTCTCGTTGCCAAGATGATTTGCTATACCTTTCAGCATTACGCTGAGGCTCTGATTTATTTGCTTGTCAACGACCGGATAATCAATATGGCCCACACAGACCATCAGCATATCCCTGTACACACGGACCATATTGAACGGCACAGGAGATATGCGATACAGTTCTTTCAGTTTTTCTGTTATCTTATGCACCTTTTCAGAATACGAATCCGATGAGAAACGGTCAATTATCTCCTGCGCAACAGCCATACCGTTATCACTCATCATCGCTTCACTGTCAGGCAGTCGTTGGGCAAACCACCTGTCAGTCACATGAAGATCTTTGTTGCGCATGTTCATTATTGTATCCAGCAGACGCTGAGCATCATCGCGGTACACCGACAGATCCAGAGGCGCTTTCAGCGATGGGGTCTGGCCATTGCTTATCATTTCGTCCGTTATATTCCTGAGCTTTTGCAGTCCTTCCTGGTAATTCTTCTTTTCCGCGTCTGAACATTCATCAATTGAATACAACAGTGCTTCAAGAACTGTCTGGGCCTCGGCAATTGTCGATGTGTCCTCATGAAAGTGAAAAGAAAGAAGCGCAACCT
Source organism: uncultured Eubacteriales bacterium (assembly GCA_900315315.1). Taxonomy (GTDB): domain Bacteria; phylum Bacillota; class Clostridia; order Christensenellales; family Aristaeellaceae; genus Aristaeella. The sequence continues at coordinate 31,122 of OMYT01000028.1, read as the reverse complement.
GGTCTGCCAGTCGGTCCACAGGCTTCAGTTCTTTAATATCCGTATTGCTTTCATCCAATTCCCTGGCTTTACTTTCAATCCAGTCAGTCATCGCCTGATCCCGAACCGCGTTATCTGATTCCATCCCCTGATATGTTGGCACAGGAAGACCATACACTTCAAATTTACGGGACAGATTACTCGTGGCATCCCTTTGATAAGCTGTCAGCAGATTGTTGCCATAATCAAGCTTGGGATCATCTTCTTTTTCATTGAGCGCCGTCATTATCGCCTTAATTACCGTTGATTTTCCCGTGCCAGGCGGGCCTTGAATAATAGCGAAGTCAGGTGTGTTGATTGCAATGGATATGGCAGTCGCCTGTGCTTCTGTCGGTTTATGTTTTCCAAAGTGCCCAAGGACAGCTTGGCTGAGCGGGCTCTTCTGCTGTCTTACTCCCAGCATATTACTGTTGCCGCTTCCGGACATCCTTCCTGACAGCAACATCGCAAGATCAGGTTTGGCAGATCTGCCGGCATAAATACGGTTCAGGGCATTCACCCTTCTTTTGTATTGCGCGTCTGCCAAACCTGCGGAAATCTTCACGGAACCACCCAGCTTTGGGGATCTGTCCATGCTTACAGTTATCACATTTCCGTCAGCCGGCTTGTATGTGAAATCGGCAATCACTGTAACCGGATTCCCGAATTTATCCTCTTTATCAATCGGGACATCCACTTTCAGTTCTTTGCCAAATTCTTTCGCGTAATTCAAAAAGTTTTCCAGAATCTGAGGATTTGTCAGTGTCAGTTGATATTGGGATGTGCCTATGATATGCTGAACCTTACTGTACTGAAGATAACCGGCTCGTTCCGATAACTGCTTTATGATCCCATAATCTATTTCCGTGTATTTCTGCCATACCTCAAGATACTTCTCCAGCCCATTCTGAATAAAGGCCATCGTCTCAGCCCGCTGTTTCCCTGCTGTTGTTTCATCCTTAAGAACCAAGGAACACTCCCATAGTTCAAAGGAATATTCAGTTGTATTATTGAATGGCCTCTCGCCGGCATTAATGACCCAGATCAAGTCCTCTGGCCCTAATACATCCGATGTCTGTTCATTTACGCTCTCACCGTTACCTTCTGAAGAAGTTTTTACACCCAGTTCCCGCCGTGACAACTGTTTAACATCATAGGCATGGGAGCCATTCACCAACGCAAAAGAATCATTGGCTGACTTCAGGTGCTTAGCCACACATATATATTTGATTTCTCCGGCTTCAAGAACATAATCTTCCTGAATATGGCGCCTCACTTCATAGGCGTTCCTCAAGGCATATCTGTTACCGGTTCTTGTCTGCCTGTCTGTCACAGCCACTTCCAGGGCTGAAGTATGTTTTTTGGACACAAACCCATAAACAACATGTATCACAAGCCGGTCCATGTCTATGGATACCACCTGCGCCAGATAATTGGAATTCTGTATCTGAGCCCACAGTTTACTGTAGTGCGGAGTGGCAAAATCGGCTGAAACATTCTGAAGCGTAATCCCGGTCTTGCTGTCATTTTGAACATTAGTGATAAAAGCGGCGGTTGAGCCTTCATCGCCTCTTAATCTCAAATAAGAATTAACCGTGAACTGCTTTGGATTTGAGACAATAACTTCCACCTGTTCATATGAAAACAGCGTTTCCAGGTCCTGCAGTTTCATTCCTTCACCTCCTCCACTGTGAACTCATATTCAAAGCGTCCATTCCAGCAAGCTCGTATGGAAGGTTCCTTCCGGTCGGGCAGGGAGACCAACATCAGCGCCGAATCAAAGCATCCATCACAGGTGATTCCCTGGGGGCCGTAATGTATATTAAATGCCGTCGCGTCAGGATTGTGTCTTGACTGAGAACCAGTAAACAACCTCCACGGTATCGGCAAATGAACTATTCTGTTGTTTTTCTGAGAAGACAGATGCCTGCTGAACCATATTTCTTCCCGCAACACCTTTTTGCTCTGAATCTTTTCGATCAAGCCATTCTCACTGGCTTCGTCTTCAGAATGGGCATAATAATTCACCTGGCAAACGGAAACTTTATAGTATCTCGACGTATCATTTTCTTCCTGGCAAAGAAAACACTTATTCCCCAGGTGCCAATGCCCGTTCGGGCAACTGGTAACACATGAACAGGCGAGCTCAAGAACACGGTACCACTCGTTCATTGTCGGACGAGACGCCGGTCTTGCCCGTCCTTCTTTTCCGAGTGTTCTCACAAACAATTCCTGTATTTCATCAGTCGCCACCAGTCTTAACGGCAAACCCGCGGGCCGGCTGTTCTTTGTATCCTTTTCCCAGACATAATCCAGGCCGCCGGATTCCACAGCCTGCTGGGCAGAGCTTTCCATGGATTGCGGATCAGCAGTATTGCTGACATCCGCCTCATCCCAACCGACATCTTCTTCCATATCCCTGAACGCCTGCCCGTTGAATGGTTTGGCAAAAGTCAGCACCTCATACGCTATCAGCGCAAAGGAATAACAATCCGCCTCTATGGAATTGGGATGGCCCTGATAAAGTTCCGGCGCTCTGTACCATGGCGTTTGCCAGCTGGTCCTGACCTCATTCGAATAAGTCAGATTATCCACGTCAATCAGCCATGTCTCAACATGATTCGGCAAACTGCTGACAAACACATTTGAAGGAGTAAGATCACAGTATACTATCCCGTTGTTGTGAACACTCCGCAGAATATCAGCCAGATTTTTTAAAACCAGCAGCCTTTTTTTCAGGCCGCCATTTTTCCTCAACGTCTCAGGATAGCCGCCTTCAGCAGGAGAAAAATACCTCAGCATTTCTGCCAAAGGCATCAGGCCAGTCATAAACTGCATTACATATCCGCAGTATGGCGCCTTCAACTGGGCAATAGGCAAAGACAAATGATCAATATGCGGCATGGCCATCAAATGAACCAAAGAGCGCTGATACCTGGCATATGTTTTTTCATCCACTGCCAGTTTCCGCTCATTGTTCCCATCCGCCGGCGCGTAGAGTAACTTCAGGGCCAGTTTATCCTCATACGAAAACATGATGCCCTGGCCTCCGGAATGCGCGTTATTCCTGTCAAGCGCGTAAGAACGGCCGTGTGTGTCCTCTACAGACAAAGGAAGATCCGTTACCACAACTGATCACCTCAACTCACTCATAACTGTACAAAGCAATCGTCTTATCATCGTTAGAATTCGGCGTCTCCCATTTATCAATAATCTCCCGTAGTTTATTCTCCTTCTCATCATCAGGCAGCGCTTCAATCGCTGATAGCAAATAATCAGAAAAGGCGATCTCTTTGCCAGGAATAATATCATCGGCAATTCCATCTGTAGCAAGCATCAGCTTTACTTTTGAAACGCCACGATATTGAACAACCGTCCATTCACACGGCATATGGGCAACGGACAATGGCTCAACAATGTTGGAAAACTCCGAGTCCTTCTCTTTCAGAATAAATGGCTGATCCTCTATTCTTCCACAACAGATACCATCACCGATCTGTCCAAGTACAAGGCCCAAGGTCTCTGTATGCGCGCAAAAAATACAGGTGGTACCTGCTTCTTTCATCGGCGCTTCTGACATCAATTCAGTGAATCTTGCGGACATTTTTTCGGATACATGCTCTATCTCGTCCACAGTAATTGTGCTGAAAACATCATGAACAGCGGAAACCGCTGACATACTCGCGTACTCTGAATTCTTGTCTGAACCAATGCCATCAGCAACCGCCAGAACAAAACCAAAAGGATACTGCCTGACCAAAACAGCATCCTGATTCGGCAATTCATTCCTCACATGGGCTTTCCCGATGTGGCTGTATCCCAAAGCAACCATATCAGAACGCGAAAAGATCGCCCGGGATATCATCATCAGACTGGCTTTCACCGGAGGAAACCGTTCCCGCACCACCGGATTCCAGTTTGAGCACTGAGGCAGCTTTGGGAATAAGATTTGGATTCGCGCTGGTTGCCCTTCCTGTTGTACTCATTGATACATACTGGAAAAATTTGCTGATTCCGTTGGCGTCAGACGCGCTGAACACATATTCACCATTGCTGATAAAAGACCGAAGGATATCATAGGACCTTCCCTGGCTTCCCGCGCCTATTCCCATCGCCATACGATAACACTTTGAGCTTCTCCCCTCATTCATGAAGCGATCGAGGGGCCCTTGCCATTCATCATTCGGTTCGCCGTCAGAAACCAGAACCACAGTCGGTCTATAGGCTCTGGACGGAATCTGCGTCTTGTCCTCAATCATCTTCTTTGTAATATCCAGCGCCAGTCCGAGAGGCGTCATTCCATCCGCGGTCATGGATATACTCTCAACATCGATATCCTTGATATCGGTCAAAGGCATATAAATACCAGTTTTGTGCCCGAACACAACAATAGCGACAGAAATGCTCGCTTCAGAATTCGCGGCGCTCTTGAAATCCATAAGCATTTCCCGCACAGCTCTGTTCATTGTGCCGATATTATCATCCCTGCTCATTGAGCCGCTTGTGTCCAGAAGCAGAATCACCGGTAACGGTTTAGCCTCGGTATAAATGAAATCCCCCATCATCTCCATTGTCTCGATCCCCTTTCTTTTTCAGATGTATTGGATACCATCAGAATTTCCCTTCAATATAACTAAAGGATGATCAATTCCTCAAGGAACTGATCCTCCTCATCATCCTTTATTGGTTTCCCCTGTAATTCCACACGCGGTTTCTCCTGCGCGGCAACAGGATGTGATATTGATTTCTGCGCTGTCATGGTGGCATATGTAAAGAACTGTGATATCTCATTCGCGTTCGCCGCGCTATAGACTGTTTCTCCAGGACTGATAAATGTTTCCAGAACTTCTCTTGCAATGCCGCTTGATCCATTCCCAATTCCCATTGCCATTCGATAACACTTCGAGCTTCTTCCGTGATGAATAAAGCGATCCATCGCCGCGCGCCAGTTATCACCCGGTGCCCCATCGGTCACCATAAGCACAATAGGCCTGTAGCAGCGCGATGGAATCAATTCTCTGTCTTCGATCAGATCCTTGGCGATATCTATAGCTTTCGCCATAAATGTACCACCTTTAGCCACGAACGGTTTAATAGTTTCTACGCAGTTTACATCTCTCAGAGGCATCAATAATTCAGTATTTTCACCAAAGACTATTACGGCTATCTGTATTGATGCTTCATTTCCCGCTGAAGTTTTGAAACTGCGCAGCATCTGATTGACAGCTTCGTTCAATGTCCCGATATTATTGTTCTTCGCCATTGATTTACTTGTATCTAGCAATAAAATCACCGGAAGTGGTTTTGATTCCGTATAGATAAATCTCTCCATTTCGCTCATAAACTCACTCCTCGTTCAAGTTTCCTGAGTTTGCCAAATCACCAGGCTTTGTGCCGTGGCTCCGACAAATAGTACTCATAGTTACAAAGCGGAAGAACTCACTGATCTGCAAACTATCATCCGCGCCGAACAGATAATCCGGATGACTTACAAACTTCTCCAGCATTTCATATGCCGGACCTGTCTTCACTTCTTCACCAATCCCCATTGCCATACGTTCGCATCTGGCGCTGCGGCCATTATGAATGAAATCAACCAGAGCGTTTTCCCACTCATCATTGGGCTGACCATCTGTTACTGCAACAACCGTAGGCGCATAAGCGCGACCGGGAATCTGCTTTCTGTCATCAACTATCTTTTTCGCCAGCCTGATCGCACTGCCCATCGGCGTTCTGCCAGACGCGCACACGCTTTCCATGCAATTCACATCAATCTCAGAGACATCAGAAAGCGGCAAAAACAATTCAGCCTCATCACCACCAAAGATAATAATTCCTACCCGGATGCTGACAATGGCATTACTGCTGCTTTTGAAATTCTGAATCATCTCGCGAACAGCAACCTTCAACGTTTCAATATTCTCATCCAGGCTCATTGAACCGCTTGTATCAAGCAAAAGGATTACAGGCAATGGGCGGGGATCCTGATACAGAAAATCTCCAAATTCGCTCACGGTTATCACCCTTTGGCTGACATTCGTTTTTGATCCACTATCTCCGTACCTTACGGAATCTTCCAACTCATTATTCTTCGTCTGAAATATGCTGATATTTTACCAAATTATACAGTATCTGTCCACCCGTCCGGAGGCGGAAAACCAAGCCCTGAAAGAAATCTTTCCATCCCCGGCCAGTCCCGTTTCAATCATACCCAATCACCGTACTTCTGTCATTGAACTGGCAGTTCAATCCCGAAGCCCAGTCTTAAACTGAAGATTCCGCGACTTGCACCGCATCCCGCTCCTGCAATGGCTCTCATAGCAGACAGCAACCAGATACGGTAGGAAATGACTTCTTGACTCAATTTGTTATGCTGATGGATATTGAATGGAATAGAAGGCAGCGACGACACCCATCCGGATTATTATTCCTGATCCCTCTCATAGGGCAAAACCGAATCCCTGAAATGCTGATGAACCCTATCACGCAGGTCCGGCGGGGATATAATTTCCGCCTCACTCGCCCTGAACCGGATGATAAAACGGAATACCAGGTCCCGAGACGCGCTGAAATAATACAGTGCGTCCCCATTCTCCAGTTTTTCGATTCTGTCAAAAGCCGGTCTCGCGAAATAGATATGACGGTAGCTCTTTTGCCCCTCGGGTGTCAGCTTCACGCAGATTTCCGTATCCTCAGTGATAGCGTACTGGGGGCCGTTCTTTTTCATCAGGTCCAGATACCGGGCCACCTCTTTATCCAGAATTCCGGATGTTTCAGAGTAATCCGGTTTCCGAATCCGGCACAGCCGGTACGAGACAGGCTCAAGGCGCTGGTTGTACTGATTGTATTCCTGGCACAGCAGATAATTGTTCATCTCCTCCGCGCCAGCCACAAGATCATATGGAATCACATAATGCAGACGGCCGGGATTATTGGTTGTTGTAAAGACGATTTCCCTTTTTCCTTTGCAGGCCTCCTTCAGGAAGACAGCGGTATCATGGAAAACAATCCTCTCCCTTTCATGGATCGGTTTTTCGCAGTAACTCATGAACATCCTGCACAGATACTGGGTGTAGGCGGGATAGTTTTCTTTTATTTCAGTAATGATCTGGTCAGTCTCCCTGGTCGGCTTGTACGACAGGCGTTCCGGATTCTTTCCTTTACGCTTCGGAACCTCCGGCAGGACAATCTCCTCCATCATCTGCTCCGCCAGTTCCTCCGCCTTTTTCTGCACACGGATCCACGGACTGAGCGTCTCCCTGATCCGGATGGTTTTCTCATTCCTTTCCTGCTTGTATTTCCTGTAATACCCCAGAAGCAGCAGGCTCAGAAAACGGTTCATATTCACTTCCGAACTATTATCCCTGTAAATCCCGAACTGTTCCGCGTCCCTATTCAGCGTCGTGTATATATCCGCCGGAACACCGATGTAAAATTTCTCATCATTGACTTTCGCCATTTCTGCTCCTTTTCCCCAAACGGGGGTCACTAATTTATCTTTAAACATACTATATCACATATATATACGTAAAAAATAGGGGTCATATCAACATTTTTCATGTGAATTTAACTGTCCCCTGAAATCCTTATAATAAAATCTGTCAGCAGGAACCAATCGACCAGACACCATGAAGGAGGTTAAGAACATGAACCCGATCATCCCCAGCACCAAGCCCGCCCCCAACATTGACCTCAAAGCCAACGCCAACCTCGACATCAAGCTCGACGGCTGGCAGGCCGTCGCCGGCGTCGGCGTCATCGGCGCCACCCTCGTCGCCATCACCGCCCTGTGGATCAAACTCCGGGGCTGATGGCGGCGGATCCCGGATACAGCCGGGATCCTCTCGCCCTCACCAGTACGCGACCTGAACGAAAGGAGCGATTCGGATGGTCATCTTCAAGGCCTTCCCTGTCATCAACCTGGCCGCCACCGGCGCCAACATCCAGCGTCTCCGGAAGGCCAAAGGCCTCACTGTCACCGATCTCCAGAACTACTTCGGCTTCGACGCCCCACAGGCCATTTACAAGTGGCAGCGCGGTGAAACCCTTCCCAGCACCGACAACCTGCTGGCGCTAGGTTTCATCCTCGAGGTCCCCATCGAGAACATCCTGGTCTTCCAGACCATTGAACAGAGCGAGCCGCAGGACAAGTCCTGCGGCTCCGATGTTTTTGGCGGCAGTTAATCCAGCCCGCCGTCTCCCCAGTCCGGACCGGAATCAAACCCGTCTCCCGGCTCAAAACCGTCCAGACTACCCAGCCCGCCCGGGCCGGGCTCTTCTTCCGCATGGAACGGATCTCCGTGCAGCCAGGCATTCCGGCCCATGATGATTTCCTGGTCCATATAGCCGTAACTGCCGTTGCCCACGCCGATGAAATCCGACATGCCATACGCATCATCAAAAGACTGGCCAACCGGATTGCCATCCATGTCATAGAAATCCTCCCCGCCGCCCAGTGCACTCGGCAGGGAATAACCCACCTGTTTCCCGCTGGCGTCATAAATATCCGATCCGCCCAGCGGATGTCTGATTACATGAAACCTGTCCATACTGCCTCCTTTACCGGATCACAGTTGTCCTGACACATTCCGCCGGTATTTTGTCAATATACCGGCTCTGCGGGTTCTGCCTGTATCCGTAATATGTTTCTGCGGAAGTGGTAGACACCAGGAACAGCCGTTCCTTTGCCCGGGAAATCGCCACATAGAAAACCCGTTTTTCTTCCTCTTCCGTATTGTTCCTGACCGCCTGGTACGTCGGATAACTGCTGTCGTCCGCGTCCCCGATGATGACCGTATCAAACTCGCAGCCCTTTGACTGATGTACCGTAATAATTGGGATTTTCTTCAGTTTCCGGATCAGCATATCAATCTGGCTGCCGGACAGAGCGGAATCCCGGATGATTTCCTGCAGATACCTCATGCCATCCGCGATCTCCGTATGATCAATGGTGTACAGGAAATCCTCCAGCACCAGACGGCTCGTATCGTCCTGGTTTTCCTTCTTCATCAGGCAGACCTTAGCAATTTCCTTCGTCATGCCGCTGACATCATTCTTCTCCAGATACTCCTTCCGGAGTTTCTTAATAAAAGCGAAGAGCTTCTCAAACTTCGGCCTGAACTCTTCCAGTGCCTGCATACGCGCCATTGTCCGTGGAACAATGAAATCCGAAAGGAACCTGCCCAAAACTTTCCCAGTCGCCGTGATATCCCCGAGCGCGTCATGGGCTGCCTCATTGACAATCCCGAAATGCCCACACATGGTTTCCAGCTTATGGTTCACAGACTTCGGCAACAACTGGTGTGCCAGCACCAGCGTATCATATTCCGCCAGAATCTCCGGCTGCTGAAGACCGTTCTCCTTCAGTTGTCTCCTAATGAGCGGGCTGTCGAAGCACAGGTTGTTATGTCCCACCAGCACGGATCCTTTGCAGAACTGAAGAAATCTCTCAAGGCCCTCCCGGATGCTGATGCCGCCACGTTCACGGATCGTCTCCATTGTCTGATGATGCGTCATCTGAGCAGCCGGGCAGATTTCCACCGTCGGGATCATCACCTGGTCCATCTGGTCTACGATCTCCCCGTCCGGGCCCAACCGGATCGCGGAAATCTGGAACGCCTGATCCCTGTCCAGATCCAGACCGGTGGTTTCCGTATCGTACACCACCACATTGCCCTGGCGGTACGCCTCCGTCAGCGTGTAATACGGATCCCCGTATTTATACAGGTCCGGATCCGCGTAGGACGCCGGGAACAGCCCCAGTTCACTCTGTTCCTGGATCTTTTTCAGCGTCTGTTTGCCAACACCAGTCACGTACCGTTCCGCCAGCCGACGGAACGCCTCCGAATCCGTCCTGTTCACCAGGATCTTATAGAACGCCAGCGCGTCCCGTATAATCGGCTTACGGAAGAACTTCGTTCCGCTCTCCACCGTGAAGAACCTCAGTTCCTTCCCGTCCGCCCGGGCGCGGCTGATCTGTGTCAACTGCGTATACAGTTTCTCAATACGCGGATTGGTCCTGCACATGATGCAGACCTTTGTGGGATCCTCCGGGCAGTTCGCTTCCAGCCAGTTATAAATCCAGACGGCGCCGGCTTCATAACTATCAGCCCGGATATTCCGGATCGGCTCCCCGGATATCTCGCTCTCTGTAATCACCTGCGCCGGGCAATACCTTCCCATCAGATCCGGGAAAGTATTCCGCAGATACCCGAAAGATGCCAGCGTCAGCATCCTGGTCGATCGGTAATTCCTCGCGAACATATGCCGCTCAGCGCCATAATCCCGGACATAGCTACCCAGCACCTTCTCCGGATTGGACCCGCGCCACTGGTAAATCGTCTGGAAGAAGTCCCCACACATCATGATATGGTTTCCGGGGAACAACTGCCGCAGCATGTCATATTCCAGTTCACTAGTATCCTGCATCTCATCGATGATGATATACCGGTATTTCTTCCGCCAGTACCTCTGCGGCTCCGGTTCCCGAAGGAGCTTATGCGTCATGCAGATCAGATCGTCATAATCCAGCTTGTCGCTTTTGCGCAGTTCCTCGCAATAACCATGCAGAAACAGGCCCGCTCCATTTTCCAGCACCCGGGCAAAGGGCTCATCCTCACCCTCCCGTTTGGATTTGTAATCATAGAACACCAGTGTCCTCCGGCACAGATCCAAGCAGGATTCCCGGATATAGCGGTAAACCTTCTGGAAATCCGCGACCTCATCATCCGTATAAAGGCCCATCAGTTCCCGCTGCTGCTTGACAGCCCCGATGATTCCAGTGATCACTCCGGGATGGTCAAATATGGATGTCTTCTCCGAAATCCCCAGATCTTCCAGCACTCTCCGGGCAATCTCAAAAGCTTCCGTGTCATCACAGACTGTCGGCAGGGTATAGAACTCCGGCCGGCGGACATATTCCTCTTTCAGCGTCTGATAGGCGAAACTGTGGATCGTGCTCACGGTGACACCCTTCGCAGCCTCTCCCGCGTATACCATAATGTCGTCCTTCATCTCATTTGCGGCCTTGATGGTAAACGTCAGGCATAGAATCTCCTCAGGAAGAGCACGGCCGGACGCGATGATCTTTTCCACCCGCCGGGCGACAGAGAAAGTCTTCCCCGTCCCCGCGCTGGCGAACAGGATGATATTCTTATCCAGTTCATCAATCACAGCCTGCTGTTCCGCGTTCGGAACCCTCTCCAAAGCTTCCACTCATGTTCCTCCAGCCATCAGATTAACAGGTTACTGCGGCGTTACCCTGTCTAACATGAACGTCGCCGCCTCATCCGCCACATGGATAATCCAGGCCAAGGGCGAGAAATGAAACGACTCGCTTATGCTGATGGAGTTATCATCTGAACGCGAGAACCCCATATGGCAGTTGATGGCGATCGCTTCCTCATCCCGGATATCTTTTAGGTATTTCGATAGCATATACACACTTTTTCCGCCATGACTTCCGAAGGACAGCTGCTCATCCACAACAAAGACAACATTTTTTCCGTTGATCTTGGTCTTATAGAAATTTGCTTTACACAAGTCATGGAAGAGCGCCGCGACAGCCAGAGATTCCATGAACTCTTCTCTGTCATAAGGACGATTCAGAACCAGATACTGTTTCCGAATGTTCTCCCGATAGAGCCCTTCCAGTTGCACTGCCATATCATACACATCCAGGGAATGTTCGCATAGGCCACCGGTATAGTTTCCATGGTATTTTGTACTGGCCGGTGCCGTGAAGAAATCGCAAGAGTCGCTCAGGAGCCATTCCCTGAGTTCTTCCTTTCCCTCGCGTTCTCTGATCTGTTCGTCAAAAACCTTCAAAAACCTGTCGCGCTGCAACTCCAGATCAAAAGTATCCATTCTCAACTCTCCTTTAAGCTATCGCCAGTATCCGTCATTCTGCAACACCTCACGTCTGCACCATGGACACGGAGCGTACCAGGTATGGTAATGCCATTTCTCAAAGTTGTCTGTATCTTCACGCCCTGCCGCACTGAAGCTCTTCTCACAGGACGGACAGTAAAACAGAATTTTCCCGTCAAGGCGCTTTGGTGTTTCACCGACAAACTGTACGCCAACAAGCAGTTCAGCAATACGGACAGCATCCTCCTTTGGCAATTGTATAAAACTCCCATTGGTCGAATCAACCGCTTCCAGTAAATCCGCCACCAGGCTCCGTGCTGTCTTCATGACATTGCCTCCCGCATTTGTCTTTCGCTGAACTGATTGTACGGAAATCCGAGGTGTCTGTCATTGAACCTGCAGTTCAGCTTTTACGTGAGATCTTCCAAATCCATCTACCGCTGCAAAGTTTCAATATCTTTTCCCATGATGTTATTATCGTTTCCATCAAGAACAGTTCCGAACTTGACTGGCCACGCCACCCATGGCTCATCGCTTATTCCCTTTTTTCCCTTTCCCTATAACCTGATATACTTCTCTAAACACATCCGTGTTCTCCAGTTCACCCCAGGAATAACTCTTCAGAGCGTCAAAATCATCATATTTCTCGCCAATCCAGATTCCTTCCTTCGACACCAGAACAATCACACGTGCATCGAGCAACTTGGCATAGGAACGCGCCTGTCCCTTATCAATCTGCGCCTGTTTATTGGATGGAATAGTCAGTTTTGCTTCCAGCACAATCTCTGCCTTTTTCCGAATGCCATCGTAATTGATAACAAAATCCGGATATTTCGTTACGCCCCGTCCGATACGCACCGGAACCTGTGTGGAATAATCACTTTTTTCCCAGCCAAGCCTGGGAAGCAACTGATCTTTCATCAGATACTTCTCAACATCCTTTTCAATTACAAGTTTCGGTATCTCAATCTCACTGTAAACCGGCACCTCAGGAATAGACGGCAGCATTTTCCCCTTTGCCCGTGACATTTCAAGTAAATGCATATACAACTTATTGGACAGACTGGCTCCATCCATAAATGTCATCTTCGCCCGTACAAGTGAACTGGTCCCGAACAGTTCATCATTCTGCAGTTCCTTATATGTCACCGGAGGAATAGGGCCAACCGCTGAATAACATACAACCCGGTGATGCCTGAAAATCGGATCATTAAAACCAACAGAAACTGCCCGCCAAATTGAGACAAACTGGCTTGCCGGCGCCCAGTTATACAGTACTGCAATATCTCCCGGTTGCATATCCGGATTCCCCTGCCACAGAAAAACCGTTCCCGGCTTAGGCCTGGACCATCTTGGCACCTCATTTACCCCAAACACAAACACATCATGCGGTTCTTTCAAATCTTCAACCGGAACGACCCAGTCAAGACCGCCAACTAGTTTTGGACCATAATCATACAACAACGCCCAAAGCTCTTCAGAAGTCAGATCATTTTCAACCCTGAAGGCATTCATCACGTCCGAAATCTCCGCATAATATACGACGCGCTTTTCCTTCTGCCCCTTTGATGGCAGTTTAGGCAACTCAATTCCGAAATACTCAGCAATCCTCTGAAGCACAATAAAGCACGCTGGATAATAGTACGGAATAAAACGATCAGGATACCTTAGCGCAAGAAGTGTTGACAATCCTCCCAGTTCTTGTGATAAACACCACTGTGCTTTTACAGGTGTTTTATATTTTTCCAGATAATCAAAATAATACCCGGACATAATCTCCTCGGTTGTTCCGCTCTTATCCAAAACAATTTCTGTTTCAGCAGTCTTTACCTGAATGAAATACTGTGTTTCGTCGATCCAATCATCATCTGGACAATATGCTTTCATCAATCCGGCAATAAAGCTCGCATATCCTGAATCATTACCCATTAATAATCTGCGGAAACGCTCAATCGTTTCTTTTCCCACTCCGTTCGCATACACACTCCACAGATATGGATTGAACTGTCCCATGCTTATTCCTCCTTCGCTGCTTTGACCAGCGCTTCCCAGACCTTCACCATCGCAAAAGTGTCCAACCCGCAGTATTTCAGCAGGTTCGCCCGAATCCTCGCCCGGTCTTCCGGTGTCATTCCCGCCATATTCACGAAGGCATCTGACGCCTCCGTTCCCTTATGCACATCCTCCAGGTTATGGTAATCCAGCGCCGGATCATCCGGATACAGCGCCGGCAGCACATATTTGATGGAATATGACCCCTCCATAGCCGGAAGATACCAGTACAATTTCTGGAAAGGCACCATAAGGTCCACGATATGGTCGCGGATATTCATCAGATGGTCCGAAAGATCCGGAAACTGCTTTGCCAGTTCCCCGAGGACCGTTTTCTCATATGCCAGGTTATACACGACGGTACACACGTCTTTCGGGATATCCCGGCACAACTGCTCCGCCATGTCCCTGAGCGGGGAGCGCTCCGGCTCACCCAGGAACTCGGAATGTTTCAATTCCCCGCCTTCCGTTTCCAGCCAGTGCAGGGAATACTGGAAAGCGATCTTCCTGTATGGCCATGTCCCATCATACGGCGGGATTGCGGGATTGATCCCCTCAAAATCCAGGAAATAGAGCGGAAAAGTGACGCCTTTCAGGAACTCCCGGATCTTCTCCCGCTCAATCCGCGACTCTCCTTCCAGATGTCCCAGCACGGTCAGGATCTGCCGGGCCTTCAGTTCCAGTCGGCCACGCAGACGGTCAAATGAAACACAGCCTTCCTGATACAGTTTCAGCTTATCGTTCCTTGTGAAGTTCGACTGACCCGGCAGGTCAAATACATTCGGCCTAGGCAGATTCCAGGAGCAATACTGCCAGTATACGCACTCCGGACAGTCCGCCCCGAAATCCACAACCGGCTCCGCAGTCATCTTCTGGACGCTGAGCAGCCGCGCCACATTGCCGGACACCTCAGGCTGTTTCTCTTCCACCTGCTCCGTGATATCTTCCTCCACCAGGAACTGACGGATATCCAGGTCGCCCTGCCGGATATATTTATTGTACACATGGGCGATGCATACTTTCCCGACATGGAACCCGTTCTTTCTCAGTACCCACGTCTGAAAAGCCGCGTCGTCATAATATTCCGGTTCCATCCCGCTGGTGGACTTGACCTCCACAATATCCACACGCTTGTTCCCGTGGTTGATCAGCAGGTCCACGCTGCAGAACACACCGTCTCCGCCGAAGGACGCCTCACAGATCACCGGCACATTCCGCGCCAGCATTTCCTCCGTGTCCCGGATCATGAACCGCTTATCCTTGTTGTACGGAACCACCTCGTGCGGCCCGTACAGATCCTGCGCCAGAATACCGACCTGCGTTCCCTCATTCGCGTGAGTCATGTCATCCGAGGCCACTGCGACCTCCGGCTTGTTCTCATCCAGCCACAGCGCTTTCTCACAGCCAACGCCCCGGACATACTTCGACTTCGAGATGCCCAATAAAACCGCTCCCTTCACAGCAAACAGGAAAGCAATCCGTTACTTTGCGTACCTTGTCGCGGCATTGGGAAGATGATCCCCCAGATACCCGATGACGATCCGCTGATTCTCCTTGTCATACCAGAAATACAGCCGCTGGTAATCCGCCTCGTTTTTCGCGCCTCTGAACTTCAGATGCGGTTCCACGGAGATTTCCTTCCCGTTATAGGTATCCCGCCTGTACCTCATAAACTCTTCCCGTTCCCGGGTCTCCGCCCCTTCCCGGAAAGACATATCAAACCCGGCGGCGTCCGCGACATCCTTC
This sequence comes from uncultured Eubacteriales bacterium, assembly GCA_900315315.1. GTDB lineage: Bacteria > Bacillota > Clostridia > Christensenellales > Aristaeellaceae > Aristaeella. Next base: position 15,438 of record OMYT01000028.1, on the reverse strand, counting down.
TCGGAAAGATTGTCCCGTCCGCTTCTGAACAGGTCCACCATTGGGTTGGCGACCCTGTACAGGATGTCCCAGACTTTCTCCGGTTTCATATCGCATTTCGACGCTGAAGAGATACCACGTTCCGTAAAATCAATCCTGTCACCGTAAGCGGCCAGGAAGAATCTCACCACGCCCGCGTTATCCGCCGGCCACTCATCGATGGTATGGATCTTCTCAATGATCTGGTCCCGGCGCACGTTCTGCTGGTAGCTGCCCCGCATCTGCTCAATGGCGGCGTTCCTGGAAGCGAGTTCCCTCACCTGCTCATTGATCGTGCCGTTCAGTTTCTCCATTTCCTTTTTCATGGTATCCTGGCCGCGCCCGAACGCCTCGTTCTTCTCGCCTTCCAGTTGCCGGATCCTTTTGTCCCGGTCATCGATGGTTTTGAAAAGTCCTGCGACCTCGCCCGTCAGTTCCTCGATCCGCTTTTTCCCCTTAAGCTCGGTATTGCTGACCAGTTTCATGGCACGGATCTGCTGGTCCATATTCCGGGCCTCAGCCTCAAAAACAGTCGTCCCGAAATCATACGGTGCCTTATGCTTCGGATACATCCGCACGGCCAGAAGCGCGTCCGCGTACACCTTCTTCAGGTCATCCTTGTTCTCACCCGGATAGGCGAACACGCTGACACCGCCCTTGAACTTCTTCGCGCCGCACAGCAGGATATCACCGGGCCTGAAATCTTTTCTGATCTTCTTCCTGAAGCGCTCAGTATACTGATCCCCCAGCACATAGGTCAACGCGAACGCGAAGGTTTCCTCCCCGCAGAAATCATCAATTTTATACGGGAATATCGGCTCTTCCTTTTTCGCCGGCGCGGCGGCGGGCATCCCGCCGAATCCGGGCATTCCCATGCCCATACCGGGCATCCGCAGACTGCCGGGCTTCATGAAAGCATCCATCTGCCCGCTCTTCACCAGTTCCTCCACGCTCTTTTTCGCAGCGTCCTTCATTTCCCCGGGATGAGCGTATGTAAACACCACGAGCGGCAACTGGTTATCATCATTCTCCAGCATGTATACCAGGCTCTTGTACTCCTCATCCGTATCCACCTGGAAAGGTTTTCCGTACCGCAGCCCGGTCACCTGTTCAAAATGAACCTTTTCCTGTTCCGCCAGGACACGGACAAACCCAGGACGGAAAGTAAACTCCAGTTCCTTTTCCTCCGTCGCCGGATCCGTCACATCAATTTTCACAGCCAGTTCCGTCTGCCCTTTTTCATTCAGCCGGACACCAACCCGGGTCGTAAATGTCCGCCCGATCACCGGCTCCCGGCCGTCATCCGATCCATGGTCCGCTTCCCTGATCCGCAGCGCCCAGACCTTCTCCTCCGGCACAGGCGTGATATCCAGGTCAAACAGGATATTCGTATGATGCGCTATAAACGTTTCCGCAGTCACGGAAGCGTAATCCTCCGGCGCCGGCACCTGCAGCGGCTTGGCATTTTTATCCTCTTCAGACTGGATCTTTCCCCGAATCCACTGATAGACCGACAACACCAGATAGTTGAACACTTCCTCACCCTGCAGCCCATCCACCGTCACCCGGCCCCAGAACTGATACCCGGCATACCGGTTCGCCTGCCTCAAAGGAATCAATTTATGCCTTGTCTCTACCATATTCATAACTCCTTCCAAACCTTAATCAACGCCCTTTGTGTATATATCTCACATCCAGCAAGCAACTCAGCAATCCTTCTATCTGCCCCAAGCTCGAACATCCTATTCCGGAAATTAATGGAAACAACAATGATTAATAAGATACTGCTTAGTCTCTTCCATATTCGGAATATCAGGACTATTGGGATCATAGCTCATATTATATATCAGTTTTTTTCTGGCTTTCGGCCTCTCTTTTTCGGCTCGCAGTCCTCTTGTGATTTACCCTTATTTCTCGTACCCATAATCTTTTCAAACTGTTCTTTTGTTATAATACCCTTTAGCTCCAATCGCTTAATTATTTTTCGTTCCGCTTTGGCTTGTATCTGACGAACCCGTTCTCGCGTCAAGTTATAGTCCTTTCCAATCTCCTCGAGCGACATTTCTTTATAGTCGTAGAATCCATATCTCTTTTCTATTATTTCTCTTTCTCTGTCTTTAAGCTCTTGTAGGCAATCAGTCAGAAAGTCCAACGATAATGAATGCTCCAGATTTTCCAAATGCTCGTCTTGCGCTGCAAAATATAGCCCCTCTTCTGATGCATCTATTATTTGCTCAATGCTGACAGAAGGAATCAATGCATTTGTCATAAAAAGAATCTTATCTTTCTTCAGATCCGCATAATGGTCGAGCAAATAATACAATTCGTCGTATTCAATCTCCATCAGATCAAAATCTTCAACCTGTTTCTTGATCCGATTTATCATTTGAATAACAAAAACTTTAAAATGCACCGGGAATCTGAAATTATATTGATACATGGGCATATCTCTGTCCAGAATCTGTCGCATCCACATTGATGCATAAGAAGGAAATAATCCCTCGACGCCTTCATTGTGTTTTTGAATAGCAGTAAACACTCCTATACATGCGCATTGGAATGAATCTTCAAGGTCAAGGCCATATCGTTTATGATAATACAAAGCATTTTTTACCGCAGATCGAACACTCATATCGAATATTCGTAACGTAGATGAAAGCTCATTTTCATTATGTTCATGGACATCTTTTAGTAAATAATCGTATTCTCCAAGCCGCGCCGGTTGAATCTGTCTTATATAATTGATGATCGATTCCATCCCGGGCTCAGTTTCAAGCACTTCTCGATAGATGGACTCATAGTCGAGTTGTGCCATATCAAAATCGCCTTCGATATCATATCCAGCCTCGACCCATTGCATATTACGAAGTTCCCACCGCTGTCTTGTCCCTTGAACAAGATGCTCCGCTTCAATTCGTTTTTGAAGGTTTTCAAGGCCATCACTAGATCTGTCATATTCAGCAATGAAGGCGTTTTCTATTTTTAGAAGATGGATTATTTCTTCACGTATATAATCAAACTTGTTCCCAGAGATTACAGGGTAATTGATATCAACAGATATTGTCGTTTCTTCTTCGTTTTGATCGTATAGTTTTAGTATCTGAGAGCTACCCCGACTTCCTTTTTTAATGTATTTGGAATCGATTGCTTCAGAAATTTTGTATATACGAAGAAAGAGTATAATTCCACTTTTTTGATCTGCGAAAAAATCAAGATATGATTTCATGCCCCATGCAGGCATATGATCTTTACTTAGACGGCGTATTACGAAAGGCGTAACCCTAAATTCAACTTGAGAATCAATGACGGCAACGTAATCGTATGCGGGCACCTGATCCTTATCCTCTATGGATAGTTTTATCTTTGAAGGATCACCCCGATATTTCCCGTTATAACCAATATATGGAGCAAAACCCATATATTGTCCTAGTAGTTCGGGACGAACCAAGTACTTTCCAAAGGAACATATTTGACAATAATCTTTATAAAAGTTCCCGGCATCTTCTAATAAGAAGATGGTGCTTGGATCTTCTCGAATGGCATACGATACATTCGCCACTGATTTTACCTCACATTGCCTTGTTGATGGGGAACAGTCTTCCCTCATCTAATAAATCTCCGAGTTTGTTCAAACCGAAGCACATCAGTGCTCGCATAAACGCATATGGGGAATTAGTGCCCGGATAAAGAGCCGACATCAACTTGTCAATGTAATTATCCGGGTCGAGTGAACCAATATTATATGTAGTTCCTCTCGAGTCATATATTGAATTCAATTTTGACAGTTTCTCTGGAGTATCCACATCTTCCCAATAATACTTGATTGCATACGACATTCCGAATTTTGCAGCAGACAATGCATCCGGGAAAGTCCCACTATCTTTCATCTGATTAGCTACTTTTTGTGCCTGACCGGACAGCACAATAGTTGTTATACTCTCAGCCATGGAAATACCTCCTTATCTTATTTCCGTGTGCATTGAAGTTATTCTTTCAAGTCTGAACTCATGAATCAGGTGATTCCCAAGTTCTTTTCTGGCAACCTGATCATCGATTTCTCCAATATAGGCGAGTAACATAGCTTGTTCTGCCATATCCGGAAGAGTTCTAACAATATTAGCCTTGTGAGTAGGGTCAAGGCGTCCAAACGGAGAGTCCATAATAATGGGTCCCCTTAGCGGAGCATTTTTATGAAGAGCTCCTATTAAAGACAAAGCAACAATATGCTCATAACCAGAAGATCTCCCCGGAACAGTACGTCCTGATCTATGAATGATCTCAAGTCCATAATTATCGTTGATTTTTAGACCAACATAATCTTTATCACCAGTCAGGTTAACAAACAAAGCAGTAGCATCTTTTTCGACATTTTGTTTTAACTTTTCACGATAGCGAGTTTTGCTTTCTTCGAAAATCCGGAAAACATGATCGCATAATTCATATTTTTTACTTGCCAACCGGTAATCCGTTCCACCTGCCATTTTATCAATTGTTGCAGCCACATGTTCCTTGCTGGTTTTAAGTTCTGCGAGTTTCTTGTTCTCAGCCTCAATGCCACGCCGAAGATCACGTATATTTTGCTCCACTTCAGAATGGTCTTTCGATATGCTTAGTATATCTGCTTCCTCTGAGGCTTCACCATATCGCTTAATGTTATCGGCCAATTCACCAATAAGCTGCTTTTGCTCACCAATAGAAATTTGTAGTTCTTCTTTTCGGTTTTCCAAGTAAATGATTTCTTGCTTTTCGTCTCGAACATCTACTGAAAGCTGTCTAATTGAGCTCATTTGTCCTTGTAGATTATAAAGGCGCTGCCTTTCTTCCTCCGAGAGCCCCGAAAACTCATTTGTTGATTCTTCAATCTTGGCACGAAGATGCTCGATAATACTTCCTGAAACCTCTTGTCCACAAATGGGACATATTCTGTCTGTTATCGCTTTCTTCATTTCAATAATAAAGCGATCAGCGACATTGCGTTTTTGCTTCTTTGCTTCAAGAACGCTTTCCTCATGTTCGATTTTCTCTCGAAGATCTCTAACTGTTGATAGAAGCATTCCACGCCATGCATTTTTCATGTGTTCTCTGATATCAGCTTGAACTTGTTCTAAATCTTCCTCGTTCTTCGAAAGTGTTTTTTGCGCTTCATTACGCTGAATAATCCAGTTGCGCAGTTTATCAGTATCTGCCATTCGACCTTCGAGGATTTGTTTTTTCCGGATCAGTTCTCCTAGCTCGGCTTGTTTTTCTCGAACAATGTTTTGGTGCTCTTCAATATTAGCTGTCAGGTTTTCCATCTCTTGTCCAAGCTGTACAGTTTTATCATCTGCTCTGGCAGCTCGAGATTTCTGCTTTTCATAGTTGGAAAGGCAATCTTCAATATCAATAACACCATTTTGAAGTACTGGCACTCCTAATATCTTCTCTATTGCATTTTTTATCTGCTCGCCATCAGATGTATTAGTTTCCAACAGTTCCTCATATTCCTGTAGCAATTCGGCATCGAACAAAAAGAATCTTGCTACTTGCTCAGGCATTATCATATTCAATTCATGATCGCGGTCTTCTGGTGAAAGTATAGAACCATTTTTTGCAAGGAATAAAACCTTTTCATAATCCTCGTCACTTCCAGGTGCTAAAAGGCCAGGTCGTTGTTTGATCTGTCTTGTTAACTTATATTTGTCCTCATCATTTGTCATGTCCAAAATGACAGTGAATCCGTATCTCCCCTCTAATTTTGCTTCGTCATTACTCATCTCACTAATGTTTTTCAAGACCCCATTTCGACGCTGAATCACACCGAAGAGTGCAAAACGAAAAGCGTTAAGAAGGGTGGTTTTCCCGCGGCCATTATTACCCCAGAAAATGCTAACACCGCTTTTATCAGAGAAATCAACGACCTGTTTTCCCTTATATGGACCGAAATCAATTAAGGTCATCCGATCAAAATGCAGCACTTTTCATCACCTCCAATTAACCCAGTTTGTTAATATAATCTGCCAGGGTTTTCATTGTTTCGGTTCTTGCCTTGTTGCGATCGTCTTGATTATCGTATTGAGAGATTGCAATCTGTTCTATGAGTTCTTTCGGAACGTCAGGGTATTTGCTACTGCGGATTTCTTCGAGAACATTCAACAGTTCATTCAGGTTCTGTCTCGTCGTCATCTTCAAGTCCTCCATCCTTTATCTTTTGATAATCAATTCCATGCTTGCGTGCTATAATGCGTAAATCTGATACACATGATGGATTTTCTGCCCATTCGCCGAATTGTATTGCTCTTGACAATTCAGCTTCGACAATTGAGCTGCCTTTTTCATTTTCATCAGGTGGAAAATCCGGAACAACTATTGCATCATACAATTGCGCAAAGTATTTTCCTGGTGATTTTCTTAGTATCCGGCCTCTTCTTTGAATAAACTCTCTCGGGTTTTTTGATGATGCCAATATTAGCGCATGTGTTGTTGCGGGAATGTCTACACCCTCATCTAAGCAACGGATTGAAACAAGTACCCCACCATTTAATTCGAAGTATTTTAGCGTCTCCGAACGGTCGCCCTTCATCCCTGAATGATACTCATATGCGTCATATCCGTTTTTGAGCAAAAGCGAGAGCACGGCTCTTAATTGTTCTTGATTGTCACAGTAAATAATCCATCGCTGATCTCGTTCATAGTATTTTTGAATAACCTGTAAAGAAAGACTGATTTTGTTATGCGCCTGTTTTAGTATGCGAGCTCGTTCAAGCAGCTTCATTTGAAGCCTTGAATTTGATGAGATGACACTACCAACAGATTCTCCTGGTTTGGCACACATGGCAATCAATTTATTAATCTGCTTAGTTAAATTGCGCCAATCATCCTGTTCTTCGGCGGTTAAATGAACTTGCAAGGGATGATAATAATACTGTGTTAACACCTTGGCTTTAATTGCGTCTTCTAGAGAAAACACAGGAGGAACGATTCCTCCGAAATATGTGAAAATAGCCTCTGTTCCTTCTGGATCTCCATAGCGAATTGGAGTGGCTGATAACCCCAAACGCTCTTTTGCATATATATTTAAGATGTTCCTCCTGGCTGGACTTCCGATACGATGAACTTCATCCGCGACAAGTAGCAAATGTTCACCAGCAACAACACTATGAACAAATTGATTGCTACAGGCTGTATCCATAATCGCGATAGTAATCTTGTTTGTAGTTTCACTAGGTCGTGTCCACAGTTGGAGCGTTTCGTTTTCCTTCCAGGTATTGTTTCCATCACCACATAATAGATAACTCACTTGAATGTCACGTATAGCATCCTCTATTTCTGCTTTCCATTGTCCTAGTAATTCCTTTGATGGCACAAGGACAAGAATTGATTTCCCTCTATCTAAAGCATCTCTTATTGCGCAAATCGCAGTAAATGTTTTTCCGCTCCCTGTTGCGTGTTCCAAGATGCCAACTCGTCCATTCTTGACCCAGTTTTCCAAGGCCTGTAGTTGATGTGGTCTAGGCGTTTTTGATGAATTGCGTTTGTTGGGTGACCATTTTCTTGCCAATGAAATACTTGTTGATATTTCTTTTGCTAAGGTCTTCCAATCATAACCATTGCTCTTGTTGATTAGGTTTTTTCTTATGGCTTCAGGAAAATTATAAACGAGAACATTCTGCTCATTATGATTCCATAATCTTTCAAAGTATTCTGATGCACTTTGAACGCGGAAAGAGTCCCTTGTATCAACCCAGCTTGGAAATACATCTATTGATTCAAGATTACCTCCATCTGCTAATCCCTGAAATGTTTCATTCATTGATCCGCGAAAACCGACTGAATCTCCATGACTATCAGTAAAAATGCCAACTTTGTCATGAAACAGTCGAGCCAGATCTGGCTCCATCCCTTTTCGTGGGACAGCAATTTTAATGTCCAGTATTCCTTCAGCAATAAGACAAGCAAGGGCTCTAGCTGGTTTAGATAAGGAATCTAAAGCAAATAGCTCGTTCAATTCCTTTGATAATGATTCCTTGATAATCTCATCGTTCTGAGCAGAGTAGCCTTCCGTCATGGCTTTTTTATCTTCATCAGAAATGCACGGAGAACAGATGATTCTAATTTTTCCATCATTGGCAACAAACTCAAGAAGTGCAGACCACGCTATGATATATACCGTACTTCCAAAGTATCCCGATATCCTGTCATATCTGATACTGCTCCGCATGGCAGGAAGGTAGAAGCTTTCAGCAATATCATGGTCATTCTTATTGTAGTCCGGCCTGAAATCATTCTTTCTCAATTCCATCTTTCTGCCCTCTCCAGCATTACATTTAAATCAATTCTAAACCTTGTTTGTAATGCTTCAACGAGATGTTGCCTTTTACAAATTACTAATGTCTCCTGATTATGCTTTACGCACACATGCACATCTTGTTCTAAGGCCCGCAACAATTGTCTCAGATAAACTTGAATGTTAGCTGAATAAGCAAATTCCTGATGCTTATCAAGTTCAAACAAAACCCAGATTCCCGCGCTTGTATCCACAAAAGGAGTAGCATAACCTATTATTATCGTTGTACGACCATCATACAGATCAAATCTCCCTCGTTCACCTCTCTTTTGACCATCAAGGATTAATTGCACTTTAAACTCATCAATGGAACGTCCCCCTGGAGGTGCAGTGCAATTAAAAATATATACATTCAGTTCACGGTTAAATGGATAGTCTAGTCGTACACGCAATGGTTTTTTCCCAGTATCTGCTGCAACAAACGCTATTTCACCAACATCCTGAAGAAACAGCCTATGTAATTCCTGTTGAGATAGTCTAGCACTCATGGGAGTCGCAACACCCCCTTATATTTTTCGTGTAGTACAGGACTACATAGGATCATATCGTCTTCACTCTGCTGTGTTTTATTAAACCAGTTCTTGAGATTATATTGTTTTATTAGCATTTCTGGCATTGGCATGTTGTTTTCATCCGCAACTACATATCGCTTATCAACATCCCACCCATCTTTATCTCTTAAAAACTCAATAATTCGATTGCTAAAATCAGTTTTCTTCTGTGGTTTTTCATATAATCCTACAGTTGGAAGCCACGCTTCATACAAATCATATAAGAACCCAAATGGTAAAAGACTCCAGCGGCACCGGGAGATTATGTCTGTGTAAAACTGCTCTAGATTATTCCTATACAAGCACTCGCTGTTGAATTCTACCTCATGCCATTTTGTTGCCATGCTACAAAAATCAGGGTTAATCTCTATCGCTTTAAAATCCCGACCCAACCTTTGTGCAACAATAGCAGTCGTACCAGAGCCCGCAAATGGATCAAGAACAACATCACCTTCGTTGGTTCCCGCTTTTATGAAAAACTCAACTAATGTTTCTGGAAATCTTGCCGGATGATTAATACCAAATTGCTTGCAAAGCCGATGAAATACATCGTTACTACTTGTATTACTTATAGTCAGGACACTACCCGGATCCGCTCCACCATTATCTTTCCATGTATGACTCAAATCAAAACTGTGTCGACTTGGTCTTGAATTTTCACCTCGTCCTCCCATAGGTTCAGCCTGAAACAGATCCATCATGCGATTGCTATATGGCTTACGAATAGCATCCATATTAAACGTCCAAGTTTCTGTTTTACTAAACCACAGACAGTATTCATGAGATTTTTTTGTTCTTCCCATAGTTCCTCTAGAGAAGATGTTTGGCGGTGTAGCGGGATTATACCATACATAATCTCTGACCAAGTGGAAACCAGCTTGTTCAACCAGCATGACTACCAACTTGAAAACAAAGATACTCTGAAACTTTCCATCCAGTTTGTCGTTAATATTCAAAACAAAACTCCCAGTAGGTTTTAATATCCGAAACATCTCTTTCGCACGCGGAAGAAACCAACTATCAAACTTATCTGGTTTTATTCTAACCCCAGTCGATCCATAATCTTTTATTTGATCTGCATATGGTGGAGAAGTAAAAATGAAGTCAATGCTATCACTTGGCATTTTTTTCATTTCCTCTAAGCACTCACCACAGATAAACTCACCCATTATTTTTGTTTCCTTTCCGTTCAAACACCAAAGAAGAACAAATTTACTCTCCCAGCACCTCGTTCAGCGCATCCTGCAGATACCCTGCATACGCCTCCCGCACATGTTCCGGCGCGATCACCGTCATCTGCCCCGTATACTGAAACAACCAAGCGTAGAACGTCGGGGACAGATGCACGGTCACCGTGATGTCCATCCTGTTTTCCCGCCGGTTCGTGATCTCCAGGTTCTCTCCGAACTGGTCCATGACCTGTCCGATCAGATTCGGACGGCAGCGGAGCGTCACCACTTCCTCCGGGCCGTCAAACATGGAAAAGACCTTGTCGCTCCGGTCCTCCAGTCTCAGGTCCTCCGGTGCCGGGCGACGCTGATTTCCATTCGGATTCGGCATGCCCATACGGTCAATCCTGAAATGAACCACACTTTCGTGCTTCTCGCTCCAACCGACCAAGTAATACCGGTCTTTCTTCCAGATCATGGCGTAAGGCGAGACTGTATACACATAACCGTTATGCTTCGGCACGCACTTCATGAAGGGATCAAACTCATAATATTTGAAGCAAATCTGCTCATCCTTCAGAATTGCGTCCTTAATGGCTTGGATAATATACAGGATCTGCTCATTCGGCGCCTTGACCTGATCCTCCACCTCAATGGAGGGTATCAACTGTTCCCGCTCCGTGGGACCGGCCATACCCTTCAGTTTATCTATCATCTCCGCACTCTTGTTGCGAGAGATAAACATCCCGGATGAAACGGCATCAATCAGGATCTGCAGTTCCGGTACGGACCATTCCCGGTCCATGAACTTGTAATATGTCGCGATTCCGGGTACTTCCCGGACGATGATCTCAAAGCCGGCCTCCTGCAAAGAGGCAATATCCTCACGCAGCGTTGGGCGGGAGATTTTTTGGCCCGTCGCCCTGAAAGCCTCCATGATCTCATTCGCCGTAACTGCCATGCCCTCGTCTGAATGATTTCGAAGGTACCGGAGAAGAAACAGTGCTCTTGCTTTTCCCGTCATGCCTTTATCCCTTTTTCGATGGATTCCCAAACAGTATAACATAGAATTTTCAATGCGTCCATCTTCGTTCGAAAAGATTTCTTTCCGGCTTCTGCCCCTGTTTCACAAAAAAAGCATGATGGCTTTCACCTGAAAATCAGGCTTATCCATCATGCGGATCACAATAATGGAATTTCTAGATGCTTAGTCAGTATGCTCCATGTATTCTTCAAAAGTTTCACCAAATTCATCGTCGTCCCACCAATCGGGGCTGTGACCGTAGCCCATGGGAAGGTCTTCCGCATCCACCCAGCGGCCATTGATATATGCACCCAGTGGCTCAGCCGGCTCATCATATGCGTCAAAATCCGGTTCAGGAAGATTATCCCAGTCAATCATTCGTTTTTCCTCCTTCAGCGTGATCGCTTTCTTCTGTCTCAGAAACCTGCCTGTCCGCGATTCTGCAGAAGAACATTCCCCTGCAGAACAGGTGGAAACCATAGACCAGGGCGACCGCGATGAATTCCGCGCGGAAAGAATACCCGTCCGGCTTCATCATGGCCAACACCCCGGCCACCACAAGACAGGCCGAGAAGATGTGCGACAACAGATGCTGCATCCTGAACATTCACAACCCTCCAACAATAATTCCTGATTACAGTTGAGAGATATACACATTTGCCTGGTCCAGCTTTTTCATCACGCCCTTCTTGATCCCGGGAAGGATCTTCTCCATCTGGATCAGATCCATCAGCGGCCCGGACAGGGCTTCCTTGACCATGCCCATCTTATCGTCATTGTCCGGATCCAAAAGGATGGTGATGGTAGCCTTGCCGTCCTGGGTGACGGAAGCGCCGAACTCGGCATGGTCCTTCACCAAGCAACCGGGGCCGCTCTCCGTAGTGACGCGAAAGACGGTTTTTCCGCTCTCATCAACAATGGTCAGCGCATCCGGCGCGTACTTCTCCACCAGTTTCCAATCCTCCAAGCTGAAAGCAGAAACCACGACGGCAGCGCAGCCCAGCACATGAATCTTAGCATTGTTTTCAATGTTCTCCATTTTCCAGATCCCCTTTCTCATTCTTCGGCAGATATCAGTTTCGCCTTATTCCGGCTGTAGGCTTTGCCGGATTCCCTGATCCTTGTAACCGGGCACATAGGCCATATAGTCCTTTTTGCCCGATCCAGTTCCCGCCTAGCCCTTTTGGATATCTTCTCCCGGGACACCGTTTTCTTCACGTGGCTCACCTTTCTCATCCGTTCCGTCTGCATTGTACTGCGGCCATCAGGAGATGTCATTGAACCCGCGGTTGAATCGATCAGGCATCCGGATTGTGGTCGCAGAAATAATCCTCCGCGTCATCAAGACAATCGAACTCCTCGAAATGATCGTCATAGAACTCATCCGGATCGGAGTAGTCCCGGGCCTGCAACGGATCATACTCATACGTGTCAAACTCAGACATCTTCATCCCTCCGTTCGCTTTCTGCAGTAACATCATATTGTCTAAAGACCTCTTTGTCATTGAACCCATAGTTCAATCAACACACAGCCAGTCGATCCTACTGGACAGATACCACCGACGGTTACCTTCATGAGAAAACCGCCTTTTGTTGTGTTGTTCTCATATGGAAACAGACTAGCTGTGTCAGAATGTCCTCTGAAGAAGGCAAACACGCAAAGGCCCGCGATTGACGCAAAAAAGCCGTGTATGCTATTATCTGATTACAACAAACGGCAATTGCATATATCCAGAATTTGTTCAGGAACAACACTGTGAACGGAGAGGGAAACAAATGAGCAGCAAGGATCTTACGGAACGTCTCAACCAGTTATGGCAGGAGTTTGTTGAAGCAGAGCGCAAAAAGAAATACCCGAACATCATGCTCATCGGCATTTCAGGTGCCGGAAAATCGACTCTGGTCAATACAATTTTCGGAGTCGATGTCGCAAAAGTATCACACTCTAAACCGGAAACCGAAGGATATACCAACCTATATGACGGACACGACTTTGACAGAAAGATCAATCTGATTGATACAGCTGGCTATGAACTCGGTCAGTCCGAGACATATCTGGAAAACGTCCGGAACGCGATAAACAAAGAGTACAACGGTCTCCCTGTCACAGTCATATGGTATTGCCTGTCAATAGAAAACGAAAGAATTGAACCCATCGACCTCCGCGTGATAAAAGCGCTGACAGAGGACGAAAACGTACGGAGTAAACTCTGCATCGTTTTCACCAAATGTGAGGAAGACGACGAAGAAGGCTCAAAGGAGAACAGCTTCAAAGGCGTTCTCAAGGCAAACGGACTGGAGCAGATCAAAACCTTCAGCGTTTCATCGCATAAGGAACTGCCTCTGGATCTGGACGATCTGATCCTTTGGTCTGCGAACCAGATGGAAGATGAAGATTTCCGGGCCGCCTTTATCGGAAGCCAGATGGCGGACCTGAAGATCAAAGCCCGGGAAGCAGAGAAATATATCAATGAAGTCAGCCTCACTGTATCCGCGGTGAAATTCGGGGAGACGCTTACCGCGGATAACGCAGAAGACAGGCTCGCGGAAATCCACCTGAAACTGATTACCAGAATCTATTCAGTCTACGGTGTTGACTGCCTTGAAGGCATAATCAAAGGAGTAAAACCCGCCAAAATCATTCGTGTTTCCGACAGGCTCGTCAGATTGCTTAGTACGGTCCTGCCAAAGTACAGATTTGTATTCCAGGGAATAGGCATCGCGGCCGCGGGACTTATCACCAAAGCCATAGGGCACGTGATATCGAAGCTTTGCTACTCCTATGTTGAAAAGCATATTCACGGAGAAAAAATCGACGCCGAGTCTTTCTTCACTGAAGACGATTCCAGCGGCATCGTGACGGAACTGTTTAACGTGCTTACGGACTCGGCTTCCAACAAACTTGACCGCTTTGTTGAGAAAATGGTCAAGAAAAGCATCAAAACAGAAGAATGAAATGAGAGGCCTGACCCATGGCAGACAATGCAATTGCGAAAGTCAGAGCAAACCTCCTCCTTCTTGGCCGTACAGGAAATGGAAAATCGGAATTCGTCAACTTTGTCCTGGGCGAGCATGTGGCGGAAACAGGATGCGGCGTGCCCGTGACACAGGAATTTGACCGATATGAATATGTCCTCAAGGACGGCCTGCCTATAACCATATTTGATTCCAAAGGCCTTGAAGTTGATCAGCTTGATCTGATCACAGAAAATATTCGTGCATTTATCCAGAAAAAAAACAGCAGTCCTTCCCTGAACGAATGGTTCCATGCGGTTTTCTACTTTATCAACTCGGGCCGCGCTAGGCTCGAAAACTATGAGAAAGAACTGATCCGCAATATAGGCAAGATCACAAAACAGCCAGTTTATACCGTTCTTACGCATTGCTACGAAAACATCACCGAAACAGAATCTGAACTAACAGACATTATCCACACAATCGATTCCGCCGCTGATACTGTATTTCGCATAAATATGATAGAGAAAACCGACAGGCTCAAGCGGACTAAGAAAGTGTTCGGACGGGCTGAGATAGAAAAAGCTCTTCCAGATATTCTGTGGGAAAACACCGCCCGAAAACTGGCGGACACATATGCCAGCAACCTTTGCGGCGGGCTGAGAGAAACGATAGACAACCTCGAAGAACAAAAACTGCTTTGTATCGCGGAACATGACGGACTGGTGCTGCAGGCAGTTCCTGAAATGATTCAGGAAGAATTTGAAAAAAAGGCCGGTCCTATTATCCGGGAATTCTTCAAAACACAAAAGCAGGATCTGGACAGAATGTCCGATGATTTCAACGAACTGTACTTTTCTCTTATCCGTGAACTTGACAGTAACATCACTGAAAAAATCGAACCAGCGGCTTTGACTTCCCATGTGTTTTCCGACCAGATTTACGAATCGGTGATGACAATAGCCAAAGCTACCCTGGACAGCAAGATGAACTCAGATACACTTCATGAAATACTGAACGAAATAAAGAAGACATTGTTTCCAAAGCGTTACTACCCGGAATACTATCAGAAACTTGAAATACTGTTTTACGATGGACTGAGAAGATGGATCCCCAGTGCAAATGTGATCTCTCAGAGCGTTTATGAAGCTTTGAAGACGCAAAGGAAAAACTCACTATCCAGCATTGCAAAAAAGAAAAGGAAAACCCCAAACAATCATACTTTCACTGATTAAAAGAGCGTATCCGGAGAATTCTGATTATTCGTTTTTCATTCCGCTTGTCCTGTATTTAATATCATATCTTAGGGTTTGCTCAACAAACCAAAAACATAACAAATTCAACGTGTAGGGCGTGGTTCATGGTATAATAAGTGCAAGGTTAGAAGATCTCAACGCC